>DATLFB010000016.1:0-31371 GCA_035525285.1 Thermoanaerobaculia bacterium
GAGCGCGACCAGCGAGTAGGCGGAGATGTCGTGCGCGGTCCTGAAGCCGTCGCGCGAGGTGTTGACGAAGTCTCCTTCGAGATCCTCGCGCGGCGCGAACGCGACCGAGTGCACGAGCGCGTCGAGCCTGCC
This sequence comes from Thermoanaerobaculia bacterium, assembly GCA_035525285.1. Taxonomy (GTDB): domain Bacteria; phylum Acidobacteriota; class Thermoanaerobaculia; order Gp7-AA8; family Gp7-AA8; genus QHVT01. The sequence goes on from DATLFB010000016.1 coordinate 133, forward strand.
GAACGATTCACCGAGCGAGTTGAACACGCCCTCGATCTCATGATCGAGCGTCACGTCGCACGGCACGAGCAGCGAGTCGGGGAGCGTCTTCGCGAGCACTTCCACGCTCTCCTTCAGCCGCTCGCCCTGATACGTGAACGCGAGCCGCATCCCCTCGCGCGAGAGCGCCTGCGCGATCGCCCAGGCGATCGAGCGCTTGTTGGCGACACCGAAGATGATCCCGGTCTTTCCGTCGAGAAGGCCCATGGGAAAAATCATATGTCAAAGGAGGGCGGACGTCCCGTCCGCCTCGCCGATGGGCGGACGAGACGTCCGCCCTCCGTTATGACACGTGGCGCCGCACTTCGTCGTCCATCCGTCCCGTCATCATCCTGAACACCATCACGTAGTCGGCGGCGAGCGAGTAGAACGGGTGGCCGAACGTGGCCGGCTTGTTGTGCTCGACGAAGAAGTGCCCGTACCACGCGAAGCCGTAGCCGATCACCGGCGCGGCGAGCAGAAACCACGGGCTCACCGCGATCGCCAGCGCGACGCAGGCGAGGGCGAGCGTGGAGCCGATCGCGTGCAGAACCCTTGTTCGCGGACGCGAGTGCGCGCGCACGTAATGCGGCCAGAAATCGGAAAAGGAGCGGATGTCCACGAGACGGGCGCGATTTTCGCACGAATCCAGCCTCATCATGGCGCAGGACATCGAACAGCTTCTCAAGGACCAGCTCGGAAAAGTGACGTCGCGGCTGCAGGACCTCGCCCGCGACGCGGTGAAGGACGACATCGCGCGTCTCACGCAGGAAGTGAGCGAGCTCCGCACGCGGCTCGCGCGGCTGGAAGAAGAGCGCGCGGAGGCGGCAGCGGAATCGCTCGAAGCGTCGTTCTAGCTGTCTATGGACTGCGGCAGCGCAGCTGCCGCTTTGACTGGCGGCGGCAATGCCGCCGCGATGGAAAGCGGCGGCTCTGCCGCCGCAGTCCATATCAGGCGTTCCCTGTCAGAACGCGTAGCCCAGCGTGATGAAGTACGAGAACGAGCGCTCGTACGAGCGGCGGTCGAGCGGCCAGCCGACGTCGATGCGCAGCGGGCCTACCGGCGAGAGGTAGCGCAGTCCGAATCCCACGCCGTAGCGCAGGTCGTCGAACTTGATCCTGCGCTTGTACACATTCCCCGCGTCGGCGAACACCGCGCCGCCGAGCGTGCCGAAAATCGGGAAGCGGTACTCCGCGTTGAACAGCAGCAGCCCGCTGCCGCCGAGCGGGAGAATCGGCGAGGTCAGCGTCTCCTGATGCAGCGTCGCCTCGCAGTCGGGACCCTCGTCCTCGTCGACGCAGAGATTGCCGAGGAGATCGAGCGGGAACGCGCGATGCGTGTTCTCGCCGCCGCCGGTGAAGCGCTCGGACAGCGGCACCGTCTCGTGCGTCGTATCGCCGCGCGGGCGGATCTGCCCCACGCGTCCCGACAACGCCAACACCTGCCGTGAGCTGAGCGGGAAGTAGTACGCGCCCTGCACGTAGCCCTTGAAGAAGTGCGCCTTCGCGGAGATGAACGGGAACGCGTACTCGATCGACGCGCTGGTGAAGAAGCCGCGGTGCGGATCGATGATGTCGTCGCGCGTGTCCCAGAAGAACGTCGGCGCGATGCTGGAGATCTGGATGTTGAGCAGCGAGCGGTCCAGCCCCTCGACCGGCTCGTCCGGCTCCTCCTCGAGAAGATCGCAGATGTCGCCTTCGACACACTTCGAGATCTTGTATTCGTAAATCGCCGACCAGCGGGTGCGCAGCCGCGCGATCTTCGCCGCCTCGATCTTCGTGCCGCGCTGCAGGATGTGCGTCTGCGGGCGCGTGCCGTCGTCGGCCTGGTAGACCTGCACCTGGATCGGCACGTCCCAGCGGCTGATGAACGGTTCGCGATACGTGAGGAAGAACTCGTTCTCGTCGCGGCTGTGGACCGTTTCGAGGCCGAGGTAGCGGCCGGTGCCGAAGAGATTGCGATGCGCGACGCCGAGGGCGAAGCGCTCGCGGAGCTTGAAGCGCTCGCCGCCCGCGGTGACGCCAGCGGTCTCTCCGGCCGCCTCCGGTTCCCCCGCGGCGGTACTCGATTCCTGTCCACGCTCGGCGCGCAAACCGATCGAGCCGGTCAGCGTCAGGTTCTTTCCTTCCTCGACGTGGATGACGATGTCGCGGTCGCCGACCGTCGTTCCGGCCTGCTCCGGCTGAATGTCGACGCGCTGGAAGATGCCGAGGCGGTAGAGCGCGCGCTGCGCTTCGAGGATCGCCGTGTAGCTGAACGGATCGCCCGGATCGAGATCCGATGTCCGCTCGACGACCTCCGAGTGCGTGTACGTGTTCCCGCGCACGATGACCTCGTCGATATTCACGCGCGGCCCTTCCGCGATCGCGTACGCGACCTTCGCGCTGGTCTTGTCGTCGCTGATCGCCACACGCGGCGCGACCTGCACCTCGACGTAGCCGCGATCGGCGTAGAACGTCTGCAGCGCGACGACGTCTTCATGATGCAGTTGCGGATTCAACGGCTCACCCGTTTCGAGTTGAAGGTTGGGAAGCGCGCCCGCGTCGAACTTCTCGTTCCCCTCGATCTTCACCTCCGCAACGATCGTCTGCGGCCCCTCGGTCACCGCGAAGTCGACCGTCATCGTCCCGGCCGCATCGTTCGTCGCGACGACCGGCGTCGCAACGGTCGCGTCCGAGAATCCCTGCAGTCGATAGTGCGACTCGACCGCATCGCGATCATCGCTGAGCTGTTCGCGCGTCACGCCCCGCGGCCGGCGGAAGATCGTCGAGATCAGGCGGCGGAATCCGCCGCGCGCCGACGTCGCGACGACTTCGTTCAACTCCTTGTCGGACTTCTTCGTATTGCCGCTGAACGTCACCTCCGCGAGCGTATAGCGCACGCCGGGATGAACATCGAACGTCGTGATCCACTCGTTTGGTAAGGAGGGCGGACGTCCCGTCCGCCCATCCGCTGGGGCGGACGGGACGTCCGCCCTCCTCGAGTTCTCGAGGCGGCTCTCCGTGTCGACCGAGGCGTGGAAGTGTCCGCGCTGCTGATACGCGCGCACGATCTCGTCCGCGGCGCGCTCGACCGCGTCTTCGCTGTACTCATCATTGCGGCCGCGGAACGGCAGATAGCGCCGCACCGCGCGGCGCGGAACGCCGGTGACCTCGACGCGCACTTTCGGCCCGACGCTCACGCGATAGCGCAGCGTCACGCCTTGTGTGGCGGGATCGTACGTGTAGTCGACGAAGTCGACGTCCGCGCGGCGATGGCCGCGGCGCAGCAGCGCTTTCTTCACGCGCTCCGCATCCGAGCGCGCGTCGCGCAGGTGGAACACATCGCCCTTGCGGCGGCGCATCGGCCCGACGAGCGAGGGCGCTTCGTACGGACGCGTGTCGCCCTCGATCGTGATCTCCACGATCTTCGCGAGCGGCCCCGGCGTGACGTGGAACGTGACGGCGGCGATGCTGCGCGCGCGATCGAATTCCGTTTCCGGATCGACGGTGGCCTCGAGAAAGCCGTTGCGCTCGAGTGTTTCCTGAATCGCGGTCGCGGTGCCGTCGACCTCGTCGAGTGAAAGCACGTCGCCGGTTCGGATCGTGAGCTCGCGCACCGCGCGATCGCGATCGGCGCGGGTCAGGCCCACGACGACGATGTCGCCGATTCGATAATTGAGGAAGAGCGAGAACGTGAGCACCGCGCCGCCGTCGCCCGGAGCGGCGTCGACGCGGATGTCGCGGAAGTTGCCGGTGGCGAAGAGATTTTTGATCGACGACTGCACTTCCCGAACCGTGATCGGCTGCCCCGGCTTCAGCGTCACTTCATCCGCGACGACCGTCGTATCGAAACGCGCGTCGGCGCGGAAATCGACGCGCGCGATCGTCGCGCCGCCGAGCGCGTGCGCGTCGACGCGCGTCGTGGGCGGAGGTGAAGTCTGGAGGACAGGCAATCCTGCCTGTCCGGACGGGCGGGATCGCCCGTCCTCCACCATTCTCGCGGCGACTGCGAAATCCTCCTCCGCCGATTCGCCTTCGCCCCAGTGCGCGTCGTAGCGGCGGCGGAAGCGCGCATCGAGGCGGTACTCGTCGGACTCGTCGCGCGTGAGCTGGAGCGTCCAGTTGCGGTTGACGATCCACTCGACCACCTGCTTGCTCTCGTTGTTGCCGAGGTTGTAGACGATGAGGAAACGGATGTCGTCCGAGAGCCGCTTCTCGAACGTCACCTTCGCACCCGGGCCGCCGCCGGTATCGAGCAGGTTCGGATCGAACGTGAACGAGTCGACGAACGGGAAGACGCGCGAGCCGATCAGATTGCCGAGACTCTGGTAGAGCAGCGACTGTCCCATCAGCGCGCCGGGCTGCGCCCCGCCGGCACGGCTGCCGAGCTGGCCGAGGCCGAGAATCGAGAAGAGCGAGATGTCGCTCGCGGGCGGATCGCTCGTGACCGACGTCTGCAGGCGGTCGAGCGTTCCCGTGAGATTCACGGTGAGATCGAGCGGACCGCTCTCGATCTCGGAGATCCCGCCCTGCACGGTTCCTTCGACCGTCACGTCGAAGAACGGATCGATGCGGAACGGATTCTGAAACGCGATCGTGCCGCGCACGAGACGGTAATCGACGTTCTGGATGCGCACCGTCCCGCCTTCGTCGAGCGTGACCTCGCCGAGAATGACCGGCGTCGCCAGCGTGCCCCGCACTTCCAGCTCCGCGCTTCCCGTCACCTCGGCAATGTTGTTGTTCACGGCGAGCGTGTCCGGCGCGAGAAGGCGGATGTTGAGCGAGACGCGATCCTGCCACGTGGCGGCGGCGACGGTGGAGACGCGGCTGCGCGTCAGGATCACGTTGAGCAGCGTCTGCTGCACGTCGAAGTCGCGGAAGTACAGGGCGCGCGTGACGGCGACGTCGCCCGTGAGCGTCGCGCGCTCCAGATCGCCCGTGAGCAACAGCGTGAAGTTGCCCTCGACGGTGATCCCTTCGTAGTACCGCAGCGCGACCTCGGTGCCCTGCAGCGTGATGCGCACGTTCTTCGGCGTCATCCCGTCGAGCGTGATGAAGCCGCCCGCGACGACGGTGCCGCCGCCGACGGTCGCGCGCACCGACTCGATCGTCAACCGATCGCCGGCGAAACGCAGCGTGCCGTTGATCTCGTCGATGAGCTGCGGGAAGCCGGCGAACTTCACCTCCGCGTCGACGAGCTCGATCACGCCGTTCACGCGCGGCGCGCCCAACGCGCCTCCCACGCTGACCGCAACGTCCGCATGTCCCTCGGCGCGCATGTCGGGGATGAACAACTGCAGCAGCGCGGCCTCGACGCGGCCGCGCACGCCGGCGTCGATCCGCTTCTCGCCGATCACGTCGGCGAAGCCGGTGACCGCGAACGTCGAGTCTTCGCTGCGCAATGCGAACGCGTCGAACGTCACGCGCCCGTTGCGCAGCGTGACGAGTGGAGGACAGGCGATCTCGCCTGTCCGGGACAGGCAGGATTGCCTGTCCTCCACCAATACGAACTCGTGATCGGCGATCTTCAGGTTGAACACCGGCGCGGATCCTTCGATCACCAGCGCCTCGATCGGCGTCAGCTGTCCGCCGAGCTTCAGATCGACGACGAGATTTCCGGACGCCGGCAGCGACGAGGTCTTCGGCGAGAGCGCGACCGCGCGGGCGATGTCGGTGACGGTGACGCGCACGAGACCATCGACGGCCATGTTCTCGCCGACGCTTCCCTCCCCTTCGATCGTGACGATGTCGGCGACCGAGCCGCGCACGATCAGGCGCCCGTTGCGGATCGCGAGATAGAGCGACGGCGGGGCCGCGCCTTCCGGAAGATCGAGGCCGCGCAGCGTCGCCCCTTCGAGCGTTGCCTCGACGACGAGCTCCGGCTGCTCGAATGTTCCCGCGCCGGTCGACTTGAGAACGATCGTTCCGCCGAGGAGATCTTTGAGCCCTTCGAGGAGTTTCAATCGCGAGAGATCGATCGAGCTCGATGCGATCGTGTAGCTGAATTTCTCCGTCGCAAAGTCGAGCTCCGCTTCGCCGCGAATCTCGCCCGCCACCGACGTCACGATCACGTTCGTCGCGCGCATGCGGCCCTCGGTGAACACGATATCGGCCGACGCGGACTCGACCGGCTCGCCCATGATCGCGCCTTCGCGCACGGTCACTTTGCCGCTGCCTTCGAGCGACTCCTTCCTTCCCGCGATGCGCAGCGTGCCGGTGAGCCTGCCGCTCGCGGGAACGTCGGCGAAATCGAGGAACGCGGCGATGTCCTCGACCGGGAAGTTGTTCGCCGCGATCGCGAGATCGAACTCGACGTTGCCCTCGCCCGGCATCCAGTGCACCGTGCCGTTGAGCGTGAGCGTCGCATCGGCGCGGCGCACGACGAGGTTCGCAAACGTCGCGCGTCCATCCTCGGGCGTCCCGGCGATCACCATGCGGCCGGTCGCGAGTCCCGCTCCGATCTTCAGATCGAGACCGACCGCGTCGATCGCGCGCTGTGCGGGATAGCCGTTCGCATCGAGCGCTAGGTCGAAGCGCGGTCCGCCCTGGTCGAGGAACACGACGTCGCCGTTGAGGCGGAGGGCGGACGTCCCGTCCGCCTCCCGGGGGCGGACGGGACGTCCGCCCTCCATCGTGAACGTCGCGCGCTGGAACGTGAGCGTACTCGTGTCGCCGTTGTAGCGGAGATCGATGTCCGAGCCGCCGAGGAGGACTTCGTTGTAGCGCGTGGCGCTGCCGGTGATCTGCGCGACGACGTGCGGCTTGTCGATCGGACCCTTCACCGTTCCGTTGATCGTTCCCGCGCCGCCGAGTCCGAGCAGCTCATAGTCCTTCTTGTCGGCGGCGTGCGCGAAGTTGTAGCCGATGCGATCGAGCTCGCTGAAGTCGGAGCTGCGGATCGCCATCTGCAGATCGGTGATCACTTCTTCGATCTTCAGCGTGCCGGTGAGGCTGACGTGCGACGCGTCCGTGTCGAGCTCCGCGCGCCGGAACGTGACCGTGCCGTTGTCGAGGCCGAAGTCGACCGAGCCGCCGATCGGAATCGGATAGCGCGCGTTCGAGAACGCGCGCGCGTTTTTCGACAGCTGCGCGCTGCCCTCGCCTCCGCCTTCCAGGATCTTGTCCTTGTTCCAGCGGTAGGTCAGCTCGCCCGTCGCGGCGGAGCGCAGTCCGGTGTTCTCGATCGTCCAGTCGCTGAAGAGCTGCTCGATGGAGATGCCGGCGTAGCGAAGGCCGGCCGTCATCGGATACGGCTCCTCGTATTTCGAAAGGACGTAGTGCGCGCCGATCGTGCCGCCGCCGTAGCCGGCCTTCTCGACGTCGACGGTGAGCGTCTCGTCGTTGAGGTCGAGCGTGCCTTTCGCGTTCGTGAGGTCGTACGTGTCCGCGCCGATCGACGGCGCGATCCAGCCGCCGCTGAGCCGGAACTCGCCCTGCCTGCCACGCAGATGCGTGTCGAGTACGAGCTCGCCTTCGAGCCGCTTCTCGACGCGGAAGATCTCGCGCACGCGCTCGAGCGCGAGCCGCGAGTCGATGCGCAGGTTGTACACGCCCTCGGTCAGAGGATTGAGCTGGCCGGAGAGGAACATCTCGATTCCGCGACCCTTCATCGCGATCGAGCGCAGCGCGAGAACGCCCGGCGTGTAGCGGAAACCGCCGCGCAGATCGACTTCGAACGGCTCGTAGTCCTGCAGCCGCACGCGCATGACCGGACTCGTGAGCAATCCTTCGTACAACCCTCCCGCGCGCGTGACCGTGACCTCGGACGAGATGCGTCCCGCGACCGCTTCGATGTCGTGCTTGCGATCGAGGAATCCGAACTCGCCGTTGCTGATGACCAGACGGTCGATGTCGAGCCGCACGATCTCGTAGCGGCGCTTCGGACCGGTCTTCCACTTGGGGAAGTTGTGCACGAGCGGCGCGCCGGCGGGAAAGACTTCGAAGAAGAGTTGCGGATCGCGAATCTCGACGCGGCCCAGTTTCACGCGTCGCCGCCAGAATGACTCGACGCCGCCGAAGATCTCGACCTGCCTCACGGTGGCGAACCACGGCGCGACGCCGCCCGGTGCGTTCGCGATGCGCAGATCGTCGAGGATCACTTTCTGCGGCCGCGTGCGGACGATGGTGACCTTGCCGATGTAGACGTCGCGCTCGAGGCGCCCTTCGAGCGTCTCTTCGATGCGCAGTTTCACCAGCTCCGCGAAGTTCGTCGTGCCGACGTACCACCAGCCGCCGCCGAAGATCAGAAAGAGGAGAAGGAACGCGCCGCCGAAGACGAAAACCAGCGACTTGAGGCAACCCCACATCGGTCCCTTCCGCTGGCGTTCGCGCGCCGAGCGGTGATGCCCTTTGGGAGGCGGCAGGAGCGGATCCGCGGGATCGTCGACGTTCATTCGCTAAGTCGCTGCGACCGCAGCGCTTGCCTGCTAATCGCGAGCCACGAGAAAGAGGTCGCGGAGATTGTTCCCCGTCGGCGCAATCATAATCGGCTCACCCACTTGCGCGGCGACCCGAAACGAGTCGGAATGGTGGAGCGCCGACTTCCAGCCGGCCGGTCCGCCGGCTTCCAGCCGGCGTCTGACGTGAATCCCTGCACATCCACTGTTCCCGTCCACTCCATCCGAGGACCCGAACAACGCCTCGCACTCGCTGCGCATCGCGAACCGAACCGCCATCTCGCTGCACCGCCCACCACGCCCATCACCGCGCACGACCACGGTCGGCTCGCCACCCGCAACGAGAATCTCGCCGCTCTTCAGCGCCCGCGATGCGAGCAAACGCGCCGCGTCTTCGACATCGCATTCGAGCTGCCCATCCCACCGCACCGCGCGCTCGCCGATGACCTGCGCCGCGGTCGCGGTGAGCGTGTCGTTGTCGGCGATGAGCCGCATGTCGCGCAGACTCGGACCCGATGCAACATCTTCGAACCTCCCTGACGACACGTCGGAGTAGACGAGCGTGATCGCGCGTCCGCGTACGCTCGCGCCGAGCCGCCCGCCTTTGATCGCCGACAACTTCCTGCGCTCCGCGTTGATCGCGCCGATCGGCAATCCCGACGCGACGAGCCGCGCGTTCGTCTCGATCAATTGCTCCTCGCTCTCGAGTGCCACTTCCACGCACGCCGACCCGCCGCCGGAAACGAGAAAGAGGATGTCGTCATGCGCATCGACGAACTCGAGCAGCGCGCGTCCCGCCTCGAAGCTCGCGCGCGTGACCTGCGGATGTCCGCCGGCGTGCACCTCCGCTCTGGTCTGCGGCAAGCGGTAGCCTTCCGGAATCGCAACAAACGCACGCACGATGTCGTGGACCGCCGCAACGCCGTCGAGCAGCGCACCCGCGCACTTGCCGATGGCGACGACGTTGCGCGGCATCGACGTGTCGACGTGCACCTGCACGAGCGTTTCCGGCGCACAGCGTTCGAGGGTTGCAAGGTAGACCGCTCTGAGATCCACACGGCGATTGTATGGACTGCGGCAACGCCAGTTACCGCTTTCTACGCGGCAACGCCAGTTGCCGCGCAAACGCCGCAGCTACCGCTGCGCCGTAGAAAAGCGGCGACTCGCGTCGCCGCACTCCACACGTTATCCTCGTCTCGTGCGCCGAACCCATCTCCGCGCGCGGGTGCTGCTGCTCACCGCGGCATTCGCGCTCGCGCTGTTCGCGATCACGTTCGGCCTGAGCTGGCGCGCCAAGCGCTCGCAGGAGCGGTGGACGCGGCTCATCGCCGTCGAGACGCGCGCGGTCGCCGCGCTCGAAGAATTCATCCGCGCGCAGAATGCATTTCACGCGCGCCAGGAGTCGATGGATCGTTACAGCCTCGTCGTGCAACTCCTCGCCAATGAGTCTCTCTACTTCCTCGACCTCGGCACGCTGCGCGCCCGCGTCCGCGCGTACCGGGACGACCGAAGCGACACGACATCGCAGGCGATCGTGGCCGAGGCGCAGCAGATCATCGCCGCGCGCAAGCGCGAGATCGCCCGGCAACTCCCGCGGCTCGAGCGCGACTCGCGCGCGATGATGTCGAGCGGACTCGCGGTCGCGTGGATCGTCGTGATTCTCTCGTTCGCGGTCGTGCAGACCACGCTGCGCAAAGTCGTCCGCCCCATCGAGGAGCTCTCCATCGCCGCGGACCGCATCGCCGCCGGCGATCTCACCGCGACCGCTCCCGTCGCTGGCGATCACGAGATTGCCACCCTCGGCGTCGCGTTCAATCGAATGGCCGACGAGCTGAAGGCGCGCGCCCGAACCGACGACCTCACCGGCCTGCCGAACTTCCGCGCCTTCCGCGAGCACATCGACGCGGAGGTCGAGCGCGCCGATCGCTATCCCGAATCGTTCGGCGTCCTCGTCCTCGATCTCGATCGATTCAAGAAGTACAACGACACCCACGGCCACCTCGCCGGAAACGAGGCCCTGCGCGGAGTGGCGAAGACGATTCGCGACACCGTCCGCACCGTCGACTTCCCCGCCCGCTACGGCGGCGAGGAATTCGCGGTGGTCGTGCCGCAGGTCGACGCCGCCGCGCTGCTCGCCATCGCGGAACGCATTCGCGCCAACATCGAAGCGGGCGGCGTGATTACAGTGAGCATCGGCGCCGCGATGTACCCGCAGGACGGCCGCGATCGCGAGATGCTCTTTCACACCGCCGACGAGCGTTTGTACGAGGCAAAAAAGGCGGGGCGGAATCGGGTGGGGGGGGATTTGTTAATACGGACTGTTAATACGGTAAACGTATAACAAAATGGAACTTATGGCTGGTCTAAGCGAGCCGTAGGAGTCGCCCGGGCGCGCGAGCGCGAGCGCAGTCAGAACATCTGCGGCTGCGCGAACTCGGTGACGTGATCGTGAATGTATTCCTCAACGCGTGCGCGAACGTCCGTATCGGCGGAGGAGAGCAAATCGATCAGATCGTCGGGTGTCTTCAGCATGGAAAACGTCTTCGTCGGCGCGACGTAAACGACGGCGGGCTTCGCCCGGGTGACGAGACGAGCGACGTTCACGATCGTGCCGGAGCTCTGGCCGTCCCAAATCGCCAGGCCCACGTCGGCTTCGTCGGCCATCGCGGCATCTTTCGCGGTGAAAAACGCGAAGTCGCGAACGCGATGTGGTGCGTCGACGGCCTGGATGGGCCAGCGGCCGACGTTGTTCCGGCAGTCGCCGGCGGTGCAAAAGACGAGGACGTTCGCGTAGTGCTGTTCGGCGAAGTAGGTCTGAATCGCCTTGTCTGCGCCGTTCGCGTCGCCGACGAGGATCGTCAGCTCGCGACGGATCATCTCGTCGAGGCGCTGCCGAACCTCGGGAGGGAGCCGGGAGAGGCGGCGAGAACCGGAGAGGAAGACCTTTTTCATACGCGTCGCGTTTTGGTCAGCGCGAACGCATAGATGATAGCTGCTCCGGCCTCCGTCAGCGCGGTGGCGACGGCGCCAAGCGTGGCACCCGATCGGATGAGGTCGTCCACCAGCAGCACGCGCTTCCCGGCGATCGCGCGACTGTTCACGGTAAGCGCGCCTTGCAGAACGGCCTGGCGTTCGTGGAATTCGCGGAGGTTCTTCAACTCAGCCGCGCCGGCAGCTTTCTTCGCCACCGCTTTCACAACTGGAACGTCGAAGCGGCGCGAAAGCTCATCCGCGATCTGGTGAAGCGGCTGAACGCGACGGGTTCGGGTCGGCGGCGCGGGAACGATCACGTCGAAGTTGATGCGCCAGGAGCGGATGAACTTCTCGGCGACAGCGCCGATCTCGTCCAGCGCCGACGCGTCGTTTCGATACTTCAGGCGGTAGAGCAACTCCCCCACTTCGGTGCGACGGGTATCGAACTGCTCGCGGCCAAATTCGTCGTGTCCGAGAAACTCGCTGCCGCTGGAGTGGAGGTCGAGGACCCGGCCGTCGGCCCACGGACCATCTATCTTGCGCGGCGTTGTCCTGGTCACATTTTCTCCACTGCGGCGGCAGCGCTGGGAACCGGGTGGTGGGGGCGCTCACGGCTCCAGCTGCGCAATCAGCTTCTCGATCGTCCGCGTGACCGCCTGCACGTCGCGCTCGCCGACTTCGTTGCTCAGCGCGCGCAGCCACTGTTCATAGGCGGGGCGGAGCTTCTCGACGAGCGTGCGGCCGCGGCGCGTCAGGGTCACGCGGGACGAGCGCAGATCGTTCGGATCGCCCTCGCGTTCGGCGACGCCGAGCTGCTCGAGGCGCGCGATCATCCCGGTCATGTTCTGCTTCGTCACCATCAGCCGCCGCGCGAGCGCCACGAGCGTCACCGGCCCGGTCTCGTCCGCGAGCGCGGACAGGACAATCCACTGCTGCGGCGTGATCTTCGCCTTTTCGAAAACAGGAGCGAGCCGGCGGATGAAAAGGTTCGAGAGCTGGATGACGCCGGTCACGAGGTCGCGTTCGGACGGCATGGGTGGTCAATTTATTGACCAAGGAGCGGGGAAAGTCAAATTGAAAATTGAAAATTGAAAATTGAAAAACACGAGGGAATCGCTCGACTGTGCTTCCTTTTTCAATTTTCAATTTTCAATTTTCAATTCCCGTCAAAGCGCAGCTTTGACGATCCCCTTCCCCGCGAACACCGCCGCGTCGCCGAGCTCCTCCTCGATGCGCAGGAGCTGGTTGTACTTCGCGATGCGGTCGCTGCGGGAGGCGGAGCCGGTCTTGATCTGGCCCGCGTTCGTGGCCACGGCGAGATCGGCGATCGTCGAGTCCTCCGTCTCGCCGGAGCGGTGCGAGATCACGGAGCGGTAGCCGGCGCGCTTGGCCATCTCGATCGCCTCCAGCGTCTCCGTCAGCGTGCCGATCTGATTCACCTTGATCAGGATCGCGTTGGCGATCCCGCGCTCGATGCCTTTCTGGAAAATCGCCGGATTCGTCACGAAGAGATCGTCGCCCACGAGCTGCGTGCTCGAGCCCATCACGCCCGTCAGCGTCTCCCAGCCATCCCAGTCGCCCTCGGCCATCCCGTCTTCGATCGAGACGATCGGATATTTCTTTCGCAGCTCGACGTAGTAGTCGACCATCTCGTCGCTCGTGCGGTCGGCTCCCTCGAACTTGTACTTCTTCTTCTCGAAGAACTCCGACGCCGCGACGTCCAGCGCGAGGTAGATCTGCTGCGCGGGACGGTAGCCCGCCTTTTCGATTGCGGCGAGGATGAGATCGAGCGCCTCCGCGTTGTTGCCGAGGTCGGGCGCGAAGCCGCCTTCGTCGCCGACGGCGGTCGTGAGCCCGCGGTCGTTCAGAATCTTTTTGAGGTGATGGAACGTCTCGACGCCCGCGCGCAGCGCGTCCGAAAACGTGTCGAAGCCGGCGGGGATGATCATGAACTCCTGCACGTCGAGGTTGTTGTTCGCGTGCGCCCCGCCGTTGATGACGTTCAGCATCGGCACGGGCAGCGTGCGCGCGCCGGTACCGCCGAGGTAGAGAAACAGCGGCAGTCCCGCAGCTTCCGCGGCCGCGCGCGCCACCGCGAGCGAGACGCCGAGAATCGCGTTCGCGCCGAGGTTGCCCTTGTTGTCGGTGCCGTCGATCTGCTTCATCACCAGATCGATCATCACCTGCTCGCGCGCGTCCATCCCCTCGATCTCCCGGGCGATCACGTCGACGTTGTCGACGGCGTTGCGCACGCCCTTGCCGAGGAAGCGGTTCTTCTCGTTGTCGCGCAGTTCGAGGGCCTCGCGCGAGCCGGTCGACGCGCCCGACGGCACGGCCGCGCGTCCGAGCGCGCCGTTGTCGAGCAGACAGTCGACTTCGATGGTGGGATTGCCGCGGGAATCGAGGATTTCGCGGGCGAAGATTTCGGCGATTTTGAACATGCTGCGCGCATTTTATGCGCGCTTTGGAGGGCGGACGTCTCGTCCGCCAGGAACGGATGGGCGGACGAGACGTCCGCCCTCCATCATTTCGGGCCGGCCGCGATCGGCTTGCCTTCGGACTTCCAGACGTCCCAGCCGCCCTTCATGGCCGCTGCGTGTTTGACGCCGTGATTGTTGAGCTCGAGCACCGCACGGGCGCTTGATTGTTCGGCCTGTCAGGCACAGTAGGTGATGATCATCTTGCCCGGCGGCAGCTCCCTGAGCCGCTTGATGAGCTGACTGCCCGGGATGCTGTACGCGCCGCGAATGTGTCCGAGGGTGAACGACTCGTTCGAGCGGATATCGACGATCACCGCTTCGCCGCGATCGGCGAGCTTCAGCGCCTCGCTCGTCGAGATGCGGCGGATCGCGTCGAGATTCGGCTGCGGCTGCTGCTGCGCGCCCTGCACCGACAGCGGCGCGTTCTGCGCCGGCGCGGTGGGCTTCACTTTCATCTGCGCAGCGGCCACTCCGGTCACGAGCGCACAGGCCGCAACCAACGTCACTGCTTTCCTCATCGAGAAGGCCTCCATTACTCGAGATCTTTGAAGAAACGCTTGAAGCGCGGAACGAAGTAGTTCGCGCGGTCGAGTGAAAACGCGACCGCCACCGCTTCGCCGACGATCCGCCGCCGCTCGATGAATCCGATGTAGCGGCTGTCGTTGCTGTTGTCGCGATTATCGCCGAGAACGAAGTAGTAGCCGGCGGGCACGATGCGCGGGCCGAACGTCCGGCGGTCGGAGTAGATCTCCGGCGAGAGCATGATCTGGTGGCGATGGCCGTACAGATCCTCGTCGAGGATGTACGCCGGACCCTGTTCGGTCGTCGGGTCGGTCGTGATCGGAGACTGCCGCGCCAGCTTGCCGTTGATGAAGAGCTGGTTGTCGCGCAGCTCCACGCTGTCGCCGGGCACGGCGACCACGCGCTTCACGAGACGCGTGCCGTCGGTGGGCGAGAAGAGCACGACGATGTCGCCGCGCTTCGGGTCCGCCCATTTGAAAATGTTGACGGTCGTGAACGGGACCTTGAGGTCGTAGGCCAGTTTGTTGACCACGACGCGGTCGCCTTCCTGGATGGTCGGCTTCATCGAGCCGGTCGGAACATCGTTCCAGTCGGCCAGCGCCGAACGAAGCGAGCTCACGATCAGGATCATGAGGACGAAGACCCGGATCTCGTAGAGGACCTTCTTTTTGTCGATGGGCATGGGCGGTTTCTCGGGTTCGTGAACGCTGGGACGGGCGGTTCTAGTCCCGGGTTGCCCGGGTTGCCCGGTTGCCCGGTTGCCCGGTTGCCCGGAGAGGGTTCCGCGGTTGCGCGGTCGCGCGGTTACGCGGTGAGGCACTGCGAAACCGCGACACCGCGTAACCGCGCAACCCCATTCCGGCTGCCCGGCCCCGCCACCCTACCGGGCAACCGGGCTACCGGGCAACCGGCCCAACCCTCACGCCGCCTTATCCGTCCGCCAACCTATATTCGTCAAGTGACGCTACAGTGAATCGCGACATGTCCCACCGCCAGGCCGTGCACGACCTGAAGAGTCTCGTCCGCTCCTTCCACTCCCTCATCGCCGTCGAGACCGTGGAAGAAGAGCGCGTCCGGGCCATCCTCGACGAGGTCGCGCGCGAGCTCGAGCAGCCGCTGTTCGAGTGGTCCGTCAATACCGGCTTCCGCCGCGGCTACGGCTCCGCCATCGGCGACACGCATGACGCCCTCGGCATGCTGAAACACATCGAGACGATGACCGGCGACGCGGTCTATCTCCTCAAGGACCTCGCGCCGCATCTGTCGAAGGCGGAAGCGGCGCGCGCGCTGCGAGAGCTCGCGCAGAAAATGACGCACACCGCCTCGGCCATCGTGATCACCGGCGATCCGATCGAGCTCCCGCGCGAGATCGACGCGCTGACGGTCCGCTTCGAGCTGAAGCTGCCCGACGAAGCGGAGCGCCGCGCGACGATCCGCCGCGTGGTCGATGCGATGAAGGCGCGGCAGCCGGTGCACGTCGAGCTGACTCGCGACGACGCCCAGCGCCTCGTGCAGGCGCTGTCCGGACTCACGCTGCAGCAGACCCGGCGCGTGATCGCCCAGGCGATCCTCGCCGACGGCAAACTCTCGCCGCTCGACATCGAGGCCGTCTCGCGATGGAAAGGAGAGATTCTCGAGCGCGGCGGGATCCTCGAGTTCTATCCGCTCGAGGAGAATCGCTTCGAGCTCGGCGGCTTTGCGCGATTGAAAACGTGGCTCGCGCACGCGCGCGTCGGTTTCACGTCCGAGGCGCGCGCGATGAATCTGCATCCGCCAAAGGGCGTTCTTTTCGTGGGCGTGCAGGGATGCGGAAAGTCGCTCGCCGCGAAGTTCATCGCGCGCGAGTGGCAGCTTCCGCTGTTGAAGCTCGACGCGGGGCGGCTGTACGAAAAGTATGTCGGCGAGACGGAGAAGAACTTCCGCCGCGCGACGGCGGTGGCCGAGGCGATGGCGCCGGTGGTGTTGTGGATCGACGAGATCGAGAAGGCATTCGCGTCCGGCACCGCGGCCGATGCGGACGGCGGCCTCTCGCAGCGGCTCTTCGCGGCGTTCCTCACCTGGTTGCAGGAGAAGAAGGAGGGCGTGTTCGTCGTCGGCGCGGCGAACGACGTCACGAAGATGCCGCCGGAGCTGCTGCGCAAGGGACGCTTCGACGAGATCTTCTTCGTCGACCTCCCCTCGCACGACGAGCGCGTGAACATCTTCGCGATTCATCTCCGCACGCGGAAACAGGATCCGGCGCAGTTCGATCTGAATCGTCTCGCGGAGGGGAGCGAAGGCTTCAGCGGTGCGGAGATCGAGCAGGCCGTGATCGCGTCGCTTTATCGCGCGCTGCACGCGAAGCAGACGCTGACGACGGAGTCGCTCCTCGACGCGATCCGCTCGACGGTGCCGTTGTCGGTCTCGCGCCGCGAAGACATCGCGCGGCTGCGCGCGTTCGCGGAAGGACGATTCAGCATGGTGTAGTGGAGGACAGGCAATCCTGCCTGTCCTTGAAGGCCGGACAGGCAGGATTGCCTGTCCTCCACTGTTTTCTGCCGCGCGCTCTCCTGGCTGCGGGCTTCAGCCCGCCTTCGCCCGGCTGAAGCCGGGCGCTACGTTTGACACGGCGACCACGACCAGCGTCAGATCGTCCTCGAGCTCTCCGCCCGCGAACGACGTCGCGGCGTCGACGACCGACTGTTGCAACGCGGGCGCATTCGCGTCGCGATTCGCGACGACCAGCTCTTCGAGCCGCTGCTCGCCGAACAGCTCCCCTCCCACTCCCGCCTCGGACACGCCATCCGTGAACAGCACGATGCGGTCGCCCGGCGCGATCGCGGTCTCGTGCTCCTCGTACGCGTCGCCGCTCGTGAGCCGCGAGAACGCGGGGCCGCCGCCGTCGAGGCGCACCACGCTGCCGTCCGCGCGCGCGAGGATCGGCGCGTTGTGGCCCGCGTTGCACCAGCGCAGACGCATCGATGCGGTGTCGATCGTAGCGTAGAAGAACGTGACGAAGCGTCCGCCGGCGAGACTGGAGACGACGACGCGGCGCACGCGCTCGCACAGGTCGCGCGGCGAGCCGCTCGCGGATGCGCGCACCGCCGCCTGCAGGCCCGACATCAGCAGCGCCGCGGACATCCCTTTCCCGGCGACGTCGCCGATGCAGAGCGCGAGCTCGCTCTCGCCGAGCTTCAGCAGATCGTAATAATCGCCGCCCATCGTGCGCGCGGGCTGCCAGATGCCGCTCAGCTCCAGCCCGGCGACGCGCGGCATCTCGCGCGGGAGGAGCGTCTGCTGGATCGCGCGAGCCTGCTCGTAGTCGGCGTCTTCGCGCTGCATGCGGATGCGGTCGATCCCGATGTCGATCTGATCGGCGACGGAGCAGAGGAAGTCGATGTCTTCGACGGCGAGCTCGGCGCCGGAGAGTTTCGGCGCGAGCGCGAGGAATCCGTTCGCCGGCGTGCCCGGCGCGTTGCGGAACGACGAGCACCGCTTCGACGCGCTTCAGTGCGGCCACAGCGTCATCGGGAAGCGTGTGACGACGCGGATCGAAGGGGCGATCGAGCATCCCGAGCAGCGGCGCGCGGCGGATGCGCAGCGCGCCGATGAGCGAGTCCGCGACGCCGACTTTCGCCGCGGCCACGAGCTCGTCGTGGCGATTCACGAAGATCACCACGGCGCGATTCTGCAGCGCCTGTTGCGTTTTCTCCGCCGCCGAGACGAGGAACGCGCCGAGGTCGATGGCGGTGAGCGTGTCCGCTCCGATCGCGCGCAGCGCCTCCGGATAGTCGTACTTGTGCCGGAACAGATTGCGATCGACGAGCGTCTGCAGCTTGTTCCGCAGCGGCACGAACAACAGCGCCACGACGAGCGTCGAGGCGATGACCATGGTCTGGTTGTGCACGCCCGCGACGTTGACCAGCAACGTTCCCAGTCCCCCGACGAGCACGAGATACATGACGATGATCGCGCCGCTGAGAATCGCGTAGACGACGGTCTTGCGGATGATGATGTCGATGTTCATCAGCCGGTATTTGAGGATCGCGGCGGCGAAGGAGAGCGGAACGACGAGCGAAACGAGCGTCGGGACGAGATCGAGAGTCTCGAGTACGGCACGCCACTCGACGACCGACTTGCCGCTGGTCCCGAGCCCGAACGCGGCGATGGAGGATACCGATCTCGTGAGAATCGACGTCGAAAGCGCCGTCACGAGACCCCACACGGGCCACTGCACCTGGCGCTTCTCCTCGACGCCGGCATCGCGGTAGTTGCGCACGAGCGCAACCGCCGCGAGCACGGGATACGAGAGAAGGAGCAGAACGGGAACCACGATGCTCGCGAGTGCGGCGATCCCGCCGACCAGCCCCGAACCGCGACTGATTGCGGCCGTGGCGAAGAAGAACCCGAGGATGGCGAACGCGGCACGGAACGGCCGTCTCGCGAAGGCCCGAACGATTCCCTCGGCCCGGCCGACATGGATGATGTGGAGTGCGACCAGCAGACCGGCGACGGAGAGAGCGATCCTCGACCGGCCGATGACGTGTACGAGCCGGTACGCGGCCGTCGGCGCATTCGGGTCCTGGAGCAGAAGCAGCGCGAACAAAGCGAACAGCAGCAGCAGCATGACGCCGATCAACAGCGCGCCGGCGTAGATCCAGCCGATGACGTAGGGCCTTCGCACGACGATCGGGCGGTCGCTCGGGAAGATCAGCGAGAGGTGAAGGATCAGAGGGGCGTACGCGATCGTGCACGCGAAGAACAGCAAAAAAGGCGTTAGACCGCCGAATCCGAACGACGGCGCGACGCCGCGCCCGCCGGTGCTCTCGAACACCGTGGCAGCGCTGCCGAGAACCGCCAGTGCCGAGACGAGCGCGAAGGCAAAGAACACGAGCACGCGGCGATCGTCGGGTCGCCGCATGAACACGACCAGCGCAACGGCGACGAAGATGAACGCGACGACCAGCGCGAGGACGCTCTTGATGACGATGTACGGCGATCGAAGCGGCGAGGCCAGGCGGATCGGAACGTCGAGCGTACGACCCCCGCGCTCGATGCGGTAGGTGACGGTGTCACCGCGGCGGAGCTCCTGCTCGACCTCGCGTAGGCGCGAGATCTCGCGGATCGGGATGCCGTTCACGGCGATGACCGTGTCGAACGCCCGCAGCACGCCGTCCGCGGGGCCGCGGCCGGCGATCATGACTACCTCGCCCTGGCCCGCGCCGATCTGCCGCCGCTTCGTGCTGCGCTTCTTCGCGTCCTGTTCCTGTGGCGGCTCGGAAGTGTAGTAGACGCCGGTCCATCCTGTCCGATGCCACGTGTGAATGCGAGCGATCGTGTACCCGAAGCCGGCAGCGACGACGGCCATCGTCACGACGTAGATCAGCACGTAGCGTCTTCGGGAGGACATCTCCTGCCGAGATAGTACGGCAACGGCAAGCGCTGGTTTAATCGCGCGGCCCGCGCCGGTTCACGATCGACATGAACTCGTCGCGCGTCCGCTCGTCGTTGAGGAACTCGCCGCGCAGAACGTTGGTCTCCATGAACGACGACTCCTGCTCCACGCCGCGCATCACCATGCACAGATGCACGCCGCCCATCCACACCGCGATGCCGCGCGGCTCGAGGATCTTCTCGATCGTCTCCGCCACGTCGTGCGCGAAATGCTCCTGCGATTGCAGGCGGCGCATGTGCACTTCCACGATTCGCGGGATCTTCGACGCGCCGATGATCCAGCGCTCCGGGATGTAGCCGACGATGAACCGCCCGAAGAACGGAAGGATGTGATGCGCGCAGAGCGTCTTGTACGTCCCGCCGATCACGACGAGGTTCTGGCAGCTCTCGTCGGCGACCGAGCAGGCCTTGCGGAAGAGCGTCGTCAGTTTCTTCACGTCCGTGAAGTCGTAGCCGCTGGTCATCGTCACCAGCGACTCCGCCCAGCGGCGCGGCGTGTCGAGGACGTTCTCGTTCTCAAGATCGACGTGCAGCAGCCGCAGCGCCTCGCGCAGATGATGCTGCAGTTTCTCGCGATCGACGTCGGGCCGCGGACCGGTCAGAAGACCGCGATCGTTGACGATGGCGTCGAGCTCAGTGGCAAGGGTGAGGTCGGTGGGGTGCTTCATGCGCGGTAAGCCTATCAGGTGGTTGCCCGGTTGCCCGGTTGCCCGGTTGCCCAGTTGTCCGGTTGCCCGGTTGCCCGGTTGCCCGGTTGCCCGGTCGAAGGCTGCACAGACTTTGCTGCAACGAATCGAACGCTCGAGCGGCCGACCGGGAAACCGGGCTACCGGGAAACCGGGCAACCGGGCACCCCTTCCCAAATCCACCCGTTGACGACTGAATGACTATTCATTCATACTGGCGCAAAACCTGTAAAGGCCCGAACACAAGGAGTTACACCATGGCCGAAGTCAAGACTCAGGGCGCCGTCGAGGCGATGGAAGTCGCCGAAGCCTCTCGCGAAACCGAATGGGAAAAGCCGTCATTCGTCGGCGATCTTTTCCTCGGCAAGCTCAACCTCGACCTCATTCATCCCTTCCCCGAACAGAGCGCAGAGGACAAGGCGGAAGCCGACGAGTTCCTCGCGAAGATGGAGCGCTTTCTCGCCGATAACGTCGACGCGGAGAAAATCGACGCGCAGGGCGAGTACGACTACGAGCTCTTCGACGGCTTGAACAAGCTCGGCGCGTGGGGCATGAAGATTCCGAAGGAATACGGCGGCCTCGGATTCAGCGCGACGAACTACAACCGCGCGATCGGCCTCGTGGCGACATGGTGCGCATCGACGGTGGCGTGGCTCTCCGCGCATCAGTCGATCGGCGTGCCGCAGCCGCTGAAACTCTTCGGCACCGAAGAGCAGAAGAAGAAGTACCTCCCGCGTCTCGCGAAGGGCGCGATCTCCGCGTTCGCGCTCACCGAGCCGGGCGTCGGATCCGATCCCGCGAAGATGCAGACGCGCGCCGTACCGTCTCCCGACGGCAAGGGCTGGATCCTCAACGGCGAGAAGCTGTGGTGCACGAACGGCCTGAAGGCGGAAGTCATCGTGGTGATGGCGCAGACGCCGCCGAAGGTCGTGAAAGGCAAAGAGAAGAAACAGATCTCGGCCTTCATCCTCGACATGGACACGCCGGGCATCGAGATCTCGCACCGCTGCCAGTTCATGGGCCTGCGCGGGATCGGCAACGTGCTCATCACCTTCAAGGACGTGTTCATCCCGAAGGAAAACCTGCTGTGGGGCGAAGGTCTCGGACTGAAGCTCGCGCTGATCACGCTGAACACGGGACGCCTCACGATTCCCGCGGGCTGCGCGGCCGGCTCGCGGCGGATGATCGAGATCGCGCGCGACTGGGTCAACGAGCGCGTGCAGTGGGGCGCGCCGATCGGCAAGCATGAAGCGGTCGCCGCGAAGCTCGCCTGGATGGCGTCGCACACGTTTGCGATGGAAGCGATCGTGTGGCTGACCTCGGGACTCGCGGACCGCGGCAACGTCGATCTCCGCCTCGAGGCGGCGATGGCGAAGCTGTTCAACACCGAGGTGGGATGGCAGTGCGCGGATCACCTCGTTCAGATTCGCGGCGGACGTGGATACGAGACCTCCTCATCGCTGAAAGCGCGCGGCGAGAAGGGCTATCCCGTCGAGCGCATCCTGCGCGACATGCGCATCAACCGCATCTTCGAAGGCACGAGCGAGATCCAGCATCTCTTCATCGCGCGCGAGGCGGTCGATCCGCACATGAAGCGCGGTTACAAGCTCCTGCAGCCGGACACGCCGGCGGGTGAGAAGCTCGGCGCTGCGGCGAAGGCCGGTGCCTTTTACGCGGCCTGGTATCCGTCGCGTTACCTCGGCTGGAGCCGCTTCCCGAAGTTCGGCGAGTTCGGACGCCTCTCGTCGCACATGGGCTACATCGAGCGGCAGTCGCGCCATCTCTCGCGCTCGATCTTCCACTCGATGATGCGCTTCCAGGCGAAGCTGGAGCGGAAGCAGATGGTGCTCTTCCGCATCGTCGATATCGGCACCGATCTCTTCGCGATGTCCGCGACGATCTCGTACGCGACGATGCTCGCAAAGAAGGGCGAGAAGAACGCGCTCGAGCTCGCGGATCTCTTCTGCCGCGAGGCGCGCACGCGCATCGATCAGAATTTCCGCACGCTCTTCGATAACCACGACGAGCTCGCGTACAAGGTCGTGCAGAAGATCATGAAGGGCGAGTACGAGTGGCTGGAAGGCCAGCTCGTGCAGCCGGTCGTGCCGACCGCGGAGCAGGTGGAAGAGGCGATCCGGCAGCTGGCGTGATTCTGCGATGAGCGACGTAGCGCCCGGCTTTGCACGTCGTCCGTGGGGCAGCGGTCATGGAACGCCGACATCCTGTCGGCCGGTACGCCGACTTCCAGTCGGCGGGGTTTGACGCTGATCGGAGATCGGCGGACCGGCCGACTGAAAGTCGGCGTTCCGTTTTTTGTAGCGCGGCCTTCCAGGCCGCCGTATCGCTGGCTTCCAGCCAGCGAGGTCGCCGGCAGGATGCCCGCGCTACACGATTCGCCGTCAGCCGGGCGAAAGGGGCGGACGGGACGTCCGCCCTCCTATGGTCTGTCGTCCACGCTTTCGTGGCCTTCGTACGTTTTTGCCAGACACTCGCGGCAGATGAGCGGTCCTGCATTCGCGCCGGGGCGCGGCGCCCAGCCGTTGCGATGCACGGCGTCGTCGAAACGGGCGATGTACTCGTCGGGAATCTCGCCGACGATCTCGTCGACCGCATCGCAGTCGCCGCACTTCAGGAGGACGCGTCCCTCCATCACTTCTCTCCCGCGGCGGCGAAGACGGGCGTGATGTCGACCGGGATGTCCTTCAGCTTCGCGATCGTGCCCTCGATCTCCGGATTCGACACGCCGTACTTCGCCAGCAAGCGCTGGGCCCGCGCGTAGTCGCCCGTCGCCTGAATCGTCAGCAGCTCGGTCGCGAGCGAACGGACACCCTCGCGCATCTTCGTGAAATCAGCGCGGAACGTCCCTTCGGCACCAGGGACGATCGCGCCTTTCTCGCGCAGCCAGTTCCACTGGATCGCGGTGCCGCGGCCGTGCGCCTCGTCGATGCCGAAGCGCATCGAGCGGAAGAAGAGACCGGTGTACGTCGCCCAGAGCTGCTGCTCGTTGAACGTGGTGACGAGCTTCTTGTCCTGCGCGTAGAGAATGTTCCAGATGCCGAGAACGTCGGCCTTGCACTCCTCGATCGTCGAGTAGGTGTCCTTCAGCAGAAAGCGGACATCGACGCGCTCGCCGTTCGGCTGCCTGATCAGGCCGGGGCCGAGGCCGTGCGAGAGCTCGTGAAAGAGCGTCTCGTTGAAGTACGCATCGAAGATCACGAGCGAGCGCTGCGATGGATCGAGCACGCGCAACGCGATCGGGTGGCCGCTCAGCCGGAACTTCGCATTCATCACGTTCTTGAGCAGCACCTTCTTCGAGCCTTTGTTCTCGCGCACGAACTCGTCGTTGGGCAGATTGAAGGCCGCCGTCTGCACGCCGCGGCGCGCGTCGCCGGCCGTGAAGATCTCCTGCACCACGCGGATCGGCGACTCCGTCCCGCGGTTGGGATTCTTGTACTCGTCCGGCTCGGGAAGATTCCGCTCCATCGCCGGCAGATGCTGCGCGTACACCGCGAGGCGATCGCTCTCCGGCTTGTCGACGACCGTGATGAACGACTCGAACGCGGCCTTGTAGTTGAGGAGATTGTCCTCGTACACCTCGTACGGCCCGATGACGACTTCGATCGGGCCGGTGAGATCCATCCAGGCGATGTCGCTGTCGCGATAGTTGTCCTTGAAGAACGCATCCGCGAGCCTGGTCAGGTAGTTCCGCAGCGACGCGTCGCTCGTGAGCGCGGCCGCCTCGCGCAGCTTCGCCGCGGCGGGCGTGAGCAGATCCGCATAGTGCTTCGAGTACGGAATCGTCACGAGGCGATCGCCCTCGCGGCGCACGACGGTGAAAAGGCTCTGCAGCGCGTCCTTCTGATCGGGATGCGCGGCGATGTACTTCTCGAGCTCCTCCTTCGTCATGTCGGGCGGATAAAACGCCGCCCCCTCCGGCTTGGGCTCGAACGGCTCCACGAACGGCTCGTCCTGCGCGAGGCGATCCCACTTCCCCTTGTTCGCGAGGAAGTAGTCGTAGCCCGCGCGGTCGAGCGGCGAACTGCCCGCCTGCGCCTCGAGCCGCGCGCGCAGCTGTGGATTCGCCTCCGACACCTGACGCCAGAAGATCTCGTCGATGAAGGCCGACGCCTCGATCAGCTTCGCCACGACCTGCTTCTCGCTGTCGTTCAGCAGCGCGCGGTCGTAGTCGATCACCGTCTTCGGCAACTGCGCCAGACGAGAATCGGTGTCGGGCTTGATGCCGAGCTTCGTCGCGCCGGCGGCGGGCTGCGTCTGCGCCGGGGAAGGCGCCTCCTGCTTGCAGGCGAACGCGAGAACGAGGGGGACGACGAGAAAAAGCTTCTTCATGGCCGTGGATTCTATAATCTCCGTCCGCGTGATCATCGAGTGCCCGAACTGCCATTCGAAGTACCAGTACGACGAAGAGCGTTTCGAGCGGAAGCCGTCGAAGCGGATCAAGTGCGCGCGCTGCAAGGAAGTGTTCGAGATCCACAACCCCGCCTTTGCACCGAAGGCAGCAGCAGCGGCTCCCATCGGCGATCGCACGTTTGCGTCCGGCAAGCAGGCAGTGGCGACGCCGCACGAGACGACCGAACAGTCGCCGATCCCGCAGAAGGACACCGGTGAGAAGGATTCGTTGCAGCTTCCGCAGGGAAAACGGCTCTCGCTGGCGATCCTCGACGGCCCCGACGCCGGCAGCGTGTTCCGCATCGACAAGCCGCGCGTGACGATCGGCCGTTCGAACGCCGACCTCACTCTCAACGACAGCGAGGCCTCCCGCCTGCACGCGGTGGTCGAAGTGCGCGACATCGTCTACACCGTCAACGACCTCGGCTCGACGAACGGCACGCTCGTGGGCGGCGAACGGATCTCCGAGGCCGTGGAGCTGACGGACAAGTCGGAGTTCCAGGTGGGGGCGACGACGTTGATGTTGATCGTGACGGATGATGCATAGCTCGCGGGTCGCCCGGTTACCCGGTTGCCCGGTTACCCGGTGCTCAGGCTGCACGTGCAGGCATCGCGACCGGGAAACCGGGCAACTGGGCAACCGGGCAACCGTGTGAGCGAGCTCTCCACCCTCTACCGCCACCGGCAGCTCATCGCCGCGCTCACCGCGCGCGATCTGAAGGCGCGCTACCGCGGATCGCTCCTCGGATTTTTCTGGTCGCTCGCGAATCCGCTGCTGCTTCTCGCGGTCTACACCCTCGTCTTCACGAAATTCTTTCCGCAGCAGGTCGTGACACCGTATCCGCTCTTTCTTTTCTCGGGAATCCTGCCGTGGACCTTCTTCGCCGCGGCGGTGCTGGAGTCGACGTCGTCGATCTCGTCGAACGCGGGGCTGATCAAGAAGGTGATGTTTCCGGCCGAGGCGTTGCCGATCGTGGTCGTGCTCTCGCATCTCGTGCACTTCGCCCTCGCGGTGCCGATCCTCCTCGCCGCGATCCTCACCTTCGCCGCCCTCGGCAAGTTCACGCTCAGCGCGACGATGCTCCTCGCGCCCGTGCTGATGCTCCTGCAGACGATCTTCGTGATGGGGATCGCGATGACCGTGTCGTCGGTGTCGGTGCTCTTCCGCGATCTGCGCGACATCATCGCGAACCTCATGCAGCTCGGCTTCTTCGTCACGCCGATCATCTATCTGATCGAGAACATCCAGTCGCGACCGCTGCGCGCGCTGTTGCGGCTCAATCCGATGACGCCGTTCGTGGTCGCGTATCAGGACATCTTTTTCTTCGGCCGCTTTCCCAACGCGTCGGATACGGCGCTGATCCTCGCCTACTCCGCGGGGTCGCTGCTGATGGGATTCTTCGTGTTCGAGCGCTTGCGCGACACGCTCGCGGAGGCCATATGAAGGCAGAAGGCCATATGAAGGCAGAAGGCAGAAGGCAGAAGGCAGAAGGCAGAAAAGCTCGCGCCGTGTCTCGTTCTTACTTCTGCCTTCTGCCTTCTGCCTTCCGCCTTCTGCCTTCATCCGTGCCTTCTGCCTTCTGCCTTCATCCGGAGGCGATCTGATGTCGTCCGAGTTCGCGCTCGCGCTCGAGCAGGTCTCGAAGAGCTACAGGCTGTGGGGCCGCCGCTCGCAGTTCGCCACGCTCAAGAGCGCGCTGCTGAAGCGCGAGCTCACGCCGTCGGCCGAGGCGTCGGTGCCGGCGCTCATCGACGTCTCGTTCGCGGTCGACCGCGGCGAGGCGTTCGGCGTCATCGGGCGCAACGGCTCGGGAAAGTCGACGCTGCTGAAGATCATCTCCGGCATTCTCAAGCCCACCAGCGGCAGGATCGCCGTGAACGGCCGCATCGCCGCGCTCATCGAGCTCGGCGCGGGCTTTCATCCGGAGATCACGGGCCGCGAGAACATCTACATCAACGGGATCATGCTCGGCCTCACGCGCCGCGACATCGATGAGCGCTTCGATCGCATCGTCGAGTTCTCGGGCATCAGCGAGTTTCTCGATCAGCCGGTCAAGACCTACTCCTCCGGCATGTACGTGCGGCTCGGATTCGCGGTCGCCGTGCACGTCGATCCCGACATTCTCCTGATCGACGAAGTGCTCGCCGTCGGCGACGAAGAGTTCTCCGCGCGCTGCATCGCGAAGATCCAGGAGATGAAGTACCGCGGCGTGACGCTCGTCTTCGTCACGCACCAGCTCGACCAGGTGCGGACGCTCTGCGACCGCGCGCTCTGGCTCGATCACGGGCGACTCGAGGCGATCGGCGACCCGATGCGCGTCGTCGATCACTACCTGCAGGAAGTGAGCGGGGGTGCGCCGCCTTCGCCGGCGGAAGACCCCTCACCCTCGCCCTCTCCCCACGAAGCGGGGAGAGGGGACCTGGAGGAGGAGCGCTGGGGCAGCGGCGAGATCGTCCTCAAACACGTCGCGCTCACCGACAGCCACGCGTGCGAGCTCGTCGCCATCGGCGCGGGCACGCCCGTCACGATCGACATCGACGTCGAGACGCGCGTGCCGCAGGAAGACTTCGTGTTCGGCATCGGCATCTATCACGCCGACGGCTCGTGCGTGTACGGCACGAACACGGACGTCGAGGGCTACGCGTCCGAGAGCATCGAAGGAACGGCGCGGGTGCGCTTCGTCGTACCGTCACTCGATCTCGTCGCCGGCACGTATCGCATCGACGCCGCCGTCCACACGCGCAACGGCCGCGCGTTCGACTACCGCCGCAACGTCCTGCGATTCGTCGTCGGCTCGCGCGTGCACGACGCCGGCGTCTATCGCCCCAAACACGAGTGGCGCTTCGACGGCAGCGTCACGTTCAAGAGTGTGGACACGCTGCGCTCGAATGTCCCGGCAACGATCGCGGAGGCGATGCGCGAGGTGGAGAAGCCGAAGCGGAAGAAGTGAGGTTGCCCGGTTTCCCGGTTGCCCAGTTGCCCGGTTGCCCCGTTGCCCGGCGGTCCTTTACCGGGAAACCGGGAAACCGGGAAACCGGGCAACCAGTACAATCCGCCATCCGGAGGTAACTCATGGTCACAACCATCGTCCTCGTCATCCTCGGCCTCTACATCCTCAGCTCGATCAAGATCCTTCCCGAGTACGAGCGCGGCGTCATTTTCCGGCTCGGGCGGCTGCTGCCCGAGGCGAAGGGGCCGGGACTCTTTCTCGTCTTCGCGCCGATCGATCGCATCGTCCGCGTGTCGCTGCGGCAGGAGGCGTTCGAAGTGCCGCCGCAGGACATCATCACGCGCGACAACGTCACGCTGAAGGTCAATGCGGTCGTTTTTCTGCGCGTCGTCGAGCCGCGCAACGCCGTGGTTCAGGTCTACGACTACCGCTACCAGACCTCGCAGTTCGCGCAGACCACGCTCCGCTCCGTCCTCGGCGAAGTCGAGCTCGACGATCTGCTCGCCCATCGCGATGCGCTGAACGCGCGCATCCAGACGATCCTCGACCAGCACACCGAGCCGTGGGGCGTGAAGGTGTCGAACGTGGAGGTCAAGCAGGTCGACCTTCCCGAGTCGATGCTGCGCGCGATGGCGAAGCAGGCGGAGGCGGAGCGCGAGAAGCGCGCGAAACTGATTCACGCCGAGGGCGAGTACGCGGCCTCGCAGCGCCTCGCGGATGCGGCGAAGATCATCGCCAGCGAGCCGGTCACGATTCAGCTCCGCTACCTGCAGACGCTGACCGAGATCGGCGTCGAGAAAAACACCACCATCGTGTTCCCGTTGCCCATCGACGTCTTCAACAAGATCATGGATAAATGAACGAGTTGGTGATGATGGAGGCGGCTCTCTTCCAGCTGAGAGCCGCCCTCGGCGACGATCCGATGCTCATGCCCGTCCGCCTCGGCGCGGACGTCCTCGCGAACGCGCTCGCGGCGGCCAGGGAGGGCGGCGTGAACGCGGCGCGTGTGAACGACATCGAGTTCGCGCTCAACGATCTCGTCGCCGCGATCGACGACGCGGGCGCGCCCGACACGGTGTACGGCGCGATCGCGATGCTGCAGAACGACGCCGCGACACTGCGTGCCGCGACGCTGCTGCCGCCCGCGCTGATCACCGCGATTCGCGACCTGCAGGTGAAGCTGCGCGCGCGCGCGAAGGCGATGGAGCGAGGACAGTACCGCGCCGAGGGAGCACCGGAAGAGCCGCTGCCGCATCCGCCGGAGGAACTGCGCGAAGCCGCGATCCCGCTCGCGCGGCAACTCGCCGCCGCGGGATTCGAGACGCCGTCGCTCGACTCCCTGCTCGCCGATCCCGACTCCGTTCGCTATCACACCCTGAACGAGATCTACGACGAGCTGGAAGTGATCGCGGGTGGATGAGTTTGTCATCCCGAGCGTGAGCGAGGGACCTGGGTGGGCGGGGGGCACGAGACTCGAGCCGCACACACACCCAGGTCCCTCGCTACGCTCGGGATGACACGGTTGTCCGAATCGCTTCCTCGATCGCGCCCGGCTCGAGCTCGCGCAATTCGTAGTGCACGCGCACGGCGGGCTTCCCGATCGTGAGCACGCGGCGGAGATCGATCGGCGTGCCGACCACGACGACGTCAGCGGGCGTGCGCTCGATGGTCTCGGCGAGCTCGGCGATCTGGCGCTCGCCGTAACCCATCGCGGGGAGAATGCCGGCGGCATTCGGATATTTCGCGTATGTCTCGACGATCGAGCCGACGGCGTATGGCCGCGGGTCGACGATCTCCGCTCCCTCGCGTTTCGCGGCGACGACGCCGGCACCGAACGACATTCCGCCGTGCGTGAGCGTCGGGCCGTCTTCAATGACCAGCGCGCGTTTGCCGCGCACGAGCTCCGGCTGATCGAGCGTGACCGGCGACTCCGCGCGGACGACGCGCGCGCGCGGGTTGAGCCGCCGAGCGTTCTCTTCGATGGCGAGGATGTCGCGCTCGTTCGCGGTGTCGCACTTGTTGATCACGATCAGATCGGCGCGCCGGAAATTCGACTCGCCCGGCCAGAACGCGACTTCGTCTCCGGAGCGGTGCGGATCGGCGACGCAGAGATGCAGCGCGGGCACGTAGAACGGCAAGTCGTTGTTTCCGCCGTCCCAGAGGATGATGTCCGCTTCGTTCTCCGCCGCGCGGAGGATGCGCTCGTAGTCGACGCCCGCGTAGACGACGAATCCGTTGTCGAGATGCGGCTCGTACTCTTCGCGCTCCTCGATCGTGCACTCCTGCGCCGAAAGATCGTCGTACGTCGCGAAGCGCTGACAGGCCTGCTTCGCGAGATCGCCGTACGGCATCGGATGGCGCACCGCAACGACGCGCCGGCCGAGCTGCTTCACGATGCGCGAGAGATAGCGCGTGGTCTGGCTCTTTCCCGCGCCGGTCCGCACCGCGGTGACGGCGATGACCGGGACGCGGGCGTGAAGCATCGTGCGCTCCGCCGCGAGCAGCGCGAAGTCGGCACCGGCGACGGTGCAGATCGTCGCCAGATGCATGACCTGCGCGTACGACACGTCGGAGTACGAGAAGATGCAGAGATCGATGCGCTCCTCGCGAATGAGACGCGGCAGCTCCTCCTCGGCGCGGATCGGAATCCCGCTCGGATAGAGCGGTCCCGCGAGCGACGGCGGATAGACGCGCCCTTCGATGCCGGGAATCTGCGTCGCGGTGAAGGCCACGACTTCGTGCGAAGGGTCGTCGCGGTAGACGGTGTTGAAGTTGTGGAAGTCGCGGCCGGCGGCGCCGAGGATGAGCACGCGTCTGCGATCAGTTCCGCTCATGGATGATCTTTCCGTCGAAGATGGTCATGTCGACTCGCACGTTCTCGATTTCTTCCGGCGCGATCGTGAAGAAGTCGTGGGACAGCACGACGAAGTCGGAGCCGTTGCTCGAGGTGTACACACGCAATGTAACGTCCGAACGTAGCGCCCGAACGAACGTAGCGCCCGGCTTCAGCCGGGCGAGGGCGGGCGGAAGCCCGCCCTGCCGCCGATCGGAGATCGGCGGACCGGCCGACTGGAAGTCGGCGTTCCGTCATGGTGCCGCTCCGAGTTTCCGCGCGTGCGCCGCGATGCGGCGTGCGAATTCTCCGGGCGAGTCTGCATCGCGGAAGTGGACGTGATGGTCGATGAAGCCGGGGATCGCGAGGCGGCCGCGGAGGTCGATGGTTTCAGTCCCTTCTCCCCGCGTGCGGGGAGAAGGTGGCCCTGACCCCGAGCGTAGCGAGGGGGAAGGGCCGGATGAGGGGCGCCCCCCAACCAGGCCCACTCCCCCCCAGCCGGGAGCGGGGACAGGCGCGTGGCGAACGAAGCCCCGGGTCCAAAAACTTGGTGGCGGG
>DATLFB010000023.1:0-77647 GCA_035525285.1 Thermoanaerobaculia bacterium
ACGTCCTCACCGATATCACACCGCTTCAGCAACGCGCCCTCGATCTTGTCGCCGCGTTCCCAGTAACCACCTAATCCTTTTCAAGCTATCCCGATCTGGTTCAGACGGATAGCGCTTTTCAAGGAAAGGAACTCCGGACTAAATCGAATGGATCGGGGACATCTCCGCGTGGTTCGGCCGCGCGCATTCGCGCTGCAACGACCGGAAGTGCAGCCACGTAGACGCGTCCTCGCTTTTCTCCTTTGGCTTCCAACAACCCCGCATCGCAAAGATGCTTCAAGTCGCGGCTCGCCAGGTTTTCGGAAATGTCTGCCGCCGCGCGATACGTCGAGTTTCGGACGTTCAGGCCAATCGCGGCGTCCGCGAGTGCGAGAATCACGCGATCCGGAAGGCCACGCTGTTGAACCTCCACTTCAAGCTGATCCCAGATGCGCTGTATTTCACGCGTGCGCCGGAGCAAGGTCATGGCCTGCCGGTAGTGCGCAGTCAGGTTCAGGCGTATCCATGGCCTGGCATCACGCTCGGGATGCCACGCGCCAGCGCCCACCTGAATGAGCGCGTCGTAGTAGGCGCGCGTGTTTGCTCCGAGATACTCCTCGATGCTGCAAAACTGCCGCTCCAGAATGCCTTCACGGGCAAGCACCAACGTCTGAAGACAACGCGCCATGCGCCCGTTGCCGTCTGAGAACGGATGGATCATGACGAGGTTCAGGTGCGCCATCGCTGCGCGAACGAGTGCGGGGACCCTGGGATCGGGGTACTGGAGTGTTGACAACAGTTCACGCATCAGCTGCGGAACGTCCTCTGCCGCAGGCGCCTCGTAGACAATCTGTGCTCGCTCCTCGTCGCGAATATAAATCGGCCCGGGTCGCCACTTCCCGGGATGCTTCGACAGGTCGTAGTCGAGCATCATGTAGTGGAGGCTGCGAATGAACCCCTCGCTGAACTCGAAGTGAAGATCGTCGGCGAGTTGCAGAACGTAGGTCATCGCGTTGCGATACCCACGCACAGCGGCCCAATCGCGCTGCTCGGCATCGACCGGGAGCTCGTTTTCAAGTGCCGCTATCGCGTCCTCAACCGTGACGTTGTAACCCTCGATGCTGTTCGATCCCCTGAGAGCGCGGGCGCGGACGTTCCTTGCGAGCAACCCGAACCAGCGAGTGGGTGCACTCGTAGCGTACGTCAGGCGGCGACGGATATTGTCAATTAGATCAATAACTTGGGTCTCCGCCACATCCAGCGTGGGAGGCACGAAAAGCATGGATCAAAAGGTAACTTCTTCGCGACGATAAGTCAATTATTAACTGATTTCAAAACGGCCTGCATATGAATATCTGGCGTTTTCCACAGGCTGCTGGTGACCTGGTTTCAAAACCAAGTCCCTACGTCCCTTCACGCCGAATTTACATCCCCTCCCACCTCCCTAAACGCCCGCCCCCTACAGTCCGCGCTCATGAACAAGATGCTCATTGCCTCGTTGCTCGTCGTGTCTCTGGTCGCGTGCGGTGGCGGAGAGCGGCAGCAGACGGGGACGGCCGCTTCGGCGCCTTCGAACAAGCCGCTCACCATCAAAGGATCCGACACGATGGTCATCCTCACGCAGAGGCTGGCCGAGGAGTACATGAAGACGCAGCCGGGAGCCGTCGTGCAGGTCACGGGCGGCGGGAGCGGAACCGGAATCGCGGCGCTGATCAACGGGACGACCGATCTCGCGATGGCGTCGCGGGCGATGAAGGACGACGAGAAACAGCAGGCTGCTGCGGCGCGCGGTTCGGAAGTCGTCGAGCAGCCGATCGCACTCGACGCGCTCGGCGTGTTCGTGCATGCGACGAATCCCGTGCAGCAGCTCACGATCGCGCAGGTGCGCGACATCTTTCAGGGAAAGATCACGAACTGGAGCGGCATCGGCGGGAAGAACGCGCCGATCGTGCTCTATGGCCGCGAGAGCTCGTCGGGCACGTACGACTATTTCCGCGAGCACGTCCTGAACAAAGGCGACTTCGCGCCCGCCGTGCAGACGCTGCAGGGCACCGCGGCGATCATCAACGCCGTCGGCCGCGATGCGAACGGGATCGGCTACGGCGGCATCGCCTACGCGAAAGAAGTGCGTGCGCTCGCGATCAGTGATGAAGGCAAGGCCGCGGTCGCGCCGTCCGAAGCGAGCGTTGCAGACAACACCTATCCGCTGAGCCGCAAGCTGTTCTTCTATCACGCGCAGAACGCGCCGGAGCGGGTGATGACGTTCGTGCAGTGGTCGCTCACGCCGGAGGCGCAGGCGCTGGTCACGAAGGTCGGCTACTTCCCGCTCGGCACACAGAAATGACGTCGAAGCACGCGCGCCGCCGTGGCCGGGTGAACGCGCTCATGACGGGCGCGTTCTCGATCGCCGGCTGGGTCGCGATCGTCTTCATCTTTCTCATCTTCCTGTTCACGTTCCGGGAGACGCTGCCGGTGCTCGACTTCGAGCACATGCGGTTGTTCTTCGCCGCTTCGCCTCCGGTATGGCAGCCGACCTCGGACATCCCGAAGCTCTCGCTGATCCCGATCATCCTCGGCACGCTGAAGGCCACGATCGTCGGATTGCTCTTCGCCGCGCCGGTGGGCGTCGCGGCGGCGCTCTTCTCATCCGAGTTCGCGCCGCCGCGGCTGCGTGAGTTCATCAAGCCGATCATCGAGCTGCTCGCGGGCATCCCGTCCGTCGTGATGGGCTTCTTCGCGCTGATCGTCCTCGCGACATGGCTGCAGGACGCATTCGGCTTCACGTACCGCCTCAACGCGATCAACGCCGGCCTCGCTCTCGGATTCGCGCTCGTGCCGATCATCTACACGATCTCCGAGGATGGACTCGCGGCCGTGCCGCGCTCGTATCGTGAAGCCTCGTACGCGCTCGGCGCATCGCGGCTGCAGACCGCGGTGAAGGTCGTGCTGCCCGCGGCGGCGCCGGCGGTGTTCGCGTCGTTCGTGCTCGCGTTCGGGCGCGCGATCGGCGAGACGATGATTCTGCTGATGGCGGCCGGCAACGCGGCCATCACCTCGATCTCGCTGCTCGATCCGCTGCGCACGCTGTCGGCAACCATCGCCGCGGAGATGGGCGAGGTCGTCGTCGGCAGCGAGCACCACGCCGCGCTCTTCTTCATGGGCACGCTGCTCTTCGTGATCACCTTCGTCAGCAACTCGCTCGGGCAGTGGGTGATCCGGAACATGCAGCGGCGGATGCAGGGAGCGGCGCGATGAAGATGAAGCGGCCTGCGAAGAGAATGGCCGACAAGTTCGTGATCGGCCTCCTCGGCCTGAGCGTCGTGCTGATCATGGCCATCCTCGTCGTGATCCTCGGCAACATCGCCATGCACGGCGCGAAGATGCTGACGTGGGAGTTCATCTCCCAGCCGCCGCGCGATGGGCTGACGGCGGGCGGGATTCTTCCCGCGATCGTCGGAACCGCGGCGCTCGTGATTCTGATGTCGATCGCCGCGGTGCCGCTCGGCGTCGCGACGGCGGTTTACCTGCACGAGTACACGCCGGCGGAAGGGCTCGCGCTGGCGTGGCGTCGTTTCCGCGTTTCGAAAGGACAGGCGGGACGTTCGCACTTGTTCATGCGCGCGATGTCGGCGTTGCTCGCGACCGTCACGCGTACGGCGGTTGCAAATCTCGCAGGCGTGCCGTCGATCGTCTTCGGCCTCTTCGGTCTCGGCTTCTTCATCCAGTTCATCGGCGGCGCGATCGACCGCGCGACGCAGCCGCCCGGCGAGACGTTGTGGTCGCAGGGCTCGCTGCTGTGGGCCGCCTGCACGCTCGCGCTGCTGACGCTGCCAACCGTCATCGTCGCGACGGAGGAAGCGCTCCGCACGGTGCCGCAGGACCAGCGCGAAGCATCGCTCGCGCTGGGGGCGACGCAGTGGGAAACGATCCGCCGCGTCGTATTGCCGGGGTCACTCTCCGGCATTCTCACCGGCGCGATCCTCGGCATCTCGCGCGGCGCGGGCGAGGTCGCGCCGATCCTCTTCACCGGTGCGGCGTACTACCTCCCGTATCTTCCGCAGCGCGTCACCGATCAGTTCATGCACCTCGGCTATCACGTGCTGATCCTGTCGACGCAGTCGCCCGACGTCGAGGCGACGAAGCCGCTGCTTTACGGCACGGTCTTCGTACTCCTCGCGCTGACGTTTCTTCTCAATCTCGCGGGCGTGATCATTCGCTCGAGGACGCGTTCCCGACGATGACTACAATGGACTTTGTGGCTTCCGCACCTCGCTCCGCAACGTCGCAGCCGCAGACGGCGACGAAGATCGACGTGCGCGATTTCAACTTCTATTACGGCGAGGCGAAAGTCCTGCACGGTATCGCGCTCGACATTCCCGAGAAGCAAGTCACCGCGCTCATCGGCCCGTCGGGCTGCGGCAAGTCGACCTTCATCCGCTCGATCAACCGGATGAACGACATCATCCCAGGCGCGCGCGCCGAGGGAAGGATCGCCATCGACGGGAAAGACCTGTACGCGCCGGGCGTCGACGTCGTCGCGCTGCGCCGCCGCATCGGCATGGTCTTCCAGAAATCGAATCCGTTCCCGAAGTCGATCTACGAGAACATCGCGTACGGCCTGCGCATCGGCGGAATCAGCGACCGGCGCGTGCTCGACGAAACGGTGGAACGCTCGCTCAAGCGCGCGGCGTTGTGGGATGAAGTGAAGGACCGCCTCGGCGGCAGCGCGCTCTCGCTTTCCGGCGGACAGCAGCAGCGGCTCTGCATCGCCCGCGCGCTCGCGGTCGATCCCGACGTCCTGCTGATGGACGAACCGGCGTCGGCGCTCGATCCGATTGCCACGCAGAAGATCGAAGAGCTCGTATACGAGCTGAAAAACAACTACACGATCGTCATCGTCACGCACAACATGCAGCAGGCCGCGCGCGTCTCCGACCGCACGGCGTTCTTCATGCTCGGCAAGCTCGTCGAGTACGCGGAGACGCGGACGATCTTCATGAATCCGACGGAAAAGATGACCGAGGATTACATTACGGGAAGGTTCGGGTAGGGATGCGCCATTTCGATCGCGAAATCGAACAAGTCAAAGAGCTCCTCCTCCGCATGGGGGCGATGGTCGAGGATCAGATCAACCAGTCGATCCGCGCCCTCCTCGAGCGCGACACGTCCGTCGCCCAGAAAGTGATCGACTCGGACAGCTACATCGATCAGATGGAGCTGACGATCGACGAGCGGACGATCGAGCTCATCGCCACCATGCAGCCGGCGGCCGTCGATCTCCGCTTCGTGGCCACGGCGATGAAGATCACGCCCGAGCTCGAGCGCATCGCCGATCTCGCGGTCGACGTCTGCGAGCGCGCCATCGAGCTGAATCGCGAGCCGCCGCTCAAGCCGCTCGTCGACATCCCGCGCCTCGCGCGCATCGCCCAGGACATGGTGCGGCAGTCGCTCGACTCGTTCGTCCGCCGCGATGCCGCGCTCGCCCGCGAGGTCATCGCGCGCGACGACGAAGTCGATTCGCTCACCGAGCAGTCGTTCCGCGAACTGCTGACCTACATGCTCGAGGACTCGAAAAACATCTCGCGCGCGATCCGGCTCACGTTCATCGGCAAGTATTTCGAGCGGATGGCCGACGGCGCGACGAACATCTGCGAAATGGTCGTCTACCTCGCCGAGGGAAAAGTGATCAAACACAGCGGCGCCGGCCATGACACGGACTGACGCACGCGTCGCGCTCATCGAGGACGACGCGGATCTCGCGTTCACGATTCGCCTCAACCTCGAGCGCGAGGGCTACACGGTCACGCACTTCGACAACGGACACGAAGGGCTGATGGCCGTGCAGCAGGGCGCCTTCGACTTTCTGGTGCTCGATCTCAACCTCCCCGATCTCGACGGCTTCACGATCTGCCGCGAGCTGCGCCGCGACGCGCGTACGGCGAAACTGCCGATCCTCATGCTCACGGCACGCACGTCCGAGGCTGATCGCGTGATGGGACTCGAGCTCGGCGCCGACGACTATCTCGTCAAGCCGTTCAGCGTGCGGGAGCTGCTCGCCCGCGTGGCCGCGATTCTGCGGCGCGCGAAGGGAGCGGAGAGCGACGCCTCGATGTACGACGACGGCTCGCTGCGCATCGACGGTCGCACGCTGCGCGTGTACGTCAGCGGCGAGGAAGTGAAGCTCGCGAAGAAGGAGCTCGAGTTGCTCTGGACGCTCGTGCGCAACCGCCCCGCCGTCGTCTCGCGTGACCGCCTGCTCGCCGAGGTGTGGCAGATGTCGGATGACATCGAGACGCGCACGGTCGACGCGCACATTCGGAACCTGCGCAAGAAGATTGGGAAGGAGCGGATCAAGACGGTGATCGGGTATGGATATCGGTTTGAGCCGTGATGGGTTCCCCGGTTGCCCAGTTACCCGGTTGCCCGGAGGTGTTAGGGTGAGTCATCTGCCGGGCAACCGGGCAACCGGGTAACCGGGCAACCCGACCATGCATCCCCTCCGCGTCCTCCTCTACGTCTCGCTCGTCGTCGCGGTGGCGATCGCGTGGGGATTCGGCGCGGCGCTGCATCATGCCGGCGTCGCGCGGGGCGTGTCGGTCGTGCTCGCGGCGTTCGTCTTCTTCGCCTTTCTCGTGCCGTGGGGCGGCGTGTTCTGGTGGGCGGTGCGGCGTGCGGGCGATCTCGACGAGCTGACGGATCGGACGCGCGCGGTGGCCGAGGGAGAGCTCGAACGGCCGATCACCGATAGGACGTATCACGGAGAGCTCGACGACCTCGCGCGCGCGATCGAGGAGACGCGCGACATCATCCTTCGCCAGCGCGCCGCGCACGAGCTGCATCGCGCCGCCATGGCGGAGATCGTCGACTCCCTCGGCGAAGGCATCGTCGCCGTCAATCCGAAGGGCCGCATCGTCGTTGCCAATCCGCGCGTCGCGGAAATGTTCGGCATCGCCGGCGACGTCGTCGGACGCTCGGTCGTGGAAGTCGTGCGCAAGCAATCCGTCGTCGCCGCGATCGACAAGGCGCTGCATGGCGTCATGACGTCCGACCGCGTGGCGCTCGACGACAGCCAGTTCGAGATGCGCGTCTTTCCGGTCGCGGCGTCGCCCGACATCGCCGTCGTGGCGCTGTTCGTCGACGTCACGACCGTGGAGCGACTCAATCGCGTGCGCCGGGATTTTCTCGACGATTTCTCGCACGAGATACGCACGCCGCTCGCCGGTCTTCGCTCGGCGGCGGAAACGTTCGAGCAGGGCGGGCTCACGCGCGAGTCCGAACAGCAGCTCCGTCAGGTGATGCAGAGGCAGATCGCGCGCATCGAGCGGCTGGTGACCGATCTCTCGCAGTTGAATCAGATCGAGACCGGGCAGCTCGTTCTGGATCGCCGGCCGGTCAACGTGCGCGAAATCCTGAGCGAGTTATGCGAGGACTTTCGCACGCGAAGCCGCCTCACGCTTCGCGGCGAGGACACGATCGCTTCCATCGATCCGGAGCGCGCGCAGCAGATTTTCTCCAACATCCTCGACAACGCCTGCAAGCACGCCGGCGACGGCGAGATCACCGTCGATGTCCATCGCGAGAACGCCGAAGTGGTCGTGAGAGTGTCGGACGAGGGCCCGGGCATTCCGCCAGCGGAGATCGACAGGATCTTCCACCGCTTCTACCGCGTCGATCGCAGCCGCTCGCAGCCCGGCACGGGACTCGGCCTGGCCATCGCGAAACATCTCGTCGCGTTGCATGGCGGCACGATCCGCGCGTACAACCGCGCCGCCGCCGGCGCCACATTCGAAGTCCGGCTCCCCGCCGGCTGACATGGAATTCGCCGCGTTTTCCCGCAGGAGGCCGCGTGGCGAAGTTCCGTCTCATCCCTCGTGAGGAGAAGTTCTACGAAGACTTCAGGATGATGGCCGGCCAGTTGCGCAAGGGTGCGCGGCTGCTCGAACAGATGCTCGCCACCGATCCGCCGGCCGCCGGCAAAGCCAACGAGATCAAGGAAGTCGAGCATCAGTGCGACTTTCTCACCCACGAGATCATCCAGCGCCTGAACAAGACGTTCGTCACGCCGATCGACCGCGAGGACATCCACGAGCTCGCGAAGGCGCTCGACGACGTCATGGACGCGATCGACAGCGCGGCCGCGCTCATTGCGCTCTATCGCATCGACAAAGTCCGCGGCGGCGCGCGCGAGCTCACGCGCGTGATCATCGAGCAGACCGGCGAGATCCGCGCCGCGGTCGAGGCGCTCGAGGCGCGCAAAGGAGTGCTGGAGCGCGCCATCGAGATCAATCGCCTCGAGAACGAGGCCGACCGCATTCACAAAACGGCCATCGGGCTGCTGTTCGACGAAGAGAAGGATCCGATCGTCGTTCTGAAGTGGAAGGAGATTCTCGACGTGCTCGAAGAGGCGACGGACGCCTGCGAAGACGTCGCGAATCTGCTCGAGAGGGAATGATCGATCTCAACGCCGTCACCTTCGGCGTGATCTTCGGCGGATTGATGGGCGCGATCATCTGGGATCTCTTCACCTCATCAAGACGTTCGACATCCCGGTCTGGGTGATCCTCGCGGCGCACGCGGCGATCGCCCTCGGCACGCTCAGCGGTGGCTGGCGCATCATCCACACGATGGGCAGCAGGATCACGCGCCTCACGCCGGTGGGCGGTTTCGCGGCCGAGACCGCCGGCGCGCTGACGCTGTTCCTCGCGACCGGCCTCGGCGTGCCGGTCTCGACCACGCACACGATCACCGGCGCGATCGTCGGCGTCGGCGCGACGCGCAGGCTCTCGGCGGTGCGGTGGGGAATCGCCGGCCGCATCGTCTGGGCGTGGATCCTCACCATCCCGATGTCCGCGCTGATCGGCGCGTCGATGTTCTGGCTCTGGCGGATGCTCGGCGGCACGTAAGAATCGCCCCAGAATTTTTCCGCTATACTCCCCGTTTTCGTCCTGCCAGACCGATATAGAAATTGGGGTTAAGTTCATGAAACCAGAGATTCATCCGAAATATCAGCAGGTTACCGTGCACTGCGCGTGCGGCGAGGGCTGGACCACCGGCTCGACCCGCAAGGAGCTGCGCATCGAGATCTGCTCGAAGTGCCATCCGTTCTTCACGGGCAAGCAGAAGCTCGTCGATACGGCCGGCCGCATCGATCGCTTCCAGCGCAAATACGCGAAGAAAGAACCGGCGAAGTCGTAATGACCAACATCCGTCGCAACTGGCTCGGAGCCGCGAAGCTGATCACGGGAGCGTTCAACGCGTTCACGAACGGTCTCACTTCGTCGATGCCCGCGGCCAGCGATCGTAAGGTCGCGAGATCAGGCGACAAAAATGTCGACATGCTCATCGGCGGGCAGGCCGTCATCGAGGGCGTGATGATGCGCGGCCTGAGCGGCTACTCGATCGCGGTGCGCCAGCCCGACGGCAACGTCGCGATCAAGAAGGACAAGCTCACCGCGATCACGAAGAAGTATCCCTTCCTCAGGATCCCGGTCCTCCGCGGCTCGGTCGTGCTGATCCAGTCGCTGATCCTCGGCATCCGCGCGCTGAACTACTCGGCAGCCGTGTCGGGCGTGGATGAGAACGGGGAGCAGGAGATGTCGAACTGGGCGATCGCCGGCTCGATGGCGATGGCGCTCGTTCTCGGCGTGGGCCTGTTCATCCTCGCCCCCCTCGGCCTCACGAACCTGCTGCGCGTGTACGTGTTCCCGGAGATGGGGAACTTCGCGTACAACGCCATCGACGGCGTGCTCCGCGCGCTGTTCTTCTTCGTCTACATCGCTTCGATCTCGCTGATGGAAGAGATTCGCCGCGTGTTCCAGTACCACGGCGCGGAGCACAAGACGGTGTACACGTTCGAGGCGAACGAGGAGCTGACCGTCGAGAACGCGCGCGGGAAGTCGACGCTCCATCCGCGCTGCGGCACGAGCTTCCTGATGTTCGTCATGGCCATCTCGATTCTCGTCTTCTCGCTCATCCCCTCCTCGGCGCATTTCACCGTGAAGTTTGGCGCGCGCGTGGTGCTCATCCCGCTGATCGCCGGCCTCGCCTACGAAGTCATCCGCTTCTCGGCGCGCCACCTGAAAAGCGCCGCCTGCCGCGTGCTGATCACGCCCGGCCTCTGGCTGCAGCGGATCACCACCAAAGAGCCGGACGACACTCAGCTCGAGATCGCGATCATCGCTTTGAAAGAGGCGCTGATGTACGACGCGGTCGAGCCTGAACAAGCGGCAGTTGCTTAGCTGCGAAGCTGCGAAGCTCTTAGGTCTTAGCTCTTAGGGGGCTCCGCCGCTCCGCCGTGCCTTTCCTAAGAGCTAAGAGCTAACAGCTAAGAGCTGAGCTGATGCCATGTACGAGAAACTTCAGGAAATCGAAAAACGCTACGAGGAGCTTCAACGGAAGATTGAAGATCCTTCGATCGTCACCGATGTCGCGGCCTATCGCGACGCGATGAAGGCCATCTCCGAGATCTCGGATGTCGTCTCCACGTTTCGCGAGTTGCGCGACATCCGGAAACGCATTGCCGACGCGCGGGAGATGCTCCACTCGGACGACGACATGCGCGAGCTCGCGGAGCTCGAGCTCGCGGAGCTCGAGCCGAAGGAGCCGCCGATCGAGAAAGAGCTGCAGATCCTCCTGCAGCCGAGGGATCCGAACGACGAGAAAAACGTCTTCGTCGAGATCCGCGCCGGCACCGGCGGCGACGAGGCCTCGCTCTTTGCCGCCGAGATCATGCGCATGTACATCCGCTACGCGGAGATGAAGCGCTGGAAGGTGGAGATGACGGACGCGAACTACTCGTCCGTCAGCGGGATCAAGGACGCGACGCTGCAGATCGAAGGCGACAAGGTGTATTCGCGCCTGAAGTTCGAGTCGGGCGTGCACCGCGTGCAGCGCGTGCCGGCGACGGAGACGCAGGGGCGCATTCACACGTCCGCGATCACCGTGGCTGTGCTCCCCGAGGTCGAAGACATCGACATCCAGATCAACGAGAAGGACCTCCGCATCGATACGTTCTGTTCGTCGGGACCGGGCGGGCAGTCCGTGAACACGACGTACTCCGCGGTGCGCATGACGCACATTCCGTCGGGCGTGGTCGTGTCGTGTCAGGACGAGAAGTCGCAGATCAAGAACCGCGCGAAAGCGCTGAAGGTGCTGAAAGCGCGCCTCTACGACATCGAGCGCCAGAAGCGAGAGGCCGAGCTCTCCGCCACTCGCAAGGGCATGATCGGCTCCGGCGACCGCTCCGAGAAGATCCGCACCTACAACTTCCCCCAGGACCGCGTGACCGACCACCGCATCGGCCTGACCGTTCACAACCTCCCCGACATCATGAACGGCAACCTCGACGTCGTGATCGACCCGCTCAGCGCGCACTTCCAGGCGGAGAGGCTGCGCGAGGCGGTGGAGGCGCGGTAACCGAGGTAGACTTCAGTCATGGCGAGAACGCGAGAAGAAATTCGCGATTACGCGATGGAGCTCAGCGAGGCAGACCGCCTCCGGCTCGCGGAGGATCTCGTTGGCAGTATCGAGCCGGGCACCGAATGGCGTCAGGCGTGGATTGCCGAGGCGGAACGTCGTTATCAGCGAATGGTCAGCGGCGAAGACCCGGGCCTCACCCTCGAGGAATTCTGGGCTGACGACGATGAGCCGTGAGAGTCATTCTCTCCGCGGCCGCACGTAGAGATCGACGAGAGGCCGAGAGCTACTACAAGTCCATCTCCAACCGGCTTCGAGCAGCGTTTCGCGATGATCTCGGCGATTCGCTGCGTTTCATCACCGAGTACCCCGAAGGTGCTCCAGTCTACGGCGCGGTTCAGGGCGGCGAAGTGCGCGCGAAGACCCTGGCGATTTATCCCTACACGGTTTTCTACATCATCGCAGGTCGACGGATATTCGTCGTCGCTGTCGCGAACCAGTCGCATGACCCGGCGCGATATCGGGATCGGTTCCAGGCGCGCCGCGGCGAGCACGCGATCCGGAATCCGTAGTCGGCGTATTGAAACGCCGGCGGAATGCTGGAGCGGGCCGCGCATCGGCTGACCTTCACGCGATGACGCCACGATCCGCCGCGCGAGACGCGCCGCGTTCCCGTGTCCGGGCCGCGCGGATTGCGCTCGGGCGAGTTGCGATAGGAATCAGCCGCATACCAGTCGCTGCACCATTCATGGACGTTCTCGCAGACGTCATATAAACCGTAGGCGTTCGGCGTTCCGCTCGCGACGGGCTCAGGGCCGCTGCGCCAGCGAGTGGCATCGATCGGTCGCGGTTCGTTTCCCCACGGATAGAGCGCGCCCGCGATTCCTCCGCGCGCGGCGCACTCCCATTCCGCTTCGGTCGGCAGGCGGAACGTCACACCTTTCTCCGCGCCTGGGAGTCTGCGCGGCAGAAAGCGATCGTGGAGGGCGGACGTCTCGTCCGCCCAGCGGACCGGAGGCGGACGAGACGTCCGCCCTCCATGCCACGAGGGAAAGGATTCGCCAGGCCGGCCGTGCCAGCCTAGCCATTCGCAATACGCGACCGCATCGAACCAGGAGACCGCGACCACGGGCTGCATCGGATCGTCGAAGCCCTCCCGGCGCCAGAGCGGCGGCGCGGCGTGACCGGT
Source organism: Thermoanaerobaculia bacterium (assembly GCA_035525285.1). GTDB lineage: Bacteria > Acidobacteriota > Thermoanaerobaculia > Gp7-AA8 > Gp7-AA8 > QHVT01. The sequence goes on from DATLFB010000023.1 coordinate 12,584, forward strand.
CGCCTCGAGGAACACGGCGTATTCCGCGTTCGTCACCTGACAGACGGCGATCTCGAACGGGTCGAGCGTCACACGATGGACGGGGCGCTCGTTGTCCGCGCCGTCCCCTCCCATCTCGAACTGCGTTGCGGGGATGAGGACGCGATCACCGATCACGAGAGAAATCTTAGCGCGCCGTCACATTCGCCTTGACAAATGTGTCGATCGACATCATATTCACGTCAACGAATATGAAGGAGTGACCCCATGGAATCGATCAAAGAAGCAGTTCGTGAGAAATACGCCGAGGCCGCGCGCTCGGTGACGAGCGGCGACAGGGCGTCGTGCTGCTCGAGCAAGGCCAGGTGCGGCGATCCGATCACCTCCGCGCTCTACGAAGCGGATGAAACGAAGGGACTTCCCGAGGAGGCCGTCCTCGCCTCGCTCGGCTGCGGCAATCCGACTCTGCTCGCGCAGCTCAATGAAGGCGAGACCGTTCTCGACCTCGGCAGCGGCGGCGGCATCGACGTTCTTCTCTCCGCACGCCGCGTCGGGCCGGCGGGGAAGGTGTACGGCCTCGACATGACCGACGAGATGCTCGCGCTCGCGAACGAGAACAAGCGCAAGGCGGGCGTGGAGAACGTGGAGTTCCTCAAAGGAGAGATCGAGCACATCCCGCTGCCGGACAACTCCGTCGACGTGATCATCTCGAACTGCGTGATCAATCTCTCGGCGGACAAGTCGCGCGTTTTGCGCGAGGCGTTCCGCGTGCTGAAGCCGGGCGGGCGCTTCGCGGTCTCCGACGTCATCCGCCGCGGGACGTCGATCCCCGAGGCGATCGCGCGCAACGTCGAGCTGTGGATCGGCTGCGTTGCCGGAGCGCTGGAGGAGAACGAGTACAAGCGGCTGCTCGCGGAGGCGGGATTCGACGCGATCGACATCGAACCGACGCGGGTCTACCGCCTCGAGGACGCGCGCGGATTCCTGAGCGAAGCGGGCATCGCCATCGAGTCGCTGCCGGCGGAGATCGACGGCGCGTTCATGAGCGGATTCGTGAGGGCGACGAAGCCGTAAGTGCTCGAAGGAGGGCGGACGTCCCGTCCGCCCAAACCTCTGGAGCGGACGAGACGTCCGCCCTCCAAAGAGCGGCTAAGGATGACACGCTAGAATCTCGTCCGCATGAAAGACCGTATCGATGCCATTCTCCGGCGCAACCAGGCCGAGTATCTCGACTCGCTGCTTCCCGATCGCGATGCGCTGCTGGAGCAGATGGAGAAGTTCGCGGCGGAGAACGATCATCCGATCGCCGATCCCGAAGTCGCGCAGCTGATGCGCGCGCTGGTGCGGACGAAGCGGCCGCGGCGCGTGCTCGAAGTCGGCACGAACATCGGCTACTCGGTGATCGTGATCGGGCGGGAGTGCGATTCGGACGTCGTCATCGAGACGATCGAGATCGATCACAACACGTTGAGCACGGCGCGGCGCTTCGTCGGCGAGGCGTCGCTGCCGTGCCGCGTGGTCTTCCATGAAGGCGCGGCGCTCGATGTGCTGCCGCGGCTCACCGGCCCGTTCGACTTCGTCTTCATCGACTGCGTGAAGACGGAGTACGAGGCGTATCTCGACGCGCTGCTGCCGAAGCTCGAGCGCGGCGCGATGATCGTCTGCGACAACCTGTTGTGGAAGGGACGCGTTGCCGCCGGCGATCACGACGCCGCGACCGATGCACTGCGCGCGTTCAACGAGCGGATCGCCACCGATCCGCGGCTGCTGACCACGATTCTGCCGGTCGGCGACGGCACGGGGATCTCGGTCGTCGCGTAGAAACAAAAAGGGCGGACGAGACGTCCGCCCTCCAGGAAATCGTTGTGGTTTGCGTTACGCGCCCGCGGGCTTCACCGTTCCGCGCACCGGGATGGTGACGGTCGGATGGATCTTGTCGCTCGTGAAGACCGTGACGGTGCCGTCGAGCATGCCCGGCTTCGCGTCCTTGTCGATCTGCAGCTCGAGCATGTACTCGCCCTTGTTTGCGCTCGGGCTAACTTTTGCGCTGAGGCCCGCGACGTTCGACTCGACCTTGGTGACGACGAACGTCTCCGGCGTCTTGAGGTTGTTCGAGCGGAACGAGACGAAGCGCGTTGCGGCGCTGTCGTTCACCGTGATCTCGCCGAAGTTCACGGCGGTCGGCTCGATGCGGATCGTCGGACGGACCACGCCGGTCACGCTGACCCAGAAGTCAGGCTGATGCATCGAGTTCGTCCTGATGAGCACCTTCTCGGCGATCGGTCCGATGTTCGCGTTCGGGCCGCCGACGGTGAAGTCGAACTTGTACTGCGTCTGACCGGCGCGGCCGAGGTTCGGCAGCGGCGTCTCGATCTTCGAGTGCTCGACTTTGATCCACTCCTGCGGGCTCTCGACCTTCAGCACCTCGAACGGCTCGACCTCGTCGGAGTAGAGCGTGAGGGACTGCTTCTCGGCATCGCCCTGGAGCATGTTGTAGCGGACGTAGCCGACGGGATGGATGTCGACGAACGGCTTCACGACCGCGGTGATCGTGACCTGCGCGTTCGGCGCGTTCGGGTCATTCGTCTCGAGCGTCACGGCCTTCGAGATCGGGCCGACGAACGAGATCGTGTCGACGCTCGCCTTCACCGTGCCGGTCTGTCCCGGCTTGATCACCTTGTCGAAGTCTGCCACGGTGCAGCCGCAGGTCGGCTTCGCGGCGAGGATCTCGAGATCGGTCGTTCCGGTGTTCTTGAGAACGAACGCCCAATCGAGCTTCTCACCCTTCGGAACGGTTCCGAAGTCCTTGAGCGGCTCGACGAGCGTGAGTCGCGGTCCCTTGACTGTCTCCTCCTGCGCGACCGCGAACGGCGCCGCGATCATGAGAGAGAAGACCAGCGTGATGGCAAACAATCGCTTCGACATGCGGAAAATCCTCCTGGTGGTTTGACGACGGTAGTCGTGGCCAGCGTTTCGAACAGCCCTGCCTCAGGGCTCATTCCCCTTAGAATCGCGCGGTGCAGAGCATGTATTTTGCGAGGAAGAAGGCCCATGCCTCACCTCGCTGAGCTCCCGGAAATCAACCGCGTTTACCTCATCGGAATCTGCGGCACCGCGATGGCCTCGCTGGCCGGAATGCTCCAGCAGCGCGGCTACGAAGTCGCCGGCTCCGACGAGCACGTCTATCCCCCGATGTCCACGTACCTCGAACGGCTCCGGATCCCGGTGCTCGAGGGGTATACGAAACAGCATCTCGAGACGTTTCGCCCCGAGCTCGTGGTCGTCGGCAATGCCGCCGCGAGCACGAATGCCGAGGCCGCTGCGACCGTCGAGCTCGATCTGCCGTACACCTCGATGCCCGAGGCGATCTACCACCTCTTCATCGAGGGAAAGCACTCGATCGTCGTCAGCGGAACGCACGGGAAAACCACGACCACGTCGCTGATGGCGTGGCTGCTCGAGGCCGCCGGGCGCGACCCGAGCATGGTCGTCGGAGGGATTCCGCTCAACTTCAATCAGAACTTCAAGCTGGGCGACGGCGCCGACTTCGTCATCGAAGGCGACGAGTACAACACCGCGTTCTTCGACAAAGGCCCGAAGTTCCTGCACTACCGTGCGAACACGCTGCTGGTGAACAACATCGAGTTCGATCACGCCGACATCTACCCGAGCCTCGACGCGATCATCGCCGCGTTCCGCAGCGCGGTGGAGCGCGTTGCGCCGGACGACGTGATCGTCGCGAACGGTGATGACGCGAACGTCATGGGGTTGCGCGGTGACGCGGTTGCGCGATGGGTCACGTTCGGGTTCGGACGCGAGTGCGATGCGTTTGCGACGGATGCCGAGGAGCGTCCCGAGGGGACGGAGTTCACGGCGTGGCACGAGGGCCGCGAGTGGGCGCGCTTCCGCACGACGCTGTCGGGACGCCACAACGTGCTCAACGCGCTGGCCGATGCGGTGATCGCTCGCCTGCGCGGACTCTCGGCCGAGGAGATCCGGAAAGGGCTCGAGACGTTCCAGGGGATCAAGCGGCGGATGGAAGTACGCGGCGTGGAGCGGGGCGTGACGGTGATCGACGATTTCGCGCATCATCCGACCGCGATCGCGACCACGCTGCACGGCGCGAGGCGGCGTTATCCGGACCGCCGCATCTGGGCGCTCTTCGAGCCGCGCTCGATCTCGTCATCGCGGAAGGAGTTCGAGAGCGGCTACATCGACGCGTTCCACGAGGCCGGCCGGGTGATCATCGGCCCGATCTTCCATCGCCAGCGCTACGAGACGCGCTACGGACTCGACAAGATGATGTCGGTGCCGGACATCGTCTCGAGGCTCGACTCCGACGGCATCCCGGCCGAGCAGATCGACGACTTCGACGCGATCGCCAGGCGCGTGGCTGCCGAGTCGCGCGATGGGGACGTCGTGGTGGTGATGTCGTCCGGCGCGTTCGGCGGAGTGCACGAGAAGATCCTCGCGGCCCTCCGGGAAAACGTAACGCAGGGGCGGGCTTCAGCCCCAACGGTCTTCAGTTAAGCATCCCGAGTCTTCGCATGCAGTGATGGAATCCCCTCTCCCCGCGCGGCGGGGAGAGGGGACAAGATCGCAATCAGGCGCCGTGGGTCGTGCCGTCGCGATGTTTAACTGAAGACCATTGGCTTCAGCCCGCCCTTCGCCCGGCTGAAGCCGGGCGCTACGTTCGCCGGGAATAGCCACCGGACTCGTCCCGTTCGGTGCGGAACCATGCACGACCAGAAAGCACACGAACTGCTCCGCAAGCACGACATCTCCCTGGCCGACGTCCAGGAGCGCCGCACGACGCTGCACCACCTCCGCCACATCGTCCACACGGAACAGCTTCCGTTCGACGTATTCAAAGCGCTGGTCAAGCTTCGTCGATAGGTCCTATACAATCCCCGCCTCTATGGCGTTCCGCGAAGACGCGCAGGCTCTCATCCAACAAAAGAAGTTCGACGAGATCGAGTCGCTCTGGATGAACCAGATCGAGAGCGACCCGTCGGACGTCGACTCGTTTCTCGTCGTCGCCAAGGCGCTTCGCCGCGTCGAGCAGCGCTCGCAATCCGACACGCTCCTCGGCCTCCTCTCCGACATCCTCAAAGAACGGCAGCTCTGGTCGCAGCGCCTGCAGGTGCTGAAGGAGCTCGGCCGCCTCTCGAAACATCCGACGCAGCTCCGCGCGACCATCGAAGAGTCGCTGCGCAAGAGCCTCGGCACGCACCGCAGCTTCGAAAAGGCCTTCAGGTTCGCGAACTTCTCCGATGCGCAGAGCAATCCCGTCGAGCGCGCGGAGAAAATCGAAAACTGGCTCGCCTACGACGAAGGGGAGTGCTTCTTCATGGCCGGCCGCGGCGCGGGCTGCGTGACGGAGCTGAATCCCGAGCTCGGCATCTGCCGCCTCGACTTCGAGAAGGAAAAGCGCGTCTCCGTTCCCCTCGGCGCGGCGGCCAAGTTTCTCGTCCCGCTGCCCGAAGGCCACGTGCTGCGCGAGAAGTTCCGCGATTCCGACAAGCTGAAAGCGCTCGCGAAAGAGTCGCCCTCCGAGTTTTTCGGAAAGGTCCTGCAGAGCTTCGGACGTCCGATGTTGATGGGCGAAGTCCGCGACGCCGTGATCGGCGTCGTGCCGGAAGAGAAGTGGAGCTCGTGGTGGACGGCGGCGCGCAGGAATCCGCAGGTCGTCACCAGCGGCAGCGGTGCGAAGGCGACGTACGCGTTTCTGGGATCCGAATCGGATGCGGAAGCGGCGATCCGGCGCGAGTTCGATCGCGCGGACCTGAAGACGAAGCTCGATCTCGCGCGCAAGCACAGCGCGCGCGGCAAGGAGCTGGCGAACATGTTCTCCGCCGCGCTGGCCGCGGAAGCGGGGAAGCTCGCGCGCACCGACGCGGCGATGGCCTGGCAGATTCTGACGACGCTCGAGTCGCTTCCCGGCTCCTACGCCGCGCCGGTCGAGCCGGCGTCGCTCCTCGGCGGCGCGATGGCGTCGCGCACGATCGCCGCGATCGGCGACAAAGCGCTGCGCGAGAAGGCGCTCGCGGTCGTCCGCAAGAACCATCCCGACTGGGCGAAGGTGTACGCCGAAGCGTTTTTTCTCGACCAGGAACTGCGCATTCTCACGATGATCATCAACGCGCTCGAAGAGGCGGGGCAGATCGAGATCCGCGATCGCCTCATCGACGAAACGCTGCGCTACCCGCGCCGCCATCCGTATGCGTTCTACTGGTTCGTGAAGCGTCTGAACGAAGAGGAAACGCTCTCCGACCGCGCGACGTATCCGCTGCTTTTCCAGATTCTCGATGCGCTCACGCACGACGAGTTCTCGCCGGTGCGCGCGCGGCTCAAGGACCTGTTCGACAAAGGCGGCCTCGGCGTACGCATCGTGATGGCGCGGAACAATGAAGAGCAGGCGCGCAGGCTCGTGGAGACCCTCGACCGCTACGGTGCGCTCGAGGAGTACCGCCGCGAGATCGTGAAGCACGCGGCGATCATGAAGTTCCCCTCGCTGCGCGAGCCGCAGGCCGAGCCGGTGTACGCGACCGCGGACTCGCTGGAGAAGAAGCGCGCCGAGCTCACGCATCTGAAAAGCGTGGAGATTCCCGCGAACTCGAAGGCGCTGCAGGCGGCGCGCGAGATGGGCGATCTGCGCGAGAACTTCGAGTACAAGGCCGCGCGCCAGCGCGCCGAGTACCTCTCCGCGCGCGTCGGCGAGCTGGCGGGCGAGATCTCTCGCGTGCGCGTGCTCGATGCCTCGCAGATCGACACGTCGATCGTGCGCGTCGGGACGAAGGTCGAGCTGAGCAACGGCGACGAGCGCCGCGCCGTCAGCATCCTCGGCCCGTGGGAGTCCGACCCCGAGCACGGCGTCTATTCGAATCAGTCCGACGTCGCGAAGAAGCTCATGGGCCACTCCGCGGGCGAGATCGTGTCGTTCATGGGCAACGACTACCTGATCGAGTCGATCCGGCGCTGGAACGAGTAGCGAACCGTGCCGGTGATGTCCGCCACCGTTGCAGAATTCATCTGACGTACAATTCGTTCCCACTTTTCGTGGTCCGGAGGATTCGTCCCAGATGGCTTATGTGATTGCCGAACCGTGCGTCAACACGAAGGACACCGCCTGCGTCGACGTCTGCCCGGTGGATTGCATTCATCCGCGCAAGGATGAGGCGAACTTCGGCGACTTCGACATGCTGTACATCGATCCCGAAGTCTGCATCGACTGCGGCGCCTGCGAGCCCGCCTGCCCGGTGCAGGCGATCTTCCCGGCTGACCTCGTTCCGGACCAGTGGAAGCAATACATCCAGATCAACGCAGATTGGTATAAAAATCAGGCTTGATCTTTGTGACCCAGCTCACTACAGTGGGTGGAACAGCGGTGTAGATTGCAGTTGGGTTCCAGCACCGCGCCGGAAACGGCAAACAGAGGGGCGTAACGCCCCTCTTTTCGTCAGAGCTCTTTGAGACGCCGATCGAGACCCTTCAGCCTCGCGCCCACCTCGGACCCAACCACGGTGAGCGGGCGAATGGGCGTGCCTCCGTGGAATTTGCTGAAGCTACCTCTCTCTCTGCAACGCGAGCCGGAGGGTCTCGATGGGCGTCTCAACGGCTTCTCGACAAGGAGGGCGGACGTCTCGTCCGCCACGCGGCGGACGGGACGTCCGCCCTCCTTCCTCTATCATCCCCTCCATGAAGATTGCGTTCATCGGACTCGGCGCCATGGGCTTTCCCATGGCGCGCCATCTCTCCAAAGAACATGAGCTCGTCGTCTGGAACCGCACGCGCGAGAAAGCGGAGCGGCACGCGCGCGAGCACGGCACGCGCGTCGCCGCGGAGCTCGCCGAGTGCGCGGATGCGGAAGCGATCATCACCATGCTGCCGACGAGCAGGGAGGTCGACGAGATCGTCGACGCCATGCTCCCGCACGTGAAGCGCGGCACGTTGTGGATCGACGCCACCAGCGGAGATCCGAACGTGAGCCGCGAGACCGCGAAGCGGCTCGCGGAGAAAGGCGTCGAGCTCGTCGATGCGCCGGTCACCGGCGCGATCGTCGGCGCCGAGAATGCGACGCTCACGATCATGATCGGCGGCAGCGCGGACGGCTTCGCGCGCGCGAAGGAGATTCTGCGGCTGAACGGGAAGACGATCATTCACGTCGGCGGCGTGGGCGCGGGACACGCGATCAAGGTCCTGACGAACTCGATCATGGGCGCGACGGTGTGGATCACGGCGGAGTGCCTGCTGCTCGCGAAGCAGCTCGGCATCGACATCAAAACCGCGCTCGAGGTGACGAACGCCGGCAGCGGGCGCTCGAACGCGTCCGAGAATCTGCTTCCGATGCGCCTGCGCGATCACCAGTGGCCGCTCGTGTTCAAGCTCGCGCATCACGACAAGGACATCCGCATTGCCGCGTCGCTCGCGCATCAGCAGCACGCGTCGACGCCGATGCTCGCGCTCACGCAGCAGCTCTTCAGCGCGTCGCTGCATCAGCTGGGCGAGGGGGCGGATTACATCGAGGTGGCGAAGATCGTGGCGAGGATGAACGGAACGAGCTGGGAGTCGTGATGGAGTACAAGGATCGTCGCCCGGGATTGATCGGTTGCGGCATCGTGCATCTGCTGTTCGGACTCCTGTTCATCGGGCGTTCCTGCTCTACATCCGCCGCTACTTTTTCCCGCGCTCAGAACGTCCCGCGGTATAGCCCGCCGTCGACCTGAATCGACGCGCCGGTGAGGTAGCTCGCGCGCTCGCTGCAGAGAAACGCGACGACGTTCGCGAGCTCGCGCGGATCGCCGATGCGTCCGAGGGGAATCGCTTCTGCGGCGTTGCGGAAGTACTCCTCCTCGGTGATGCCTTGCTCCTTCGAACGAATCTCCGCGAGATGCCGCTGCCGGTCGGTGAGGAAGTGGCCTGGAAGAATCGCGTTGACAAGAATCCCGTCGCGCGCGACCTGATCGGCGAGCGTTTTCGTGAGGCCGGAGAGTCCCGCGCGCAGCGTGGAGCTGATCGTGAGGAGCTCGACCGGCTGCTTCGCGACGAACGACGTCAGATGAACGATGCGCCCCCACTTGCGCTTCTGCATGCCGGGAATCACGAGCCGGCAGAGGCGCACGACGTTCATCAGCGTCGAGTCGATGCCCGCGTGCCACTGCTCCTCGCTCAGCTCGAGGAACTGCGCCGCGGGAGGCCCGCCCGTGTTCGTGACGAGGATGTCGACCTGCGCGAATCGCGCGATGGTTTTGTCGAACCAGCGCTGCAGATCTTCGGCCTTCGAGACGTCGCACGCGACTGCGAGCACGTCGCCGCCGTTGGCGCTGATCGAGGCTCGTACGTCCTCGAGCGACTCGAGCGAGCGTGCGCAGATCGAAAGACGACATCCCTCGCCCGCGAGCGCCTCCGCGATCGCGCGGCCGAGGCCTTTGCTCGCCGCCGCCACCATCGCCACGCGATTGCGAATGCCGAGATCCATGCGGGCGCGAACGTTATCATGCGGCGCGGCGATGACTCCCTGCCCCCGATGCAGTTCCGAGAAGACCCGTCGCGGCGGAACCGTGATCTGGATGATTTATCTCGCCCTCATCGGCGCAGCCATCGCCGCCGTGCTCGTCTTCGACCGCAACGCCGCCCTTGTCGCCGCGATCATGCTCGCGGTCATCGTGCTCGCCCACCTCGTCGTGAACCAACGTGTCTGCATCGACTGCGGACATCAGTGGCGCGATCGACGGTAGGGAAAAGCGCCGCCGCGTCACTCCTAGATATCAATGGGATTTTTCAGCCGGCTGCTGCGGCGCCCATCAGGAGGATCACCGATGACGGCCATCGAGACCGCAGCCAGTCCCTCTCGCAAAGTGGTGCTCGTCCACGGTTACTCGGACCGTGGAGCGTCATTCGCTCCGTGGGTGAAGGTTCTCCGGGAGCGCGGTTTCACGACCGAGACGATCGAGGTGGTCACGTACAAGTCGCTCACGAACGAAGTCACGATCAAAGATCTCGCCGAGGGGTTCGAGCGCGCCTTGGTCAACAGAAACATCACGGGTGACTTCGATGCCATTGTCCACTCCACCGGCATCCTCGTCGTCCGTGCCTGGCTCACCGCCAATCGCGGCGACCGCAGCCGCGTCAAACGGCTCAAGCACCTCATCGGATTCGCTCCCGCCACGTGGGGCTCGCCCCTCGCGCACCGTGGACGCGGTTTTCTCGGCTCCCTCTTCAAAGGCAACAAAGCCACCGATCTTGAGAACGCACCTGATTTTCTCGAGGCCGGCGATCTGATCCTCGACGGCCTGGAGCTCGCCAGCAAGTTCACCTGGGATCTCGCCCACATCGACCTGTTCGACAAAGAGCCGTTTTACGGAGCGAACGGGGGCACGCCGTATCCGTTCATCTTCTGCGGCAACGAGACGTACGAAGGTTTTCGAAAGTTCGTCAATGAACCCGGTACGGATGGAACCGTGCGATTCGCCGGGGTCTCACTCGACACCTGTAAGTTCTCTCTCGACCTGACGAAACCGAACGGGCATCCGATGCGCTTCGTGCCGGCGACACCCAACGCCGTCGAAGCGCCGGTGATCTTCGCGGACAAGAAGAACCACGCCACCATCCTCAGCAAACCGGAACCGGAGATGGCGAAGCTGGTCGTGCGGGCGTTGAATGTGAGCAACGAGAAGCAGTTTCACGATTGGCTCGCCGACGCGCGCCGATGGAGCACGCCGCCGAAGAAAGACGACAAGGAATACCAGCATTTCGTCATTCACCTGACCGACGAACGGGGCGATCCGATCAGCGATTATCACGTGGAGCTCTTCGCCGTCTCGGGTGGCGAAGCGGAACCTTTGCCGTTCGATCTGGAATTGCATCCGTATGAGCGCGACAAGAGCTTCCGCTCCTTTCACGTCGACCTCAAAGAGCTGAAAAACGTGAAGGGCCTCTGGATGCGCGTGACGCTCTCGTCGGGTACGATCCTCGTGGCCTACAAGGGCATCAGCAACGAAGGATTTCCCGTCGAGCCGCCGCCGCCGAGGCATGACAACGAAAGCGATGAGGAGTACCTCCTTCGGCTCGACGCGCGCCCCACGGAGATCAACCTCGATCTCTCCGGTTACGTCGCGGCGAAGAAGAAACCGCTCGTGTTCTGGCCGTACACTACGACGCTCATCGAGATCATCGTCGATCGCGAGCCACTGCCGTTCGGCGACGCCCTGGCGCGGCTCTGCAAGTGGGAAGACCTCAAAACGCTCGGCGTGTAGGCGGCCCGCCGGGATGACAAGGCGAGCCATTCGTGTTAGATGGCCCGCGAATGCCTGACCCTCGGTACATCCGGAACTTCTCGATCATCGCGCACATCGACCACGGCAAGACCACCTTGTCCGACCGGCTGCTGCAGATGACCGGGGCCGTCGAGCAGCGTGACATGCACGAGCAGATGCTCGACGACATGGATCTCGAGCGCGAGCGCGGCATCACCATCAAGGCCCGCGCCGTGACGCTGAAGCATCGGACGAAGGAGGGGCAGGACTACACGTTCAACCTCATCGACACGCCCGGCCACGTCGACTTCACCTACGAGGTCTCACGCAGCCTGGCGGCGTGCGAAGGGGCGATTCTCGTCGTCGATGCGACCCAGGGCGTCGAGGCGCAGACGCTCGCCAACAGCTACCTCGCGATCAACAACAACCTGGCCATTCTTCCCGTCATCAACAAAGTCGACCTGCCGTCGGCCGAGCCCGAGCGCGTCCGCGAGCAGATCGAGAACGTGATCGGACTCGACGCGCACGATGCCGTGCTCGCGTCGGCGAAGGCCGGCATCGGCGTCGAAGAGATCCTCGAAAAGATCATCACCCACATCCCCGCGCCCAAAGGCGATCCCGATGGACCGTTGCGCGCGCTGCTCTTCGACTCCTGGTACGACCCGTATCGCGGTGTGGTCTGCCTCGTGCGGATGATCGACGGCTCGTTGCGGCGAGGCATGAAGGTCAAGTTCATGTCGACGTTGCGCGAGTACGAGGTCGCGGAGCTCGGCATCTTCACGCCGAAGCCGAAGGTGATCGATTCCCTCGGCGTCGGCGAAGTCGGCTTCTTCTTCGCCAACATCCGAGACATCGTTCAGGCGAAGATCGGCGACACGATCACCGAGGCGAAGGCGAATCCGGAGCCGCTGCCGGGATTCCAGGAAGTGAAGCCGATGGTGTTCGCGGGCCTCTTTCCGATCATCACCGAGGAGTACGAGAACCTGCGCGATGCGGTCGCGAAGCTCAAGCTCAACGACGCGTCGTTCTCCTACGAGCCCGAAAACTCGATGGCTCTCGGATTCGGATTCCGCTGCGGGTTTCTCGGCCTGCTGCACATGGAGATCATCCAGGAGCGCCTGGAGCGCGAGTTCAACCTCGAGCTCCTCACGACCGCGCCGGGCGTCCGCTATCGCGTGCTGAAGACGGACGGCGAATGGATCGAGGTGGACAACCCGCAGAAGCTTCCCGATCCCGCGTACATCGCGAAGATCGAAGAGCCGTTCTTCGAGGTCACGATGCTGTCCACCGACGAATACGTCGGACCGATTCTCGCGCTGGCGATCGATCGCCGCGGCACGCAGAAGAAGCTCGAGTACGTCTCCGCGAACCGCGTGATGATCGTGTACGAGATGCCGCTCAACGAGGTGATCCTCGACTTCTTCGACAAGCTGAAGTCGATCTCGCGCGGCTACGCGTCGCTCGACTACCAGTTCATCGGGTACCGCGAGAGCGATCTGGTGAAGATGGACATCCTCGTCAACGGCGAGCCGCTCGACGCGCTCTCCTTGATCGTGCACAGGGACAAGGCCTTCGCGCGCGGCAAGATGCTGGTCGAGAAGATGAAGGAGTTCATCCCCCGGCAGATGTTCGAGGTCGCGCTGCAGGCCGCGATCGGCAACCGCGTCGTCGCGCGCGAAACGGTGAAAGCCCTCCGCAAAAACGTCCTCGCCAAATGCTACGGCGGCGACATCACCCGCAAACGCAAGCTCCTCGAGAAGCAGAAAGAGGGGAAGAAGCGGATGAAGCGGGTCGGGAAGGTCGAGATTCCGCAGGAAGCGTTCCTGGCTGTCCTGAAGATCGATTGATCGAGTTCGGGGGCCGGCGCCGGAAAAAGGTAAAAGGAAAAAGGAAAAAGGAAAAAGGTAAAAGGTAAAAAAAGTGAAGTCGGTCCGCGGCGCGTGTTGTCGAGCGGCGGAGCACTTTTACCTTTTACCCTTTTCCTTTCACCTTTTGGCCAGCAGAACGACCGGTCCAAATAACCCCGGCACAAATTCGGCTCTCAGGTGCTGCCCGATGCGCTCTTCGACAGCTGGCTCGAGGCACGCGACACGATCCTTCTGAACACGCTGCCCGTCCATTGGACGCCCGGCGCGATGCCGGCTATGGATGTGGTCTTCTAGTGGACTTTCAACATTGAAAGCATGGGTACCAAGGCTTGTCATCCCGAGCGTGAGCGAGGGACCCGGGGGGGAGGGTGGCACGAAGCTCGCGCGTCGCGCCGCCGCCCGCCCGGGTCCCTCGCTCACGCTCGGGATGACAAGGCGGGCAACGCATGCTTTCAAGGTTGAGAGTCCACCAGAGCAATTTCGCGTAGTGGCGCGAGGTTGTCTGCCGCAAAGGGAGAAGCCTCGTGACTCGTTCTCTTGCGGCACTGGCACTTCTGCTGTTCGTCGCCTGCAGCACCACGACGCCCATCGACATGAACGAGCCGCGCCGCGTCGTGGGAACGGAGAGCGCGGTGCGCGTCGATGCGGAGATCTTCGGCGACGTCGTGCGCGCCGGCGATCCGGTCTCGATCACCTACTCGATCACGAATCAGCGCCCGAACACGATCGCCGTCGCGGACATCATCCCGGTGACGACGTTCGACAGCGAAACGCGGACGATCACCGTCAATATCGGCTCGGAAGTGCCGGGCGAGGTGCTGCTGCCGCGTCTCATCCCCATCGCGCCGGGCGAAAAAAAATCATTCACGACGACGGCGCGGATCATGTTCGCGATTCCCGCGCAGTCGGCGGATCCGAACAATCGCGTTCCGGCCGAATTGCGGCTGAAGGTGAACTTCCTCGGCGACACGGCGCCGTTCACGGAGCTGATCGACATTCCGCAGAAGGCGGTCGCCGATGCGAAGCGCGCGGACGAGCTCTTTCCGATCTGGATCGAGCGGAACGAGGTCGTCTACACGAACGCGGTCCCGATGCGGTGGATGGGCCGGCGCCCGGTGGAGCCGGCGCGTTCAGGGCCGCCGATTCGGCGGCCCCGGCCGGGTATGCCGTAGGAGGGCGGACGTCCCGTCCGCCATCGACAGAGAGCGGGCGAGACGCCCGCTCTCCTAGAAGCTTCTGATCGCTTCCTGCTCGTTGTCGTAGACCTCGAACACCGTGATGAGCTGCGTGACGTGCAGCAGCTCGTTGAGCTTCGCCGGGAGGTGGAGGAGCTTGAGCTTTCCGCCGCGGTTCGTGACCGTGGTGTAGGAGCCGACGAGCTCGCCGATTCCGGACGAGTCGATGGTCGTGACTCCACTCAGGTCGAGCAGAATCTTGTTCTTGCCGGCGTTCACCGCGTTGGCGATGACCTCGCGCAACTGCGTGTCTCCCGCGCCGATGGTGATCTTGCCCTGCAGAGAAATGATCTCGACGCCGTCGACGCTTCGGGTGGTGGCTTTCATTTGGTTCTCCTTCTATCGAATTCAGGCTTTCGTACTGGCGATGCCGGGGCCCTTCGCCAGGTTCTTCGTCATCACCAGCGAGGTTCCCCCGCCGGGCGCAAACGAGTAGTGAACCTGGTCCATGAAGGTCTTCATGTAGAAGATGCCCCGGCCGCTCGTTTTCATGAGGTTCTGAGGGTTGAGCGGGTCGCTGACTTTTTCAGGATCGAATCCTTCTCCTTCGTCGGAAATGGTGATCTCCAGTTCCGCACCCTCGAGCTCGAACGTCGCGTTCACTTTTTTGCGTACGTCGAGTCTGTTGCCGTGTTTGATGGCGTTCGCCACCGCCTCGCGAACGGCCATCCCGATCCAGTGTGAGCCATCCTCGTCCACGCCCGCGTTTTCGCAGAGGTGTTCGGCGATCACTTGAACCAGTTCGATGTTCTCGAAACGGCTACTGATCGTGATGTCGATACGCTCACTTTCGCCGCGTTCCATGGACTGAATCGCGGGCATTCTAAGTGAACGGAATGGGGGGCGCAAACCGCTCGTTCCGCAGCGCATGGCTCGCTTCAGGCATGCTCGGCTGCTCGCGCTTTTCCTGCTCGCCGCGTGCGCGCAGGCCTCGCCGCTCGCGCCGGGCATGAAAGCGGTCGAGGAGATCCGCGGCCGCAAATTCACCAGGGACGTCCGCAACGTCACCATCGACCGCTCCGATCTGCAGAAGCATTTGCGCGACCAGATGGCGAAATCGATCCCCTACTCGCTCGAAGACTGGGGTGTGATGCTCCGCGCGCTGCAGCTCGTCGACGTCGAGCCGGCGAAGATCGTCCCGCAGCTGCTCTCGCTGTACGAGTCGCAGGTGCTCGCGTTCTACGATCCGCACTCGCACACCTACTACTCGATCCGACAACTGCCGAAGCTGCCCGAGGCCGTCGCCACGATGGCCGATCCGAAGATGCTCGAGCAGACGGTCATGGTGCACGAGCTCACGCACGCGCTGCAGGATCAGCACTTCCAGCTCGCCGAGGGCGAGAAGGCGCGGATGAAGGACTCGGATGCGAGCATGGCGTATCACGCGCTGCTCGAGGGCGAGGCCGTGCTGGTGATGGTCGCGCACATGCTGAAGGGCGTGAACATCGAGCTCGATGAAGCGCTCGAGAACGAGGCCCTGCTGCAGACCGTGAACTCGGCCGCGCAGAGCGAGTCGATGATCGATCCCGCGACGCCGAAGTATTTCGCGGAGATGCTGAAGTTTCCGTACCTCGAGGGATTGAGGTTCGTGGTCGAGGCCTACAAGCGCGGCGGCTGGAAAGAAGTCGACCGCGTGCACGCGAATCCGCCGCGCAGCACGCGCGAGATCCTGCATCCCGAGGAGTACTTCGCGAAGAGCTCGAAGGCGGAGGCGTTCGATCGCACGATTCCTTCCGGCGACGTCATCGCCGTCGAGCACCTCGGCGCGTTCCACTGGCGCTTTCTCGTCGGCGCGGATGCGGCGCGCGGCTGGGTGAACGACCGCGTCGCCGTGTGGCGCGACGGCCGCGTGGAAGCGCGCACGAAGTGGGAGTCGCCCGAGCGCGCCACCGCGTTCGCCGATGCGTACGGCGCGTTTCTGAAGAAGCGCGGCGTCGATGCGACGGTCACGCGCGACGGTGCGAACGTCGTGGCCGCGTACACCGCGAAATGAACATCGACCACGACACCCTCGAGCAGGACGTCTTCGACGGCACGTTCCGCCGGAAGCTCGAAGACGATCTCGTTCCCGGCTTTCACCAGCTTCACGAGTCCGGCGAGCGTCTCCCGCTCGCGTCGTACCTCGCCACGCAGATCGCCGAGATCGTGAATCGAGACGTGGCCCTCAGCGAGAACACGAAGTACGAGTTGTATCAGGAGATTCTGGCGGCAGTGGAGCACGCGAGGGGGGTCGTGCCTGGCGAAGAGCCGAAACGATGAACGATGAACGATGAACGATGAACGATGAACGATGAACGTCGCCTGATTCATCGTTCATCGCTCATCGTTACGCGATCAGCGATAACATCACCTCGTGAAGCACAGTCTGCGGCGCTATCCGCCGCTCAGCTCCTTCGCCACCACCGGCGGTTGAGCCTGCAAGCTGGGTCAGGATGACCTGCGCTCGATTCTCTCCAAACTCCCTTCCAACGAAGGGGTCGGGGATCTTCTCGTCGGCACGACGACGTGCGACGACGCGGCCGTGCTGCGCATCGTGGGCGACACGGCGATCGCGCAGACCGTCGACTTCTTCACGCCGATCGTCGACGACCCGTATCTCTTCGGCCAGATCGCCGCGACGAACGCGATCTCCGACGTCTACGCGATGGGCGCGACGCCGATCCTCGGCCTCGCGATCGCCGGCTTTCCCACCGAAGTCCTCCCCCTCGAAGTGCTGCAGGAGATTCTGCGCGGCGGCGCGGAGAAGGCGCGGGAGGCAGGATTCGCCGTCGCCGGCGGGCACACGATCATCGACGACGTCCCGAAGTACGGACTCGTCGTCACGGGCATCGTCACCGTGGACAAGCTCGTTCGCAACTCGACCGCGAACGCCGGCGACCTGCTGTACCTCACCAAGCCGATCGGCAACGGGATCGTCGTCAGCGCGTATCGCGCGATGACGTCACGCAGATTCTTTCGCCGCGAGCCGCCGTCGCTCGATGACGCGATCCGCTGGATGACGATGCTCAACCGCGACGCCGCGCGCGCGATGGTCGCCGCCGGCGCGAGCGCCGCAACCGACGTCACCGGCTACGGTCTCATCGGTCATCTTCTCGAGATGTGCGCTGGTGCGACCCTCGGTGCGGAGATCCGCGTGAGCGCGGTCCCCGTGCTCGACGGCGTGCGCGAGCTGCTCGCGCGCGGATTCCGTCCCGAGGGGACGAATCGCAATGCGAAGACCTTCCGCGACCGCGTGCGCTTGTCGGTTGCCGAGGCTGAGTACACATTGATGTGTGATGCGCAGACCTCGGGCGGCCTGCTCATCGCTATCGCGCCGGAGCGCGCGGCGGCGCTCGAAGAGCAATTCCGCGAAAGCGGTCTGTTCTATGCATCGATCGGATCGATGACGGCCGGCGCCGGCCGCATCACTCTCGTACCGTAAGGAGCTGAGCGCATGGCACCCGATATCCGTGACGACGTGAACACTGTCCCCGCTGAAGATGGGACGACCTGGGTCGAGATCGCCAGCGCAGGGACGGATGACGAGGCGAAGCTTCTGCAGGGATTTCTCGAGAATGAGGGAATCGCCGCCCAGATCGAGAACGTGAAGTTCAACATGGAGCCGATCAACTTCGGCGCGATGGGCGAGATCCGCATCTACGTCGGCACCGAGGACGAAGCGCGTGCGCAGGAGCTGCTGCGGGAGCGCCAGCAGGAGTACGAGAAGCTCGATGACGAGGAAGAGACGCTCGTGACCGACGAAGGACCCGCGATCGTCGACGAGAACTCGCAGGGTGAGAGCGATGACGGAGCAGAGTCCTGAGGAACAACCGCCCGCACCGTCGGTGATACCGCGGTGGGTGCCGGTCCTCATCGGCGCCGTGCTGGTCGTGATCGCGGCGCTCGCCGTCGTCACGGGACTTCGTTATCGCGAAGACACGCTCACCGATCACGTGCCTCCGCAGCGCGAGCGCACCAGTGCGCGCTCGCCGCAGGACGAGCCGGGTGCGGGCGCATCGCTGGTGATGCCGGAGAGCACGCCCGAAGCGAACGAGCCGATGCCCGGACAATCGCGCGCGGTGATCAGCGGCGGCCCCGAAGGCATCGAGTCGGCGACGCGCATGTTCGCGCGCCGCGGCATGTTGCTCAACGTGCTGCCCGATGACGCGATGGTGTCGGTGAACGACGTGTTGATCGGACAGGTACGCCAGTTCAACTCGATGGACGAGGTGTACGACTTCGCGGAGCCGGGCAGCTACACCGTGCGCATCGCCGCGCCGTCCGGCGTGACGAAGACGTTCATCGTCACGGTGAGCGATGACGCGAAGGTGGATATCGCGAGGATCTCGGCGAGGTTGTGATACCGGTTGCCCGGCTTCCCGGTTGCCCGGTTTCCCGGCGGCGCCGTGCGGGTGCCGGCGCCAACGCGTTGCGGCTCGGACCACCGAGCCGCGCCGGGCAACTGGGCAACCGGGCAACCGGGCAACTGGGCAACCGGGTAACCGGGCAACCGGGCGAAGCTAATGCGCCGCCGCCTGCGCTTCCTTCGCCTTCTTCGCGTCGGCGATGATCTTTTCCTGCGCCTGCTTCGGCACTTCCTCGTAGTGTGAGTACTCCATGTGGAAGCTGCCGCGGCCCTGCGTGATCGAGCGCAGCGTCGAGCCGTACGTCAGCATCTCCGCGAGCGGCACGCGCGCCTTGATCGTCTGCACGTCCTCTTCCGCGTCGACGCCTTCCACGCGTCCGCGGCGCGAGTTCAGATCGCCCATGATGTCCCCGACGTACTCGCTCGGCGCGCTGATGTCGACGTGCATGATCGGCTCGAGCAGCGTCGGCCGCGCCTTCTCCATCGCGTCCTGGAATGCGAGCGAGCCCGCGATCTTGAACGCCATTTCCGACGAGTCGACGTCGTGATACTGCCCGTCCTTCAGCCGCACGCGGAAGTCGACCACCGGAAAGCCGGCGAGATAACCCTTGATGCGCGCGTCCTGAATGCCCTTCTCGACCGCCGGGATGTACTGCCGCGGAATCGAGCCGCCGAAGATCTCGTCGACGAACTCGAAGTCCGCGCCGCGCGGCAGCGGCTCCATCGTGATCTTGCAATCGGCGAACTGCCCGTGGCCGCCCGACTGCTTCTTGTGCCGCCCGTGCGCATCGGCCGGCTTCGTGATCGTCTCGCGATACGGAACCTTCGGCGGATGGAGGACGACGTCGACGTTGTACTTCTTCTTCAGCTTTCCGACCACGATCTCGACGTGCAGCTGTCCCTGACCGCTGATCAGGAACTCCTTCGTCATCGCGTCGCGCTCGAACTTGATCGTCGGATCCTCTTCGATGATGCGATGGATCGCCGCGCCGAGCTTGTCCTCGTCGCCGCGCGCTTTCGGTTCCACGGCGAACGCGATCGCCGCTTCGGGATAGCTCATGAAGTCGAGCGTGATCTGGTGATCCTTCGCCGCGATCGTGTCGCCGGTGAAGGTGTCTTTCAGCTTCGCCACCGCGCCGATGTCGCCCGCGCGCAGCTCCGAGACCGGAACCTGCTGCTTGCCCTGCAGCAGCTGCAGCTTGCCGATGCGCTCTTCGTGATCGCGCGACGTGTTCCAGTACGCCGTGTCCGACTTGAGTGTTCCGGAGTAGACGCGGAACAGCGAGACGCGGCCGGAAAACGGATCGGAGAACGTCTTGAACACGAGTGCCGAGGGGAAGGCCTCGGGGCGGCGATCGAAGGCGATCTTCTCGCCTTTCTTGTCCTTGCCGTCGAGCGTTTTGATCTCATCCGCCGCCGGCAGCAGTGACGCGAACGCATCGAGAATCCCGTGGCCGCCGATGTTGTGCGACGCGGAGGTGAGCAGCACCGGATAGATCTGATGATGCGCGACCTCGCGCCTGAGACCGTCGATCAGATCTTCCTGCGACAGCCCGCCCTGCTCGAAGAACTTCTCCATCAGCGTGTCGTCGCCCTCGGCGACTTTCTCGATCAGCTTCTCGCGCCACGCATCCGCATCGCCCTTCAGATTCGCGGGGATGTCGACCGCGTCGAACTTGCCGGAGCCGTCGGCGGGATACTGATAGGCCTTCATCGCCACGAGATCGATGACGCCGCTGAAGTCCTTCTCCTCGCCGATGGGAAGCTGAATCGGCACGACGTTCTTGCCGAACTTCTTCTGCAGCGACTCGAGCGTTCGCGAGAACGATGCGCGGTCGCGATCCATCTTGTTCATGATGATCAGCCGCGGCAGCGCGTACTCCTCGGCGAACTTCCACACCTTCTCGGTCGTCACTTCGACGCCGGTGACGCCGCTGACGAGCACAGCCGCGGAGTCGGCGACGCGCAGCGCGGCTTTTGCTTCCATCACGAAGATGCCGAAGCCGGGGGAGTCGATGAGGTTGATCTTCGTGTCTTTCCACTCCACGTACGCCACGGCGCTGGAGATGGAATGCCTGCGATCGACTTCATCCGGATCGAAGTCGGTCACGGTGGTCCCGTCCTCGACGCGTCCCAGGCGAGTGATGGCGCCGGCGTTGAACAGCAGTTGCGAAACGAGCGTGGTCTTGCCCGTATCGTTATGTCCGACGATCGCCACGTTGCGGATCTCGGAACCGGAGTAAACCTTCATGAGAGCGTCTCCGTAAGGGATTTGAGAAACAAGCGTGACATCATAATTTAAAATCCGGAGCCGAAACGCCGCTCCGCAACCGCTATCATGGTCCATTCATGGCGAATGATCCCGCGGCTGAACCTGCCAGCCGCACCGCCTCCGGAGAGAGATCCCACGTGAAGCTCGCCCGCTACGAAATCGTTCGAGAGCTCGGCAAAGGGGCGATGGGAATCGTCTATCTCGCCAAGGACCCCGTGATCGGCCGGCTGGTCGCGCTGAAGACGATCCGTCTCGGCGCGCACGCCGACGATGAGGAGACGAAGGAGTTCCAGCAGCGCTTCATCCGCGAGGCGCAGGCCGCGGGCATCCTGAACCATCCCGCCATCGTGACCGTGCACGACATCGGACAGGACGACGCGAGCGGCACGTCGTTCATCGCCATGGAGTACGTCGAGGGGCACAACATAAAAGAAGTGCTGAATCAAGGGCGCACGCTGACCTTCGATCAGATCGGCGACATCATCTCCCAGGTCGCCGACGCGCTCGACTTCGCCCACGCGAAGGGAATCGTGCATCGCGACGTCAAACCGGCCAACATCATTCTCCTCGAGGGCCACCGCGCGAAGATCACCGACTTCGGCATCGCCAAGATCGCCTCGGGCGCCGCGAACCTCACCACCACCGGCCAGTTCCTCGGCACGCCGAACTACATGGCGCCGGAGCAGATCAAGGGTGCGCCGGTGGACGGCCGCACGGATATCTTCTCGCTCGGCATCTGTCTCTATGAATGTCTCACGCGGCGCAAGCCGTTCGGCGGCGACTCGCTGACGTCGATCTCGTACAAGATCGTGCACGAGCCTTTCCCGCCGCTGCACGAGATCAACCCGCAAATCCCCGACGGCTACGAAGACGTCGTTGCGCACGCGCTGGCGAAAGATCCCGCGAAGCGCTACCAGCGCGCGCGCGACTTCGCCACCGCATTGCGGGCCGTCGTGCGCGGCGAGCGTCCTGTGCGTCCGAACGAGCCGCTGCTCGAGGAAGAAACAGTGGTGACGCGCGGGGGCACCGAGCGCGTCCCGACGCTCGAGGTGCCGTTCCCCGAGGCGGAAGAAGCGTCGTCGCCGAGCAGCCTCGGAACGAAGGCGTCGGGTGCGGCCGCCGCGGCCGCCGCGGCGCCGTCGATCTCCGCGAAAGCACCTGCCGCGCCGAAGCAGCCCGTGGCGCTGCGGCTGCGCAAGACGCTCACGAACGTGCGCACGCTTCCGATGTGGCGCAGGCGGATTTCCCCGCCGCTCTTCCTCGGCATCGCCGCCCTCCTCCTCGCGGGACTCTTCGGCGCGGTGGCGGCGGTGCGCAGCAAAACCCCGGTGGTCCCGCCGGCCGACACGGCGAAAGCAGCGCGTCATGAGCGCGAGCGGAAGTTGCGCGGCGAAGCGACTGCGCTCCTGCGCCAGGGACGCGTCACGGACGCCTACGCGAAATACGAAGAGCTTTCGCGGCTCGCGCCGGATTCGCCGTACGTCACGCAGATGCTGCAGAAGCTGAACAGGATCCGGCAGCAGGAGGAAGTGGGCAAGCAGCAGATCGTGCAGGCGAAGCTGAAGTTCGACGAAGGTCTCGCGCTGTACAACGAGAGGAAGTATCCCGACGCGATCGCTCGATTCCAGGAATCGGTCGGCATGAATCCGAGCTCGCTCGAGGCCGCCGAGTATCTGAAGCTCGCCCAGACCGAGCAACTGAAGCTCGAGGCCGCGCGCTCGACGAGGAGCACGAAGACGACGACGCCCCCGACGCGCGTCGTGTCGAATGGCTCGAAGACATCGACCGGCGGCAGCGCTGCCGGCGGGGTCGGCTCGACGCAGGCCGTGGAAGCGGCGCCGTCGCAGTTCACGACCGTGTTCGCTCATCCGTTCACCGACGGGCGCATCGTCGTCCGTGCCGGCGGCGACATCGTGGCGAATGAAACGCTGTTCGAAGAGAAGCCGGCGCGCCTGTTCCGCCGCGCCTCGCGCTCCGCGCGGCCGATCAACGTGACCCATTCCGTCCCCGCGAAAAACGCCGACGTGCAGATCTGGGTGACCGTGCCGGCGGAGAACATCAACGAGCATCACGTCCTCCCGGCCGTGCGTCTCAAAGCCGGCGGTGCCCACAGGCTGACCGTGCGCTACGACAAGCCGGGCAGGAAATTCACGTACGAGCTGAATTGATACGATTCGCCATCGCCACGCGCGACGAGCTCTGGTTGCGCGGCCGCCGCATCGAGAGCCGCCTCTCCCACGGCGAAGCAATCGAAGACGAGCACGGCATCATCGCGAGCGATGCGAGAGATGACGCGCTCGTCGATGCGTGCGCACGCGAGCTCGAGCGATTGCGCGACGCGGCCTCTTCGATCGATGCGCGTGTGCGCCTCGTCGCCGAAGCGCGACTGGACGGAACATCGGCAACGATCACTATCGCCCTCGGCGGCATCTCGATCGTGACCACGCCGGAGCACGCGGCGCAGGACTACGAGATGCTGCGTGCAGTTGCTAAAAGGAGGGCGGACGTCCCGTCCGCCCTCGTGGCGGGCGGGACGCCCGCCCTCCCCATCGTCTGGCGCAACGGCTCCGCCGCCCTCCTCCTTCACGAAGCGATCGGCCACGCAGCCGAACACGAGCATGAGCCCATCGCATGGCCATCGTGGCTCGACGTCGACGTTCCTCTGGCCATGCGCCGTGCGACGTTTCGCGACGTTCCGCTGCGCCGCATGACGCACGTCGTCGCGCGCCAGCACGATGCGCCGTTCGAGCTTCCTCCGCGCCGCATCGAAGTGCTCCTCATCGCCGGCGGCGCGTACGAGCCGCTCACGCACGAAGTGTTGTTGCGCGTCGCCGCCGCCGATCTCATCGACGGAAACGAAACGCGCCGCCTCGCTCCCTTCGACATTCGCGCGACCCGCGAGGAGATCGCGCGCTCGCTCACCGGCGCCGAGGGCGAAACGATTCGGTATCCCGGTGTCGTCTGCTCGCGCGAGGGGCAGGAGCTCGTCGTCCCCTCGGCCGCGCCGGTCATGATCACGGTGTTTCGATGACCGAGACCTATCGCAAGCGCGGCACGGTCGTGCGCTGGGAAAACGGCACGCTCGTCCGCGTCACCGAAAACGGCGTCGCAATCGAAGACGGAAATTTCTTTTCCTGCGAACCGGAACGCCGGCTTCCAGCCGGCCGGTCCGCCGACATCCTGTCGGCGGCGGTCCAACAAAGAGCACGCACGATCATCTCGATGATCGAGCCCCCCATCACCATCGAGCGCCTCGTCCTCTCCCACGGCATCGCCGAGCACGACTTCAACGGCCGCACGTGGAGTGACGAAGCCCAGCGCCTCCATCTCTCGCTCATCCACAAAAACATTCGCGCGCTCGTCGACTCCATCGACGACATCCCGCGCGTCGCCGATGCGCTCGCACGCTGCGACGGCGAACGCGACGCTCCGGCGCGACTCCGTCTCGCTCCGTGCGTCACCGCCGCGCTCGTCCCTTCGCTCATCGGTCTCGCGCCGCCGAACATCGAGCTGTGGCAGACCGCGGGCGGCATCGACGGCAAGGGCAACGCGATCGAAGCCGTTCGCATCGAGCGCGAGCCGTGGCCCAACTGGTATCGCCCGAGTTACCGCGTCCGTCCGATTCGGATGCCGCTCGACGTGCGCATCCGCTGTGAGGTCATCGCAATCGAGCGCGATCGCCCGCTCGCGGTCGCGCTGCTCGCGCCGATCGACGGACTGACATTGCGCGTGCTCGTCGATGACGGCGAGCGCGCCTGGCCGGCGACGGTCCGCGTGACGCGCATCGATGCCGTTGCGGACGAAGCGGTCTGGTATCCGTACGGCGGCGGTTCCTTCGGCGCGGAGATGATGCTTTAATCGTTGTCGTGAGCGGCACCGGCAGGCGCATCGAGTTCCTCGCGCGCGCGATCGTCAACCGCCTCGAGGACCGCGGGCTCGTCGAGTTCCGGGATGCCGAGGCGGGGATCATCGTGGTGGCGAAAGCGCTGGAGGAGAACTTCGTCACCGCCGACTCGATCGAACAGGAAGCGCGGCAGCGCCTCGGCGATCGCGCCTCGAACGCGCAGATCGAAGAAGAGATGCGCAGGATCGCCGCGGAGAGGAACTTCATTTTGTGAGCTCTCAGGTGTTAGCTCTCAGCTCTTAGGCGGCCAAAACCATCGCTAAGAGCTAAGAGCTAAGAGCTAAGAGCTAAGAGCAATGTCACTCGACGAAAAACTCGAACAACTCGACCTACGCAAACAGCAAAGCGAGCTTGGCGGAGGGCAGGCGCGTATCGACCGCCAGCACAATGAAGGGAAGCTCACCGCGCGCGAGCGCATCGCGCTGCTCTTCGATTCCGGCTCGTTTCAGGAGCTCGACCAGCTCGTCGTCCATCGCTCGAACGATTTCGGCATGGACAAGCAGCGCATCCCCGGCGACGGCGTCGTCACCGGCTACGGCACCGTGCAGGGGCGGCTCGTTTACGCATTCGCGCAGGACTTCACCGTCTTCGGCGGATCGCTGAGCGAAACGCACGCCGCGAAGATCGTGAAGATCATGGATCTGGCGATGAAGAACGGCGCGCCTGTCATCGGACTCAACGACTCCGGCGGCGCGCGCATTCAGGAAGGCGTCGTCTCCCTCGGCGGCTACGCGGATATTTTTCTGCGCAACACGCTCGCCTCCGGCGTCGTCCCGCAGATCTCCGCGATCATGGGACCGTGCGCGGGCGGCGCGGTCTATTCGCCGGCCATCACCGACTTCATCCTGATGGTGAAGAAGACGAGCTACATGTTCGTCACCGGTCCCGACGTCATCAGGACCGTCACGCACGAAGAAGTGACAAAGGAAGCACTCGGCGGCGCGGAGACGCACAACCAGGTCTCCGGCGTCGCGCACTTCGCCGCCGAATCCGATGAAGACTGCATCGCCCTGATTCGCGAGCTGCTCTCCTACCTTCCGTCGAACAACATGGAAGAGCCGCCGCGCGTCACGAGCGGCGACGACATCAATCGCGTCGACGCGCAGCTCGACACGTTCATCCCCGAGAGTCCGAATCAGCCGTACGAGATGCGCGAGCTGATCAAGACCATCGCCGACGAGCAGCACTTCCTCGAAGTGCACCAGCACTACGCGCGCAACATCGTCGTCGGCTTCATTCGCCTCAACGGCTACTCCGTCGGCGTCGTCGCGAACCAGCCCGCGTTTCTCGCGGGCGTGCTCGACATCGACGCGTCGCGCAAAGGCGCGCGCTTCGTGCGCTTCTGCGATGCGTTCAACATCCCGCTGCTCGTGCTCGAGGACGTGCCGGGATTTCTGCCCGGCACGGGACAGGAGTACGGCGGCATCATCGTGCATGGCGCGAAGCTGCTGTATGCGCTGGCCGAGGCGACGGTGCCGAAGGTCACGGTGATCACGCGCAAGGCTTATGGCGGCGCGTACTGCGTGATGAACTCGAAGCACATTCGCGCGGACATGAACTACGCGTATCCGATGGCGGAGATCGCGGTGATGGGCGCGGAAGGCGCGGTGAACATTCTCTATCGTGCGTCCGGGAATCGCGAAGAGAAGGTGGCCGAATACAAGGAGAAGTTTGCGAATCCGTACATCGCCGCGGAGCGCGGATACATCGACGAGATCATCGAGCCGCGCTTCACGAGGCGGAAGCTGATCACCGCCTTCGCGATGCTGCGGAACAAGCGAGATGCCAACCCGCCGAAGAAGCACGGGAACATCCCGCTCTAGGCGGCGCCCGGAAATCTGAACCAATTCGTTCAACCGCCCGAATCGGCGCCGTCGCGATTTTCATCAAAGTCGCTGATAGCAAAGCACTAGCGCGTGGCGGAGGCGTGGCAGCAGTGTTGCGGCTGGGGGAGTCCAGATCCAGACGCGGTTCCAGCCGCAAAAAGTCCCGGAAGCCGAATGTTTCGAAAGTGTTGATTTCCTGAGCGATGTGAATTACGGTTCGCCCACTTTGTCCAACTGAACCCCGGTTCAACCCCACGAAAGGAGCAGGCATGAAGAGGCTGGTAGTCTTGATGAGTTGCGTTCTCATGGCGTTTGCAGGCGCCGTGATGGGTGCAGTCACAACCGGTACGATCCAGGTGATCGTCACCGATAACTCCGGTGCGCCGTTGCCCGGAGTCACCGTAACGGCGTCTGCCGTCGATACGATCACGAGAGGTTCCGACGTCACCGACGAAAAGGGCATGGCGACGATGGTGAATCTGCAGCCGTCGGAGAAGTACGTCGTCGATTCCGGTCTGGAAGGACTCGGAAAGGCGCAGACGAAGAGCGTCAGGGTGAGTTCCTCCCAGACGTCAACCGTTCGTCAGACGCTGCAGGCTGCGGTGAGCGAATCGATCACCGTCACCGCGGACGCGCCGATCGTCGACACGACCAGCGCGACGACCGGTCAGGAGCTCACGCTGTCGCTCACCGAGTCGCTCCCGACGGGCCGCTCGTACCAGAGCTACCTGCAGCTCGTTCCCGGCGTTCTCCCGGCCACCGCGGGCAACCCTTCTTCGCGCTCAGGTGTGAACTACAGCGACATCGGCGGCGGCCTCGGTCAGTCCACCGACAACTTCTACTATGTGGAAGGCATCAACGTCACCGACCCGGTCACCGGTACGTTCGGGGCGAACCTGAACACGGACATCATTCAGGAACAGAAGGTTCTCACCGGCGGGATCCCGGCGGAGTTCGTCGGCGCGCCCGGTCTGCTCTCCAGCGTCGTCACCAAGTCGGGCAGCAACGAGTTCTCCGGCTCGGTGAACTACTACACGCAGAACGACGGGCTCGTTGCGGACAACAAGCACACCGTCGGTCAGTCGTTCAACACGTACGACGCCGCGGTCACCCTCGGCGGACCGATCGTGCGCGACAAGGCCTGGTTCTTCGGCTCGTACCGCGTCATCAATCGCGAGGACGACGTCTTCGCCACGGGCACGAGCAACTTCCTCCGCACCGTTGCCCGCGATGACACGCAGTCGTTCGGCAAGCTGTCCTGGCAGATCACCGACAAGGATCGTGTTTCCGGCACGTACACGGACGATCCGACGGAGATCTCCGGCAGCAGCTCCGGCGGCACGTTGAACAACCGCGACTTCTCGACCGAGCAGGGCGGCAACCGCTACATCGTCGAGTACAACCGCGTCTTCGGCGCGAACTTCCTCGCGGACATCGCCGGTGGAACGCACAATGGCGAAGTCTCCCAGTTCTCCGTCGTTCAGGAAGTGCTCAACAACGTTCGCTTCAAGGCCGCTGACCTGAATGCATTGCCGGTCGCGCAGCGCAATCCCGCCGTGCAGCTCGGCGGCTCCGGCGCCAACAACATCAACGAGCGCGACACCGACTTCCTCCGTGGATCGCTCGAAGGTCTGTTCGACACTTCGTTCGGCAGTCACACGCTGAAGTTCGGCATCGAGGCCGAGGATCACATCAACTTCCGCCTCAGCAACTTTCCCGGCGGCGCGCAGTACGCATCGCTCGGGGCGCAGTATGCGAGCCAGAACATCACCGCGGGCGATCTGATCGCCTCTGCTCCGAATAATTGGACCGGGATCAATTTCGATCCGTCCAACGCCAGCGACCTGAATGGCCTGATCGCCACGATCAACGCCATGCCGCCCGCGCAGAAAGCGTCGTTCTACGCCCTGCTGGACCTGAACTCAGACGGCACGATCTCGTCGGCCGAAGCCGCTCAGGCGATCATCTTCAACAGCACTGCCGGCAACCCGCACGGTCAGGTGAACTACTTCCGCAACTTCCAGACGGCCGAAGGCGCGCAGGAGACGACGACGGAAGGCCGCACCTGGTACCTGCAGGACACCTGGCAGATGGGCAAGTGGGCCGTCAACCTCGGCGTCCGCGCCGAGCGTTGGGAGCACTTCGCCACCACCGGCGACAACATCTTCACGTTCGACTGGACGTATGCACCGCGCCTGAGCGCCATCTATGACATCTTCGGCAACGGCCGTCAGAAGGTCTCGGCGTTCTATGGCAAGTACTACGATCCGATTCGTCTGAACATGACGAACTTCGCCGGCACGCTCACCGGCCGTATCACCGAAGAGCAGGTCTTCATCAACGGCCAGTGGGTCAAGTACCGCACTCGCGGCGGCCCCGTGGTGCAGGACGCGTTCTTCGCCCCGACCACCAAGACGCCGTATACCGACGAGCTACAACTCGGCTATCAGATCGATCTCGGCAACAACATGAGCTTCGAGACGAACCTGGTGCGCCGCGAGACCCGCGACATTCTCGAGGACTACGATCTGGCGATCTACGCGGAGCCGGATGGGTACCACGAGGGCTTCGCCAACGGCAACATCAACGCCCCCGACTCGCTGTGGCTCGGCTACGAGTATTTCGGTTACACGTCGAACCCGGGCTCGAACTTCGTCATCGCCACGCTGGCGGGCGGCGAGCGTAACTACGACGGAATCGACCTGATCTTCCGGAAGCGCTGGGCCAACAACTGGCAGATGCTCGCGTCGTACACCTGGGGCGATGCGGAGGGCAACACCAACTCCGACTCCAACGCCGACTTCCAGGGCGACGTGCTCTTCCTCGACCCGCGCGCTCCGAATCAGTACGGCAGGCAGCCGGGCAGCATCGAGCACCTCTTCAAGGTGTCCGGCTCTTACCGGATGTTCAACCGCCTCGAGCTCGGTGCCGTCTATGCCTGGAACTCGGGCACGTACGCCAGCCGCACGTTCCTTGCTTCCGGCCGTAACCTCCCGATCCGTGTTGCGACCGCCGATGCCTATGAGTTCGGCGGCGTGAAGGCTCGCTGGATTGCGGACGACACGATCGGCACGCTGAAGAACCCCTCGTACGGCACGCTCGATCTGCGCGCTCAGTGGAGCCAGCCGATCATGCGCACGACCCTCGAGTTCTTCCTCGACATCTTCAACGCACTCGACGATCAGGCCGCGATTCGCGAGCAGGATCTCGTCGCCGGAGGCGGTGGTTTCTCCTTCGGTGCTCCGATACAATGGGTCAGCCCGCGCCGCTTCTACCTCGGCGCCCGCGTCCTGTTCTAGTCGTCACTCTTCATCGCATTGATGCACGAGGGCGCCCGAAAGGGCGCCCTCGCTGTTTGTGGGGGACGGGGTGTGGGAGGGGGAAGGCAGAAGGCAAAAGGCAGAAGGCAGAAGGCAGAAGGAAGAATGAAGAATTGAGAACCCACCCCAGTGAGCTGACTTGGTTTTGGTGGGCGGGATTCTCAATTCTGCATTCTGCCTTCTGCCTTCTGCCTTCCGGGCCGGGCACGCAGACCACGGCGAGCCCATGCCCCGTGCATCACCGCTAAACGTCCTCGTTCCTTAGGAATACACGACACCTGACCGGCGTTGTCCCAAGTCCGCGCGCGGTCCGCCTCGTTGACGCAATCGCGCTGACTGTGCTAAATCGCGCTGTTCCAATTTGTTGGAGGACGTTGTGTACGCCATCATCAAGACCGGTGGAAAGCAGTATCGAGTGGCCGAGGGCGATCGCCTGCAGGTCGAGCGTGACGTGCTCGGCGGCGCCGACAAAGACAAGGTCACGTTCAATGACGTCCTGATGATCGGCGGCGACCAGCCGCAGGTCGGCAGCCCCACCGTTCAGGGTGCGTCGGTCGTGGCCACGATCCTCGGCGAGACCCGCGGCGAGAAGATCATCGTCTTCAAGAAGAAGCGTCGCAAGAATCACACGAAGCGGAAGCACGGACATCGTCAGGATGTCGTGGAGCTTCGCATCGACAGCATCAACGTCTGAGACCAGAGAGAGGAGATCCACATGGCTCACAAGAAAGGACAGGGCTCGTCGCGCAACGGCCGCGATTCGCAGCCGAAGATGCTCGGCGTCAAGCGCTTCGCCGGTCAGTTCGTGACTGGTGGATCGATCCTCGTGCGCCAGCGCGGAACGAAGTTCAACGCCGGCGTGAACGTCGGCATGGGCCGCGATCACACGCTCTTCGCGAAGATCGACGGCATCGTGAACTTCCACGACAAGGGCGAGCGCGGCCGCTTCATCAGCGTGACCCCCGCAGAGTAACGTAGCGGCGGGCTTCAGCCCGCCTCTCGCCCGGCTGAAGCCGGGCGCTACGCGCGGCAGCATTCGCTGCCGCGTTTCGTTTTTGACAGCACATCAATAGCAGTAGAGTGAGACGATGTTCATCGATCAGGCGACCATCCGCGTCAAGGCGGGAGACGGCGGAAAGGGCTGTGTCGCCTTTCGCCGCGAGAAGTTCGTGCCGAAGGGCGGACCTTCCGGCGGCGACGGCGGAAGCGGCGGCTCGGTGTGGATCGTCGCGTCGAGGCGATTGAACACGCTCTACCACCTGCAGTTTCAGCGCGAGTGGAAGGCCGGCCGCGGACAGCACGGCATGGGCTCGAACTGTTCCGGTCACGATGGCGACGACGTCGTCATCGAGCTGCCGGTCGGCTCCGTCGTTCGCGACAAGCAGACCAGCGAAGTGATCGCCGATCTCGCGCACGACGGCGAGCGCGTGCTCGTCGCGAAAGGCGGACGCGGCGGCTGGGGCAATCAGCACTTCGCGACCGCGACGCGGCAGGCGCCTCGCTTCGCGCAGGACGGCAACGATGGCGAAGAGCACGAGCTCTTCATCGAACTGAAGCTCATCGCCGATGTCGGCCTGATCGGACTTCCGAACGCCGGCAAGTCGACCCTCATCTCCGTCATCAGCGCCGCGAAGCCGAAGATCGCCGACTATCCGTTCACCACGCTCGTCCCCAACCTCGGCGTCGTCAGCGCGGACGACGCGCAGACCTTCGTCGTCGCCGACATCCCCGGACTCATCGAAGGCGCGCACGAAGGCCACGGACTCGGCGATCAGTTTCTCCGTCACGTCGAGCGTTGCTCGGTGCTCGTGCATCTCGTCGATCTCTCCGCGAACGAGCAGCCCGAGCACGATGCGGAAGTCGTGGCGCGAGAGCTCGCGCTGTACTCGCAGACGCTCGCGCAGAAGCCGCGCATCGTCTGCGGCTCGAAGCTCGATTCCGCGGTGCCCGGCAACTCCGAGAAACTGCGCGCGTACGCCACTGCGAATGGCTACGACTATCACGAGATCTCCGCCGTCGTGGGCGACGGCGTGCGGGAGCTTGTACGCAAACTGGCGCGTTTCGTCCGCGAGCATCAGGCGCGCGAAGAACAAGCCCTCGCATGAAGATCGGAATCTGCGGCGGTACCTTCGATCCCTTTCACCGAGGCCATCTCGATCCGATTCTCTCGGCACGCGCGGCGATGAAATGGGATCGCGTGTACTACATCCCCGCGTATCGCCAGCCGTTCAAGATGGAGCGCGAGAGCGCGTCGGCGTATCACCGCTTCGCGATGGCCGCCCTCGCGACGTTCGAGCTCGACGCGATGTTCGTGCTCGATCTCGAGCTCCGGCGCGGCGCCGTCTCCTACACCGTCGACACGCTGGAAGAGCTGCGCGCGCAGCACGCCGATGACACGCTGGACTGGATCATCGGCGACGACAACCTCGCGCAACTACTCCAGTGGAAGTCGATCGACCGCATCTTCGAGCTCGCCAACTTCGCCGTGCTCACGAGGGAGGGCGGACGTCTCGTCCGCCAGGCGGACGGGACGTCCGCCCTCCAGGGTCGCGTCCAGGATGCCTCGACACGCCCACCTTCCGGCGCCATCGTCTTCGCCGGGAACCCCACCGTGCCGGTCTCAGCCACCGACATCCGCAGGCGTCTCCGCGCCGGAGAATCGATCGACGATCTGGTCGATCCCCGCGTCTCGCGCTACATTCAGCATTACGGACTGTATCGAAAGGAACAGGCGTGAAAGACTCGATAGAAAGCCGCGTACGCCTTGCCGTATCCGCGGCGCTCGACAAGAAAGCATTCGGTCTCGATGTGCTTTCCGTGGGCGATCTCACTTCGATCGCCGATTACTTCGTGCTCATGTCCGCGAACAACGAGCGGCAGGCGCAGGCCATCGCCGACAGCATCGTCGAGCGGTTGAAGGAGGAGATGAGAGTCCGGCCTCTGGTGGTCGAGGGGACCAATCCCGGCCGCTGGATCCTGCTCGACTTCGGAGACTTCGTCGTGCACATCTTCACCGAGGATGTGCGGCGGTTCTATGGACTGGAGCGGCTGTGGGGCGACGCGCCGAACGTGACGGCCGAGCTCACGAGCGAATCGAAGCCGCGTGCCTTCAAGAAAACATCCTGAGCCTTCGCTCCGGACTCTGTTCCGCACGCGCAACGCCGCGATGCGGAACGTTCTGGAGACGGTCGAGAAAGTTCTCGATCACGATGTGAATGTCCTCATCCTGGGCGAGTCGGGATCCGGCAAGGACTATCTCGCCGAAGCCATTCATGCATGCGGTGCTCGCCGCAATGAACCGTTCGTGCACATCGAATGCGCGAGCATTCCCGCGGACCTCTTCGAGACGGAGCTCTTCGGCCACGAGCGCGGAACATTCACCGACGCGCACGCGCGCAAGATCGGCAAGCTCGAGCTCGCGCGGCGCGGCACGGTGTACTTCGACGAGATCTCCGCGCTGACGTCGCAGCTGCAGGCGAAGCTGCTGCGCGCCATTCAGGAGCGGCGCTTCACGCGGCTCGGCGGCAGCTCGCCGGTGCCGTTCGATGCGCGCGTGATCACGTCGTCGAGCGCGGATCTCTCCACGCTGCGCCGCGATCTCTACTACCGCATCAACGTCGTCACGCTCACCCTTCCGCCGTTGCGCGAGCGAGCGGAAGACATCCTTCCGCTCGCGAAGAGTTTTCTGAAGCGGCGGAAGCTCGACAAACAGGCGGAGCGGCTGCTCGTGCATTACCACTGGCCGGGCAACATCCGCGAGCTGCGCAATGCGATCGAGCGCGCCGCGCTCGTCGAAGAAGGCGACACGGTCACCGCGTCCTCACTGCCGATCAAAGAAGCCGGCGACCTCATCGCTGCAGCGGCGCGCGGTGGATGGACGCTCGCCGACCTCGAAGCGCATTACATCCGCGAGGTCCTGCGCCTCACGCGCTCGAACTATTCACGCGCCGCGGAGATCCTCGGCATCAACCGGAAGACCCTGCTGGAGAAGAGGAAGAGGTATGGACTGGAATAGGTTGCCCGGTTACCCAGTGGCCCGGTTGCCCGGCGAAAACAATGGCTGCGACCGGGAAACCGGGCAACCGGGAAACCGGGCAACCGAATGAAATTTCGGTTCATCTGGCCCCGTTCCACTGCCGACGCCGAGCTTGCTGCGGTGCTCGAGCGTTACCTCGAGCGGATCAGACATTTCTTTCCGATCGAGGTGACAGATGTGGCACCGGAGCGCGGTAGACAAGCTCAGAGTGATGTGGCTATCATGCGCGCTCAATCCGCGCGCCTGACGGCCGCGATCCCCGATCGCGGGTACACGGTAGTCCTCGACGAACGGGGCCAAACGCTTGATTCTTTGAAGTTTGCAAAGTGGATCGAGAAGCTGACGATCGGTCAGCCGCACGGCGTGAACTTCGTCGTCGGCGGCGACGTCGGACTCGACGACACGGTCAGGCAACGAGCCGATCGACTGCTCAGTCTGTCGCCCATGACGCTCCCGCATCAGCTCGCGCGCGTCATGCTGGCCGAGCAGTTATATCGGGCCTGTACCTTGATACGGAACATCGCGTATCACAAATGAGAGGCGTGAGATGGCACGAACGAAGACAAAACCGAATCCCTTTCAGCCGTACGAGGATGCGCTCCGCCACAAACAGCGCGAGCTGCTCGACTCGTACGAGCGCGACAAAGCCGCGGGCAACGCCCTTCCCGACGACGGCATCCAGGATCTCGCCGACAAAGCGGCGAGCGCCTATTCGAAAGAGCTCAACTTCTCCCTCTCCGACGGCGAGCGCAATCTGCTCATGCTGATCGACGAGGCCTTCAATCGCATGCGAGACGGCGCGTACGGCAAGTGCACGAACTGTGGCGCCGTGATCGGCGAGAAGCGCCTGCAGGCCGTCCCCTGGACGCCGTTCTGCATCGATTGTCAGGAGCTGCAGGAAAAGGGAATGCTGCAGTAAACGGATGAAGGCAGAAGGCAGAAGGCAGAAGGCAGAAGGCAGAACGGCCTTTTTCTGCCTTCTGCCTTCTGCCTTCTGCCTTCTGCCTTCATTGGCGATCGCATGCCTCAGGCGCTGAAGGCGGTTCTCGCCGCCGTCGCACAAGGCACTCCGCCGCGCACCATCCTCGTCGGCGGCTCCAGCGACTTCCTCTCCGAGCACGCCTTCCATGAGATTCGCGGCGCGTTTGTCGCGAAGCAGCCTTCGATCGCCGTCGAAACGTACGAGCCCGGCAGCGAGCTCGCGGCGATCCTCGATTCGTATCGCACGATGTCGCTGTTCGGCGGCGCGCGGCTGCTGATCGTCCCCGAGGTCAACGCGTTCGTTTCGGCGAAAGAGATTGCGTCGCTGTACGACAAAGCGGTCGCCGACTGGAAGAGCGCGAAGACCGATCGCAAGCGCGCAACTTCCGCCGCGAAACTGCTGCACGTCCTCGGGCTCGCCGGCTGCGACTTCGAGATGACCGATCGCGCGATCGCCGACGCCCTCGGCGTCTCGCTCGATGCGACGCTCACCGACATGCTCACCTTCTGCCGCGCCACGGGAAAGAAAGCGGGTCGCGGCGAAGACGACGCGGCGCTGCTGATGGAAGCGATCGTCCGCGGCGGCGCACCGGGCGCGATCCTGCTGATGCGCACCGGCGAAGTGCCGCGCGACTCCGCGACGATCGATCTCATCGACAAGCACGGTGCAGTCGTCATCGCCGATCTCACGCGCGAAGGCTTCAACGCCGCGCTCGATCAATCGATCGCCGCCGTCGCGAGCGAGGCGAACGTCCGCTTCGACGCCGCTGCCGTCGCGCGCCTCAAACAACGCCTCGGCATCGAGCGCATGCTCGCCGACAAGTTTTCGCGCGACGTCCCCGAGCTGCGCGTCGCCGTCGCCGAAGCCGAGCGGCTGGCGACGCTCGCGGGAAGCGGCGGCCGCGTGAACGCGGAGATGGTCGATCGCGAGGTTTCCGCCGTCGAAGGCGGCGCGCGCTACGAGCTCGGCTCGCTGTTCACGGAAGGAAAAATCATCGAAGCGGTGAGCAAGCTGCGCCATCTGGTGGCGCAGGCGCGGCGTGACGATCCGAAGGCGTCGGCGGAGATCCACGGCCGCTTTCTCTTCCCGCTCGCGGATGAGATCCGCCAGATGATCGGAATCCACTCCTTCGCCCGCGTGCACAATCTCAATCTCAAGACCTCGATCCAGTACAACCGCTTCAAGGACACGATCGCCGACAAGCTCGGCGACTACCTGAAGACCTTCGGCCTCGTGCGCCAGCGCCCGCACCCCTTTCCGCTGCACAAGAAATGGGAAGCCGCGCGGACGATGAGCGAGGCGGATCTGTTCAAAGCCCTCGCCGAGATCGCGGATCTCGACATCAAACGCAAGAGCGGCGGCATCCCCGTGGAGATCGGACTCGAGACGTTCCTGCTCTCGCGAATCCGAACGTAGGGGCGGGCTTCAGCCCGCCCTCGCCCGGCTGAAGCCGGGCGCTACGTTAGATTCTTGAAGCCGCAGTCTGAGGATTCGTCTCTCAGAGTTTAACGACGAGAACCGGGCTCGGGCTCGGGCTCGGGCGCGGGTGGCTCACTCGATCGGGGCGGCGGGATTTGATGAGTTTCGTGAGCATCTGAGCGATGCGTTCCAGAATCGCTTTGTTGTCTCCTTCCCGGGCCCGCGCCCGCGCCCGAGCCCGTGCCCGGTCTTTGACTCTCAAATTTCAAATATGTTTGGGTAGACTTCGGCTCCGATGTCTCTCACGCACGTCGACCGCAAAGCCTGGCGCGCCCTCTTCGCGGCGCAGCTCGGCTGGATGCTCGACGCGATGGACGTTCTCCTCTTCACCTTCGCTCTCGTCCCGATCCAGAACGAGTTCGGGTTGTCGAAGGCGCAGATCGGGATTCCGCTCGCGGTCACGCTCTTCGCGAGCGCGTTCGGCGGCATTCTCTTCGGCTATCTCGCCGATCGCATCGGCCGCGTGCGGGCGATGACGATCAGCATCCTGCTCTACTCGCTCGCCACCGCGGGCCTCGCGACCTCCCTCGCGCTGTGGCACATCATCGCCTGGCGCGTGATCGTCGGACTCGGGATGGGCGGCGAGTGGTCGTGCGGCTCCGTGCTCGTCGCCGAGACGTGGCCGGCGCAGCATCGCGCGAAGGCGATGGGCATCATGCAGTCCGGATGGGCGATCGGCGCGCTCATCGCGGCAGGCCTCTCCGCGCTCGTGCTCGAGCGCTTCGGCTGGCGCGTGCTGTTCCTGATCGGCGCCGCGCCCGCGGTGCTCGCGTTCGTGATCCGCCGCAGCGTCGAAGAGCCGCCGCTGTGGCGCGAGCGCAAGCGCGAGCCGTCGCGCTGGAGCGAGATGTTCTCCGCGCACTACCGGCGGCGCACGCTTCTCGCCACCGCCGTCGCGAGCAGCGTGCTGATTGCGTACTGGGGCGTGACCTCGTGGCTGCCCGCGTTTCTCGCGTCTCCGATCGCGCAGGGCGGCGCGGGTCTGAGCGTGACGAAGTCCGCGGCGTGGCTGATCGTGCTGCAGCTCGGCGCGTTTCTCGGCTACATCAGCTTCGGCTGGATCGCCGACCGGATCGGCCGCCGTCCCGCGTTCACACTGTTCATGATCGGCGCGACGATCGTCGTTCCGATCTTCGCATTTCACGCGCGCTCCGCGACGACGCTGCTGATCGTCGGACCGCTCGTCGGCTATTTCGCGCACGGCTATTTCTCCGTGTTCGGCGCGATGCTCGCGGAGCTCTTCCCCACGCGCATCCGCGCCAGCGCGCAGGGCTTCTGCTACAACGGCGGGCGTCTCGCCGCGGCGACGGCGACGCTCTACATGGGCTCGGCGGCGATGAAGTACGGCCTCGGACCCTCGATCGCGACCGTCGGCCTCTTCTTCGCGGTCGGCGCGGTGCTGATCTGGCTCCTCCCCGAAACGAAAGGCACCGAGCTGTGATCGACCTCAGCGCCGACCTCGGCGAGGGTTCGCCCGGCGAAGACGAGATCTGGCCGCTCATCGACTCCGCGAACGTCGCGTGCGGCGGCCATTACGGCGACGAGCAGTCGATGCGCGAGGCCGTGCGCCTCGCGCGCGAGCACGGCGTGAAGCTCGGCGCGCATCCGTCGTATCCGGATCGCGAGAACTTCGGGCGGCGGTCGATCGACATCCCGCCCGATGCGCTTCGCGATTCGCTGATCGCGCAGATCGAGTCGCTCCGCGCGCTCGCGCCGCTCCATCACGTGAAGCCACACGGCGCGCTCTACAACGACGCACACAGGAATCGCGCACTCGCGGACGTCATCGTTGCCGCGATGCGCGCTGTCGATCCGGCCCTCGCGCTCGTCGCTCCCGATCATTCCGAAATGGCCGCCGCCGCGCGCGCCGCCGGCATCCGTGTCATCCGCGAGGCCTTCGCCGACCGCCGCTACGAGCCGGACGGCTCGCTCGTCTCACGCAAAGAGCCGGGCTCGACTCTCACGATCGAGGAAGCCGCGGAGCAGGCGGCGCTGCTCGCGCGCGAAGGCGTCGTCATTTCCAGCGATGGCTCTCGCGTCCGAATCGATTTCGATACCCTCTGCATCCACGCCGACATGGAGCGCGCCGTGGAGCGTCTCCGCGCCATCCGGTTGCAGCTTGCCTCCTGACCTCGTCCGGATTGCAAGCTGCGTACGGGCTCGCAGAGCGGCGCTGATCACGCCGGCAGCTTCCACACAAGCACCTTGTCCAGACGCCGGCCGTCCACGTCGACGATCTCGAAACGGAAGCCGTGTGTCTCCACGCGGTCGGAGACTCGTGGCAGGTGGCCGAGATGCGCGATCACGAAACCGGCGACCGTGTGATGTTCGTCCGCGTCGTCACACCGCAGACCGACCGACTCCGCGAAGTCATCGAAGTTCATCATCGCGTCCACGAGCCACGAGCCATCGTCGCGCCGGACGAGCGTGTCCTCGTCTTCGTCGAGTCCGAGGATGCGCATCGCCAGATCGGCGACGGTGACGATGCCGTCG
The DNA here is from genome assembly GCA_035525285.1 of Thermoanaerobaculia bacterium. Lineage (GTDB taxonomy): Bacteria > Acidobacteriota > Thermoanaerobaculia > Gp7-AA8 > Gp7-AA8 > QHVT01. The sequence continues at coordinate 51,578 of DATLFB010000023.1, forward strand.
AATCCTCCGTATTCGTCGACGACGATTCCGATCTCCGCTTTGCGGCTCTGGAAATCGTGCAGGATCTGCAGCGCCGACGTGGTCTCCGGAAACACCGGCACCTCACGGACTGCACTGCGCACGTCAGTGGGCTCGCCGGCGAAACAACGGGCGAGCATGTCCCTCACGTCGACCACGCCGGCGAAGCGGTCGAGGCTCCCTTCCGCGGCCGGGAACCGCGAGAGGCCGCTCTCCACGATCAGTTTCTGCAGCTCGCCGGCCGGCCGGGTGAGGTCGAGCCAGACGACCTCATGGCGCGGCGTCATGATCGCGCCCGCGGTGCGGTCGCCGAGCGCGAAGACGCCTTTGATCATCTCTTCCTCGGCAGGATGAAACTCTCCCGTCTTGCGGCCCAGCTCGAGCATCGACGTCAGCTCCTCCTCGGTGACGACGGGCTCGCTCGACTCGCGAATGCGAAGGATCTTCACGACGGCTCCCGTGGAAATGCTCAGAAACCAGACCGCCGGACGGGCCAGATGCGACAGGCTGCGCATGAACGGCGACAACGCCGCCGCGATCCGTTCCGGATTCGTGAGCGCGATGCGCTTCGGCACGAGCTCGCCGACGATGAGCGAGAGATACGTGATCGCGAGCACGACGAGCGCGAGGCCGGCCACCTCGCCGTGGGGCGCGATCCACGACGTCGCGTCGAAGTACTCGCCGAGCTCTTCGGCAATCGTCGCGCCGCCGAACACGCCTGCCAGAATCCCGACCAGCGTGATTCCGATCTGCACGGTCGAAAGGAAGTCGTTCGGCTTTTCGGCGAGCTCCAGGGCCACTGCCGCGCCGCGGTCGCCGTCCTCGCTTCGCGCGCGCAGCCGCGCCTTGCGTGACGAGACGACGGCGATCTCCGCCATCGCGAACACACCGTTCGCAATGATCAACACGAAGATCAACAGGGCTTCGAGACTGATCCGGGTAGACATCGGACTCCTTCCATCTGCGGCCCGCTCGCGGTCAATCCGCGACTCGGGCCGGCGGCACGACGGGTTGTCCTTCGATCACATACTTCAGGATGAACGCGGCGATCGGTACGCCGAGCAGAAGACCCCACACACCGAACAGATGCTCGGCGATCACGAGGATCAGGAGCACGGCCACGGGATGCAGCCGCAGATGACGGCCGTAGATGAACGGATTGAGCATGTACGCCTCCACGGCATGGATGATCAGAATGCCGGCAACCAGCCAGAGCACGTGGGAAATGCCTCCGATGCGCAGTGCGAGAAGCGCCGCCGGCAGGGTCGAGAGGAACATGCCGAGCACGGGGATGTAGGAGCAGACGAAGACGATGACGGCCAGGAGGGCGATCGACGGCAGACCGAGGATCAGGAAGACGACGACCGAGAGGAGCGCATTGACGATGGCGACCACGCTTTGCGCCTCGAACGCGCGGCCCAGCATGATCGCGAATGCGCTCAGACCGGGCGTGATCTCGCGATAGATGTCCGCGGTCCGCCCCTCGGAAAAGCGCTTGACCTTCTCCGTGGTCTTCGGCAGGTCCCAGATCAGCACGAACGACAGGATGATCGACAGAACGAAGTGGAGCGCGAACACGATGGCGGCATTCGCGAACTGCGTCACCTCGGCGGCGATGCGCCGGGTCGCCGAGGCAAGCGTGGCGTCGAGCCGCTCGACGATCGTTTCGTAGGCGTCGGACTGCCGGAAGTCGTCGAACGTGGCCGTTCCGGCCACGCCGACGATGATTCCGTCGACGATCTTCCGCGCCTCGCGCTGGATAAAAGTGTCGCCGCCCTCCTGACGCACGGCCTCGGACGCGATGTACTGCCGCGCCAGATTGCGCGCCTCGTTCAGCATGCGTGGGACCACGAGCAGGATGAGACCGGCGAGGATCGCCAGAAAGGCGATGTAGACAGCAATCACGTTCAGCTTCCGGCGGCGAAAGCGTTTCGTCAGCGCGACGACGGCCGTGTTGCCGATGTACGAGAGAACGAACGTGAGAAAGAAGATCGGAAACAGATGGCGAAGCAGGAAGACGATCGCAATCAGCGCGATCCAGATCGCCCACTTCTCCAGCCGCAACGCAAGAGCGCGGTTCATGCGACGAGTGTAGACGCGGTGACCCTCGGTCCGCACGATCACTCTGAACGCGGTCCGGTTGCGCAAGGTGTCACGGCCGGCGGTGCCTTTGTCCTCGGCAGTCGCCCTGGACGCGGCGTCCATCGCAACGGATGAATCAGCTCGAGGTGTTGCTCCTCGGTGCGTCGTTCGCCCTGCCTTGTCCGAAAAACGAAAGGCCCCGTCGTCTGACGGGGCCTTTCAGTTGTCATGGAGCTCGTGACAATTTTTCTAGAACGAGACCGTAACCTCGCTCGAGCAAGTCGTCGAGCCGGCGTTGCATACTTTGTATGTATACGAGCCGCCGCCCTTCTTGTTGATGTTGTCCGTGTGGAAACCATCGTTGGCGGTCGTGATGATCAGTGCGCCGTTGCGGTAGACGTCGACGTTGGTGGTCGTCGCTCCGGTCCACGTGAGATCGGCCTTCTGGACTCCCTTCACTTTGTAACCGGTGGCAGTCAGCGTGATCGACCCCGAGGTCGAGTTGCTGACGGTCACGCTCACGGAAGCCGAGCTGCCGACGTTCCCGGCCGCGTCGTATGCCTTCGAGCTGAGTGAGTGCGAAGCGTTCGTGGCGGTGGTCGTGTCCCAGCTCCATTCGTACGGCGATGATGTGTCGCTGGCCTGCAGGACGCCATCGAGGTAGAACTCGACCTTCGTCACACCGACGTTGTCGGACGCGGACGCGGTCACGAGAACCGTTCCCGAGACCGTCGCTCCGGCCGCCGGAGACGTGATCGAGGTCGTCGGCGCGGTCGTGTCGCCCGTGCTGCTGCCTGCCAGGAGGTCGTACGCCGCCCTGGCCTGAACGAGACCCCATCCGTAGTAGTCGTCGCGGCCCGCGGCTCCGAGATCCTGAGCGGTCGCTTCGAGCGCGTTCCGGATGTCGGCGTTGGATTTGGTCGGGAAGTTGCTCCACACGAGCGAGGCGACGCCGGACACGTGCGGCGTGGCCATCGACGTTCCGTCCCATGCCTCGTATCCGCTGCCGCTTCCGGTCGTGTTCGAAACCGTCGCCGAGAAGTTGACGTCGTTCTTCACGACGAGACCGTCTTCCTGGCTGATGCTGATCGCGGGAATCGTGCTCGTTCCGTTCAGAGTGCCCGCGAAGCCGCCGGAGACGTTGTTGTAGATCACGGCGGCCACGCCGCCGCCGGTCTTCACGTTGTTCACCTTGTCGGCGAAGCTGTAGGTGCCGCGCTCGCAGAGAACGACTTTGCCGCTCCACGATCCGGCGGAACCGCAGAGGCCGCCGTCGACCAGCGTGCCGGTTGCGTCGATTCGCGCGGATCCATCGATGTCGGAGCCGTTGTAAGTACCGCTCGCCGAGGTGACGGTAGACGATTTCCAGGGAACGGTCGAGAGGACGCTGACGCCAGGGGCGGCGATATCGACTTCGTTGTTGAACTGGGAGAACGTGGCCACGGTCTTGTTCGAGTCAACCGCCGCGACCGAGACTACGGACGTGTAGGACGCCGGGTAAGACTTCTTGTTGTTGCCACCGTTGCCGGCCGCGGCGATCGACAACACGCCGGCGCTCCAGGCCTGATCGAACGCATTTTTCTCGGTCGTGCTCGAGAAGGTGCCGCCGAGACTCATGCTCACCACTTTCGCGCCGGCGTTGCGGCACTTGTTCAGCGCGTTGATGAGATCCGAGGAGTAGGCCCACGCGCAGTCGTTGCCGAAGACTTTGATGATGTGGAGCTGAATGCCGCCATTCGGAACCACGCCGATGACGCCCAGCGTGTTGTTCAGTGCCGCGATCGTTCCGGCGACGTGCGTTCCATGGCCGCAGCCGTCCACGAGCGGATCACCCGAGCCCGAATCGGTATCCCAGGTCACATTGGAGTCCTGCAGATCTTCATGGGACATGAAGTAGCCGGAGTCGATGATGCAGACTTTGCAGGAGGCGGCGTTGCCCGAATTGAACGACACCTGATCGGCCTGAACCATCGGGATGCCGTACGGCGTCGTCTGCGCGAAGAGCTCGCGCTTCGGATCTTCCTCGATGAATTCGACGTTGGGATTGTTGCGCAGGCCCTGAATGGCCTGCTCGGGGAGATACGCGGCGACCGTCGACAGGTTCGAGAACTCGTAGATGGGCGTGCCACCCTGGGCGCGCACGGCTTCCGCCGAGCCCTCGAACTTCTTGAACTTGACCAGATATCGGCCGTTGGCAAGGGCCGAAGTAGCGACCAGGAGCAGGAGTAACGACCAGACAACGGGTAGAAACCGGCGTGGCGATGAGCTCATTCAGATTCCCTTCAAGCGTTAGAAATTGGTGGGTGGGCGCGCGGTGAGCGGCCAAGGAGATGGGTCGGACCTAAAGCGGGTCGAATGCCAGCTTTGGATCGCTGGCGCAACCGACAGAATCGGCGGCGGTTAAGCGACTTCCCAGCTTTCGAAGCACATGTGAAACGGGTCAACCCTGGCCATCTTAGTGGTCAATTCTTGATTTTCTGCGCATATGTTGACCCACGAAAAGAGTCTCAGATTGCTGGTCGGCCCTCACGGTTGAGGGCGTTCACAGCTTTTGCAATCGATCGCTCGAGTCGCAGGCCGGAACGATCGGCGCTTCGTTCGTCGGCGAGCGCGGATTTTTCGGCGTCTCGTTCAACGGCTTCGACACGAACTATGGCATCCCAGGCCGCTGACCTCCCTTGAGCAAGTGTTGACCCCTTCGGCGGGGAACGCTGGTCAAGCGCGGCAACGAACCCCGTTCCGAGGGGGGAGGCAAGGGGTACGGTTCAGGCGACGAGTGTAGAACGCCGTGATTCTGGTCTGCACGATCACGCGTCGTAGAATGCGTGCACGACGAATTTCCAGGCAGGTGAACGGCTCGGCAGTTATGAGGTCGTCGGTCCTCTGTCCGCCGGCGGCATGGGACGCGTGTATCGCGCCCGCGATGTCCGCCTGAGCCGCACGGTCGCGCTGAAAGTGCTCGCGCCCGGCCTCGCGGGCCAGCGCGAAGCGCTGATCCGGCTGCGCCGCGAAGCGGAAACCGCCTCGCGGTTGAATCATCCGGCGCTCGTCACGATCTTCGACGTCGGCGAAGCTCCCGACGGCCAGATCTTCATCGCCATGGAGCTGATCGACGGAGTCAGCCTGCGCGAGTGGTTTCGAACGCCGCCCACGGCCGTGGAGATCGCCGAGGTTCTCTCTCAGGCTGCCGACGGCCTGGCGGCCGCGCATGCGTCGGGAGTCATTCATCGCGACGTGAAGCCGGACAACATCATGCTCGCGCGGCAGGGCTTCGCGAAGGTCGTCGACTTCGGTCTCGCGAAGGCAAGGCTCGACACGCCGCCGTCCGGCGACACGCCGACGGCGTTTGTCACGCAGGAAGGAACGATCGTCGGCACCGTCGCCTACATGGCGCCGGAACAGTTGCGCGGCGAGCCGCTCGACGGCGCAAGCGATGTCTTCTCCCTCGGCTCCGTTCTGCACGAGGCGCTCTCCCATCATCCGCCGTTCGCTGCCGGAACACAGGTCGAGACCATCGCGCGCGTGCTGCACGAGCCGCCGCCCGCGCTGCCTTCGGGAACAGACACGCGGCTCGTGGCACTCGTCGGGCGGATGCTCGCGAAGGAGCCGGCGGCACGGCCGTCGATGCAGTTCGTTGCGGCGGAGCTGCGTGCTTTCACACGCGGAAGCGATTCGAGTCTCGCGCCGGCGCCGGCGTCGCATGCGCGGCCGTGGACGATCGCCATCATCGCGGCGTTGGTGCTCGCGGCCGGCGCGGCCGCCTGGCTCTGGCCGCGCGAGGAGGCGGCGCCGGCGAAGCTGAATCAGATCGCGCGTCCCGCCGATCCCCGCGTCGCCGAGGTTTATTCGCAGGCGCAGTTCTTCGCGAGCGATCGTCAGTGGGTGGGGCAGGACAAGGCCATTCCGTTGCTCGAAGACGTCGTCCGCCGCGATCCCCGCTTCCTTCCCGCGCGCGTCGAGCTCGCGCGGCAGTACGCGCGAAGGGCGTTCGATTCCGACCCCGACCGCACGTGGGAGCAGAAGGCGTTCATGGAGGCCCACCGAATCCTGCGCCTCGATCCGCGCTCGCCCGCCGCGCTCACGGTGCTCGCGAACCTGAAGTGGACCATGGCGCGCGGGTTCCCGCACGAAGACTCGCTGACAGAGTTATCGAAGGCGCTCGCGGCGGATCCGGACTATGCAGATGGGCTGCAGGCGCGCGGGTTCATCCTCATGCATGTCGGGCTGCTCGACGAGGCACTCGCGGATCTGGGAACGCTGCGGAAGCAATCGCCTGCCGATGCCGAGATCGTGATGCGCATCGCGCGCATCCACCTCTGGCGCGGCGAATCCGCGACCGCACTGCGCGAGTTTCGCGAGTACACGCCGGAAAACTGGCAGATCGTGATCGCGCTGAACGCGCTGGGACGCCATGAGGAGGCGCTGGCCTTCGCCGAGCAACGCCTCGATCAGGCGAAGGGCGACTTCTGGAGCGCGTACGCCGTCGTCCTGGCCGGGCGCGGCCGCCGCGCGGAGGCGGAAAAAGCGATCGCTCGCGCATTCGCGCTGGGCGAAGCCTCATCGCACTTTCATCACGCCCTCTACAACATTGCCTGCGCGTGGGCACAGATGGGCGACGCGGCCAGGGCGGTGGACGCGCTCGATCGCGTGTCGCGCGAGGGAATGCCGTGTTATCCGCTCTTCGCCCGAGACCCTCTGCTCGACCCGATCCGCACCGATCCACGCTTCGCGCGATTCCTCGACGACTCCCGCGACGCCCTCGAAGCGCGCCGCCGTTCGCTCGCGAGAATCCTTCCGCCCGCCGGCCCCTGACCTCCCTTGACAATACTTATCTGAATCGGCGACCATGCCCGTCCTTCCGACCATTACTGTGGTGTAGCTCAGTTGGTAGAGCGCCTGATTGTTAATCAGGTGGTCGGTGGTTCGAGTCCACCCGCCACAGCCAATTTCCTTTCAGAGACTTAGCCGAGATCCGCGACCGCGCCAACGAACCTGTGCGGCGATGAGTAGAATCTCTATTTTTCTGCATCTCGTAGCTCGCCGTTCGATCGGAAGCGACCACGAGGAGAACTCTGCGCGCGAACATGTCCATGTGCACGAGCAATTCATGGCTGGTGTGTGTCCACAAAAACGATCATGCACATGGAAAAGGTCGTCGTGCACGACGACCAAATCCATCTGCATGGGCAATTAATTGCTCGTGAATGAGAAATTAATTGCTCATGCGTGTCCACAAAAATGATCATGCACATGGAAAAAGTCGTCGTGCACGACGACAAAATCGTTGGGTCCGAGCCCGGAATGCGCGTGCAGCACACTGAAAATGTCGTGCGCGGTCGATCGATCCATGAAGAAGACGAAGAAATGGGCATTGCGACGCCAGTCATAGAATTGCGGGAATGCAGGTACCCGCCGCGCAGCCGCCCCTCGTGGCGACGAAGTGGTTCGTTCCTCGCCTTCGTGCCGATCGCGTCGAACGGGCGAGATTGCGCGAGCGGCTCGAGCAAAGCAGGCACACGGTTCTCGTTTCGGCCCCGGCCGGCTCGGGTAAGTCGGTCCTGCTCGCCGACTGGGCAGCAACGTACGGCGAGCGCGTGGCGTGGCTGTCGCTCGAGCCGGGCGACGATGACCCGTGCCGCTTCGCGAACTATCTCCTCGCTACCTTGCGCAATGCGGCGATCACGACGTGGAGCGAGTATCTCGACGGTGCCGCCGGCGAGGAGACGCTCGACGCGACGCTCGCCCAGGTGCTCAATGAAGTTGCGGCGGGCGGCAACCGCGCGAACCTGATTCTCGACGATTACCACGTCGTCGGGTCGCGCAGGCCATCCATCGGCTGATGCAGTTCCTCATCGATCACCTGCCGCCGAACCTGCGCCTGGTGCTTGCGACGCGTTCCGATCCGCCGCTCGCGCTCTCGCGCCTTCGCGCGCGCGGCGAGCTCACCGAGATTCGCGATGCCGATCACCGGCCGCGACGACAGTCAGAGCGTTCTGCAGGCACTCGAGACGTCCAACCTCTTCCTCATCTCGATGGAACGACGTCGACTTCCTGATCCTGCAGGGATCGGTCGCCGTCCAGCAATGTGACGTTGACGTCGCCGAACGCTGCGTCGCGCGGTGCGAGGAGGTGATTACGGATGAAACTCAGCCGGAGACGCGTGCCGCCGTCCTGGCTCTCCGCGCGATCCTCCTGCGGACCCGGTTGCGGCCGAAGGAAGCGCCGGTGCTATAGTCGATTCATGTCCACCGCGCCCATTCTTGCCCCTCGGGATCGGTCGCATGACCCCGATCAGCGGGTGATTCTCAACGGGATCGACTGGTGGCAGTTCGAAGCCTTCCTGGCGATCCGCGGCGACAGCGCCGGAGTCCGGGTGACCTATCTGGAGGGCGAGCTCGAGATCATGAGTCCCTCGCGGACTCACGAGTGGCGCGCGAAATTGATCTCCCGTCTTCTCGAAGCGTACGCGGACGAGACAGGGCTCGTATTCGAAGGCTACGGATCGCTTACGATGCGGAACGCCCCGAAGCTGCGGGGGATCGAGCCGGACGAGTGCTATGCGATCGGCGCACCGAAAGACTCTCCCGACCTGACCGTGGAAGTGATCTGGACGCACGGCGGACTCGACAAGATGAACGTCTATCTCGGTCTCGGCGTGAAAGAGGTCTGGATCTGGAAGGAAGAGCTCGAGGCGTACGAGCTGCGCGGCAACGCGTACGTCGAGATCTCGCAGAGCGTCGTGATTCCCGGTCTCTCCCCGTCGTTCATCGCCGGGTTTCTCGATTGCGAGACACAGACCGAGGCGGTCCGGAAGCTGCGGGCTGCGCTGAGGCAATAACCATCCCGGAATGAAACGAACTGCAACCTCCCGCACTCGTCGTAGACAGGCGGACGCGGAGCCGCGTGTTTCGCGGCTTCATCGGCCGGATGAGATGTCGCTCGAGGAGTGGCAGCGGCGGCTGCGGAAACAGTTCGCCAGCGAGCAGCCGTTTCGCGTCGAGAACATCGGCGAGCATCCGATCTTCTCCGACTACCGGGTGACGAACTCGGCGCGCGGCAGCGTGCATCGCGTGGCCATTCGCAGCGCCGAGCCGGGACGGAACTACTGTTCCTGCGCCGATTTCCGGACCAACCATCTCGGCACGTGCAAGCACATCGAGTTCACGCTGGCGACGCTCCTGGCGCGGCGCGGAGCGAAGCGCGCGTTTCTCGCGGGCTATGAGCCGCCATACAGCAGCATCAGCGTCGAATACGGCCGGCAGCGCCACGTATTGTTTCGCGCGAGCGCCGATTGTCCGAAGACGTTACGGCGCCTGGTAACGCGCCACTTCGACGAGGCCGGCCGCCTGACGGCGGACGGGTTCGCGCGGTTCGACCGCTTCGTCACCGCCGCGAAAGAGATCGATCCCGAACTGCGCATCTACGACGACGTGCTTCCTTTCGTCGCCGAAGTTCGCGACGCGGCGCGGCGCGCGGAAGCGATCGCCGAGGCCTTTCCGGACGGGATTCGCAGCCGCCGTTTCGACCGTCTGCTCGCCGTGCGCCTGTACGACTATCAGAAGGAAGGGGTGCTGTTCGCGGCCCGCGCAGGTCGATCGCTGATCGCCGACGAGATGGGACTCGGCAAGACCATCGAAGCCATCGCCGCGGCCGAGATCATGGCCGGCTTCCTCGATGTCGAACGGGTGCTCGTGGTCTGCCCGACGTCGCTCAAGCACCAGTGGCAGAGGGAGGTCGCGTCATTCTCGAAACGCCCGGCGCGGGTGATCGAGGGGCTGCGGCCCGCGCGTGCCGAGGCCTACGGCACGGACGAGTTCTTCAAGATCACGAACTACGACACCGTCCACATCGACCTGGATCTCATCGCCCGCTGGTCTCCCGATCTGGTCATTCTCGACGAGGCGCAGCGGATCAAGAACTGGTCGACGCGGACCGCGCGCAGCGTGAAGCAGATCGCCTCGCCCTACGCGATCGTGCTCACCGGCACGCCTCTGGAGAACCGGATCGAGGAGCTGGTGTCGATCGTCGAGTTCATCGATCCCTTCCGCCTCGGCCCGACGTTCCGCCTCCTGGACGCGCATCAGATGCGCGACGAGAACGGTCGCGTGGTCGGCTATCGCGACCTCGACCGCCTGTCGACGACGCTTGCACCCGTCGTCATCCGGCGGCGCAAACGGGAGGTGATGGCGCAGCTCCCGGAGCGGCTCGAGAAGACGTTCTTCGTGCCCATGACGCGCGAGCAGCTCGTGCATCACCGCGAGAACGAGGAGATCGTGGCGCGCATCGCGGCGAAGTGGCGCAGGTTCCGCCATCTGTCGGAGCGCGATCAGCGCCGGCTGATGATCGCGCTGCAGCGGATGCGCATGTCGTGCGACAGCTCGTATCTGCTCGACGAGAAATCGGATCACGGCACCAAAGCCGGCGAGATTCTCACCCTCCTCGGCGAGATCTTCGAGGATCCCGGGACGAAGGTCGTCATCTTCAGCCAATGGCTGCGCATGCACGAGATCCTCGCCAAACGGATCGCCGCCGCCGGATGGGGACACGTCCTGTTCCACGGCGGCATCGACAGCCGGGCGCGGGGAAAGCTGGTCGACCGCTTTCGCGACGATCCGGAGTGCCGGATCTTTCTTTCCACCGATGCCGGCGGGGTCGGGCTCAACCTGCAGCATGCGAGCGTCGTCATCAGCGTCGATCTGCCGTGGAATCCGGCCGTGCTCGAACAGCGCATCGGACGCGTGCACCGGATCGGGCAGCGCGCGCCGGTACGTGTCGTCAACTTCGTCGCCGAGGGGACGATCGAGCAGGGGATGCTCTCCGTGTTGCGCTTCAAGAAGTCGCTCTTCGCCGGAGTGCTCGATGGTGGAGAGACGGAGGTGTTTCTCGGCAAAGGGCGCCTTGATCGCTTCATGGAGAGCATCGAGCGGGTCACGGCGGAGATTCAGCCGGTGCCGGGTTCGGAGGAGCCGTCCGCGGACGCCGGCGTGCCGGAAGCCAGCGTTCCGGAAGCCGGTCCGCCGGCGCTCGCCGAGCCGCTTGTCGATCCATTGGCTCGGTTGCTCGAGAGCGGAGTGGGATTCCTCCGGCAGCTCGAGGCCGCGCTTCCGGCGGAGACCGATCCGGGCGGCAACGGCGGCAAGTCGGCGGTACGCAGGATCGAGGCGCGGCAGGACGCCGACGGCTCGACGTTTCTCGCGGTCCCGATGCCGAGCCGCGAGGCCGTGGCGCGTTTCACCGACGGCCTGGCGGCGCTGCTGCGGAGCATGCTGCCATGAGCCGGCTCGGCGTGCCGCACGACGGCAGCCGCGGTGCGGCCGAGGTCCGTCGCCAGCGGATGGCGGACGGCGGCTCACGAGCCCGTGGACCGCGTTCTGGCAGAGAAGCTTCGATCCGTTGCAACCTCCCATGGTGTCTCCACCGAAACACTCTTGAACATGTGGCTTCAAGAGAAGGTGGCGGAGGAGACACGAAACGCCGGCTGAGCTTCGGCGTGGAACTGGCACGGCCCGGCTTCGCTCGGAATCAGCGGGCGCTCCGATCGCGTCACGCTGCTCCGCGCTTCCTCAGTTCCTCTCGAATCACGCGGCGGAGCGTCTTCTCCAGCGGCACGGCTCGAGTCGCGATGTGCTCACGGAGCGCCGTATTGATCATCGTCTGGTAGTTTCCGCCACCCGCGGCATTCACCTGCTCCCGAAACCACTCCAGGACGTCGTCATCAATCCGGATCGTGATACGCGACTTGCCTTTCGGAACCGGCACTACGGCGCCACGTTTTCCTTTCGAAAAATCGTCAGCTTTCTTCATCGTCGTTTCCTGTCGTAAAGACTACGTTGCGGCGCCGTTGCCTTGCGCGCGGAGATCGAATGAATCCGGTCGTCCCGGTAGGTGTACGCAACAACCAGTAGACGGCCGAGGAAATCCGTCCCGAGCGTCTTGAATTGTTCCTCGTCAGTACTCGTGTCTTCGATCGTGATCGCACGTTCGTCCTCGAATACACCGACTCGAACACGCTGTCATCCCGAGCGTCGAGCGAGGGACCTGGGTGGGAGGGGCTCGATGTGCGTGCTTGCCGCCCCACCCGCGCAGGTCCCTCGCTGCGCTCGGGATGACAGGCTGTCAAGCGGTCCCCTCGCGTTGTGAGAAATGCGGGCTAGTGCTAGCTGGCTAGACGACCTGCACTTTTGTGAGCGTCGTGCGAAAGCCGAAGGTCGTGAGCTGCGTATACGCGTTGCGTAGCGTCACTCGGCTGAAAAACGGTAGCGAAAGTGGTCCAGCGGAGCGGCTGGCAACGAAGAAGGCGATCTCGTAGTCCGCGGCGTTCGGCTTGGTCGCGGGAGTCGCGATCTGCAGCGATACGGGAAGAAGCTTGTTCACCTTCTCTCGGAACCGCTCATCCGAGAGGAATGTCGTCGCCGAGACGACTCCCTGTGCGAAGAGGTGACTGAGCACACTCGACCCCGCGTATCGCTTGACGTGGATCATTTGGCGAGAAGGCGTATACACGTCGCAGAACTCGACCCGGCTCCTTCCGCCGCCGTGCAGAACCGGATCGCGGTCGGGGCAGCAGGCGTCGGTGATCGATGCTGACAATCGCTTGTTGTACCGTCCCTCATCTTCTCCCTCGGTAAAGTCGATCGGTTTGAAGTCCGTGCTCGGAATCCCTTCGATCGCCTTATCGACGACCACGAGGGTCGCATCGAGCTGGTTCTGTTTCGCTTTATCACGAACCTCAAAGATGTTGTCGATCCACGGAAACCGCTTCTTGTACGTCGTTTCCTGACTCTTCGCCAGATACGCCTGGAGGAGCTCGGGCAATGTTTCGAGAGTGACATCGCACCGGGCGGTCAAAGAATCCTTTCCGGTCAGCTGATTGCCGATAGTGTTATCGGTGGGAGTGCCTGTCTGGCGTCAACTAGAACTGCGGGGCGCAGGTCTAATTGTCGCTGAACAGAGTGCCTGTGACCGCTCCCACGACATCTCGTTCGACGTTCAGTCCGAAGTCGCCGATCGACGTCTCTTTGCTCGCCTGTTCTCGCGTGTGTGTGGAGATGCCCTCGAACGTCTTCTTGTCGATCGATCGGATGCTGTCCGAGGAAACCGAATTCAAGGTCACGCGCAGTCCAAAACGAGCGTCTACGCTCATCAGGTCGATGAGGTGACGTCCCTGACCAAACGCGACGGCAAATGTGCGGTTCTTCATCGGCACGACCAGCAGCGCGGAGGCGCTGGCGGTCTGGAGCGCGAGAGTCTCCGCACTCACCGCGTTGCCGAAGAAGGAAGCCCATGACGGTGGGTGCGGTGGGGAGCTCTCGGTGTACAGCGTGCCTTTGATGTGACCGACTTGGATCGGCGTCACTGCCGGCGAATGTGATTCTTCGAGGATGTTCTCCTCCGATATTCCTTCTTTGATCAGGAAAATCGACAGAGGGGGTGTCGACATGCATCAAACTCGCGCTTCACAAGCATGACACCGTTAGGACGGCAATGTGGCGAGAGCCTCCTTCACTACCACCCCTCGGCGCCTGCGGAACCGCCTCCTCGACGACCGCGGAAAGCGCCATCCCATCTTTGAGCGGTTTGTCCCGCGAGGAGCTGGCGTACGCCGCGCGACCTCGGTGACGCGACGTCGGACAATGAGGCGCTGCCCGCGAAGGGGAAGCAGCAATCCTGACGAGCGGCCGATCGCGGTCGTCGGCCGCCGGAGACGGCGCAGGACGGTCGCCAGTCACGTACTCTCGCCCGCGTGATTCAGGCGGCGAATGGGATGATTTCCAGTTCGTCTGACGCGCACCGCGAGAGCGTGGCCGATGCGCGCGGAGTTCAGCGGATCGCACTGGACGCATTCGGCGGTCATCGATGATCAGCGTGGTGGTTGGAAAACCCATTTCAGCGAACGCCGGTCTTCAGCAGCGCGATTCGCGAAGTGATCTTCGGCCCGTACTGGAACGTTCCCGAGAGCATCGCGCATAACCGACATCTGGCCGCGGGAGGTGGTGAACACGGTTTTCCAAGCAGCTGCGGGGCAAAAATGTCGCCTGCCGTGGGGGTCGATTCCGAAGTTCCACATGAACAGTTCGACCGACTCCTGGAACGCTCTCTCGAGCGCGGCCTGAGGCGCCTTGAAGTCGCCACGCACGCTCAGGTAGCGGCTCGCGACGAGAAGAGCGCCATCTGGGGTGCGGGTCCGGCCGGATGCATTCGCGAGGTCTGAAACGACCCGTGAACGAGAGCGACCATCGCAAGTGCGGCAGACCATGTGCGATTGCCGGCCGTCGAGCAGTAAGACTGCGGAGGATCGATGTCGCTCGCGATGAGGTGCTCGAGGACGCGTAGCGGAATCGGCTCGGCGTAGCGGACGATGTCGTCGAGCACCAGAGCAAAGACTTCGACGGAGTTCCCGACGTAGCTGTCGAACTCCTGTCGAGAGCAGCCGAGCTCCCCGGCAAATGCGTACCAGATTCGATCCGGATCTCCATTCACTACATTTGCGATCCGTGCTTCACCGACCAGACGCTTCTCGGGGCTGGTCGCGTATACGACAGTTCGGCAGCCAATCCATCGCTTCGAAAACTTTCGCCGCAATTCGACCGACTTTGTGCCTAACACGATCTTGTTCGCGTATTCCGGTCCAATCGACAGTACGAGAGGAGACACGATCGAGAGACCTCGAATCATGAACAAGCTCGATAGTTTCGGGAGCCGCTCGACGACAGATCGCCAGAGTGTCTCGAACGGTGTGGAGCAGCGCAGCTCATCATCGAACAGTCGATACTGTTTGGAAGCTCGTAGGGCGCTCTCGAATCCGAAGCCTTGAAAGAAGTCCTGCTTCTCTTCCCAAAGGCTTTCCGGCAGTGTGAAGTGGACGTTGGACGCAAACTGGCGCACCTCCGCGGCCATCAGGGCGAAGAACAGCTCTCCAAGGTTCTGATCGCGGACGCACTCGTCGAGCTTCAGGTGACAGAACTTCGCATCGGCGCCGCGCTTCACGACAGCCGTGGCGACAGGGATATCGTCGAGCAGACCGAGAAACGCGGTTCGTTCGCCGCTGTGGACTCCGCGAGCTACTCTCGTGTCCAGCCATTTACGAATGTCGGGATAGGACTCCTCGTTCGTGGCCACGACTTCGCGGAACGTCGCGTAGCGGTCCGTCACCGTTCGCACGTCGGTGTCGGTGATGCGGATGAGTTGGAAGTTCGCCTTGTCGGTCATGGTGTGTTGGGTTCAACCCGTCCGTCGCCTGCTTCACGCAGCTTCTCAGGCCATTCTCCGAAGAACTTCGAAAGTTGCAAATTCTGCCCCTCGTAGGGAGAGTCGGGCTCAGCCGAAGGCTCGGCATCCGACGACATGCGGTAGAAGATCAGTCGCGCCATGGTTTCGCCGTCGCGGAGGCTGACGTTCACGTTGTGTCCGCGCACTTCAAAAATCAACGGCGTTCCAATATCCGCGTGTTCGCGGCCGAAGTTCGGATGCACGAACCCGGCGTAGTGAATGCGCATCTCTCCGATGGTTTCGTCACTTGCCCGGCAGTAGACGGCGATGCCGGGCGGTAGCGCGATTCGTTCTTTGGACCGAAGGATGTAGAAGTTGTTCTCCTCGATGCGCAAGCGGCCGCGGGTATCGGCAACGGCAAACCTCCAGTACTTCCACGGTGCCGGCCGCGAGGCCTCTTTCCAGAGGGGGATCGGGTCCGCGGCATTGTTGCGTGTTGCCACGAATGCCGACGTCTTCAAGCCCCCGATCTCTACAGGGGTTAGATCGACGGAAAGCGTTCCGTCCGCCTGCGCAGAGCCTTTGAGAACGGCTTCGTAAAGGACGGGATGCGGCGTCGGGAACTCCGAGGGCTGGCCTTTGAAAATGCGGAGCTGCGTGAGAGCGATGTCCGGCTTGACAAGAACATCGAAGGTGATCGGCGTGATCTCGACGTACATCTCGCCGGTCCCCTTGCGCGCCGCTTCCGGCATGAATCCCTCGTACGAAGACTCGCCGTCGACGATCAGGCGTGCGAGAACATCCACGCGGCCGACCGAGCTCTTGGCCGTGGCCTGCCCCCAGAATTGAAATTCGTTCTTCCGTAAGTTCAACCGCTCGCGAACGGGAAACAAGTAGGTCTTGTTCCGCTCGAGTCTGAAGGTGCCGTTCTCGAGAACCAGGATTACGGAGCATCAAGTGCGGCGCTCAACTCCGCCGGCGCGTCGATGTACAGGCGGATACGATCCGTGACCTCGAGCCCTGCGTTCTTCCGTGCCTCCTGAATGTGCCGTACGAGCTCCCGCACGCGTCCTTCGGCGATCAGCTCAGGAGTGAGATTCTTGTTCAGGGCAACGAGCAGGCCGTCACGCTCTGCCGCCGCGAACCCTTCCGGACTCTTCACCGTGACCAGAAATGCAATGGGTTCCAGCTCGAAGTAGTTTCCGAGGGAGGTCATGCCGAGCGCGCGGACGCGTCGCGAAAGGCGCGCGACGAGCAGACCTCGTTTCGCATCCGACAGATGGATGCCGGTTTCGCTCTCGATCAACTGCCGGAAGCGCTCGAAGTCCGCATCCTGCAGCGACTCTTCGGCCGGCCAGGCACTCACGACCGGCCGGGGAAGAAATGAAACCCTCATGCTCAGTCCTCAGCCGATCCGCCGGCACGTCAACGTGATGAATGTCCGCAGCCGCTGGCGAATCTCATCGCGCACGCGGCGGAACGCCTGCAGCCGGCGTTCGGCGGAGCCGAAGGCGGCGGTGGGGTCTTCGAAGCTCCAGTGAATGCGCAGCGCGTCGTCCGGCAGGGTCGGGCAGCTTTCGTTCACCCGATCGCAGACGGTGATCGCGTACGCGAACTCCCCACCGGCAACGGCGTCGAGTGACTTCGCCCATTGCCACGACATGTCGATCCCGACCTCCCCCATCGCCTGGAGCGCGAGTGGATGCACGCGCGCCGGCGCCGTGCCCGCGCTGAAGACGTCGAACTCGTCTCCCGCCTCATGACGGAGCAGCGCTTCCGCCATCTGGCTGCGCGCCGAGTTGTGGGTACAAAGAAAAAGCACGCGAGGCTTCGCGGTGATCGGGCGCATCGGTCAGACCGTTGGACCGGACACTACCGGCCCGATGTAAACCCCGTGTGATCGCGCCGTGCGGCCGAAGTGAAATCGCGCCTCGCGCGCGCCCGCAGCCGTGGCTTTACATCCGCTTCACCTCGCCTCCGTCTCCGCTTGAACTCTCTCGCCTACGCTGCGACTCATCCGGATCGCCGAGCGCGATCGCTCCGAGGAGTGCATGCAACGACATTTCGATACCGACATCGAGCGTGTGAGAGAACTGCTCCTGCGCATGGGCGCGATGATCGAGGACGCCATCGCGCAATCCATCCGCGCCCTGCTCGAGCGGGACACGGCCATCGCCGAGCTGGTCATCGCTCGCGACCGCGAGATCGACATCCTCGAGCTGGAGATCGATCAGGCCACCGTCGAGCTGATCGCCAGGATGCAGCCCGCCGCGCGCGATCTCCGGCTCGTCGCGACGGCCATGAAGATCACTCCCGAGCTGGAGCGCATCGGCGACCTCGCCCAGGATGTCTGCGAGCGCGCCATCGAGTTGAATGCCGAGCCGCCGCTCGCTCGGCTCATCGACATTCCGCGGCTCGCAGCGATGGCCCAGCAGATGGTCCGCGAGGCCATCGACGCCTTCGTGCGGCTCGATCCGCAGCTGGCCCGCGACATCATCGCCCGCGACGACGAAGTCGACGCGCTGACGGAAAAGTCGTTCCGCGAGCTGCTGACCTACATGCTCGAAGACTCGAAGAACATCTCCCGCGCGATCCGCCTGACCTTCATCAACAAGTACTTCGAGCGCATGGCCGACGGTGCGACCAACATCGCCGAGATGGTCGTCTATCTCGTCGAGGGAAGGGTTCTCAAGCATCAGCACGAACAGCCATGACCGTCGAGCCCCACGTGCGCAACCTCCGATTGAAGATCGGCAAGTTCCGCATCGAAACCATCATCGGCCGCGGCTATCGGTTCTGCGAAGCTGCCGCCGCCAAAGCCACCGCGCATGCGTGACGCGATTCTGTGCGGCGGCTTCACCGCGACTTCACATCCGGTTCAACGCCGCTGCAACTGCCGCGGCTCTAATGCCTCCAACGCGCTGCCCGTGGTCCGCAGCGCCAACAAGGAGGCTGACTGAATGAGCAGTTCCCACCAATCCCTGCGATTCCCGCGCATCTCCGCCGTCGTCGTTGCGACGCTCCTCATGCTCGCCCTCGTGCCGGCGGCGCTCGGCCAGGGCGCGTTTTACGCCGAAGAAGAGAAAGACGGTCGCATCTACGTCTTCAACAAGATGAATGTCTATCAGCTCTGGAAGGAGAGCGGCGAGATCGGCGTCTCGATCACCCGTCCCGGTGAAGGGCCGAACGGCGAGACCCTCATCTTCGACAGCGACGAAGCGATCCATCTCTACAACTTCCGACACAGCCGTCCCGGCGAAGTGCTGATCCGCCCCGAAGAGAAGAAGCCGGTGATGAAGGTCTCGTGGAAGGACGGCAAGACCACCATCGAGACCGACAACGCGCTGCTGAACATCTCCAACCGCGTGCAGATCCGCTTCACGCATGAAGATCCGGAGAACGGCAACAGCAAGGGCTCGTTTCGCATCCGCCGCGCGAAAACCAAGTTCGACGGCTGGTTCTACAGGAAGAACATGACGTACGAGCTCCAGCTCAACTGGCCCGACACCGCGAATCCGCTCGAGGATGCGAACTTCAACTTTGCGCACTCCAGGGCGTTCCAGGTCAAGGCCGGTCAGTTCAAGGTGCCGTTCGGCCGGCAGGAGCTGACCTCTTCCGGCAGCCAGCAGTTCGTCGACCGCTCGATCGTCTCGAATGAGTTCGCCAGGGGTCGCGACATCGGCGTCCAGTTCTGGGGTCTCACGCTCGGCAACAGGATCGACTGGCGGATCGGCGCCTTCAACGGCAATGGCCGCACGGTCTCGGCGAACGACAACGACGCGTTCCAGTACAACGCTCGCGTCACCTGGCAGCCGTGGGGCGACGTGAAGTACAGCGAGGGCGACTTCGAGAGCTCCGATCGCCCGCTCTTCGCGATTGCAGGGCAGTACGAGAACAACGACCGCGCGGGGGCTACGACCGGCAACGACGTGTCGCGCGAGATTCTCGGCGCGGATGCCGTCTTCAAGTACAAGGGCTTCTCCGCCTTCGCCGAGTACTTCACCCGCGACAACGAGCCCGAGACCGGCGCCGAGACCGAGGCCGGCGGCTTCAACGTGCAGCTCGGCTACTTCATCGTCCGCAACAAGTTCGAGATCGCCGGCCGCTACGCGACCTGGGATCCCTCCGATGCCGTCGGCAACAACAACCGCACCGAGACCGGCGTCGCGTTCAACTGGTTCATCAACAAACACAATCTGAAGCTGCAAGGCGATCTGCGACAGGTCGAAGACGACGCCGCCAACACGACCAATCGTGAAGCCCGCGTCCAGCTCCAGTTCATCTTCTAACGACCGTCACAAGGAGACTCACGCATGAAACTGAGAATGTTCACTGCCACCGCCTTCACGCTGCTCGTCGCCGGCGCGCTGTTCGCGCAGGCCGTGCGCGTGGATTCCGCCATCCCCGCCTACAAGTCCACCTCCGGCATCTCCGGGAATCTGAAGAGCGTCGGCTCCGACACGATGAACAACGAGATGACGCTGTGGGCGGAAGGCTTCCGCAGGCAGTATCCGAACGTGAAGATCGAGATCGAAGGAAAGGGCTCGTCCACCGCGCCGCCCGCGCTCACGGCCGGCACCTCGCACTTCGGCCCGATGTCGCGCGCGATGAAGGGCGACGAGATCGACAAGTTCGAGAAGAAGCACGGCTACAAGCCGACCGAAGTGAAGACCTCCGTCGACGTGCTCGCGGTCTACGTCCACAAGGACAACCCCATCAAGGGCCTCACGCTCCAGCAGGTCGATGCGATCTTCTCCAGGACCCGCCGCGGCGGTGCGAAAAAGGACATCAAGACCTGGGGCGATCTCGGTCTCACCGGCGAATGGGCCAACAAGCCGATCAGCATCTACGGCCGCAACAGCGCCTCCGGCACCTACGGCTACTTCAAGGAGTACGCGCTGTTCAAAGGCGACTACAAGGATTCCGTGAAGGAGCAGCCGGGATCGTCGTCGGTCGTGCAGGGCGTCGCCTCCGACCTGTATGCCATCGGCTACTCGGGCATCGGCTACAAGACCGCCGACGTTCGCGCGGTGCCGCTGGCGAAGAAGACAGGGGAAGAGGCGTACGACGCTTCGCCGGAAAACGGCTACAGCGGCAAGTACCCGCTGGCGCGTTTCCTTTACGCTTACGTCAACAAGAAGCCCGGCCACGCCCTCGACCCGGTTCGCACCGAGTTCCTCCGCTACATGCTCAGCCGCGAAGGGCAGGAGGCCGTGGTGAAGGACGGCTACTATCCGCTCAGCGCAAGAGTGCTGATGGAAGAGCGCGCGAAGCTCGGCATCTAGCTGATGGGCACATCGACTGAAGCGAGGCCGGCGGGGACGACCCGCCGGCTTCGCACTACCAGCAGGAGCGTCCGCGTCATCGACCGCGTGACCACGATCGGCATCACCGTCGGTGGTCTCTTCGTCATCGTCGCGGTCCTCGGCATCCTCGCGTATCTCGTCGCCGTCGTCACGCCGCTGTTTCGCGGGGCCAACGTCGAGAAGCGAGCGGCGTATCGGCTGCTGCCTGCGAACGTCGCCGCGAACGTCGCCTTCGCCGAGCTCGATGAATATCGTGCCGCCGGCGTCTACGTGCTCCGCTCCGGCGAGATTGTCTACTTCGATGCTCGCAACGGCAACGAGCTGGCGCGCCATTCGGCAGCCATTCCCAACACGACGATCACTGCGGTGGCGCGTCCGCTCGGCGGCAGCGCAGTGGCCTTCGCGTACGGCGACGGGGCGTTCCGCACCGGCACGATTTCGTTCGACACATCGTTCGTCGGCGCCGAGGAGATCACGCCCGCGATGCGTGCGTTGCGGAAGACGGCGCGGCTCGCGGTCGATGGCGGAGTCGTCGAGCACACCGCCACCGGCGAGATGCGCCGCGTCGTCCCGTCCGTGAGTCTCGACGCGCCGGCACGCATCGGCGAATCTACAGCGCCGATCGTGCTCATCGACTACCGCCCAGGCGAATCGGATGCGCGGCTCGCTGCATTCACCGGTTCGAGCGCGCTGCTCCTCAACACGCTCTCGCAGAGCGAGAACATGATGACAGGCGAGAAGACGACGGAGGTCGCCACGCGCGAGCTGCCCGTTCCAGCCGAAGTTCTGGCGCGCGGCCGTCCGGCATTCCTTCTCGTCACCAGCAAAGGCGATCAGCTCTATCTGGCGTGGCCGGACGGCACGACCGCCCGCTACGACCTCCGCGACGAAGAAACGCCGGTGCTCGCCGAGTTTGCCGACATCGTGACCGACGCGCGAGCGCGCCTCACGTCTCTGCGCTTCATGATCGGGGAGCAATCGCTGCTCGCCGGCGATTCGGGAGGCGGACTACGCTCGTGGTTCCGCGTCGCGCGCGAGGGAGCGAACAAGGACGGCTACGTGCTCGTCGCCGCGCACACGCTCGCCACGAGCGGTCCCGCGATCTCGCGTACGACCGTGTCGTCGCGCGACAAGTCCTTCATTGCCGGCACCAGCGATGGACACGCCGTCCTGTATCACATGACCTCCGAACAGCAGCTCGCGAAGGTCACCGTCCCCGGTGGTGGCTCCGTGCTCGCCGCGCAGATCACGCCCAAGAGCGACGGAGCGTTTCTTCTCTCCTCGACCGGCGAGGCGAGCGTGTGGGATGTGCAGAATCCGCATCCCGAAACGACGGTTCGCAGCATCTTCGGCAAGGTCTGGTACGAAGGCTATCCCGAGCCGCAGTACACATGGCAGTCGTCGAGCGGGACGGACGACTTCGAGCCGAAGCTCAGCCTCATTCCGCTCATCTTCGGCACGCTGAAGGCCACGTTCTACTCGCTGCTGTTCGCGATTCCGATCGCTCTGCTCGGCGCGATCTATACATCCGAGTTCCTCGAGCGCCGTTACCGCGCGCCGCTGAAATCCACAATCGAAATGATGGCCTCTCTCCCGAGCGTCGTGCTCGGCTTCATCGCCGCGCTCGTCCTCGCGCCGCTCGTCGAGAATTGGGTGATCGCGGTTCTCACCGTGTTCGCGGTCATTCCGTTGACCGCGCTCGGGGCCGGTTACGCGTGGCAGCTCCTGCCGCAGAAGGCCGCCAGCCGCTTCGAAGGGAAAACGCAGTTCGCGCTTCTGTTCGCGATCGTCGCCGGCGCGGGATGGGCCGCAGTGAGCCTGGCCGATCGCGTCGAAGCGTGGATGTTCTACGGCGACTTCAAAGCGTGGCTCGACGGGCGTGTCGGCACCGGCACGCCGGGTAACGCCATGCTCGCGTGGCCGCTGCTCCTCGTCGCGCTCGTGGTCATCGATCGCCGCTATCTCGTCGATCGCATCGCGCGCCGGCTTCGCGGCCGTTCGCGTGCCGCCATCGCCGTGATCGAAGCGGCAAAGTATGCGCTGCTCGTCGTCGTCTCGCTCGCCTCCGCCGCGGGCATCGGCTGGCTGCTCGCCGTGGCCGGTTTCGATTCGCGCGGCGAGTTGTTCGGAACGTACGTGCAGCGCAATGCGCTGATCGTCGGCTTCGTGACCGGCTTCGCTGTCATCCCCATCATCTACACCATCGCCGAGGATGCGCTGTCGTCGGTGCCGCAGATTCTGCGCTCGGCCTCGCTCGGCTGCGGCGCGACGCGCTGGCAGACCGCCACGCGCGTGGTCGTTCCGGTCGCGCTCTCCGGCATCTTCTCCGCGATCATGATCGGTCTCGGACGCGCGGTCGGCGAAACGATGATCGTGCTGATGGCGGCCGGCAACACGCCGCTCATCGACTTCAACATCTTCAATGGCCTGCGGACGCTTTCGGCAAATATCGCCGTCGAGCTTCCCGAAGCGGTGAAGGACGGCACGCTTTACCGCATGCTGTTCCTCGCCGCGCTCACCCTCTTCGTGCTGACGTTCATCGTCAACACGCTCGCCGAGGTCATTCGCCAGCGCGTTCGCCGAAGGGCATACCAGCTATGACGACGCAACCCATTGCCGGCGAAACACCGCTCGAAGTGCAGTCCGCGCTTCGCAGCGGCGCGGGTGTCGATCCCCATCCGCCTTCGCCATCAAAGGCGACGCATCGCTCTACGTCCCTCGGATCGCGCGGTGAGCCGTTCGTGTGGCTGACCGGCAGCGGACTGGCCGTCGCGACCGTGATGATCGTCTCGCTGCTCGCGCTCGTGCTCTTCAACGGCACGCGTACGTTCTGGCCGAAGCGCATCGTCGAGATCACGCTTACTGACGGCAAGACGCTCCTGGGCGAGGTCACGCGCGCTGAGCGCTTCCGCGTCGATGAATCCGCGCTCGCCGAGATGCCACCGCAGGTCCGCGCCGACGTTCTCAAACAGAACGGTTGGGCGACCCGTCGTCTGATCCGGACAGGCAACTACGATCTCTATGGCGAAGATTTCGTGTGGGTGCCGGCGTACGCCATCGCCCGCGAGCGGCGGCCAGCCGATGCCTGGCTGTTCGAGCGCCGCGAGTGGGGCACGGCCATCGGCCGCCCTGAAGCGCTGCTCAACGGCGAGACCGCAGTCGCGAACGGTGCTCCGGCCGTTGCGCAACAGTTCGCGCAGGCGCACGCCGCAGCGACTGCACGGTGGGAGCAGGTGCGCGCGCTGGAGAAGGGCGATGTCGGCGACATCAATCACGCGATGGAGGCGGCCCGTCTCTCGGTCAAGCGCGCAGCGATGGAGCACGGCGAAGGCTCGCCCGAGCACCAACGCGCCGCGGCCGCGGTAGCGGCGCAGGAAGAGTCGCTCACCGCATCGTACGAAGCGCTGCAGAAACGCATCGACGCCATTCGCGCCGAGGATGCACAGTCGCGGCTCCGCGTGACGGAAGTCGGCGGGCGCCTCCTCTCCGAAAAACCGTCCGACGCCGAGACGCCGATGCTCCTCTCACAAATTGTGCGCGCGTATCCGGCGAACACGGTCGGGACGTGGGAACGTCTGAAAATCTACGTCAGTCGCTGGCGCGAGTTCCTCGTCAGCGAGCCGCGCGAAGCCAACACGGAAGGCGGCGTCTGGCCGGCGATCTTTGGCACGTTCCTCATGACGGTGATCATGTCGCTCGCGGTCGCGCCGCTCGGCGTCATCACCGCGCTCTACCTTCGCGAGTACGCGAAGCAGGGGCCGCTCGTCTCGGCGGTGCGCATCGCCGTCAACAATCTCGCCGGCGTGCCTTCGATCGTGTTCGGAGTCTTCGGTCTCGGTTTCTTCTGCTACGTCGTGGGCGCGCGCATCGATCAACTCTTCTATCCCGAGAAGCTTCCAGCGCCGACGTACGGCACCGGCGGCATTCTGTGGGCGTCGCTGACGCTCGCTCTGCTCACCGTACCGGTCGTCATCGTGGCCACCGAGGAAGCGCTCGCGGCGGTCCCGCGCAGCATGCGTGAAGGTTCGTTCGCCTGCGGCGCGAGCCGCTGGCAGACCATCCGGCGCATCGTCCTGCCGAAGGCGACACCGGGGATCATGACCGGTCTCATCCTGGCGATGGCGCGCGGAGCGGGCGAAGTCGCGCCGCTGATGATCACCGGCGTGGTGAAGCTCGCGCCGGAGCTGCCGTTCGACAGCCATTTCCCCTTCTTCCACCTGGAACGAAGCTTCATGCACCTCGGGTTTCACATCTACGATGTCGGCTTCCAGAGTCGCAACTCCGAAGCCGGTAAGCCGATGGTCTTCACCACCACGCTTCTCCTCATCGGCCTGATCGCTCTTCTCAACTTCACAGCCATCCGCCTCCGCAACCGGCTGCGCCGGCGCTACAGATCAGCGGACTTCTGAGACCTATGACTGTGATGACTGAATCTGTCGCCTCGACCACCTCGAAAGCCGCGTCGGTGCTCCAACCGGATCGCGATGCGCCGTTCGTCCATCCGAACCTGGAGAAGGAGACGGCGGTCCTCGAGATCGATCGCTTCAATCTCTGGTATGGCCCGACGCAGGCGCTGCACGAGGTCTCGCTCGACATTCCGCATGGCAAGGTGACGGCGCTCATCGGTCCATCCGGCTGCGGCAAATCGACCCTCGTACGATCGGTCAATCGCCTCAATGACCTCATCGACGGCGTCCGCATCGGCGGCGACATGCGTCTCAACGGCGATTCGATCTACGCGGCGAACGTCGACGTGATCGAGCTGCGCAAGCGCATGGCGATGGTGTTCCAGAAGTCGAACCCGTTCCCGATGTCGATCTACGAGAACGCGATCTACCCGCTGCGCATCGACGGCGAAAACCGCAAGCACGTCCTCGACGAAGTGGTCGAGCGCAGCCTTCAGTCTGCGGCGCTTTGGGATGAAGTCAAGGACCGGCTGCAGGGGAGCTCGCTGGAGCTTTCCGGCGGCCAGCAGCAGCGTCTCTGCATCGCCCGCGCGATCTCAGCGCAGCCGGAAGTACTGCTGATGGACGAGCCGTGCTCCGCGCTCGATCCGATCGCCACGGCGAAGGTCGAGGAGCTGATCTTCTCTCTGAAGGGCGAATACACGGTGCTCATCGTGACGCACAACATGCAGCAGGCCGCGCGCCTCTCCGACTACACCGCGTTCATGTATCTCGGCCGCCTGGTCGAGTACACCCCGACGTCGGAGATGTTCCTCAAGCCTGCGCTGAAACAGACCGAGGACTACATCACCGGGCGCTTCGGCTGAGAAACGAGTAGCTCCGATTCCGTGAACGCATCGACGCGAAACCGATGCCGGCGTTCCACAACCCGACCGGCATCAGCACCAGCCACGAGCATCGCGGAAGGCTGCCGCCGTCTCGGCCGCGCGCTCGCGACGATCGTCGGGATGTGAGGGCCAAACCATCGCCGAAGTGGGAACTGGGGCAAC
>DATLFB010000037.1:0-6920 GCA_035525285.1 Thermoanaerobaculia bacterium
TCCCGCAGCCGTCTTTCGCGAACAATGTTCACTACGAGATCATCTGGTTCGGCGGACGGCCGGTGGCACAGTTCAACCCCGGATCGTTCACACGCTTCACGTTCACGGACCATCTGGGCACACCGATCCTCCAGACCGACGTCGCGGTGAACACTCACTGGCGAGTCGAACACGAGCCATTCGGCAGCATCTACGAGGTACGCAACGGCTCGAGAACGGACCAACCACTCCGATTCCCCGGGCAGGAGCTGGCGATGACTTGGGAAGGCCCAGAGGAGAGCTTCAACATCTTCAGATGGTACAAGTCGAGCTGGGGCCGGTATACCCAGGCGGATCCGATCGGTTTGAATGGCGGAACGAACCTTTATAGCTATGTCAGCGGCAATCCGCTTCGATACGCAGATCGGCTAGGGCTCGTCGGCTGGGACTGCCGCGTAGGCACGGCCATCAAAGCGGGCGAGATCTTCGGCGGTGCGATCATTACGGCAAGCTGCAAGTCCGACTGCGTTAACAATCGAACGATGCTCGTGCAACTTGCCGGGCTCGCCGGCGGTATTACGGTAGGAGCGCCCGTAGGTGTGGCCTTCTATGACGTTCGTATGAATGACCCGTTCGCCGAGCCGCGCGCATCGAGCTTAGATGGCTACTTCAGTATCCATGCCCTCTCCGCCTCTTTGATTTGGGGCTACACAGTACAAGTCGACGTAAGACTCGGCGATGCGTTCGGAAGCGCCAGCGGCTGGGGAGTCGGCGGAGTGAGTGCTGGCTTCGACAACTTCTGGGGATCAACGAAGGTCATTCTGGAAAGCACCCTATGCTGCAAGTGACATCGGAAGCATCGGAGGCGCCCGTTGCGCGCACGCTACACCTGTGGCCGCACGCGCTGATCGTGCTTGTATTGCTTTTGACGCAGGTCTTTGTCCGCGACGTTTGGGCCACGATTTACAAGCATGTTGTCCGGCCTGATCTGCTTCAGCAGGGTGCGCGCGTGTGCGATTCGGTCGTTCATAACGAGGGACGACTTCACGAGTGTGATCTCCTGATGGAACACCGAAGCGGCAACACGATCGAGCGAACGTTCTATGCGAAGCGTGGAGTGAGCAAGACGCGTGTGCGAACGACGGTCGACGGTGAGTTCCTGAGCTCGAAGTCCGTGCACTGGGCAAGCATCGCGTCGATGGTTCTTCCGTTCTTGGCATTCATGATCTTCGCCATCGCTGTTGTTCACAAGATGGTTCGGACACATTCGCTGTTCACGTGGCAGATGGCGCCGCATCGGTGGGACGCAACGGAGCGATTAATGCTTCTGTATTCGATTCCATTGATCGTCGCTGGCATCGTCGGGCCTTGGCTGGAGAAGTAACGGCATTTTCTCCCACATCCCCCGCCGCCCGCCCCGCGGCTGGACGTGCAGCGCTGGCGTGGTGCCGCCCAAGGCGTGGCTCAGGCCGACGCGGCCCGCTGCTTCGCGGCTACGCGCGCTTCCGCGCGCTCGTGCGGCGCGAGTTGCACGCGCAGTGCTGCGAAGAAGGTGAAGCGGGCCGCGCAGCCTAGCCAAGCCTTGGGCGGACTCGGTTCGTCGCGGCCTCACGTGAGCCGCCCTGCGCATCGCGCCACCGGGCGCTGCACGGTTCGTCGTCAACATCGAAGTCATCGTGATCAGCGGCACGCTCCACCCCCGCCAGTCCCCTCTCCCCGCTTGCGGGGAGAGGGGACTGGGTGAGGGGCCATACAACTCACTCAAAACCTCCCTCTCACCCCTCCCGCTCCGCTCACAAATCAAGCGCACAATCGCCCCCATCACAGCATCACCCGCCGCCACCGCGTTTCTCCGCACGTCATCGTTCCGAATGCGAATCACAGTAATCCCAAGCTTCGAAAGCTCGCACGAGCGATCGATGTCGTACGCCTGCTTCGCGGGAATGTCGTGCATGCCGCCATCGACCTCGATGACGAGTCTCAAGTCGGCGCAGTAGAAGTCGGCGATGTAGTTGCCGATGGGATGCTGCCGACGGAATTTGAAGCCGAAGAAGGAGTGGTTGCGGAGCCAGCGCCAGACGGTGCGCTCCGTCGCCGTGGATCGTCTCCGCAGGGCTCGTGCGCGGTCGATCAGGCGGGAGTGGGGCATGACAAGCCGAGGGTACCTCGGAGTCATTGATCTACGCTTTGTGGAGGACGGCCCTCACCCTAACCCTCTCCCCGCAAGCGGGGAGAGGGGACTGGGGGACTGGGAAACGTTAATACGCAATCCTGCGCGTCGGCGCCACCGGCGCGACCGCCTCCACCCTCACCCGCGCGTCCACGGCGGCTGCGCCGTTGGGGAGCACTTTCACCGGGTTGATGTCGAGCTCGCGGATCTCGGGGCAGAGCGTGAGCAGCGCGGAGAGGCGCATGAGGATGTCTTTCAGAGCCGGGACGTCCGAGGGTGGGGCGCCGCGGAAGCCTTCCAGGAGCTTGGACCATTTCACTTCGTGGAGCATGTCGTCCACGTCGGCGTCCGTCAGCGGGTGGATGCGGAAGGCGACGTCGGAGAGGAGCTCGACGAGCGTGCCGCCGGCGCCGTAGACGACGAGGTGGCCGAAGGTCGGATCGGCGACGGCGCCGACCATCACTTCCACGCCGCCCGCGACCATCTGCTGCACGATCGCGCCGGTCATCGACTCGCCGAGGCGGCTCGACATTTCGGTGTAGGCCTCGCGCACTTCGCGCTCGTCCTGCAGGCCGAGCTTCACGGCGCCCGCTTCCGTCTTGTGCAGCGGTCCCTCCGCCTTCAGCGCGACGGGAAAACCCATGCGCATCGACGCGCTCACCGCGTCGTACACATTCGTGACCGCCTCGAGCATCGCCGTCGGAATGCGCGCGGCGAGCAGCAGCGAATGCACTTCCAGCGCGTCGAGCCAGCCGCCGCCTCGCGCGAGCCCACGCTCGACGATCTCGCGGAGCTGCCCGCGATCGAAGTCCTCGAACTTCACCACCGTGCCGTGCGGACTGCGCCGCCACTGCGCGTACTTCGTCGCCCGCGCGAGCGCCGCGACGGCGCGCTCGGGGAAGCGATACGACGGCACCGGCGCGAGCGACGACGGCGTGCCGTGCACACTCATGAACGTCGCCAGCACCGTCTTGCCGCGCGCGTCGGCGCCGCATTCGCGAATCGCCGCCGACACGTCCTCGGCATCGGTCGCGAGCACCGGGATGTAGATGACCAGCAGCGCGTCGACGTTCGGATCGTCGAGGACGATGTTCATCGTGCGGCGATAGTGATCCGCGGATGCCGACGCGATCATGTCGATCGGATTGCCCACGCTCGCCGCAGCCGGTAGAAACTCGCGCAGCTTCGCCATCGTCTGTTCCGACAACTGCGCGATCTCGAGGCCGCTCGCCTCGCACGCATCCGACGCGAGAATCCCCGGCCCGCCTGCATTCGTGACGATCCCCACGCGCGGTCCGAGCGGCAGCGGCTGATGCGCGAGCAACGCCGCGATGTCGAAGAGCTCCTCGAGCGTTCCCGTGCGGATCACGCCCGACTGGCGGAAGAGATCGTCGACCACCGCATCGCTCGTCGCCAGTGCGCCGGTGTGCGAGGACGCCGCGCGCGCGCCCGCGGTCGAGCGGCCCGCCTTCACCGCGACGATCGGCTTCTTCTTCCCGACGCGCCGCGCGATCTCGCCGAATTTCTTCGGATTCCCGAAGCTCTCGAGGTACAGCAGTATCACGTCCGTGTTCGGATCCTCGGCCCAGTACTGAATGAGATCGTTGCCCGAGACGTCGGCCTTGTTGCCGACGGAGATGAACGTGGAGAAGCCGAGGTTGAGCATCTGCGCGTGCTCGAGGATCGCCAGGCCGAGCGCGCCGCTCTGGCTCGACATCGCGATCGAGCCGCGCGGCGGAAAGACGCTCGAGAACGTCGCGTGCATGTTCACGCGCGGATCGGCGTTGATCACGCCCATGCAGTTCGGGCCGACCATGCGGATGCCCGCCGCGCGCACCTTCTCGACGAGCCGCTGCTCGAGCGCGCGTCCCTCGGCGCCGGTCTCGCCGTAGCCCGCGGTGATCACGACCAGCGCGCCGACGTTTTTCGCGACGCAGTCGTCGACGACCGCTTCCACCGCATCGCGCGGCACGACGATGATCGCGAGATCGACATCCTCTTCGATCGCCGCCACGCTCGGGTACGAACGGACGCCTTCGATTTCCGCCACCCGCGGGTTCACCGCGTACAGCTCGCCCTGGAAGTCGGTACTTCTGAGGTTGTGCAGAATCTCCGCGCCGAGGGAGCCGCGGGAACGGCTCGCACCGACGACGGCGATCGAGCGCGGCGAGAAGATCGACTTCATCGACGCCCACGCCGCTTTCTGCGAGCGCTCCGCGGCAGCTGCCTCGGACGTTTCCGTCTGCGCGATCGGGAACGACACGGACACCGTTCCGTCCGCGGTGCGGCTCTTCACTTCGAATCCCGAGCAGAGGAAGACATCGAGCATCTTCTGGTTCTCGGGCAGCACCTCGGCGCGGAACATCTCGATCTTTTTCGTCCGCGCGATCTCGGCGAGCTTCTCGAGCAGCAGCGTGCCCATGCCGCAGCCCTGCGCGCGATCGGCGATCGCGAATGCGACTTCGGCGGATTTGGCATCGCGCCGCGAGCGGTAGTAGTGCGCGACGCCGGCGACGTCGCCGCCCAGCTCCGCGATCACGCCGAACTCGGAGTCGTAGTCGACGTCCGTCGGCGAGTCGCGCAGCGCCGCGTCGGGCGTGCGGGTGTCGAAGAAGCGGAAGTAGAGGCTGTCCGCCGACATCGCGCGGTACAGGCCGAGGAGCACGTCGCGATCCTCGGGACGCACGGGACGCAGATGCAGCGTGCGCCCGTTGCGCAGGACCACGTCGGATTCGAAGTGAGCGGGGTAGTCGATGGCGATGGTCATTCTAAGGTTACGCGGTTACGCGGTTACGCAGTCACGCGGTGAGGGCGACGCGAGGTCAACCGCGAAACCGCGCGACCGCGAAACCGCGCAACCTCAAACGACCTCCACCGGCTCGCCCACAAACTGCTCGTAGAACTTCGCCAGCTGCTCGTTCGAGAAGTCGTTCCAGCCGCGGCACGTGTCGTGGAGGCGCCTCTGCACGTCGCAGGCGATGGGCATGTCTTTCACTTCCTGCTGCGCGAGCTGCCAGTCGTTCGCGATCTGCTCCAGCTGCTCGCGCGTGATCGACGGCCGCCGCCGGACGATCCACCAGTAGCGCCGCCGCAACTCGTCGTCGCTGAACTGCGCAAAGCCGTTGCAGAAGATGCGTTTCGCGGCGGCGACGCTGCACATGCAGTGCTCGTCATCGGTCATGCGGACGAGCTCGTCGCGGAGGCGGTTGATCGCTTCATCTCTGGTCATGCTGCTCATGGGTGCAAGTGTCGGTCCGCGGGCGCCGGAGAGCGGTTGGCGAGGTCACACCCTCGTGTGATGATCGTCATACCCCGATGTCGCACCGGGGCATTCACTGAGCGCATGCTCAAACCGGTCGAGCTGGAGATCGAACTTTTCTGCCGCGGCATGCGCATCGACCCCTCGTGCGGCGGCCGTCGCATCACCCGCACCCGCGCCGGCCTCGGCTCGGGGCTGGAGATCATCATCCCCGCGCGGGAGAAGGACATCTGGGTCAACGTCCCCGTCGTGGAGAAGTTCGCCCAGCGCTCGCCGCTCGTGCTGCAGCAGCGCGGCGAGAAGCACTTCGTCCTCGACACGCGCGGCGGCACCGAGTACGCGGTCGAGATTCCGCCGGAACCGGAGTGGTACTCGCGGAAAACGTCGGCGGGCACGGAGATGAGCCGTGTCGGCGTGCTGCAGGGCAACTACCTCGGCATCTACGTCAGCGCACGCTGCCTCTACTGGTCGAAGCAGATCGACGGCGCTTGCAAGTTCTGCACGACGGGAAAGAACGTCGGCACGGCGGAGGAGACGCGCAAGCGCGTCGAGGACGTCGTCGAAGTCGCGCGCGCCGCGCAGCAGGAGTCGGGCTCGATCTTCACGCACTTCAACACCGGCTATCACTACGAGGACCTCGACGAGCGCGAGGACATGCACGGCCTGCGGATGTGCGAGCCGTACGTGCGCGCGGTGCGCAAGGAAGTCGGCGGCTTCATCGGCGTGCAGGCCGTGCCCGTGCCGCGCCGCAAGTTCGGCGAGTACGACGAGCTGATCGAAGCGGGCGCGGACCACTTCTCGTTCTGCTACGAGTTCGAAGACCCGCGCTGGTTCGCGGAGCTCTGTCCCGGCAAGGAGCGGACGCTGGGACAGAAGGCGTTCTTCGAGGCGATGGAGTACACGGCGAAGAAGCTCGGACGCGGCCGCGTGTCGGGCGAGATCATCGCCGGCGTGGAGCCGATCGAAGCGACGAAGCGCGGCATCGATCGCATCGTGAACGCGGGCGCGTTTCCGACGGTGTGCATCTTCCGCCCGACGATCGACAGCGAGATGGAACACTGGCCGCCGCCCGATCCCGAAGCGATGCGCGACGTGTTCGCGTATCTGCACGCAAGCTGTCGCCGCGCGGGACTGCCGGTGGGCGTACTGCCGATCGAAGTGTCGCTGGTGGTGCAGCCCGAAGAGACGGCGGCACTCGTCGAGCCGACGTTCGCCGATCACGCGTACCGGCTGAAGAACTGGACGCTGCGGCAGCTGGCGAAGCCGTACGTGGCGTGGAAGCTTCGCACGGCGTAAACGCAGGGGCGGGCGATTCGCTGGCTGGAAGCCAGCGACACGGCGGCCTGGAAGGCCGCGCTACTTTTCGCGAAAACGGCACGTCCAGCGTCAACCGCCCCGCCGCGCCGAACATCCGTTCGCCGTCTTCGCGGCTCGATGTAGCGCGGGCATCCTGCCCGCCGTAACGCCGGCATCCTGCCGGCGACATCGCTGGCTGGAAGCCAGCGACACGGC
>DATLFB010000047.1:0-9884 GCA_035525285.1 Thermoanaerobaculia bacterium
GTCGCGGCGAGAAGTTCGTTCCGTTTTCTGAGTCGCTGCTCGGCGAGCAATGGATTGAAACAAGCGACCAAACGTTCATCTGGATGATCGGGCCAGGTGATCTCGGCGAGGTTGGCGGCGTCGAAAAGCGATCGTTGGAGATCTGCACATGTCCGTGGGCCACGGATCGTTCGATGCGAAAGATCTGGTCGACGGGAAACAGCGTTACCCCGCGCAGGACAAGTCGCAGAGACTCGATGCGCTGATCGTCCCAATCCGACAGATTGGCCAAGGTCTGCTTGATGGTCCGCTTTCCTTCCCGCCTTCCCTTGCGAAGCAGAATCGCCGGGCGGGAGCCGCGATTGGGAACGATCTCGATGTACATGGGAGCAGTATAGCACGGTTACTCTTGTTACAAACTCATTTACATGGGAACACTCGACGGAGCAGTAAGACGCTCAATCTCTTCAGAACTCAGCACTTTCAGGAAAAATCGGTAGGATTCTCAGGGGAACTTCGGGTTAAAGGAGGGCGGACGTCCCGTCCGCCCCGGGCGGACGTCCCGTCCGCCCTCCTTTGAAATTGCACCACAATGTTCATTGCCAACGCCTCCGGGCGCGCCGTACCCTCAGATCGGTTCGAGGCAACGATCGATGTCCGACGGCGAGCAGATCGACGTTCAGGAGCTGGCCATGCTCGTGCGGCGGCTCGACCGCCAGCGCCGCGCGAAGCAGGCGGCGGATGCGATCTCCGAACACGCCACCGGCGGCGTGTACGACAAGCAGCAGCATCTGCGTCTGCTGCAGTCGGTGGCCATCGCCGCGAACGAGTCGCGCTCGCTCGACGACTCGCTGCAGGCTGCGGTCGATCAGATCTGCGCGCAGCTCGGCTGGCCCGTCGGTCACGCGTATCTCTGCATCGGCACGACCTCGATCCTCACGCTCAGCGACATCTGGTACATCGCCGACATCGATCGCTTCGACCGCTTCCGCCGCGCGGTCGAGACCACGCTCATCGCGCCGAGCAACAGCGTCGCCGGCGGCGCGCTGCGCCAGCGCGCACCCGTGAGCACCAACGCGCTCGACTCCGTGCTGCCGCTGCCCCTCGCCGTCGCCGCGCGCGACGCGGGCCTGCAGTCCGCGCTCGCATTTCCCGTGATGGGCATCGACGCGCCCGTCGCGGTGCTCGAGTTCTTCTCGCCCGAGCCGATCGAGACGCCCGAGATGCTCCTCGAGGTGATCCGCAAGATCGGCGATCTTCTCGGCAAGGTCCACGTCCGCACGCTCGCCGGCGTGACCCTGCGGCGTTCGGCGGAGCAGTACCGCCTTCTCTTCGAAGGGAACGCGAATCCGATGTGGATTCACGACGCTGGCTCGCTCGAGCTCATCGCCGTGAACGACAACGTGGTCTCGCAGTTCGGCTACTCGCGCGAAGAGCTGCTGCGCATGACCGTTTCCGACCTGCAGCCGCAGGGCGATCCCGCGTTCACCGCGCGCGACGCGGGAATGCACATCGTGAAGAAGGACGGGTCGGTGATCACCGCCGAGATCAGCGGCTACGATCTCGATCTTCCCGGCCGCCGCGCGCGCATCACGATGGCCGTCGATACCGACGAGGGCCGCCGCGCGTCCGAGGCGCTGCGGGAGTCGGAGCGCCGCTTCCGCGAGATGCTCGACACGATCGAGCTCGCGGCGGTGCTGCTCGACATCGTCGGCACGGTCACGTACTGCAATCCGTTTCTGCTGCGCCTCAGCGGCTGGGCGAAGGACGAAGTCGTCGGACGCAATTTCTTCGAGGTGTTCCTGCCCGAGGAACGCCGCGCCGCGGCGGCGCGCGACTTCACATCCAACGTCGGCCGCGGCGCCGTGGCCGCACACGACGAGAGCGAGATTGTGGTCCGCGGCGGCGAGCGGCGAGTGATCACCTGGAACAACACGATTCTGCGCAATGCGGAAGGGAGCGTGCTGGGCACGGCGAGCATCGGCTCGGACGTCACCGAGCAGCGCACCGCCGAGCATCAGCTGCTCTACAACGCCTTCCACGACTCGCTCACCGGCCTCCCGAATCGCGCGCTCTTCCTCGATCGCGTGGAGCACGCGCTGAACCGCGTGCGCCGCGACGAGAGCCAGTCGTTCGCGGTGCTTCTCCTCGACGTCGATCACTTCAAGAACATCAACGACAGCCTCGGGCACGCCACCGGCGATCGCCTGCTCATCGCCATCGGCGAGCGCCTCTCGCGCTCCGTCCGCGCGGCGGACACGGTCGCGCGCTTCGGCGGCGACGAGTTCACGATCCTCGTCGAGAAGGCCGCGGACGCCGCGGACGTCACCCGCACGGCCGCGCGCGTGCAGGAGGAGATCGCCGCGCCGTTCCGCATCGACGACAACGATCTCTTCACCTCCGCGAGCATCGGCATCATCGTCGCGGGGCCGGAGTACGAGTCGGCCGAGCAGATCGTGCGCGACGCCGACACGGCGATGTACCGCGCGAAGGCGCAGGGCCGCGCGCGCTCGGAGATCTTCGACGCCACGATGCGCGCCGAGGCCGTGGCGCGATTGCAGGTCGAGACCGATCTGCGCCACGCCATCGAACGGCAGGAGCTCGTGGTGTTCTATCAGCCGATCGTGCTCCTCGACTCGCGCGCGATCGTCGGATACGAGGCCCTGGTGCGCTGGCAGCATCCGGCGCGCGGCCTCGTCGAGCCATCGGACTTCATCCCGCTCGCCGAGGAGACGGGACTGGTCGTGCCGATCGGCGAGTTCGTTCTCGGCGCGGCGTGCGCGCAGGCGGCGAAGTGGGCGCCGCGATTCGTGAGCGTGAACATCTCCAGCCGCCACTTCATGCACGATCTCGTGGCCGACGTGCGCGGCGCGCTCGCGCGCAGCGGACTCGCGCCGGCGAGCCTGCACATCGAGGTGACGGAGAGCGCGATCATGGAGCAGCCGGGCATCGCCCTCGACATGATGAACGAGCTGCGCGCGCTCGGCTGCCGCCTGATCCTCGACGACTTCGGCACCGGCTATTCATCGCTCAGCTATCTGCACCGCTTCCCGATCGACGGCCTGAAGATCGACGCGTCCTTCGTCCGCGCCGCCCTGCTCGACCGGAAAAACGTCGAGATCATCCGCTCGATCCTCGCCCTCGGCGCCGGCCTGTCGATCGACGTGACCGCGGAAGGGATCGAGTCCGTGGAGCAGCTCGAGCTGATGCGCACCCTCGGCTGCGCGTTCGGACAGGGCTACTGCTTCGCGCGGCCGGCTGCGCCCTAGCGTCACCATTTTCAGCGCGCGAGCTAACCGCAATGGTCTTCAGTTAAGCATCGCGACGGCAAAACCTACGGCGCCTGGTTGCGATCTTGTCCCCTCTCCCCGCCGCGCGGGGAGAGGGTTAGGGTGAGGGGTTCTCCGGGTGGTGGACGGAATCACCCCCTCACCCTAACCCTCTCCCCCGTGTCCGGGGGAGAGGGGACTCACATCACTGCATACGAAGACTCGGGATGCTTAACTGAAGACCATTGGAGCCAACTAGCCCGACGCCTACCGGCGTCGAGAACCCACAACACGGCCGACTTCCCGCCGATCTGCTCCGGCTGCGAGAAGCGAGCGGACAAGCAAGTCGACGCTCACCGTAGAGTCAGCTGCTTCCATTTTGGCCACGCGTGACTGACTTGAACCGACACGACGAGCAAATTCGGCCTGAGTCCAGTTGCGTTCCTCCCGAAACTCCCGCAGGCGACGTGCGAGTGCGAGCTTGATCTCGACGAACTCTGCTTCGCCTGGCGTCAACTCGAGAAAGTCCTTCGTGTCACCGATACGCCAGCCGGCAACTTCGAGCTTCCGTCGCCTCTCGGCTTTCATCATTTGTCCTCCCGAATCGCTCGCTGGTACGCGCGCAGGCGTTTCCGCGCAACCTCGTCATCAACATATGTCGGATCGGACATATTCGCAACAGTGCGGGCGAACGGCGGTGAGCGGCTCGGCAGGTGAAGAGCTTATTAGCTGGTTGCGACCGCGCACCATTTTCAGCGCGCGAGCTAAGGGTCCTTGGCACGCGAGTCAAGGACGCTTGGCTCACACACTAAAACTTTTAGCACCGTCACTAACGAGTCTTAGCTCGCGAGCTGACGAGTCTTAGCTCGCGCGCTAACGATCGTTAGTGTGCGAGTCAAGCGGGCTTGACTCGTGAGCTAAAACGTTTAGCGCGAGAGCCGAGATGCCTTGGCTCGCGCGCTGAATGCCCATTGGCCGCGAGCCGACGAGCCTTGGGTCGCATGCCGAGGAGTACTGACCCGCAAGCCGGACTTCGAGGCTCGAGAACCAGTCGCGAGTCACTCACGACGTTCCATTCTCATGTCGCGAGCTGAACATTTGAGGTCTCACGGCTACTGCTTCGCTCGTCCCGCCCCCGCATAGAACTCCCGCACGACTTCCGCCACGTCGCGCTTGCGGCCGTCGACTTCGTAGTTGAGGCGGCGCATGGTCGCGTCGTCGATGGTTCCGCGCAGCGATTCGAGCGCGGTTGCGCACTCCGGATCGAGATCGGTGCGATGCACGATCGCGGCGTCGTATGCGGGGAAGAAGCGGCGGTCGTCTTCGAGGATGACCAGGCCGAGGGAGTCGATCAGGCCGTCCGTCGAGTTGCCGGCGATGAGGTCGACTTCGCCGCTCGCGAGCGCCTTGTAGGTGAGTCCGAGGTCCATTGTGCGCGGGGATTTTGCGAACTGCAGTCCGTATGCGCGCTGCAATCCGCTCCACCCGTCGGCGCGTTCGGTGAACTCGTAGCCGAAGCCGGGTTGATAGGTCGCGGCGACGCGCGCGAGGTCGGAGATCGTGCGCAGGCCGAGGCGTTCCGCGTCGGCGCGGCGCACGATCATCGCGAACGTGTTGTTGAAACCGAGCGGCGGACTCCAGTGCAGCCCGCGCTTCGCGTACGCCTCTTCGACGTTCGCGTTCGGCTGTTTGAGGATCGCGCTGAGCGCGGTGCCGGAGTACTCGACGTACGCGTCGATCTCGCCCGCGCGAATCGCGGAGTCGCAGACGAACGTGCCGCCCATGTTCAGCCGCCGCACGACGCGGCAGCCGTTCGCTTCGAGCTTCTGCGCGACGAGCTCGCCGAGGAGCACGGACTCGGTGAAGTTCTTCGAGCCGACGACGATCGCGGGTTTCTCGGAAGGAGCGCAGAAGGCGAGAAGGAGTGTGAGCGCAATGACGCGCGGGCAGGATGCCCGCGCCACGGCGGGCAGGCTGCCCGCGCTACTCACCTCTCCTCCGCGCGAAGTAGCGTTCCACCTGCGTCAACACGACATCCGCGCCGAGGGCGAGCAGCGCGGCGGGCAGTGCGCCGGAGAGAATCAGTCGCGTGTCCACCATCGCCACGCCGCGAAAGATCAGCGTGCCGAGGCCTCCTCCGCCCACCGCCGCGGCGATCGTCGCCACGCCGATCGCGGTCACCGTCGCGATGCGGATGCCGGCCACGATCGCAGGCGTCGCGAGCGGCAGCTCGATGCTCCACAACAACTGCGAGTCGGTCATGCCGAGGGCGGTTGCGGCCTCGCGCACGTGCGGATCGACGCGCTCCAGTCCCACGAGCGTGCTCCGCACGATCGGCAGGAGCGAATAGAGAACGAGCGCGACGATCGCCGGACGCGCGCCGATGCCGCCGATGAACGGCAGCGGAATGAGAAAGCCGAACATTGCAAGAGAAGGAATCGTCTGCACCGCATCGGTGACGCGCAGCGCGACGCCGCCGAGACGGCGGCGGCGATGGGCGAAGGTGCCGAGGGGAACGCCGGCGGCGATCGCGATCGTCACGGCGATCGCGACGATCAGCAGATGCTCGGCCGTCAGGCGCAACAGACTCATGCCTCGACGAATCGTCTCACGAGCGGATGCTCGTGCGTTGGGAACGCCTGCGACGACGCGTCGGCGACGATGCGCCCCGCGTCGAACAGGATGATGCGCTCGGCGATGCGCAATGCCTCGCGCACGTCGTGCGTCACGAAGACGAGCGTGGTCTCACGCGCTGCGTCGCGCAGCAGCAGCTGCAGTTCCGCGCGGATCAGCGGATCGAGCGCGGAGAAGGGCTCGTCGCACAACAGGATCTCCGGCGAGGCAATGAGCGCGCGCGCGATCGCGACGCGCTGCTGTTGTCCTCCGGAAAGCGTTCGCGGATAGCGCGTGCCGAATTCGGCGAGCGGCAGCTCGAGCTGGTCCAGCAACCGCGTCGCCGCCGCGCGGATTCGATCGTCGTCCCACGCGAGCAGGCGAGGCACGGTCGCGATGTTCTCGAACACCGTGCGATGCGGAAATAGCGCGGGATGCTGCATCACGTAGCCGATGCGGCGGCGAAGCAGGTGGAGGGCAGGCAATCCTGCCTGCCCGGACAGGCATGATTGCCTGTCCTCCACCGTCACGAGCACCTCACCCGCCGCCGGCGCGATCAGTCCGTTGATCACGCGCAGCGCCGTCGTTTTCCCCGCGCCGCTGCGGCCGAGGAACGCGACGCGCTCTCCGGCGGCGATGCGCAGCGAGACGCGATCGAGGATCGTCGCGCCCGACGGCGCGCGCACCGTGACGTCGCGGTACTCGATCGCAGGAATCACTCCGGACATTGTCTCCTGGGGATTAGACTTGCTCGCATCGTGTCCAAAACCGGTCGCGTCCGGGCGCTGCTGCGCTCCGACCTCGCCATTGCCATCGGTGTCGCCATTCTCTACGTCGTCTGCGCGAAGCTCGGCCTTGCGCTGGCGATCCGCGCGGCGCAGGTGACGGCGGTCTGGCGAGAGGTCTATCGCGTGTGACCGGCTACGGCCAGCCCGAGGATCGCGCGCTCGCCGTCGCGGCGGGGTTCGATCACCACCTGCTCAAACCGGTGGAGCCGGTGCAGCTCTTCGAGCCGCTGCGCGCGGAGTGAGCGCGAAGAGCTCCCGTTCCGCACTGAGAGCGGAACGTAGGGGCGGGCTTCAGCCCGCCCTCGCCCGGCTGAAGCCGGGCGCTACGTTGCGCGTTGCGCAAAGGTTCCGCGGCTCGCGTGCGCGCATAATCATCCCGTTTGCTGGAGTCCGGTAGCCGGCTTGGACCCTACGAAGTGGTCGCCCGTGTCGGAGCGGGAGGCATGGGAGAGGTTTATCGCGCGCGCGACACGCGGCTCGACCGCACGGTCGCGATCAAGATTCTGCCGCGCGAGCTCTCGATCGATCCGGGATTCCGCAAGCGCTTCGAGCGCGAGGCGCGCGCACTCTCCGCGTTGACGCATCCGAACATCTGCACGATCCACGACGTCGGGCGTGAAGGCGATACCGAGTTTCTGGTCATGGAGTACATCGAAGGCCCGACGCTCGCGGACCGGCTCTCTGCCGGCCCGCTCCCTCTCGATCAGGCGGTTCGCTACGGCATCGAGATCGCGTCCGCGCTCGAGGCCGCGCATCGCGAAGGAATCGTTCATCGCGATCTGAAGCCGGGCAACGTGATGCTCACGCCGGGCGGCGCGAAGCTCCTCGATTTCGGACTCGCGAAATGGGCGCCGACGCCGCAGATCGTGCGGCCGCGCGTCGACCGCACGTTCGACGCGACGTTCGAGGAAAAACATCCGGTCACCGCGGACGGCACGCTGCTCGGCACGATTCACTACATGGCGCCGGAGCAGCTGCAAGGGAAGCCGAGCGACTCGCGCGCGGACGTCTTCGCGTTCGGCGCGTTGCTCTACGAGATGATCGCGGGGCATCGCGCTTTCGACGGGGAGAGCACGGCCTCCGTCATCGCGGCGATTCTCGAGCGCGATCCTCCGTCGCTCCGCGAGCGGCGCTCGATCGCGCCGCCGCTGCTCGACCGCATCATCCGGCAGTGCCTGGAGAAAGACCCCGACCGGCGGATCCAGAGCGCGCACGACGCCGCGGTGGCGCTCGAGTGGATTCATGAGTCGCTCACTCCGGGATCCGTCATCGAGAGCCGAACTTCTCGATGGCCGATCGCGCTGGCTGTCGTGTTTCTACTGACCTCGATTGCGCTGGGCGTCATCGCGCTGCGCAAACCGGCGGTCAAGCCGATGCGAGTGGCCATCCCGCCGCCTCCCGACACGACGTTTCGCTTCGTCGGAGACGGTGCCGGTCCGGCGGCGATCTCGCCGGACGGCACACACGTGGTGTTCCTCGCCGGAGCGGCGCGGCAGCCTTCGCTGTGGCTCCGCTCGCTCAACGACGCGCGCGCGAAAGAAATCGCGGGAACCGAGGGGGCGACGTTTCCCTTCTGGTCGCCGGACAGCCGATCGATTGCGTTCTTCGCCGCGGAAACATTGAAGCGAGTGGAGATCGGCGGCGGACCGCCCCTCGATCTCGCCTCTGCGCCGAACGGAAGAGGAGGCGCGTGGAGCAGCAGCGGCGTGATCGTCTTCGCGCCGCAGTAC
Source organism: Thermoanaerobaculia bacterium (assembly GCA_035525285.1). GTDB lineage: Bacteria > Acidobacteriota > Thermoanaerobaculia > Gp7-AA8 > Gp7-AA8 > QHVT01. Next base: position 8,380 of record DATLFB010000047.1, read on the forward strand.
GACGGAGGACTGTCTGCGATTCCCGCGACCGGCGGGCGCGCGCGGCCGGTGACGAGCGTCGACCGCAAGCAACACACGACGCATCGCTGGCCGGCGTTCGTCGACGATGGAAAACGATTCCTCTTCGTCGCCGCGCATCACGATCAGGCGCAGCAGGCGGCGACGTCGCTCTTCCTCGGCGACCTCGACTCGAAGGAAACGAAGAAAATCATGCCGGTGGAGGCGCAGGCCGAGTGGGCCGGCGACCGCCTGCTGTTCGTTCGCGCGGGAACGTTGTTCGCGCAGCGGATCGATCGCGACGGCACGCTCCGCGATCTCCCTCGCCCCGTCGCCGAAAACGTGTTCTCCGATCCGACCACGTGGCGTGCGGCGTTCTCGACCTCGAAGACGGGCGTGCTCGTGCACCATTCGAGAGCGGCCGCGGTCGGAACGCAGCTCGCGTGGTTCGATCGAGCGGGAACGCTCCTCGGCCGCGTCGGGGATCGAGGGCCGATCGACAACGTGCGTCTCTCGCCGGACGGGCGGCAGGTCGCCGTCGACATCGGCGTGATCAACAGCAACATCTGGATCCTCGATCTCGACAGCGGCTTGCGGCGTCGTCTGACCTACACGGCGGGACTCGACATGATCCCGGTCTGGTCGCCCGACGGCGCGCGCATCGTCTTCGCCTCGGCGCGCGGCGGTCCGTTCGACATCTACATCACGAATGCCGACGGCAGCGGCGGCGAGCGCCGCCTCATCACGTCACCGGTGCGCAAAGTCGCGAGCGACTGGTCGCGCGACGGGACGCATCTCGTGTTCAATCATCGCGAGCCGTCCTCCGATCTCTGGCTGCTGCCGCTCGACGGCGGCGCCGCGCGGCCGTTCGTCGAGACCGCCGCCGACGAGTACAGCGCGCAGTTCTCGCCCGACGGGCGCTGGATCGCGTACAACTCGCACGAGACGGGACGCGGCGAGATTTTCCTCACGGCGTTTCCCGAGTCGCGCGCGAAGTGGCAGGTCTCCACCACCGGCGGCCGCGTGGTCCGCTGGCGCGGCGACGGCCGGGAGCTGTTCTACCTCACGCCCGACAATCGCGTGATCGCCGTCGAAGTGCGGCTCGATGGCAGCGCGCCGGAGATCATCCGCAGCCAGACTCTCTTCGTCGCGAACGTGAAGGGCGACGGATTGAGCTACGACGTCACGCGCGACGGCAAACGCTTTCTCATGAACACTGCCGGCGACGAAGGCCTGATGCCGCTGAACGTGACGCTGAACTGGCCGGCGATCGTGAAGTGACGTCCATTGAGTACACGCTGTGTCGTACAAAACGAAGACGCCGCTCTCACGAGCGGCGTTTGTTTTGTGTGCGGATGGTAGACCCCAGCGGACTCGAACCGCTGACCTCTACCGTGTCAAGGTAGCGCTCTAACCAGCTGAGCTAGGGGTCTTCAGTCAGGCGGCCGAAGATAACGCAGGCCGCCAGCGCGTGCAAGAACTTGCGGTCCGAGCGCGGCATTCCCATC
>DATLFB010000064.1:0-149871 GCA_035525285.1 Thermoanaerobaculia bacterium
CGCTGCGTGGCGCAGCCTCGACGCCGAATGCCATGGCGATGTCGTTCTCCGCGGTGTAGACCGGCCACTCCGGCAGCCCTGCCCCGTTCGGATCGCCGGACTCGGCGAAGCTGACCCAGTACGACGCCATGAGATCCGCCAGCGCGCGATCCGCGTTCTCCCAGGGCCGGTCGACCCGTCCGAGGTTGTCGAACACGTAGGGGATCTCGGCGGCGTGGTAGGCGCCGAAGAGCGCGCTCTGCGGTCCAGGGGGTACCCGCTCGAAGAAGTACAGGTAAGAGCGCGACGAGACGTTCGCCTGCAGCGCGGCCCACTTGCGAGCTCCCCAGCCGAAGCGCGACGTGCCGTAGGCCGAGAGGTACGCGGCCCGCGCCTCCTCGGCGGTCGAGGCCGGGTAGACCTCGAGGAACGCCTGAGCATCCTCGCCGTACGTTTCGGCGACGAAGGCGCGATACTCGTCGAGAGAGTGGGGACCGCCGTCGCCGGTGAGGGAGGGCCCCTCGTCGGCGTTCCATCCGACGATCACCGGCACGTCGTTCTGACCACCGGCATGGAAGATGTTCCACGCAGTATCGGGCAGGAAGTGGCCGTCGACGTAGCAGCGTGAGGGGAAGCTCACACCCTCGACGCGGTACGCAGTGAGCAGCCGCTCGCTCGGCGCCGCACGAAGCGCCTCGACCGTGGCCTCCGCGCCCTCACCGAGAAGCGCGGCGGCGTAGCGCACGCCGGCCGCATGTCCCGACTCGCCCTGAGCGGAGTCGCGATCGAGATAGGGCGTGGCGCGCAGCGCCGACCCGCTCTCGCCGATGGCGCGGTGGAAGAGCCCGGCGGCCAGCGGCGAGGCCTGCAGGTAGGAGACCGAGAGCGAGCCCGCCGACTCGCCGAAGATGGTGACACGCGCGGGGTCGCCTCCGAAGGCGGCGATGTTGTCGCGCACCCACTCCAGCGCGGCGATCTGGTCGAGAAGGCCATAGTTACCCGAGATTCCGCGTTCGCTCGCGGCGGACAGCGCCGGGTGGGCGAGAAACCCGAGCGGGCCCAGCCGGTAGTTGATCGACACCAGCACCACGCCGCGCCGGGCCAGCGCCTCGCCGTCGTAGGTCGCGACCCCGCCGTGGCCGTTGCGCAGCCCACCGCCGTGGATCCACACCATGACCGGCCGCCGCTCCGAGGCGTCCGCCGCCGCTGTCCACACGTTGAGATAGAGACAGTCCTCGTCGATCTCGTCGGCGCCGGGGCCGTAGAAGCTTCCGGGCGGACGCTTCACCTGCAGGCAGGCGGGCGAGAGCTCCTTGGTCTCGAGCACGCCCTCCCAGGCCGCCACCGGCCGCGGTGGCGCGAAGCGCAGCTCGCCCACCGGCGGCGCCGCGTACGGGATACCGCGGTACACGTGCGCGGCGCCGTCCGCGGTGACGTCACCCTCGATCGCGCCGGCGGCGAGCTCGACGCGGGTGCCGATCGCCGTCGCCTCGACTCCCGGCGAGTCGGCGGTCGAGGTCTGGCACCCGGCGAGCACCAGCGCGGTGCAGCCAACGACACCCACTGCTCCGAGGAGTCCCGCTCTCATCGTCTGGTCCTCCGCATGTCTTGGAAAGCCCTCACGCTATCACCTCCCTCCTGAACGGACCGGAGCACCGAACCTACGGCCGACTGGTGAAGGTGCTCTTCCATCTCGACAGCCAGCGGGGGCAGCTTCCTGCTGCGCCTCTGGGCGCTCGAGAACGGCCGCACGACGAAGATCCAGCTCCCGGACTGCCCGTTTTCTCCGTAGCCACATCGGTCGCGGCCCTTCGTCGACTCGAGCGCGACGAGTGAATCCGGCCAGACGGCTGGACCATCCGGGGGGGGGTGATCGGCGCTACGACGCCTTGCGCGCCCCGGCGAGCTCGGCGTCCGCTTCCTGCTGGTCGCCGATCCGCATCTTGTAGAACGAGCGCCACACGAAGACCAGCGACGCCACGAAGAAGACAGCGGCGAGCAGGGTCGTGGTGAGCGCCTCCAGCTCGATCGCGAGCTCGACGGCGAGCAGCCCGAACAGCGTCGTGAACTTGATCACCGGGTTCAGCGCCACCGACGAGGTGTCCTTGAACGGATCGCCCACGGTGTCCCCGACGACGGTGGCGGCGTGGAGCGCGGTCCCCTTCTCCCCGAGGTCGACCTCGACCACCTTCTTGGCGTTGTCCCAGGCGCCGCCGGCGTTGGCCATGAAGATCGCCTGATAGAGGCCGAAGGTCGCGATCGAGATCAGGTACCCGATGAAGAAGAACGGCTCGAGGCAGGCGAACGCGAGCGTCGAGAAGAAGATGGTGAGGAAGATGTTGAAGGTGCCCTTCTGGGCGTACTGGGTGCAGATCTCGACCACCTTCTTGCTGTCGGCGACCGAGGCCCTGACCGCCGAGGCGTCGAGCTTGATGTTGCGCTTGATGAACTCGACGGCGCGGTAGGCGCCGGTGGCGACCGCCTGGGTCGCCGCTCCGGTGAACCAGTAGATGATGGCGCCGCCCATGACCAGACCGAGCAGGAACGGCGGATGGAGTATGGAGAGCTTTTCGAGGTCGACGGTGAGGCCAGCCGTCAGGATGAGGATGAGCGAGAAGATGAGGGTGGTCGCGCCCACCACGGCGGTGCCGATGAGAACCGGCTTGGCGGTGGCCTTGAAGGTGTTGCCGGCGCCGTCGTTGGCCTCCAGGTAGTCCTTGGCGCTCTCGAAGGCGGGCTCGAAGCCGAAGTCCCGCTTGATCTCCTGCTTGATGTTGGGCAGCGTCTCGATGGTCGAGAGCTCGTACACCGACTGCGCGTTGTCGGTGACCGGGCCGTAGGAGTCGACCGCGATCGTCACCGGGCCCATCCCCAGGAAGCCGAACGCCACCAGGCCGAACGCGAAGACAGCGGGGGCGAGCATCATCGCTTCGAGGCCCAGGGTGCTGATGCCGTAGGCGACGCTCATGAGCGACAGGATGGCGAGGCCCATCCAGTAGGCGCTGAAGTTGCCGGCCACGAAACCCGACAGGATGTTGAGCGATGCGCCGCCCTCACGCGAGGAGGTCACCACCTCCTGCACGTGCTTGGACTCGGTCGAGGTGAAGACCTTGACCAGCTCGGGGATGATCGCACCGGCCAGGGTGCCGCAGGAGATGATGGTCGAGAGCTTCCACCACATGGTGCCGTCGCCGATGCCGGGGATGAGGAGATAGGAGACCAGGTAGGTCATGCTCACGGAGACCATCGAGGTCAGCCACACCAGCGAGGTGAGCGGCGCCTCGAAGTTCATCTCCGCGACGGTGCTGAACCTGGCGCGCGCCGCCGCCTCGTTCACCCAGTAGGACACCGCGCTGGTGACGATCATCATCACGCGCATGGCGAAGATCCAGACCAGGAGCTGGATCTGCACCGCCGGGTCGGGTACCCCGAGCAGGATGAAGGCGATGAGCGCGACGCCGGTGACGCCGTAGGTCTCGAAGCCGTCGGCGGTCGGTCCGACCGAGTCGCCGGCGTTGTCGCCGACGCAGTCCGCGATGACGCCCGGGTTGCGCGCGTCGTCTTCCTTGATGTTGAAGACGATCTTCATGAGGTCGGAGCCGATGTCGGCGATCTTGGTGAAGATGCCGCCCGCGATGCGCAGCGCGGCCGCGCCGAGCGACTCGCCGATGGCGAAGCCGATGAACACCGGACCCGCGTAGTCGCCCGGAACGAAGAGCAGGATGGCCAGCATGATCACGAGCTCGGTCGAGATCAGCAGCATGCCGATCGACATGCCCGCCTTCAGCGGAATCGAGTAGGTCGGGAAGGGCTTGCCGCGCAGCGACGCGAACGCGGTGCGCGAGTTGGCGAAGGTGTTGATGCGGATGCCGAACCACGCCACACCGTAGCTGCCGGCGATGCCGACGAGGCTGGCGATGATGATGATCGTGACCCGGAGCGCGTCGAAGTGACGCAGGAATCCGAAGTAGACCACCATGATCACGCCGATCATGATCCAGAGCTTCATGATGAACTTGCCCTGCGTGACGAGGTAGGTCTTGCAGGTCTCGTAGATCAGCTCCGAGATCTCGCGCATGGCGCGATGGACGGGGAGGTTCTTGAGCTGCATGTACATCCCGACGCCGAAGATCGCGCCGAGCAGGCAGACGATCAGACCGCCCATGAGCAGGCGGTCGCCGCTGACGCCGAGGAACTGCACGCTGCCGAGATCGGGCAGGATGAGGTTCGCCTCGGACCGCGCTTCGGTCGGATGGCCGGCCAGTTTCGAAGAGTCCGCCGCGACCGCGGGATCGGACGAGGGATGCGCTTCCTGAGCCGACAGGCAGAACGCGAGGCTACCGGACATAGGTAGCAGTAGGGCGACCAAGAGGACGCGCATGTACCAGAACTTCATTGATTCCTCCGTGTAGTGGAAGGGATGACCCGAAATCGGAAGAGGGATCTCCCGTGGCTGCGGGCCCCCAGGGCGGGCGGATTGTAGCCGAAAATTTGGTTACTGGGTTGCTGGGTTGCTGGGTTTCGCGGTGCAATAGTGTCGACTCCCATGCTCTCCCTCATCCTTGCTGCCACGGTCGTCACTTCCCTCCATCCCTTGCGCGAGATTGCCATGGATGCGGGCACGAATATCCCGCAGCTCGCCTACGCCCGCGACGATCGTTTCGAGTACCTCGGCACGCCTCGCGGCTTGTATCGCTCCGAACGCATCGCGAGCGCGCCGCTCGAGGTCATCGCGTGGAGCGGCGAGTCGGTGAATGCGCTCGCGGTCGATGACGACGGCGCGCTCTATCTCTCGAAGGGGCTCGAGAACTTCGCGCTGTGGCCGGAGCACACGCTCGTGCGCTCGCGCGACCGCGGCGTCACGTTCGAGAACGTGGATGCGGGACTCTTCTCGTGCATCGTGCCGAGCGAGTGCGGCTATCTCGTGCCGCGGCGGATCACGTTCGCGCCCGATCGCATCTTCGCGAGCGCGGGAGGAAACGTCGTCGTGACGGCCGACGACGGCGCGACGTGGAACGTGCTCGCCGGCGCGACGAGCGACGGGAAGCCGGCGGCGCAGACGTGTCCCGCGATTCACGAGCGCATCGGCGAGCGATTGCTCTTCGGCGGCGAGTGTCCGCTCGACTTCGGCTATCTCGCCCTCGGTACGCTCCGCCCCGACCTCCTCGGATGGTCGGCCGGCCCCGTGCGGCTCACGGCGCCGGAGATGGAGAACCGTAACGTGCAGTTCATCCGCGACGCCGGCAACGGCGTGGTCTTCGCGGGCGTCGAAGGCGCGCTGTTGAAGAGCACGGACGGCGGCGAGAGCTTTCGCTACGTCATTCACTTCGACCTCGAGGCGACGCGCTATCCGTACATCAGCCAGTTCGTGATCACGCCGCGCATCGTCGTCGCGGGTGGCTTCGACAAGGCGAAGGAGGTCGCGTATCTCGCGTACTCAGCCGATCGAGGCGAATCGTGGATCGATCTCTCGGCGCACGTCGCGAATGCGTCGATGGTGTCGATGCTCGCCGAGGATGGGGATGGGCGGGTGCTCGTCGCGACGTTCGAGGGAGAGAAGTTCGTGATCTCGGAGCTGGTGCTCGCGAGGTTGGGGAGGCGAAGGAGCGTGAGGTGAGGAGGGCGGACGTCTCGTCCGCCCCCCAGAGGCGGACGGGACGTCCGCCCTCCATGTGCTACTGCGCGCTGGCGGTTTCCGGCGCGCGGATGTGAATCTCCACTCGGCGATTCAGCTGGCGCCCCTCGGCCGTCGCGTTATCGGCTTTCGGGCGGAGTTTGCCGTAGCCCACGACCAACATGTTCGTGTTCGGCACGCCACGGTCGATCAGATGGTCGGCGACGTTCGCGGCACGGCGTTCCGACAATTTCTGGTTGTACTCCTGCGAGCCGACCGAGTCGGTGTGACCTTCGACGATCACCTGATTGTCGGGATACTGCGAGAAGTTGGCTGCGAGGCTGTTGAGCGTCGAGCGAGACGCCGAACGCAGATCGGCGGAGTTGAAGTCGAAGAGGATGTCGCTGGTCAGCGCGACCGTGATCTCGCCCTCCGACGGACGCGTCACGTCGACGCCCTCGATCTGCTTCAGCTCCTGTTCCTGCTTGTCCATGCGCCGCCCGATCGCCGCGCCGACCGCGGCACCAGCGGCGGCCCCGACAACCGCGCCGGTGCGATTGCGTCCCGACTGATTGCCGACCACCGCGCCGGCGATGGCGCCGGCGACCGCACCGATGGTCGCCCCGCGCTTGGTCTTGCGGTTCGGATCGTCGTCCGTCGTCGCGCAGGCAACTGCGAACACCGCGATGAGAATGAGGATGAAACCCTTGCGTAGCATCTTCGAAATACCTCCTATGCACTGCAACAAAAAAGGCGCTCGTCTCCGAGCGCCTTCTTGTTTCACGTCTTACGCCTGATTTGCCCTTACGTAGATCTCCACGCGTCGATTCTGCTGCCGGCCGCTGGCGGAGCCGTTCGAAGATTTCGGCTTCGACTCGCCGTAGCCGATGGCGTCGATGCGCGAGCTGCTCACACCGAGGTCGTCGAGATAGTTCGAGACCGCATTCGCGCGCCGCCTGGAGAGACGCTGGTTGTACGCGGCCGTACCGGTCGAGTCCGTATGACCCTGCACGACGATCGTCGTGTCGCGGTACTTGTTGAACACGCCAGCCATCTCACGGAGCTCGTCGCGCGAGCTGGAGCGCAGGCCCGCGGAGTCGAAGTCGAAGAGGATCTCGTTGCGCACGGTGACGCGGAGCTCGTCCTCGTCCGTGCGGGCGACGTCGATGCCTTCGATCTGACGAAGCTCGCGCTCCTGCCTGTCCATCATCGCGCCGACGATCGCGCCAGTAGCTCCGCCGACCACGCCGCCGATGATCGCGCCGCGTTTCGCGTTGCCTTTGCCGCGGTTGTTGTGAATGACCGCGCCGGCGATCGCACCCGCGACCGCGCCGATCGCGGCGCCCTTGCGGGTCTTGTCGCGCTCGGTGGCGACGTCAGCCCACGCGGGCATCGACATCAGAGTCACGAGAATCAATGCGACGAACTTTTTCATGTTGCCTCCCTGGGTTCCTTTCCCCTTGTCTGGCGGGTACTCATCGCAACGGTGCTGCCAAGGGCCAAATAACTACGTCAATAAAGCCGGTTGTGCTGCTGAGTCCGAATGATGCGGTGGTAGGATGTCGCGCGATGCCGGGCGAACGCTCGATGCGCGATGTTCTCCATAACCTGCTGCAATACGGAGACTTATCGTTTCGCGACTTCGTCGAGCTCGTCCTCTACCACCCCGAATTCGGCTACTACGCGCGGCCCGAAAACCCGGTCGGAAAGGCCGGCGATTACGTCACCGCGCCCACGCTGAGCCCCGTTTTTTCCTTCGCAATCGGCAAGCTCGTCCGCGAATTCATGAGCCGCAGCGAGGGCGAGGTGTGCTCGATCGTGGACATCGGATGTGGGGATGGCGGGCTGATCGAGGCGTTAGCGGGGGACGAGGTTGCCCGGTTTCCCGGTATCCCGGTTTCCCGGCAGGAGGCAGAGGGTGACGCGGTTGCGCGGTCACGCGGTGAAGCCAAAGAAGCGGAGCACCGCGAAACCGCGAAACCGCGAAACCGCGAAACCGCGTACTTCGGCGTAGACCGGAACCTCCGCCGGGTAACCGGGCAACCGGGCAACCGGGCAACCTTCGTCAACACGCTCGATGAAGTTCCCGGCAACGGCCCTCACCTCTTCCTCAGCAACGAGCTCTTCGATGCCCTCCCTTTCGCGCGACTCGTGCAGCGCGGCGAGCATCTTCATGAGCTCTGGGTCGCGGAGCGCGACGGGACATTCGACTGGACGGAGCACGAGGCGCCGCCGCAGTACGAGGAGTACTTCGCCGCGCGCGGCATTTCACTCGCCGACGGCCAGTTCGCCGACGTCTCGCTGGAGTGGGATGCGTACTACGCGGACGTCGCCCGCTTTGCGGAGCGCGCGCTCATCGTCACGATCGACTACGGCTTCGAGCAGAGAAAGCTCTTTCATCCGCGCATCCGCCGCTTCGGCACCGCCGCCGCGTACTCCGCGCAGCGCGTCTCGCGCGATCTGCTCGCCGATCCGGGAGAGCAGGATCTCACCGCGCACATCAACTTCACCGACCTCGAGCGCGCGGGCGAGCGCGAAGGCGCATCCACGCTTTTCTTCGACAGTCTCGCGAAGTTTCTCCTGGCCCTCGGCATCACCGAGCACGAGCTCTTCCGTCCCGTGCACGAGCTCGAAGCGGCGAGCGCGGAAGAGGGGATGAGCCTGCTCGAGGCGCGTGACGAAGCGCGGCGGCTCGTGCTGCCCGACGGCATCGGCGAAGACCTCCGCGTGCTCGTGCAGGCGAAGGGTCTGCCCGTCGAAGGTTGGAGTTTTCAGAGAATCCTCTTTTGACGACGACGCAACAAGAAGGCTGGGCCAACCCGCGCTGCCGGCCGTGCCGGCCTTTTGACGTTGACTCTTGTTCTCTGCCGTTTAGAATGACCGGCGGTCTCGCCGTTCAAGAGTGAAAAATGATGGCTAACTACTCGGTGCTGCTGGTTGCTGCGCTCATTGTGATCTCGGTGCCGATATTGACGCTTTTCATCATCACTCCGCTGATTCGCGCCTCGAATCCCGGCAAGGTGAAGCTGGAGCCGTACGAGTGCGGCATCGCTCCCACGTCGACGGCCTTCGATCACCGTTTCTCGGTCCGCTACTTTCTCATCGCGGTGCTCTTCATCGTGTTCGATGTCGAGACGGTGTTCCTCTTCCCATGGGCGATCCGGTTCAAGCAGCTCGGGTGGTTCGGAGCTGTCGAGATGGCAATCTTCCTTGCGATTCTCCTGATCGGGTATTTCTACGCCTGGAAGAGGAAGGTCCTCTCATGGGTCTGATCGAGAGCCGTTTCGAACCCACGAACGTTCTCACCACGCAAGTCGACAAGTTTTTCAATTGGGCCCGGAAGTCATCTCTCTGGCCGATGCAGTTCGGCCTCGCGTGCTGCGCGATCGAGATGATGGCGGTGCTCGATCCACGGCACGACATGGCGCGCTTCGGCGCGGAAGTGTTTCGCGCGACGCCGCGCCAGGCGGATCTGATGATCGTTTCCGGCACGGTCACGGAGAAGATGGCGCCGATCGTCCGCCGCCTGTGGGATCAGATGCCCGATCCGAAGTGGGTGATCGCGATGGGCTCGTGCGCGACGTGCGGCGGTCCGTACGACACGTACGCGGTGACGCAGGGCGTCGATCGCCTCGTGCCCGTCGATGTCTACATCCCCGGATGTCCTCCTCGCCCCGAGGCGCTGATCTGGGGATTGATGGAGCTGCAGAAGAAGATCGAGAAGATGCACATCCTCCGCAAGGGTGGAGAGGCGTACGACTTCGCGCGCGCCGCGGTGCGCGATTCGCTGCGGCCGCAGCATGAAGGTCCCGCGCTGCGCGCGGAGCAGGCCGCGCAGTTGAAGCAGGCGCCGGTGTCGGGCGTGAAGCGCGCGCCCGCGCCGCCCGCGGCCCCGAAACCTGCGCCGGCGGCTGCGCCCGTCGCCGCGGTAGCCGAAGAAGGCGGAGCCGAAGTCACACAGGCCGAAATCCAGCAGGCCGCGGCGCCCGAGATTCCGCTCGATCAGGCCGCCGAAGCCGGCGCTTCCCCCGCGGTTCCGTTCCATCGCGAAGATCTCATGCTCACCGAGCGCATGCAGATGGCCAGCGAGATGGGCGGCAACCTGGAGACGAAGCTCTTCGCCGCGATGGCGCAGACGGACTGCGGCGCGTGCGGGTGGGATTGCGAAGGCTACGCGCACGCGATTGCCACCGCCGAGACCGACGACATCTCGCTCTGCGTTCCCGGCGAGACGGAAACGCTGGACATGCTGAAACTCTTGATGGAGGAGGCGGGCAAGCCGTTCACCGGCGCTTAATCGACATGTCCGAACTCCCGCCGCCCACTCCACCGCCCGCACCCGCGGCGCCATCGGCGCCGGCATCTACGCCGCCTGCTGCACCGCCCGCGCGAAGCGTTGACGACATCAAGCGCGATCCGCTCGTCGCCGCCGCGGTCGCGCGCGTGGACGACGCGGTTCTCGACGCGAAGGAGTTCGCCGGCGAGATCACGCTCTTCGTCGACCGCGACCGCATCGTCGAAGTCGCGCGCGCGTTCAAGGACGACGGCTTCGTCTATCTCGTCGATCTCTGCGGCGTCGACTACTCGAAGTTTCCGAATCACGCCGGCCTTCGCTTCAGCGTCGCCTACACGCTCTACTCGTTCCAGAAGAACGACCGCGTGCGCCTGCGCGTCTGGACCGACGAGAAAGGCGCGATTCCCTCCGTCACCGCCGTGTGGCGCACCGCGAACTGGCACGAGCGCGAGACCTGGGACATGTTCGGCATCCAGTTCTCCGGCCATCCGAATCTCGAGCGCATCCTGATGTGGGAAGGCTTCAACGGCCATCCGCTGCGCAAAGACTTTCCCGTTCGCGGCATCGATACCGGCGCGCGAATTTATCCCGAGGTCTTTCCGGAAGGCGGAGGCCCGAAAGCGGGATCGACGGGCAAGCCGGCGAACGACGTCAATGTCTACAAAGGCGAGTGGAAGCGCTACGGCACGTGGCCGGCGGCGCAGATCGGCGGCGGCGGGAACGGGGCGAAGGCGCCCGCGCCGAAACCGGTGGCGCCAGCGCCTGTGCACGACGGGGAAGGCGAATGAAGGCAGAAGGCAGAAGGCAGAAGGCAGAAGTGAGAAGGTGTGCGCGCCGCGTGGTCAGCGGCCCGTTCTGCCTTCTGCCTTCTGCCTTCTGCCTTCTGCCTTCATCCGGGCGGGAGGCGGCTCATGTTTGACGTCCACGAAATGGAAGTCAACTTCGGCCCTCAGCATCCGTCGACGCACGGCGTGCTTCGCGTGCTCCTTCGCATCGACGGCGAACGGATCATCGAGGCGAAGCCGATCATCGGCTATCTGCATCGCGGCACCGAGAAGCTCTTCGAGCACATGGCGTATCCGCAGTGCATCCCGCACACGGACCGCATGGATTACGTCGCCTCAGCCACGAACAACCTCGGCTTCGTCGAGGCGGTCGAGAAGCTCATGGGTGTCTCGAAGCTCATCCCGCGCCGCGCGCAGATCCTGCGCGTCATCCTCAGTGAGCTGCAGCGCATCTCCTCCCATCTGTTGTGGCTGGCCACGCACGCGATCGACATCGGCGCGATGACGCCGTTCTTCTACTGCTTCCGCGAGCGCGAACAGGTCCTCGATCTCTTCGAAGCGTATTGCGGCGCGCGGCTCACGCTGAACTGCATGCGCATCGGCGGTATGCCCGAGGATGTGCCGCATGGGTGGCTCGAGGACATCGAGGCGTTCTGCAACAAGTTCGACGCCGCGGTCGACGAGTACGAGTCGCTGCTGACGAACAACCGCATCTGGAAGCGCCGCACCGTCGGCATTGGCGTGATCTCTCCCGAAGAAGCGATCGACTGGGGGATCACCGGCCCGCCGCTGCGCGGTTCAGGCGTCGAATGGGATCTCCGCCGCGCGCAGCCTTACGAGATCTATCCCGAGCTCGCATTCGACATTCCGATCGGCAAGAACGGCGACACGTACGACCGCTATCTCGTGCGCATGGCCGAGATGCGACAATCGAATCGCATCCTCAAACAGTGCCTCCCGCTGATCCGCCAGACGAATCCCGGCGAGCTGAAAGCGAAGATCTCGAAAGTGATCCGCCCGCCGGAAGGCGAGGTGTACCACTCGATCGAGGCGCCGAAAGGGGAGCTGGGCTACTACATCGTGTCGGATGGGAAGACGCAGAACGCGTATCGATGCCACGTGCGGCCGCCGAGCTTTGTGAATCTGCAGGCGCTGCCCGCGCTGGCGAAGGGGCACCTTGTTTCTGATCTTGTGGCGTTGATTGGGACGATCGACATCGTGCTGGGGGAAGTGGACCGATGAAGATGAAGGCAGAAGGCAGAAGGCAGAAGGCAGAAGTAAGAAGAGTTCGTGCCTTGTGGCATTTCTTACTTCTGCCTTCTGCCTTCTGCCTTCTGCCTTCATGCGGGCGGGAGGTGGCCCCATGAACAACGCCCTCATGACCTACCTCATCTGGCCCGTCGCCAAGTTCCTCGTGGCCTTCATCATCGTCCAGGTCATCGTCGCCGCGATGAACTGGATCGAGCGCCGGCTGCTCGGACTGATGCAGGCGCGACTCGGACCGAATCGCGTCGGGCCGAAGGGACTCCTGCAGATCATCGCGGATCCGGTGAAGTTCCTGCTGAAGGAAGACATCGTTCCGGCGCAGGCGGAGAAGATCGCGTACTTTCTCGGGCCGATCTGGCCGCTGATCCCGGCCTTCATCGTCTTCTGCCTGATTCCGTACGGACCGCCGCCGGCGTTCGCCGTCACGCGCGTCAATGTCGGACTGCTGCTGATTCTCGCGCTGACGTCGACCGCGGTGTACGGCATCATCCTCGGCGGCTGGGCGTCGAACAACAAGTATTCACTGATGGGCGGCCTGCGTTCCGCGGCGCAGATGGTGTCGTATGAAGTGCCGTTCGGACTCTCGATCGTCGGCGTGCTGATGATCACCGGCTCGCTCGATCTCGTCACGATCGTCCGCTATCAGGAAGCCAACGCGTGGAACTTCCTCCCGCAGATCGTCGCCTGCTTCATTTTCCTCGTGGCGATGAACGCGGAGAACAACCGCACGCCCTTCGATCTGCCGGAAGCGGAGTCGGAGCTCGTGGCGGGCTATCACACCGAGTATTCGGCGATGAAGTTCGCGTTCTTCATGCTCGCCGAGTACTCGATGATGATCGTGAACTCGTGCCTCATCGTCACGCTCTTCTTTGGCGGATGGACTCTCGGCATGTTCGGCTTCGGCCTCACCACCGACGTGCTCCGCGGCATGGGTCTCTTCGGCGGCTTCCTCGGCGCGTCGATCTTCTTCGTGAAGGTGATGCTCTTCCTGCTGATGTACGTCTGGTTCCGCGCGACGTTCCCGCGCTTCCGCTTCGATCAGCTCATGGACCTCGGCTGGAAGTTCATGATCCCGCTCGCGCTGGCGAACATCTTCGTGACCGGGATCTTCATCCTCGCCGGCGAGGAGCGGACCATGAACCTGATCGGCGTCGCAGTCATCGGTCTCGCGGCGTTCTACCTCTTGTGGCCGCGCCGCGCGCGGAAGGTGGCTCATGCAAGTTGAGTATCCGAAGCCGCGATGGTCGGATAAGTTCCTGCTGCTCGACCTGCTCGAGGGCCTGAAGACCACGCTGCGCGAGCTCTTCAAGCCGAAAGTCACGATCCGCTATCCGGAAGAGCGGATGGAGCCGGCGGACCGCTTTCGCGGCATGTTCAAGTTCTCCTACGACCGCTGCATCGCGTGCAAGCTGTGCGCGGTTGCGTGCCCGATCGACATCATCTACATCGACGTCCACGACGACATCATCGAAGAGGGTGGCAAGAAGAAGAAGGTCAAGGTCCTCGACCGCTACGACATCGACGTGAAGCGCTGCATGTTCTGCTCGCTCTGCGAAGAAGCGTGTCCGACCAAGCCGAAGTCGATCTGGCTGACGACGAAAACCTACGAGCTCGCGACGTACGACCGCAACGATCTCTACTTCAACATGCAGGAGCTCGAGTACTGGGACGACCGGCCGAAGTACACCGGACTCCCTTCGGATGACGAGCCTGCGCAAATCGAAGGACAGAAACAGATCACGGGGAGCGTGCAGAAATGATGAGCACCGGATGTCATTCCGAGCGTGAGCGAGGAACCTGTGCGGGTGGGCGGCACGAGCATCGCGCCTCCCGCCCACCCAGGTCCCTCGCTACGCTCGGGATGACATGCAGGAGCGTGCAGTAGATGGACGAGCTGACCGCGAACATCCCCTTCCTGGTTTTCTTCGTGATCGGCACGATCGCGGTCGCGTCGTCGATCCTCGTCGTCGCGATGCGCAACCCCGTGCACTCCGCGCTCTTCCTGCTGCTCACGTTCCTCTGCGTCGCGGTGCTCTTCGTGATCAAGGCCGCGGAATTCGTCGCCGCGGTGCAGGTGCTCGTCTACGCGGGCGGCATCATGGTGCTGTTCCTCTTCGTGGTCATGCTCATCAACTACCGGCACCTGCCGGAGGAGCGCGTAACCTCGAAGTACTGGCTCGGCGGCATTGGCGTCGGCGTGGCGATCTTCATTCTCTTCGCCACGATGGTGCGTCCCGGCGTGTACCACGATGAAGCGAGCGCGCCGGTGAAGAAGCTCACGACGGTCAAAGAGACGTACATGACCGAGCATCCGACCGATCCGAACAAGGTCGTGCGACGGACGCGCGAGATCGAGAACCGAAACTCCGAGGCGGTGGCGATGGTGCTGTACACCGACTACCTCGTGCCGTTCGAAGTGGCCTCGCTCTTTTTGCTCGTGGCGATGATCGGCGCGATCGTCATCGGCAAGCGCGAGCTGAGCGCGAGCGAGGAAGAGACCACGCCCGACTACATCCTCGAGAAGACGGAGACGGAGAAGGAAGTGAAGGAGGCCATGAGTGCCTGACCGGCAAATTGAAAATGCAAAATTGAAAATTGAAAAAGAGAGCCCCGCTTTCAATTTTCAATTTTCAATTTTCAATTCGAAAATCGAGACCGTGCGCCCCGCTTTCAATTTTCAATTTTCAATTTTCAATTCGCCTCCGAAGGAGGCGCACAGTGCCTAGTACCGCGCAGTACCTCATGCTCTCCGCGACGCTCTTCGCGGTCGGCCTCATCGGCGTGATCGTGCGGCGCAACATGATCACGGTGCTGATGTGCATCGAGCTGATGCTGAACGCGGTGAACATCAACCTCGTCGCCTTCTCCCATCGCCTCGGGAACCTCGAGGGGCAGGTCTTCACGATCTTTGTGATCACCGTCGCGGCAGGGGAGGCCGCGGTCGGACTGGCGATCATCATTCAGCTGTACCGGCTGCGCAGCACGGTGAACATCGACGAGGTGAAAACGCTGCATGGCTAGCGCGCTCCTGCTCGTCGTTCTGCTTCCCGCGCTCGGCGCGCTGGTCAACGGCACGCGCGCGTTCGCATGGCCGAAGACGCCGAAGAACAAGACACTCACGAACCTATTCGCCCTCGGCACGACGGCGCTCTCGGCGCTGATCGCGACGTGGGTCGTCATCGGCAGCGCGGGCCGTCCGTGGCAGCACACCTACTTCGAGTGGATCCCGTCGGGACTCGGACATGCAGGTGACTTGATCGCGAATTTCTCGGTCGACTTCGCCTTCCGCATCGACCCGCTCTCGTCGACCATGCTCATGGTCGTGACGTGGGTCGGCTTCCTGATCCACGTCTACGCGACCGGTTACATGGCGCACGAGACGGGCTACACGCGCTTCTTCACGTACCTCAATCTCTTCATGTTCATGATGCTGTTGCTCGTGCTCGGCGCGAACTACGTGGTCATGTTCGTGGGGTGGGAAGGCGTCGGGCTCTGCTCGTATCTCCTCATCGGCTTCTACTACGACAAGAACTTCGCCGCCGACGCGGGCAAGAAAGCATTCATCACCAATCGCATCGGCGACTTCGGCTTCATCCTCGGCATCTTCCTGATCTTCAACGTCTTCGGTACGGCCGACTACGAGAAGGTTTTCGCGCTCGCCAGCACGGGCGGCGCCGCGCAGTACGGATCGATTGCGACTCTGATCTGCCTGCTGCTCTTCGTCGGCGCGTGCGGCAAATCGGCGCAGGTGCCGTTGTACGTCTGGCTGCCGGACGCGATGGCCGGTCCGACACCTGTCTCCGCGCTCATTCACGCGGCGACGATGGTGACGGCGGGCGTGTACATGGTCGTGCGCTCGAACGTGCTGTTCCGGATGGCTCCGAACGCGATGCTCGTCGTGGCGATCGTCGGCGCGATCACGGCGATCTTCGCGGCCACGATCGGACTCGCGCAGAACGACATCAAGAAAGTGCTCGCGTACTCGACGGTCTCGCAGCTCGGCTACATGTTCCTCGCCGCCGGCGTCGGTGCGTTCACCGCCGCGATCTTCCATCTGATGACGCACGCGTTCTTCAAGGCCTGCCTCTTCCTTGGCGCGGGCTCGGTGATCCACGGCTGCGGCGGCGAGCAGGACATGCGGAAGATGGGCGGCCTGCGGAAGTTCATGCCGCATACGCACCGCACGATGTTCATCGCCACTCTCGCGATCGCGGGCGTCCCGTTCCTGGCCGGGTTCTTCTCGAAAGACGAGATTCTCGCGAGCGCGTTCGCGTACGCGCCGGCGATCTGGATCGTCGGCGTGATCACCGCCGGGCTCACGGCGTTCTACATGTTCCGGCTTTACTTCATGACCTTCCACGGCAGCTATCGCGGCGCGCACGTCGAAGGCATCGAGCAGTCGGACAAGGCACACGGCCATCACGCGCATGCGCACGATCCGCACGAGTCGCCGTGGAGCATGACCGGCGTGCTGTGGATCCTCGCCATTCTCTCGATCGCCGGCGGCTACGTTGGCTGGCCCGCGATCTGGGGCGGATCGGCGCCGACGCCGTTCCAGCACTGGCTCGAGCCGGTGCTGCTGCCGCTCGGCGGTGACGCGTACCACTTCCCGCACCTCTCGCACGAGGCGGAGTGGATCCTGATGGGCATCTCGGTCGCGATCGCCGGTCTCGGAATCCTGCTGGCGTGGCGTTTCTACAAACGCGATCCGCTCTGGTCGACTCCGAAGCGGCTCGCGACGACGTTCGCGCCGATTCACCGCCTGCTCGAGAACAAGTACTGGGTCGACGAGGCGTACAACGCCACCGCGATCGGCGGCACGATCGTGCTCGCGCGGATCATGTGGTGGATCGACAGATGGATCGTCGACGGCATCGTCAACGGCATCCGCCACCTGACCGTGTTTCTCTTCGCTCACGGCTCGAATCTGTTCGACCGCTTCATCGTCGACGGCGCCGTGAACGGCGTCGCGTCGGCCGCGAAGGGCGGTTCGATGATGTTCCGCCGCGTGCAGAGCGGCCTTGTCCAGAACTACGCGCTGATCATGGGCGGCGGGATCGTGTTGATTGCGTTGGTGTATCTATTCATGAAGCCATGAGGAAGAAATGCCGTGTCATCCTGAGCCGCGAAGACGGCGAAGGATCTTCCGCCGCGCGACGGAGAAGATCCTTCGGCGTCTACGCGCCTCAGGATGACACGCGGACGGAGCGTTAATGGGTATTCTCAACATCATCACGTACATCCCGCTGGCCGGCGCCGTCCTCATCCTGCTGATGAGCAGGAACGCGACGCGCGGGATCCGCATGGTCGCCACGGCAACCGCCGTGATCGACTTCATCGTCTCGCTGTATCTCTGGCAGAACTTCGATCGCGCCGGCACGGGCGCGAAGCTTTTCCAGTTCCGCGAGACCTACGAGTGGATCCCCTCGCTCGGCGTGAAGTACGACTTCGGCATCGACGGCATCGCGATGCTGCTCGTTCTCCTCACCACCTTCTTCGGCATCATCGCCGTCGTCTCGTCGTACACGGCCATCACCTTTCGCGAGAAGGAGTACTACACGCTGCTGCTCATGCTGCAAACGGGCATGATCGGCACGTTCTGCGCGCTCGACTTCTTCCTCTTCTACGTCTTCTGGGAAATCATGCTCGTGCCGATGTACTTCATCATCGGCATCTGGGGCGGCTCGCGAAGGCTCTACGCCGCGATCAAGTTCTTCCTCTACACGCTCGCCGGATCGGTGCTGATGCTGTTGTCGATCCTCGCGCTCTACTTCTTCAACGACGGCGGCATTCCGTTCCTCAACATCAAGGGTCTCGGCAACGAGGCGACGTTCAGCGTCCTGCAGTTCCACGAGATCGGCCACCTCATTCCGCCGACGCTGCAGTTCTGGCTCTTCGCGGGCTTCTTCTTCGGCTTCGCGATCAAGGTGCCGATGTTCCCCTTCCACACGTGGCTTCCCGATGCGCACACCGAGGCGCCGACGGCGGGCTCGATCATCCTCGCCGCGGTGCTCCTGAAGATGGGCACGTACGGCTTCGTCCGATTCGCACTACCGATTCTTCCGAGCGGAACGAAAGAATGGCTGATTCCGCTCGTGATCCTCTCGCTGATCGGCATCATCTACGGCGCGCTCGTCACGCTCGTGCAGAAAGACATGAAGAAGCTGATCGCGTACTCGTCGGTCTCGCACCTCGGGTTCGTGATGCTCGGCATGTTCGCGCTCAACCCGATGGGCATCCGCGGCTCGGTGCTGCAGATGATCAACCACGGCATCTCCACCGGCGCGCTCTTCCTGCTCGTCGGCATCATCTACGAACGGCGCCACTCGCGGCTCATCGCCGACTACGGCGGGCTGGCGAAGCAGATGCCGATGTTCGCTGCGCTCTTCCTCATCGCCGCGCTCTCGTCGATGGGACTCCCCGCGCTGAACGGATTCATCGGTGAGTTCACGATCCTCCTCGGTGTCGCGAACTCGCAGGCCTACGGCACGATCGCGTACGCCGTGATCGCAGCGGTCGGAATCGTCCTGGGCGCGGCGTATCTGCTCTGGCTTTATCAGCGCGTCTTCTGGGGTCCGCTCGACAATCCCGCGAATGCGACCCTGAAAGACCTGAACCTCCGCGAATTCGGACTCGTCTTCGCCCTCGTCATCCTCATGGTCTGGATCGGCATCTATCCGAAGCCGCTCTTCGATGTGCTGGAAAAGCCGGTGGACTACGTTGTCAGGAAAGTCGAGCCGGCGTACTTCGACAAGCAGCCGATGACGTATCCCTCGACGCCCGCGCCGGCGGAGCATGACGAGGTCGCCGCGAAATGACCTGGTCCGACACGATCTATCTGCTGCCGGAGATCGTGATCTCGATCGGCGCATCGCTGTTGCTGCTCGCGCCGGTGACGATCTTCCGCGGCCGAAGTCGTGCGGCAAAGTGGGTGACGCTGGCGATCCTCGCGATCACCGCGATCTCCGTCGTCGTGGCATCTCAGCTCGTCGTGGATCTCGACCAGACGCAGACGTTCGCGGCGATGTTCGCGCTCGACAAGTTCGCGATCTTCTTCAAGCTCCTGTTCATCATCACCATCGCGATGCTCGTTCTGCTCTCCGAGGATTACCTGCGGGGCACGCGGTACTCGGAATGGGAGTACTACTCGCTGCTCGCATTCGCTCTGTGCGGCATGATGTTCATGGCCTCGGGAGTTCATCTCGTGGCGATCTACATCGGACTCGAGCTGATGTCGCTCTCGAGCTACATCCTCGCCGGTTACTTCAAGAACGAACAGAAGAGCACCGAAGCGGCGATGAAGTACTTCATCCTCGGCACGGTGAGCTCGGCGATTCTTCTGTACGGCATCTCGCTGATCTACGGCGTCACGGGCTCGATGAATCTGCTGCGCATCGCCGATGCGATGTCGACGCTGGTCACGAACGACGCGTTGATGTTCGGCATCATGCTGCTCGGCGCAGGACTCTGCTTCAAGATCGCCGCGGTGCCGTTCCACGTCTGGACTCCCGACGTCTACGAAGGCGCGCCGACGCCGATCACGGCGTTTCTCTCGACCGCGTCGAAAGCGGCCGCGTTCGCGATCTTCGCGCGGATCTTCTACGTCGGCCTGCATCACTTCCGGCTCGACTGGCAGTACGTGCTCGCGACGATCGCCGCGCTCTCGATGATCCTCGGCAATCTCGCCGCGATCACGCAGGACAGCGTGAAGCGCATGATCGCGTACTCCTCGATCGGCCACGCGGGCTATGTGCTCCTCGGCATCATCGCCGTGAGCGAGATCGGGTTGAACGGAATCCTCGTCTACTCCGTCGTCTACCTCTTCGCGACGCTCGGCATCTGGGCGGTCGTACTGATGCTCGCGAAGCACGAGTACGCGGGCGAGATGGTCGACGACTTCGACGGTCTGCATCGCCGCGCGCCGCTGTGGGCGTTCGCGATGGTCGTCTTCCTTCTCTCGCTCGGCGGCATTCCGCCGACGGCGGGATTCATCGGCAAGTACTTCCTCTTCGCGGCCGCGGTGAAGTCGGGCTTCGGCTGGCTGGCGATCGTGGCCGTGCTCATGTCGGCCGTGTCGATGTTCTTCTATTTCCGCATCGTCATGGCGATGTACCTGCGCGACGGCGGCGAAGCGGAAGTCGTCACCACGGGCGGCCTGAAGTTCGTCGCCGCGGTTTGTCTCGTCGTCACACTTCTCCTCGGCATTCTTCCCACGCCTCTGGTCGACGAAGCGGCGCGCTCCGGCAAGTGGGTGGCCACGCGCGCCGCGGCGCTGACCAATGGACGATAAAAAGCGCCGCGAATACCGCGGCCTGCTCGAGGCCTCGTCCATCGGCTGGATGTTTCCGATCGCCATCGCGCTCGGCTATCTGTGGGGCCGGGGGATGGACAAGCTGTTCGGCACCTACCCGTGGCTGACCGGGATCTTCACGTTCTTCGGCATCGTCGCTGCCTTCATCAATCTCTTCCGCATGGCTGGGAAGAGTGACTGAAGGAGGGCGGACGTCTCGTCCGCCCAGCGAGGGCGGACGGGACGTCCGCCCTCCTGATGCCGGCGACGACGCTGGCGCTCCGATTCGGCGGATCAAGCGAACGGCAGTTATCGCCTGGCTCGTGTTCGCTGTTTTTTCGTGGATTTGGGCCGGTTTTCGCGGTTTTCTCGGATTGACTTGTAGTGCAGCGGTGACTATGATCTGCTTCCTTTGGTTGGAAGAGATCGCGGAAGCTCTCCTTCAACCGGCGGCACACCCGCGTAACGCGCGGAAGTTGACGCTGCGTGCCATATCCCGGTTCATTCTCCTCGGTGTGGCACTCCTGGTCACGATCAACGTTGCCCGGTTCAACGCGGTCAGTGTGCTGATGGGATTCTCGATCATCGTGGTGGGGATCATGGGTGAAGCTCTGTACGCGACCTACCGCAGCTTCAAAGACTAGACATCGATGGAACACGAACACTCGATACTCTACGGGCCGTTCAACAAGCTGGTGAAACCGCTCCTCGGTTTCGAGGTGCCGGATCACGTCATCATGGCGTTGCTGGTCCTGGTGATCAGCTGCATCGTCTTTCCGCTGATGCGCAGCCGCATCAGCCGCGACAACCCGAGCACGTTCCAGCAGTTTCTCGAGCTCGTGGTCGGCGGCCTGAAAGGGATGCTGAACGACATCATCGGCCACGGCGGCGAGCGGCATCTCTACATCATCGGCGGCTTCGCCTCGTTCATCTTCGTCGCGAACATCATGGGGCTGTTCTTCTTTCTGCAGCCCCCGACGAGCAACGTGAACACGACGTTCGCGATGTCGATCACGGCATTCCTCTACTACAACTGGCAGGGCATCAAGACCCAGGGCCTCGTGCACTACCTCGCGCATTTCGCAGGACCTGTGTGGTGGCTCGCTCCGCTGATGTTTCCGATCGAGCTGATCGGACACCTCGCGCGCATCCTCTCGCTGGCGATGCGCCTCTTCGGCAACATCTTCGGCGAGCACGCGGCAACGGGCGTCTTCATGGGCATGCTCCCGTTCGTGATTCCCTGGCCGATGATGGGCCTCGGCATCTTCGGCGCGTTCCTGCAGACGTTCGTCTTCATCATGCTGAACATGGTGTACATCAGCGGCGCGGTCGCCACTGAAGAACATTGATCTGGATTTCGGATTCGCAATTCAAGAAGGAGGAGAATCGAGTGAATAAGAAGCACATCATGCTGCTCGTTCTGCTGCTCCTGACGGCCTTCTCGGCGTTCGGTCAGGATCAGGCGGCGGGGACGGAGACCGGGAATCCGGTGCGCTGGGGCATCATCGGCGCCGCATTCCTGCTCGGCATCGCGGCCGCCGCCGGCGCGATCGGCCAGTCACGCGCGATCGCGGCGTCGGTGGAAGGCATCGCCCGCAACCCCAGCGCGGCCGGCGCGATCCGCACGGCGATGATCATCGGTCTCGCACTCATCGAGTCGCTGGTCATCTACGCGCTGCTCATCGCGTTCCTCGTGTACAAGCTGTAACCCGTCTTCGCTCAACGAAGAAGCCCGGCGCCTCGCGGCAGCCGGGCTTTTTTGCGTTCGGGCAGCGTCTTTGCTGAGTCAGCCGGATGGAGGTAACGACGTGAACTGGTTCAACCTCTCGTTCGTCGGTTGGCTGATCGTGATCATCGCGCTTGCGCTGGTCGCCTGGAGATACGATGTCGCGCCGTTCTGGATCGGAGTGGGTGCGCTGTTGCTCGTCGGCGTGGGGATCATCACGTCGGTGAAGCACTCGAAGCCGCGCATCTGAGGCGCGCGGCGAGCGGCGCGCTTACTGCGCGCCGACCAGGTTGCGCATGCCCGCGAGGATCGTGCTGCGCGACGTGTGCTCGTCGATGGCCATGGTCTTCTCGCCGGACCATTTGCCGTCGCGATACAGCAGGTAGTGCATCACTCCGTCGAGCTCGTAGTAGAACACCATGCGTTCGGGAGCGGGAGAGATGGCGTCGATGCGGGCGACGGCCGACATCGCGGAGATGCTCGGCGGCGGCTCGAAGGTCTTGTCCTGAATGCCCACCGGGACGCGCACGCGCGCGTTACCGATGGGGGAGATCGACACGCGGTGAAACTTGTTGCTCGCGAGCTCGCCGAAAACGATGTCGACCGAGCGGCCGTCGGCGGCTTCGAAGATCGCCGGATGACGGAGCAGCTCGCGGTTCGCGTCCGGGTCGATCTCCTTCGTCTCCGTCTTCGAGGTGACGAAGCTGGCGAGGTCGTGAACCTGCGCGGCTGCCTCGCCGTCGCGGATGGTGATCATCGCGTAGTTCGCGCTCTCGCCGCCGCCCGTCTCTTCCCACCACGTCGCATGGACGTTGACCTCGGACACCCACGTGATCCTGCCGTCATCGTCCTTGTCTGCCGCGGTGCGCGTGAGAGCGATGCGGAGACTGCGGCGCAGGCTGTAGGACGCTTCGTCGAACGAGGCCGGCGCGCTCCACCCGGTCTCCGCGTGATACGAGATGAACTTCATCTCGCTCGACATCATGTTCGGCCAGTACTGCCAGAACACGAACAGCGTGGCGGAAGCGTTGTCGTAGGCGATGGCGGGATTCGTGTTCGTACCGCCCTGCAGCGTGGCCGGGACGATCAGCCGCTGCGCGGCGTCGCTCGCGCGCCGGATGGTGACGGTGATGTACGACTCGGACTTCGCGTCCACATCGGGATGGTCTCTCGACCACTCGGTTGCCGTCGCATACAGCGCACCGTCGTCGGCCAGCAGCACTTCGCCCGCAATCTGAGCGATCACGGCCGGTGCTGCGAAGAGCACGACGATGGCGTACAGCAGGAACAGACGCTTCATAGTCTCAGGTTCACCATGCTCCGCAGATCGAGAGCGAAAAGGAGCTTCTTCAGGTTCTTGAACTGCGGGTAGAACCTCGTGAGCTCATCGAAGTGAAATTCGGCAGTCTCGACGTCGCCCACTTTGTATGCGGCTTCGCCGAGAAGGTAGTGCGCGTTGCGGATCTGACGAGGCTCGCCGGCGCACTCCAGGCCGATTTGCCCGTAGTGCAGCGCCTTTTTGAAATCTCCGATCTCCAGATAGCCGTAGCAGAGATCGATGTACGAATCGGAAAGGCTGCTCGGCACTTCCACGCGCTCGATGGCACGATGGATCAGCTCCAGTCCTTCGACGGTGTTGCCGACGAGCAGCTTCGTGTATCCGAGGTTCTGCAGCGTGATCGTCTCGCTGAAGGTGCGCGTCGCGTCATCGGACATGGTTGCCGTGACCTCGACCGCCCGCTCATGAGACTCGATGGCCTTGTCGAACTGAGAGTCGATCTCGTAGGAGATCGCGAGGTCGTTCAGTGCGGCGAACTTCCAGTACGACTCGTTCGCTTCTTCCGCTGCTCGGAGCGCGGCCTCGCCGAAGACGATCGCCCGCCGGATGTTGCTTTCTCTCCGATGCAGGAACATCAGCGCGTACGCGGCGAGAAACGTGTGATGCGGGTTCCGCCGGCGCATCAGGATGGCGGGCAGCGCCTGCACTTCCGCGCCGGAGCGTCCGCACGCGATCATCGCGTCGGCCTTGTTGATCGTGATCAGCTCGCTCGCCTCGTCGTCGATGACGACCGCCAGCGCTTCGTCATACAGCGCTAGTGCCTCGTCGAACTGCTCGGCACGCGCGCGCGCGAGCGCCGCCTGACGGAGTGACTCTGCCCGTTCATCCGCGCTATGCATCTTCGCCCCCGCTCTCACCCTCACCCTCATCCTCGCGGAAATCGCCGTGCTCCTGACGGCGCTTGAACTCGACGAAGTCTTCCACTTCCCGCTGCGCGCCGGGGCTGAGACGCCGCACCCTCTCGGCGATGCTTTCGCCCCCGCTCTCGTCGAAGAAGTCGCCGATGCTCAGGTCGAATGTCTGCAGGATGCGCAGGAGCGTGTCGAGACCGACTTTGTACTCGCCCTGCTCCATGCGCGAGAGATCCGACTGGTGCACGCCGATGCGCTCGGCGAGCTCCACCTGGGTCAGCTTTCGCTGCCGGCGGAGCTGGCGGATCTTTCGTCCGATCAACTGAACCTGAACTGGCGTACTTGCAGGCATTTTCGAGAAGTTTATGCTACATTCGCAACGCAGCCGCCCCAATATGCGCGCGCGGTCGAGGAAAGTCAAGTCAGGGAGGGCTCCCAAACGTCGAACAGGCTGTTCCTCCTTCGTGAACTTGTCAAACGAGATCTCGCTGCGCGCTTCGCCGGCTCCACGCTCGGCAGGGTGTGGGCCATCGCCCAGCCGCTGGGCCTGATTCTCGTCTTCTGGTTCGTCTTCAGCACGATGGTCCCGCGCACCTTCGGCACAGGCCGGGAGACGTACATCCACTTTCTGGTCGCCGGGCTCCTTCCGTGGCTGACGATCGCAGAGGGCGTGAGCCGCTCCGCGAGCTCGATCGTCGAGAACGGCTCGATCATCAAGCGGTTGGCCTTTCGCACGGAGATGCTCGTGATCGTACCGAACGCGGCGGCGGTGGTGCTCGAGTTGATTGCCTTGCTGCTGGCGACCGCCTTCGCGTCGTTCGATCTCGGCGTGTCGCGTCAGCTCTGGCTTCTGCCGGTCGCTCTGGTCCTGCAGTTCGGACTCATGCTCGGGGTCGGCTGCATGGTCGCGGTGATGCAGGTCTACTTCCGCGACGTGGCGCAGGTGCTCGCCTTCGCGCTCACCATCATCTTTTATCTGTCTCCGATCCTCTACCCGCCGTCCGAGCGCTTCGCGACGATCTTCCGGTGGAATCCCCTGACGCCGTTGGTCGGTTTATTCCGCAGCGCCATGCTGTCGTCACCGATACCTTCCGCCTCGTCCCTCGTATTCCTTCTAGTCGTGGTCGTGAGCGTCGTCGCTCTCGGCTTGCTGATGTTCCGGCGCGCCGAGGCGAATCTCGCCGACTACGTTTGATCTCACGCCATTCAGGAGACCGATTCATGTCGAAACGCGTTTTGTTGATCGTTCTGGGTTTGTTTCTCGCGGCCGCAGCGGCCGTCGCGGAAACGCCGAAGCAGAAGAAAGTCACTCCTCCTGCGGCCGCGGAGGTCGACGGCGGGACACCGGCGTGGATCCGTCCGGAGACGCCGGAGCAGCGCATGACCCGTCTCGGCACGACCGAGGATCCGGGCCCGGACCCCGATCCGGAAAAGCACTTCATGCGCTTCGGCCGCTCGTTTCACATCGAAAAGTACGAACGCTGGCTCGCGGCGTACGACACCGATCCCGGCACCGTACGTCCCGACAGCAGAGTGAACTTCGCATTCGAGCTCTACCATCACAACGAAAAGTGGGTGTGGATATGGATGCCCGATGCCGACCACGCGGCTGTGATCGCGGAGAACACGACCGCCCCCGAACGGCGCGTGTCTCCCTACGAAAACAAGCCGCTGACCATCGACTACTTCTCGCGGATCCGTTCGCAGTTCACCGATCTCACGCCGCCGCCCGCGAACAGGAAGGTGCGCTTCGCCGCGTCGTCCGCCGGCTTGCCGAATCGCGGATCGTGGCGCAACTCACTGGCGGTCGCCGACATGAACGGCGACGGATTCCTGGATCTGATCGCGCCGCCCGAGCGCGGCGCAGGCACCACCGCGCTTCCGGCGATTTTTCTCGGCGACGGGAAGGGCAACTGGCGGTACTGGGAAGGGGTGGAGTGGCCGCACATGCTCGACTACGGCGGCGTCGCCGCGGCCGACTTCAACAAGGACGGCCATATGGATCTCGCCTTCGCCGTTCACCTCAGCGGTGTGTTCGTGTTCCTCGGCAACGGCAAAGGGAAGTTCACCGCCGTCGAAGAGGGGATTGCCCGCGACTTCGGCTCGAGACGAGTCGTGGCCACCGACGTCGATCGCGACGGCTATCCCGACCTCGTTCTCATTTTCGAAGGACCGTCGGCGTCCCAGCCGAAAGTCCTGCGGCCCAAAGTGTTCGCGCTCCTGAACCGGAAGAAGGGCCGCGCGTGGGAGCAGGTCGACATCACCGATACGGCGACGCTGGTCGGCGGCGACTGGCTGAGCGCGGCGGATCTCAACGGCGATCTCGTCCCCGACTTCGTCACGGCCAGCGTGTTCTGGAACAGCTGGAACATCGTTCATCTCAGCGAAGGAACGGCGAAGTGGGCGCCCGTGAAGTCCGACGGAGATCTCATTCCCTCGCGCTCGTACTACTTCGCGAGCACCGCCGGCAACTTCACTTCCAAGAAGCGGCAGGATGCGATCCTCACCTACGTCCGCTACTGGCCGAGGGATCTCGAGGAGCGCATCCTTCCGAAGCCGCCGCTGATGGAGACCACGAACATCGATCGTCTGACGGTCGGCGCCGACGGGAAAGTTCAGCGTCACGCGATCATGCGCTGGGCGGGGTCGGATGGGTTGTGGGGAATCGCGAACGGCGACTTCGACGGCGATGGCAACACCGACATCATCTTCGCCCGGAAGACTCCGCGCGAAATGGGGCTGCTCCTCGGTGACGGCAAGGGTGGGTTCACCCTGGCGGAAATCGAAGGACTGCCGCTCGCTCCGAACATCAGCTATGACATCAGAGTCGCCGACGTGAACAAGGACAGGAAGCCGGACGTGATCATGATGTACGAGTCGGCTGCGACGACCGCTTTCGGTCCGCGCGACGGCTCGATCCAGGTGTTTCTCAACCGCGGAACCGTGGCGCCGGCAGAGGCGGTGACCGCGGCGGCGGTCGAATAGTTCCGCATCATATTTGGAGGTGGCGCGCACGTCCGCGACACCTTGGGCTGGATGCGCGCCGGGGAGCTACCCGGCGCGCATTCCTTTTTTGAGCGCTTGCTTGCCGGGGGACCTGCCATATAATCCGCGCTCCGCCGGCGTGGCGGAATCTATGACGTAATCTCATAAAATTCGCGATTCGATATTGACTTTTCGAATCAACGGCAATACTGTTACCGGCAGTTTCGATCTGAGATGCAACTTCATGTCGGGAGGTGGTCCGTTATACGACTGAGGGTGAGCGTAAGACCGTAGCGACGAATTCCATCGTCAAGATCAGTGTAGGAGAAGAAAACAGAATGAGAAAACTCACGATACTGGCCCTCGTGGCCATGCTTGCGGTCGCAGGGACTGCGTTCGCCGCCGTGGACAAGACGTTCGATGTAACTGCGAACGCCACGTTCTCGAACGGCAACAACCCGACGACCACGAATAACGACGACTCGTGCGACATCGGCGTGTACCCTGCGGCTACGCTGCTGCTGCCGTATTTCGAAGTCGACATCGCCGCTGTGGCGGGCACCAGCCACACCACGCTGTTCACGATCACGAACGTGTCGCGCTTCCCTCAGATCGCGCACATCACGTTGTGGACGGATTGGTCCTTCCCGGTGCTCGACTTCAACGTCTTCCTGACCGGTTATGACGTTCAGAGCATCAATCTGTTCGACATCATCCGCTCGGGCCTTGTGGCTCCGGGCACGGGTCCCGGCCCCGGCACGTCTTCGACCAACAAGACCGTGTCGCCCAACCCGCAGACCGGCGTGTCCGGCGCGATTCCGGCGCTCAACGCGGCCACGAACCCGAACTTCGCCGGCGATGCCATCAGCAGCTGCTCCGTGCTTCCGGGCACGCTGCCGGCCGGCCTCGTGGCCGCGGTCCAGACCGCTCTGACGACCGGTCTGTACAACCCGACCACGGCCGTTGGTTGCGGTTCCAACCGCATCGGCGGCGTTCACGCGAACGCGATCGGATATGTGACGATCGACGTGGCCAGCAGGTGCACCACGCGACTCCCCGATGATGTGACGTACATGGCCACTGAGATCCTGTTCGACAACGTTCTCATCGGCGATTACCAGCAGATCAACGGCAATGTGCTCAACGGCAACCTCGCGCAGGGCAACCCGATGGTTCACATCCGTGCGATCCCCGAGGGTGGTCCGGCGGGTTCGCTTCCGATTCCGGGTATCACCAACCTGCCGTACACCTTCTACGACCGTTACACGGGCTCCACGCCGCAGCGCGACCGCCGTCAGCCGCTGCCGGCGACCTTCGCCGCGCGTTGGATCGAGGGCGGTTCGGGTGGCTACCAGACCGATTACAAGATCTGGCGAGAAGGCGTGACCTTCGGCACCCAGAGCTGCTCCACGGCCGATGACAACTCGTCGATGCCGGTCGCCGACGTCGTTCGCTTCGACGAGCGCGAAAACTCCTTCGGTTTCGCCGGTCAGGACAACTGCTCGCCCTGCGAGCCGGGTGCTGGTCCGGAGCTTCCGGAGACCTCGCGTACTTCGACGGCTGATGCGATTTGGCCGGTCCACACCACCAGCTCGGATATCGCCGGCTGGATGTATCTCAACCTGAACAACGGTGGCAGCGCTGGTTACTCGGTGAACGGCATCCGCAATAACGTTGGAACCGGCTTCGCGCCGCTCTGCAGCGGAACCGTCGTCCGCGCCAGCCAGAACTGGACGATCGTCTCGATGTTCGCACTCGGCAAACTGTCGGTCGACTTCGACGCCGCTTCGCTCGGCAACGGCTGCAACGCGGCCGCTTGCGATCCTGTTGGTGGTACCAACCCGCCGATCGGCCCCGCCGGTGGCGTGTTCGTCTGCCCGCCGGGAATCGTCTGCGTCGGTGCCGCTTACACGGGGACGAACACCACTCCGTAGTTTCTTCGTATCCATGCTTTGGAGGCGGGCCGGATTCCGGCCCGCCTTTTTTTTTGGTCACCTGTCCCGAGGCAAATGGAAAAACGACGACCAACCGAGTGACATGACCACGGCTCGTAATGTAGAATAAGTTTTCCGGCAGGCCTGCCGGGCAGGCCTCCGTTTCTCACGACGCATCGTCCTCATTTCTGATCGGGGAGGGTTCCATTGAATTTTCGTAAGACGCTCATCGTGCTTATGTTCGCTTTGTTCACCGTGAGCGGTGTCGCGTTCGGGCAGGGGTTCCCGAAGCCGGCGAAAACTCCGAACACTCCGGTGCCGTGCGACGCGAGTGGATGCAAGGAAGCCGGCAAGCAACTGGTCGGATATCCTTCCACGCTCGGCACGTTCGTTGGCCGGTATCTCGACTCGACTGCGACCATCGACTACCAGTTCTATTTCCGGACCGCGCGAACGAGAGGAACCGGGGCAGGCGTGCCGGGAAGCGTGAAGTTCGATCGGAAGGCCGGGCGGATCTACATGATGCTCGGCAGCGCGTTTGTCGCCTATGACATGAACACGTTCTTCACTCGCGTCGCCTCGGGCACGGACATGATGACCGCGAATTCGGTCAATACCAGCCCGAAGTACCCGCGTCCGGGAGCTCCCGAAGAGTTCCTGCGGTGGGATCGGTATTTCTATGCAGAGAGTCTCCCCGGGACGTACTCGCCGCGATGGAAGACCGAGGGAGGAGATGGTCAGTACCGGCTCTTTGGATTCGACTGGGATGATCGCGGGTACGTCTATCTCGCCACTGGTGCGTTCAGCTGGGGCATCCTCAGAGACGACTACAGCTCGACGGGCGAACTGCTGCCGACGCTCTACCAGCACTACCCACCCGGGTCGAAGGAGCAGGGAAACCCCACGAGGGTGATCTCCATCAAGACCTCGAACGGAAAGTATTACGTTCTCGTTGCCGGTGAGAACGGCGTCGTCGATGTCTGGAATGTCGACAATCCATCCGGGCCAACCTCGCATCTGAACTATAAGAGCGGCTCGTTCCCATCCGCGGTTCCGAACATCGTCGCCAGGAATGACGACGGCTCGAAAATCGCCATCGTCGGCAGCAACCTGCGCCTCAATATCTATGATGCCGACACGCTGATCAACCTCGGCCAGCCGCTGAAAGCCTTCACCGATCGATACACGAGCATCGACTCGGACGGCACGAATTTCTATGCCGCCTCGCGAGACGCGAACGGAAAGCTGGTCCTCTCGGTCATTACCCCGTCCGGTAATTCATACAGCGAGCAGAGGTTCCCGACCAATATCCAGATGGACGGCAACGTCGGCGGAATCAGTTACAGCGGCGGATATGTCGCCACGACTTTGTTCGAGCCGGGACTCTTCGACATTCACGTATTCAAGATGGCCGGAACGCCCGTGGAGATCCCGCTCGACAGGTACTTCGCGAAGCACTACTCGGCCGCGGCGCCCGCCGGCTTCACCTACCCCGAGAAATACATTCTCGAGGGCGCGTATCTCCACAAGAGTGGGTCGAAGATCTACCTGATGGTCGAGAATCACTCCCTCGGCGATGTCTATGAGCTCAAAGCCGGCGACTCGATCAGCGCCTCCATCAAGAAGGAAGGCGAGACCAGGAACGAGTTCAGCAAGGCGCCCAGCGGCTCGGGGGCCTTCTATGGCGACGAGATCACGTTCACCACTACGGCGAGCGCAGGAGCACCGCAGCCCTCCGTCAACTGGGATTTCGGCGACGGCGTGATTCTCACTGCGCCGGCGAGCGAGCCCGATATTTCCCATCAGTACGGTTCCCTCACCGCGAACCAGTTGCCGAAAACATACAGTGTGAAGGCGACGAACGCCGCCGACACCGCGATCAGCGATACGGTGAACCTCACCCTCGCCAGGCCCCAGCCGCGGATCGGGATCAATGGAACGACGACGCTCTTCCTGCAGAACACGACCAATCTCGATCTCGCGATCGTCAGCAGCGACGAATTCACAGACGCTTCGGACGGCGCCGTCGAGGGTCATTACACGGAGTGGAAGCGCGACAACGACGCGGTGTCCACGAAGCAGCTTCCGAACCAGAAATTCGGTGTCGGGTTGCTCGGCCAGCGCACGCTGGCTTTTACGACGCATTACGGGCCGTACACGGGCTCCGGTGCCACGCTGGCATCGTCCACGCCGGACGTGCCGTTCACGATCGCATTGACCTATCGCGTGCGGCCGTTTGCCGCCGCGATCACGGGTCCGGTGGCGGTGGGCGCCGATAATGTCGGATTCAAGAACGCCACGCGGGCGACGACGCTCACGGCCGACCTCGCTGGCGGCGCCGCGGCGCAGGTCAATTACACGTGGGAGCTGCTCAAGCCCAATGGCAGCGGCGGTTTCACGAATGTGGGATCCCAGGTGACAGGGCAGTCGGCGATGAACGCCATTCCCGACTACGTCCTCCCGCGCTCCACGTTTCAGGGCGCCGTGGACTGGAAAGCGAAACTGACCATTGCGCTCGTCGATCCTGCCGCGGTTACGCTGCTGGAAAACGCGACGTCGTTCGCATTCAGCGTTCCGCTCAATGGTCCGGTCCCGTCGTCGATCGTCAAGACCGGTTGCGAGACCGCGGGCGCTCCATGCACGTTCCACACGCCGTCCTCCCGTCCGGACGTCGATCCTGCGACGTGGACTTACGTCTGGAGTGTCACCGGTCCTGCGGTGATTCCCGGCGGAAACACTCCGACGTTCGAGCCGCATTTCACGGTGGCCGGCGATTACACGGTCAACGTCAAAGTGAGCAATGCCCTCGGAGACGCCCCGCTATCCCTGGCGTTCTATGTCGGTCCGTCGCTCTGTGCGAGCGCGCCGACGGATCACAATATCGCCATCGGTTTCGTGGGATCGTCAACGTCCTGCCAGTCGAACGGCACGTGCGGTGTCGATGAACTGATCTCCTTTACGGCTTATCCGTACGGCTGGACGCCGGCCGACTGCGACAAGTACACATGGAACTTCGGCGACAACACTCCGACATCTTCCGAGAAGTCGCCCACGCACAAGTATGGTGCCGCCGGTGACTACACGGTTACAGTGACCATCGACGGTGGCCTGAGCGACGGTACGACAACCGCTGTCGTCAAAGTCGGCACGACCGGCGGTGGCGGTGGTGGCGGCGGCGGTGGTGGCGGCAGCGCCGAGTGCGAGGTCATTACGCCGGGCATCAATGTCTATATCGGGTATCTGGGCAGCTCCACCTTCTGCACCCCCTCCAACGGGACGAGTTGCGCGGTCGATGAAGACGTCACGCTCGCTGCGTATCCGCTGGGATACAAGTTCAATTGCGGAACGCATACGTTCAACTGGGCGTTCGGAGACGGTACGTTCGGCACCGGGCAGACCGCCACCCACAAGTACAAGGCCGGCACATGGAATGCCAATCTGACGCTCGGGAGTCCGAAGGGAACGTACCAGTTCCCGATTCAGATCAAAGTGGGTGATGGTGGCGGAACCCAGCTTCCTGGCCCCTGCCCAACCATGAACCCGAACGGCAACGTGAACATTACGTTCACCGGTACCACGAGCCGCTGCACGCAGGATGAGGGCGATTGCAAAGCGACCGAGATCATCGAATTCGTGTCCGGCAGTAATGGCTACGACTACAGTTGCTCAACGCACTCCTACAAGTGGACGTTCGGCGACGGCGCGGAATCGACCGAAAAGAATCCCACGCATGCTTACGCCGAGCCGGGCAAGTACATTGCGACGCTGGTCATCACCAGGAGCAATCAGTCCGTCACGATGACGAAGGAGGTGACGGTCGCTCCAAGCCAGACCGGATGCCCGACGCTCTTCGCCGATCAGAACGTGTATATCGGATATACGGGTGAGACGCCCAAGTGCTATAGCACCGAGTCGGAAAAACAGTGCAGCGAAGGTGAGGACATTCGCTTCGTTGCCTACACCCTCGACTACCCGCTCTCCTGCGCGCCGCACAGCTGGGAGTGGGACTTCGGCGACGGCGAGACGGCCAGCGGCGACCAGGTGACCCACCACAAGTACGCTCGCGGCGGTACGTACACCGTGAAGCTCGAGATCAACAACGGCACGCAGGAGCTCACTGTCCTCACGACCGTCAACGTGGAGTACGGCAAGCCGACGAAACGGAGAGGCGTGCGCCACTAGCAGTCTCGATTTCAACGACATCCGTGAACGTGGCGAGCTCCGGCTCGCCACGTTTGCTTTTGGACACCTTCGCGACGAACTCCGTAGAATGTCGCCGATGGGAATCGCCGTACGCGCCGACGCCGTGTCGAAGCATTACGACATGTATCGCCGGCCCGTCGACCGGCTCATCGAGCTCATGACGCGCCGCCCGCGGCACGTCGTCTTTCCCGCGCTGCAGGATGTCTCCTTCGATGTCGAGCGAGGCGAGACCATCGGCATCATCGGCCAGAACGGCGCCGGCAAGAGCACGCTGCTCAAGCTTCTGTGCGGTGTGACCCGTCCGAGCTCCGGCTTTCTCGAGACGAATGGCACGATCGCGTCGATCCTCGAGCTCGGAACCGGCTTCCATCCCGAGTTCAGCGGCCGCGATAACGCGGCCCTCAACGCCGCCATCCTCGGTCTTTCCCCGAGCGAGATCCGCGACACGCTGCCGGCGATTCTCGAGTTCTCCGAGCTCGGCGCGTTTCTCGATCGCCCGGTGAAGACGTACTCCTCGGGGATGTACATGCGCCTCGCGTTCTCCGTCGCCGTCAACGTCGATCCCGACATCCTCGTGATCGACGAGGCCCTCGCCGTCGGCGACGGTCACTTTCAGAAGAAGTGCATCGACAAGATCCGCGAGTTTCAGGAGGACGGACGCACGATCCTCTTCTGCTCGCACGCGCTCTACTACATCTCCTCGATCTGCCGGCGGACGCTGTGGCTCGATCGTGGCCGCGCGATGCGCTACGGCCCGTCGCTCGACGTGGTGCATGAATACGAGACCTTTCTGCTCGAGCGCGACCGCGAGCATCCCGCGAGCGAGGCGGCGCCGGCGGTCGAGTCGCGCTCGCCGGTGCGCTTCCGCGAGCTCACCGTGTGCGACCGCGGCGGCCGGCCGCGCGACCGCTTCGCGCGCGGCGAAGACATCCACGTGCACCTTCGGATCGAGTCTGACAATCCCGCGCAGCCCGTGCACGTCATCGTCGGCGTCCATCGCTCCGCGGACGACCTGCAGGTGTTCGCGGTCGGCACGCACGCGGACGGCGTGCCGCCCCTGTCCGGCCGCACGGAGTACGACGTGACCGTGCGTCTGCTCGAGGTCCCGCTGTTGCGCGGCGACTACTCGATCATCGCCTTCGCCGGCGACGAGAACGCGATGACCGTCTTCGACCGCCGCGACGTCCGTCCCGCGTTTTCGATGAGCGGCGATCGCTTCGAGATCGGCCTCATCGCCATCGATCACCGATGGGAGCTCGAGACCACGCGCGTCGAAGCCGCCGTGATCGAGCGGCGATGATCTCGCTTCTGCTCGTGAACTATCGCGCCGCCGCGCTGGCGGCCGATGCCGTGCGCACCGCGCGCGCCTCGGCCGCTGCTCCGCTCCAGATCGTCATCGTCGACAACAGTTGTGATCCCGCCGAAGCAGAGTCGCTTCGCGGCCTCGCCGACACGCTCATCGTGTCGACGACGAATCGCGGATACGCGGGCGGGATCAACGACGGACGCCGCGCATGCGAAGGCTCGACCATCGTCGTCAGCAATCCCGACGTCACCTTCGCACCCCACGCGCTCGATCAGCTCGCCGGCGCGCTCGACGGCAGGACCGCGGTCGCAGGGCCGGCGCTGTTCTGGGACGACGCGCACGCATGGCGCCTGCCGCCCGCGGACCTCACCACCACGGCGGAGAAACTCGACGAAGTGCTGGCCACACGCGCGCGCTCGTGGTTCGAGCAGCGCGACCGCCGCCGGATTCGGGCACGGATCGCATTCTGGTCGCTCGACCGGACCACGGAAGTGCGCGCGTTGTCCGGTGCGGTGATGGCCATCCGCGCGCAGGACTTCGACGACGCGGGCGGATTCGACGAGCGGTTTCGTCTCTACTTCGAAGAGATCGACTTCCTGCGCCGCATCGCTGCACGCCGGCGGCGGATCGTCTACGTTCCCGCCGCGCGTTGCCGGCACCTCTTCAATCAGAGCGCAGCTCGCGATGCTGCGGCGGCGAGCGTGCTGTATGTAGAATCAGAGCTCCGCTATCTCGAGAAGTGGAGCGGTCCCTTCGCCGCGCGCGCGCTCAAAAGACTCGAGCGCGCGCCATATGTGTTCGACGCCCTGCCGTCCGCCGCACCGATCGCCATCCCTCGCGGGACGGCAGTCGTAGAGGTCTCGCCGTTGCCATCATTCGTTACGGCGGCCGGTCACGTTCCGACATCCGAACGGATCGACCTCCCGCCTGAAGTGTGGCGCTCGGTGGGAGCGCAGCCTCTCTACCTCAGGCTGATCGACGGGGAGCAGAACGTTGTGAACTCCTTCCGGTTGCAAGCCGCATTAGAATCATCGACATGAGCGCGACCAGCGTCTCGGTCGTGGTGCCGCTGGCTGGCGCGAGCTCGGCGGCTCGCGACGCCATCGCGCGCTTTCTCGAGACCACCGGGCTCACGTTCGAGATCCTCACCCCCTCGGGCGACGGCTACGGCGCGGCACTGCGGCGCGGTGTCAGCGATGCGCAGGGCGGCGTGATCGTCATTGCGGATCCCGAGTTGCCGTACCCGGTGAGCGCTATCGGCGACGCGGTGGCGATGGTCGAGTCGGGCGCCACCGACATCGTCTTCGCATCCACGCGCGCCGGCGACCGCGGCAGCGCGCTGCTGCGCTGGATGCTCGTGCAGGCTCTTCCCGATCCCACCATTCGTCTCTCTGCCTTCTCCTCGACCGCAGCGAAGATCGTCGTCGGCGAGACCCGGCTCAATGGCGACGGAGCGGAGCTCGAGATTGCATTTCTCGCGAACAAGTACGGCTTCCGCATCGAGCGCCTGGTCGTGCCTGCGCCGGAGCGGCGTCACTCGTTCAATCCCTTCGCCGCCATTTCGATTCGCCTCGCCAACCGCCGCAACGCCTATCGCGCCGCGCGGCGGTGTCCGGTGTGCTTCTCGAGCGAGGTCTGGAGCTGCGCGCAGATCCCCGGCAATATCGTGCGCGCCTGCCGCCGCTGCAAATGCCGCTATCTGAATCTATTCGCTGATGATGAGAGTGCGAGCACGGCGCGGCGCGTGCTGCGCGCGCACGCTCCCGCGGCCCCGCCCGCGTACGAGGCCCACTCGCAGCCTGCGCGTGAGAAGACGAGCCGGCGCCGCCTGAACTGGGTGCGCCGGCAGCTTCCCCCGCGCGCGCGCGTCCTCGAGATCGGGGTGCGCGACGGCAGTTTCGGCGCGCTGGCCACGGAGGACCTCGAGTACGTCGGCATCGATCCGGCGTCCGCCGCCGCGCGTCACGCGCGCGCACGCGGGCTCGAGGTCTATTGCGCGTCGCTCTCCTCGTTCGTCAACACCGGCCCCGCGTTCGACGCCATCACGCTCTTCCACGTCTTCGAGAACATCTGCGAGCCGCACGACGCCCTCGCGCGCATCAAGGATCTCCTCAAGCCCGGCGGCGTGCTGTTTCTCTCCACGTTCGACACCGAGGGGCTGATTTATCTGATGTCGGAGCGGAAGCGGATGGTGCGGAACTTTCGCACGCATCTGATTCTCTACTCCCGCTCCGCACTCATCGAGCTCCTCGAGCATTCCGGATACGAGATCGTCGACATCGGTCCCGACTTCGAATACCGCGATCAGAAGTTCCTGCGCCACTGGCTGCAGTCGCATCATCCCTTCGTCGCGCCTTTTGCGCGCGCCATCATGAAACTGCTCCCCGACCCGATGATCATCAGCACCGGCTCGATCCGCATCGTGGCCAAGCGCCGCGCCGGAATGCCGCTGAACGTGCGCGCGATCCGCTCGGTGGAGCCGACGCATGCCCGCTGACGCGCGATTCGTCGTCCGGCCGTACCGCGAAGGCGACGAGCAGGCGATCCTCGATCTCTTCGCGCGCTCCTTTCCGCACGCCCCGCGAACGCTCGAGCACTTCCGCTGGAAGTATCGCGAGAACCCGTTCGGCGCGGGCCGCATCAGCCTGACCTTCGATGAGGAGGACCGGCTCGTCGGTCACTATTGCGGATACGGTGTGCCGTTCCGCGGATTCGGAGAGGAC
The DNA here is from genome assembly GCA_035525285.1 of Thermoanaerobaculia bacterium. GTDB lineage: Bacteria > Acidobacteriota > Thermoanaerobaculia > Gp7-AA8 > Gp7-AA8 > QHVT01. The sequence goes on from DATLFB010000064.1 coordinate 37,296, forward strand.
GTGCTCGCGCATCAGATCGGCGACACGATGACCGACGTTTCCGTTCGCCATGTCGGCCGCGGCCCGACGAGCGTCCTCGGCCGCACGGCGCTCCATTTCTACGAGCATTTCTGCGAAGGGCAGGTCGCGTTCAACTACGGCTTCAACGTCGCCAACATCCAGAAGTTTTCGCTGCGCTTCCTGCGCAGCGATCGTGTCGAGCCGGTCACATACCGCGTCCGCACGGAACCCTTTGCGCCCCACGGCCACGCCGATCGCTGGCTGCGCGGCTATCAGCTCGAGCTCGTGCACGACATCGATGCGGAGTGGGACGCGTTCTTCGACCGCGTCTCGCGACACTACGAATTCCTCGTGCGCCGCGACGCGCGTTACGTTCGCTGGCGCTATCTGCAGTGCCCGGACGTCGCGTACACGCTCGTCGCCATTCGCAAGTGGCGTCATCTCGTCGGATGGATCGCGTACCGCGTGCGCGACGGACGCTTTCAGTGGGGCGACGCGCTCTTCGATCCGGAGTTCCCCGACGCGGTCGAGGTCGCGCTGCGCCATCTCGTGCCGCCGCTCGGCGTCGATGCGGTCGAAGGATGGTTCCCGCCGCGTCCGCAGTGGTTCGACGCGATCCTGCGCGAGCTCGGTTTCGAGACCCGGCCCCAGCCGCAGGATCTCTCCGTGATGTGCGTCCCGTTCCGCTGGCCGGACGCGACGGCACGGATGCGTTCGGCGCTGTATTACACGTGGGGAGACAGCGATCTTTTCTAGTGGACCTTCAACCTTGAAAGCATGCGCGGCCAGCCTTGTCATCCCGAGCGTGAGCGAGGGACCTGGGCGGGCGGCGGCGCGACGCGCGGGCTTCGTGCCACCCTCCCCCCGGGTCCCTCGCTCACGCTCGGGATGACAAGCATTGGGACCCATGCTTTCAATGTTGAATGTCCACTGGTGGCTTGCGTTCTGCATGACGTTCTCATCCGTCATTAGAATGCACCGGTCATGAGCATCGCGGAGGAGCAGGGGAACACGAACGAGAAGCGGCTCGGCGACGTCGAGAAGAAGCGCGTGCTCGTCATCGACGATGACTTGCCGCTGCGCGGAATGCTCGCCGCCGCGCTGCGCCAGCACGGATTTCAGGTCCTTCTCGCCGGCGACGGTGCGGAGGGCCAGCGCGCGCTGACGATTCATCATCCCGACATCGTACTTCTCGATCTCGCGATGCCCGACGTAAATGGCTGGGATTTTCTGCAGCGTCTTCAGGAGACCGGCCACCTCGGCCAGATCCCGATCGTCGTGCTCTCCGCGCATGTCCGCGTCGAGCCGCAGGCGCTGCTGCAGATGGGCGTCGCGGCGATTCTTCCGAAGCCGTTCAACCTGCCGGAGCTGATCGAGCTGATCGAGCACCTTGCCGCGTGAGCCGCAGCGAAGTCGCCCGCCGCCTCGCGTCGTTGTACGACCGCCGTTCGCTGCGCCACTATGTGCGCTCGAAAGTGGCGAGCGATCCGGTTTACGAGGCGGTGCTGCAACTGCTTCGTGATCGCGACACGCCGCTCATCGACCTCGGATGCGGCGCCGGCATTCTCGCGTTCTACCTGCGCGAGCACGGCTACCGCGCGCCGGTTCTCGGCATCGACTTCGATCCGCGAAAGATCGAGGTCGCGCGCAAGGCCGCGAGAAATTACCGCGACATCGACTTCGTCACGGGCGATGCGCGGCACGAGCTCCCCGCGAATCACGACGTCGTGCTGCTCGATCTTCTGCACTATCTCGACGCGGCCTCGCAGCAGCAGATTCTGCGCAATGTCGCGCGCAGCGCGAAGCTGGTCATCATTCGCCAGGGCATTCGCGACGATTCGTGGCGCTACCGGTTCACCGCGATCATGGACGCGATCGGCCGCGGGATCCGCTGGATGAGAGCGGAGAATCTGCATTACCCGACGCGCGAAGCGATCACAGGCGCGTTCGCCGGGTTCGACGCGCAAGTCTCGCCGCTCTGGGGCCGAACGCCGTTCAACAGCTATCTCTTCGTGTTCCGCAGAGCGTCGTCGGAGGGGATGACCAACGCGTAGCCGCGCTCCTTCAACGCGGCGAGCACGCGCTCGATGACGCGGAGCGAATGCGCGCGTCCCTGATGAAGCACGAGGATCGCGCCCGGCTCGACGAACGGCAGTATGCGCGCGAGGATCTCGTCCGGGTCATCGCGGATCGCGTCGAAGCCGCGTGCCGTCCAGCCGATGAGCCGCATGTTGCGGCGATCGAGCGCGGGATGCACGGCGGGATTCTTCATCCCCACCGGCGCGCGGAACCAGCGCGGCGCCGCGCCGGTGAGCGATTCGAGCACGCGATTGCACTCGTCGATCTCTCTCGCGATGGTGGTGGGGAGCGCGCACCAGAACGTGGCCTGCGGGTGCGTCTGCGAGTGATTCGCCACCGAGTGGCCGCGCGCGACGATCGCGCGAATCGTATCCGGACGCTGCTCCGCGAGCATCCCCTTCACGAAAAACGTCGCCTTCGCGCCATGCACATCGAGCAACTCGAGGAGGGCGGACGTCTCGTCCGCCGGCCCATCATCGATCGTCAGCCAGACTTCTTTCCGATCCGTCGCGAACCGCGTCACCACCGGCCCGAGCCACTGCACGTTCGGGCGCAGCGTCGGATAGAGAATCAGCGCGTGCGACAGCGCGACGAGTCCGATCCCGGCGAGCGGCGAGTACGGCCACAGCAGCACCAGCGCGACCGGCGCGGCGAGGGCGAAACCGAGAATCAGGCCGCGAATGCTGCCTCCCGCTTTGCGATCGCGCCGCGCAGCGCGAACACGATCACGGCCGCGACCGCATTCAGCGCCGCGAGCGCGAGCACATGCCAGCCGACGAAACGCACCCAGCTCGTCGCGCGTGCGTAGTACGCCGCCACGAGGATGAAGAGCGACATGAGGAAGATCGAATTCGCGCGGGTGCTCCTGACGATCAGACCGCCGATGACGACCATGAACTGCATCGCCGTGAACGCGAGCAGGAGCCCCGCGAGAATGGCGAGGGGGAACACCCACGGCAGCTCCGCCGCGATGTAGCAGGCCAGCGTGACGGCGATCCAGATCGAGACCGCGTGGTTCTCGAACGCACTCTGGTCGCGGTCGATGACGAGAATGATGCCCGGGCGCGGCCGCGGCGCCATGCCGCGCAGGCGGAGAAACGCCGCGAGCCGGAAAAGCGCGAAGTGAAAGCGCGACGGCATCCAGCGCGCGTCCTCGCGGTCGCGCACGAGCCTCATGCGGCCGGCTCCACCGAATACGGCGTGAACGTGAACCACTCGAACCACGCCCCGCGAATCACCGTCTCGAGCTCCGCCGTCCAGATCGACACCGCGCGCTCGAACGACTCCGCCCGATCGCGCGTGCGCGTCACCTCGAACGGCTTCGAGGTCAGCAGGCGATAGCTCCGGCGGCCCTGGCGCATGATGAAGAGAGGATAGATCGGAACCCGCGCCGCCATCGCCAGCGCGAAGGGCCCCGCGGGCACATGCATCGGCTTGCCGAAAAGCGTCGCCGGCAGCGAGGCGATGCCCGGCGTCACGCGATCGCCCTGGATGGCGATGATCTCGCCGCGTTGCAGCGCGGCCAGCAGGTCGAGCGCGAGCTCGCTCGCGCGCGTGCTGAAGTCGATGGTCAGCCCTTCCGCGGTCGTCCGCGCGATCTGCTGCTCTTCGAACTGGCGCGTTTCCGCGTCGGTTTCCGGCGCGCGCACCATCATGATGCGGCGGCCCGACATCTCCGCGAAGAGGTGCGCGCCGAGGTCGTAGTTGCCCATGTGCGCGGTGAGGATGATCGCGCCGCCCGGCTGCGACCGCAGCTGCTCGAAATGCTCGAGGCTCGCGAACTCCCAGTCGGGTGCGACGCGCAGCTCCTTGAAGCGCACGGTGTCCGCGATCGTCCAGGCGAAGTTCCAGAAGACGCGGTAGGTGCGGAAGAAGTTCGTGAGCGCCCACGTGCCGGGGAGGATCGCGCGCAGATTGCACATCACGCCGCGCCGTCCCGGACCCCACAGCAGAAAGAAGAGCGACCAGAACGCCATGACGGCCGGCTCGAGCCACAGCGGGACGTGCAGGATCGCCCATCGGAGACCCTGCCGCCAGAACACGCCCTGCACGAAAAACCGGCGCCACCACATTGCGGGCTGGATGATAGCGGAACCTGACGTAGCGCCCGGCTTCAGCCGGGCGTCGGCCGGCTGAAGCCGGCCGCTACGTTGCCCTCAACCCTGAAGATCGCTCAGCGTCCGATCCACCGACGCCAGCTTCGGCCGCAGGAGGCGGAACAGCGCGCTCTGCATGAGCGACTCGTCGCCCGGATACGTCGGGACGAAGTGCAGCGGAAAGCGCTCGAAGATCTCGCGGTCGCCGCGCTTGCGCCGCTGCTGCACGAGATGTCGTTTCTGCGCGAGGCGCTGCTCGTTGCGCAGAATCCAGTCGAGGGCGCGGAACTGCATTGCCGTGAGGGGATCGTCGATCTCCGCGAGCGGATCGCGCCGCAGGCCGCCGAACCGGCGCCGCGATTTACGTGCGTTGAGCGCGGGGCGCGTCAGCTCGTCCGCGCGCGGATTGCGCGTCGTCGCGTAGTGATGCAGCCGATGCAGATACGTGAAGAACACGGCCGCGCCGGACTCCGCGAGATTCTCGTAGTTCTTGATCGCGGTCTGCAGCGCATTGCGCTCGAACAGCACGCCGCGCTCGAAATCGCCGAGGCGGTTGCTGGTCGTGCTCGAGGCGTGGCGGACGAGCGCGTGCGGCTCGAAGAGCACGCGCGCGCCGGCGATCCACGTGCGCCAGCCGAAGTCGACGTCCTCGAGATAGGCGAAGTAATCGTCGTCGAACGCGCCGAGCTCCGTCAGGCGCGCGCGACGCGAGATCATGTTGCCGCCGCAGGCGAAGAGGATCTCCTCGCCCGCGCGAGGCTCCTCGCGCGAGCCGACGGGATAACGGAAGCCGTTCTGAAACGCGTGGCCGTCGAACGTGAGCACGCCGCCGATGAAGTCGATGCGCGTGCCGGTCGGATCGACGATCTTTCCGCCGATCGACACCACGTCTTCCGGCGCGTCCTCCATCGCCCGCACGAACGCGGCCAGCCAGCCCGCCTCGGGGATCGCGTCGTTGTTCAGAAAGATCACGTTGCGCGCGACCGAGCCCGCCAGCGCCGCCGCGAGACCGCCGGTGAATCCGCGGTTCTCCGGCAGCGCGAACAGCTTCGCATTCGGGTGGCGCGAAGCGATCGCCGTCGCGCTGCCGTCGCTCGAGCCGTTGTCGACGCAGGTGATCGTCGCGTTCCCGACCTCGCCGAGCTGCGCCTCGACCGCGGCGAGGCACTCCAGCGTCTCGCGGCGGTTGTTCCAGTTGACGACGATGACTTCGGTGCTCATCGGGCCAGGCGCCGCTTGATGCGCGAGAGAATCGAACGCGGCCGCGCGACCGCCGGCGGCCGTGTGAACGCATGCTTCGTCGCATCCGCGTGCGGCGCGTTGCAGAACTCGCGCAGCGGCTCGAGCGTGCGCGTCCACTGATGCTCGTGCACGAACTCCTGCGATCCGCGCGTCATTCGCTCGTACGCCGCGCGATCGCCGAGGATGCTCGTGACCGCGTCGGCAAACACCTCCGCGGGAGGGCGGACGTCCCGTCCGCCCCCGACAGGCGGACGGGACGTCCGCCCTCCATCGATCACCGATCCCGCGCCGTAGCGCTCGAGGATCTCGTCGGTCCCCGGCGCGGAGCTCGTGACGATCGGGATGCCGCCCCAGAGGTAGTCATAGACGCGCGTGCGCATCGCGAGATCGGTCTCGATCGACGGCGGAAACGTGAGCAGCGCGAGCGCGAATCGGTCGAAGAACGCCGCGCGCTGGTCGTAGGCAACCCACGGCTCGAACCGAACGAAGTCGCCGCAGCCCTTCGCCTGCACGTACGCGACCGCATCCGCAAGTTTCCCCTGCGGCGTGATCTCGGGATTCGGATGGGTCGTGAACGTGAGCGTTGCGCGCGGCAGCGACTGTCGCGCGATCGCGACTGCATCGATGGCGAGGATCGGATCGTACCAGTCGTAAATGCCGCCGAAGAGGATCGCCGGCGCATCGAGATCGCGCGTTGCGACGGGTCGCGGCGGATGCACGCCGAACGGCGCAATGCGCAGCAGCGAATCGAGATGCGGGCTCGCCTCGAAGACGATCGGATGCAGCCGCCCGCACGCGAGCATCGCGCCGAGATAGAACATCCGCTGCGCATCCGACGCGCAGAGGAACAGATCGCCGCGAGCGAGCGAGTTCATGAGCGTGTAGTGATCGTGCTGAAAGACTTCCGCGCCGCGCTCGGAGTAGTAGTGCAGGTTCTCGATCACGTACGGATCGTACAGATCGACGACCGTCGGAATCTCGGCCGCCTGCAGGAAGAACGCGTTCGCGACGTGACCCTGCACGACCGCGCAGTCGCTCGCCTCGCTGTGCTCGAGCAGCGTGACCGGCGTGATGTAGTCGCCCTTGCAGCCGTCGATCGTGCCGGCATCGGGCGAGAGGATGGTGATCGAATGCCCGTCGCCGCGCAGCACGCGCGCCATTTCGAGAAAGCGGATGCCGATGCCGGCCGGCTGGCCGTGGCCGAGGGGCTCTGGACAGACGAGCAGAACGCGGCTCATCCGCGGCCCCGCATGCGCTCGAGGAACGTGTGGATCTTCCACGTGCGCGAGCGATAGATCATGTCGAGGAGACCGCCGAGGCGGTTGATCTCGACGCGTGCGCGCTGCAGCTCTTCATGCGTCTCGGCGTTCACGCGGCGAAGCGCGTCGATCTCTTCGTGCAACCGCCCGATCTCGTGCTGCTGCGCACTGACGAGTTGCTCCGTGCGCTCGAGCTGCAGCGTCTGACCCTCGAAGCGGTCGCGGATCGCGGTCAGCGCGGCGACGACGCCCTCGAGCTCGCGCACGCGAAGGATGTAGCCGTTCATCGTTCCCTGAATCTCGCCGCTCTGCTCGATGAGCTGTGCCTTCTCGCGCTCGAGTCGCGCGAGGTCCTGCCGCGCGCGTTCGAACTGCCCTTTCCCCTCCACGACATCGGAGTACACCGTGCCGTGGCGCCGCTTCTGGCGCTCGAACACGCGCGCGAAGAGCGCGTTGTCGATCCGCGACGCGTGCTTCTCCCACACGCGCAGCTTCGCCTCGCGGAAGCGCTCCGATCCTTCCGGAGCCGCGAGCACGACCGACGTACCGCCCTCGAAGTGGCGGACCTCGCACGTGACGCGCGGAACGCGCAGAAAGTCGCCGCGCGCGGAAAGGCGGATCAGGAAGTCCCAGTCTTCGAAGAGATCGAAGGCGGAGTCGAAGCCGCCGAGGTCGAGGAAAGACTCGCGCGGGATGAGCAGCGAGGGGAGGGGGATGTAGTTGTCGACGAGCAGCAGCTCGCGATCGAAATCCTGCGCGAAGAGGCGGAGGCGCGAGTGCGTCTCGTACGCGCCGCTCACGCCGGGGCGCAGGAAGGCGGAGACGGCGTCGGTGTACCACGCCCCGTGCGAGGACGAGGAGGCATTCGCAAGCGTCGCGAGATGCTCGGGATAGAACAGATCGTCGTCGTCGAGAAAAACGAGGAACGCATTCGACGCCGCGCGCGCGCCGGCATTCGCGGCCTCCGAGCGGCCGCGCGACTGCTCGTGATGCACGAGCGTCACCTCGTCGAGCTCGGGCCGCGCGCCGCCGTCGTTCACGACGACGATCTCGCACGGATACTCCGTGGCGCGAATCGAGTCGACCGCTTCACGCAGCTGCGCGAGGCGGTCCTTCGTTCGCACGATGACGCTGATCGGAACCGTTGCGCGCGTCACTTCGATGGTACGCGGCGCGCCCACGGCCTGTCGCAGCGCGCTGAACGGCATCGTGCGCAGCGAGGGCAGGTCGAGAACGTAATACGCCTCGGCGAACTTCGCGTCCCCGGGAAGCGTCATCGCGCGATACGCGTTCAGGCCGCGCGCGTAGCCGATGTAGTCGCGGGCCTCGAGCTGCGAGCGATGCTCGGCGATCGCGGCGTACTTTGCGTCCGCCACGTCGCTGATGTCGACGAGCGCGTTCGGACGGATCGGCTGGCCGACTTCATAGAACGCGACACGCGTGACGGCGAGGTCGGCGAAGAGCGATTCGTCCCGCTGCACGAGCTCGCAGAAGGCGCGCGCTAGCGCGGCGTGATCGGGATGAATTTCGATCGGACTGGGAACGAGAACGAGGTCGGGACGGGCGTCGAGGAGGATCTCGCGCAGGCGCGGCGCGATCGCGTCATCGAGAGCGCGATCGGCGACGCCGAGGAACTCGATCGACGCGACCTCGCCAAGCACGGCCAGCCCGCGCCGCGACTCCTCCTCGCGCGTCATCGGCGTACCGGCCTGCGCGCCGTCCGTGGCCACGACCACGCGCACCTCGCGGCGCTCGCGCAGATGCTGCGCGACCAGCCCGCCACAGCCGATCACTTCGTCGTCGGGGTGCGGTGCCAGGACGAGTAGTCGTTCGCCGCGGAGCTGCGCCGGTTCATACGGAATCGCCTCCGCCTCAATCACGGGGCGAATTGTATAGAAACGTAGCGGCGGGCTTCAGCCCGCCCCTCGCCCGGCTGAAGCCGGGCGGTACGTCGGCTGAAGCCGGGCGCTACATCCGGCTGAAGCCGGGCGGTACGTCATACAATGCCCGAGGGTCCGCATGCCTTTGGACGATGAACTGGCGCGCCTTCGCGCCGAGCACCGCCAGATCAGCGACCTGCTGACGCTGATTCAGGAGCTGACCACGGCCGTGATCCGCAGCGAGTCCGCGGCGGATCTCTTCTCGGGCGCGTTTCACACGCTGCTCCGCTGCGTCCCGTTCGACGTCGCCGTCGCGGTGATGCTCGAGCAGAACCTCGACCTCTACATCGCCACCCGCGCGGGCGACGAGTCGCTGGTCAGCGACCGGCTCATCGCGCGCATCCGCGAGAACCTCGGCACGATGATTCCGGTCTCCTTCGAGTCGACCGAGGTCGTGGTGAAGGCCGAGTGGCACGACCTCGAGCCGCGCCCGGCGCGCGGCGACGGTCTCCGCTACGACGCCTCCGCGCTGCTCGAGCAGGAGAAGCGCACCTCGGGCGTGCTGCTCCTCTGCCGCGACGATCCCGGCTTCACGCAGAGCGAGCGCCAGATCCTGGAGATCTTCGGCACGCAGGTCTCCATGCTCCTCGGCACGATCCAGGCGCGCGAGCGCATCCTCAATCTCGCCGAGACCGACGATCTCACCGGCATCTGGAACAAGCGTTATTTCCGCCGCCAGCTGCCGCAGGAGATCGAGCGGGCGCGCACGTTCAACATCCCGCTCTCGCTGCTGCTTTTCGACATCGACGACTTCAAGCAGATCAACGACAGCCACGGACACATCATCGGCGACGTCGTGCTCTCCGAGCTGTGCGGCGCGGTGCGGGAGATGTTGCGCCCGACCGACAGCATCGCGCGCTTCGGCGGCGACGAGTTCGCGGTCATCCTTCCGCACACCGATGTGTCCGGCGCGCGCTCGGTGGCCGAGCGCATCCTCGCCCGGATCCGCGGGATGACGATTCCGACCGACGAGGAAGGCGCGATCCAGTGCGCGATCTCGATCGGCGTCGCGGAATTCCGTTACGACGACGCCGGCGCGAGCGATTTGATTCGCCGGGCGGACGAGCGGCTCTACGAGTCGAAACGGCAGGGGAAAAATCGATACACTGCGTAAGTAGAGGTGCTGCGTGCCACGTGCTGCGTGCTGGGTTTGATCCGTCACGCAGCACGCAGCCCGCAGCACGCAGCACGCATGTCACGCTACCTGATCGCCAACTGGAAGATGAACCTCCCGCCGGAAGGGCTGGAGGCGTGGCTCGACGCCGTTTCCGCCGCCGATGCCGGCGACGTCACGCGCGTCGTCGCGCCGCCCTTTCCGTTCCTGCGCGACGCGGTCGCGCGGCGCGGCACGATTGCGGTGGGCGCGCAGAACTGCAGCGATCACGTCGCGGGCGCGTTCACGGGCGAAGTCGCGCCGGCGATGCTGCGCGCGTGCGGCGCCGATTACGTCATCGCCGGCCACTCCGAGCGGCGCAATCTCTTCTTCGAGAGCGATGCGCTGGTCGCGCGCAAGCTCGCGCTCGCGATCGACTCGGAGCTCATGCCGGTGCTGTGCATCGGCGAAGATCTCAAAGTGCGCGATGCCGGCCGCGTCCGGCAGGTGCTCGCCGACCAGATCAAGGAGACCGCGGTGAGCGCGCTCGAGCGTGCGCGCGAAGTGGTGATCGCATACGAGCCGGTCTGGGCGATCGGGACAGGGCGCAATGCGAGCGGGAGCATGGTCGCGGAAACGCTCGTGGAGATCCGCCACGCCCTCGCGCGTTTCTGGCCCGCGCGCTTCGCCGATGCGCCGATTCTCTACGGCGGCAGCGTGACTCCGGAGAACGTCGCCGACCTCGTCGCGCACGGCACGATCGCCGGTTTTCTGGTGGGCGGCGCGAGCCTCGATTCGGGCAAATTTCTCAGTATTTTGAAGGGCTTAGTGTCATCCTGAGCCGCCCCTTCGACTCGCTTCGCTCGCTCAGGGCAGGCTCCGAGGGCGAAGGATCTCCGGCGCTTGACTGCGCCCTGGTTTGAGGGAAGAATTCGCACCCCTGACCGGTTCACAGTCAGGCACCGGAGAGTACATGATCGTTTTTCTTGTCATTACCCACGTCATCATCAGCCTGTTTCTGATCCTCGTCGTTCTGCTCCAGCAGGGCAAAGGCGCGGATCTCGCGGGCGCGTTCGGTGGCGGCGGATCGCAGACTGCATTCGGCGCGCGCGGCGCGACGACGCTGCTGCACAAGCTGACGACCGGCTTCTTCATCGCCTTCGTCATCACTTCGATGTCGCTGGCGCTGCTGCAGGCCCGGCCGCCCGGATCGGTCATGAGCGAGACGCCGTCGGCCGCGCCGACCGCGCCCGCTCCAGCCCCAAAGTAGTTCTTTGATCGCCTTGCCCAAGTGGCGGAATTGGTAGACGCGCACGTTTGAGGGGCGTGTGGAGAAATCCGTGCCGGTTCGAGTCCGGCCTTGGGCACCAAATGGTTAGAACGCGAGCTCGCCGGGAGGCGGGCTTTTTGTTTGTCTGGGTTACTGGGTTGCTGGGTTGCTGGTGGACATTCAACATTGAAAGCGTAGGTACCAAGGCTTGTCATCCCGAGCGTGAGCGAGGGACCCGGGGGTAGGGTGGCACGAAGCCGGCGGTCGCGCCGCCCGCCCGCCCAAGTCCCTCGCTCACGCTCGGGATGACAAGGCTGGCCACGCATGCTTCCAAGGTTGAACGTCCATTAGGTTGCTGGATTGCTGGGTTGCTGGATTCGGTGAATGCCCAGGTAACCCAGCAACCCAGCAACCCTCACCCTCGATCCGCGATCCTCCGCTCATACTCCGCCGCTCGATCGAGAAACGACTCGATCGACCTCCCCAGCGCGAGCTTTTCCGTCAGATCACTCGACTTGTCGAAGTCCGCGCGCAGGCGCTCCGCCTCGGCGAAGTAATAGTCGCGCAGTCCTGACTCGATCCTGAACTCGGGATATTTCTCCGCGAGCGTGCGCATCCACTCCTCGACCTGACGGCGGCGGTCCTTGTCGCCGGAGCCGCTCTTCAGGTCGGCGAGGAGCGTCGTCACGACGCCGGAAAGAATCTGTGACCGCTGGCTATCGAGGCCTTCATTCGGCATATGCTCGCGCATGGTATCAGGATGAAACTCCTTCGCTGCACGCTGATGATGTTTGCGATCTCCGCGATCGCGACGGCACAGACGAAGCAGGGCGATTTCGAGCTCGATCCGCTGCCGCGCATGGCCGCGCCGCCTTCGCGCGTGCGATCGGTCGGACGGAAGGCGACATCGCCTGCCGTCACGCCGTGCGAGACCGACATCTGCTCCACCTCTCTCCCGCACGCGTGTCTCGAGGTGAAGTTCGTCGAGACCGCGTGGCGCACGTGCATCTCGAATCAGGGGCGCCGCGGCCTGGTCCTCGGTCCGACCGATCTGCGGCGTACGCCCACCGCTCCGTGGATGCGCGTGCTGCGCGAAGCGGGTGTGGGCGACATCTTCGTGCCGTATCACTCGCTGCCGCTGCGCCTTTACGACATGCAGGTGGCGAGCGCGGCGAGCCTGCTCGAAGTGAACCTGGGCGATGCCGGACGCGAAGGCGACGTCGTCACGCTGTCGGGGCACAACGCACCGCAGGTCGTCGCGGAGTTCAACGATCGCGGCGTCGCGTGGCTCTGCAAGGAGAGCCAGCACATGGTCCGGCGCGGACGCGAGCTCGCGCTGTGGGGCGTGTTCGATGCGCAGAACTACGACTTTATCATGGACTATCGCCTGCGCGACGACGGCAGCATCGGCTTCCGCCTCGGCGCGACGGGATTCAACAATCCCTACATTCCGCCGGAGAGCACGACCGACGCGCACATGCACACGGTGCTATGGCGCGTCGACATCGATCTCAACGGCGCGGAGGGCGATTCCGCGAAGCTGCTCACGCATCGCGAGGGAGAGACCTCGCTGGTCTCCACGGACGTCGAAGAACCGTTCAACGGCGGCAAAGAAGGGACCGCGGTGTGGGACCCGACGAAGTTCGTCACCGTCGTCATCGAAGATGAGGCGACGAACGCGCACGGAAATCACATCGGCTATGCCATCCGCGGCATGACCGAGGGACTGTCGCGGCACTACGGGGCGCAGTTGGGATTGGCGAGGAGGGAACTGTTCACGCAGTTCGACTTCGCGGTCACGCGCTACAAGGCGACGGAGCGCAATCGCTTTTTCAGCGGCACGTGGCTCGAGCCCGATCAGTACCTCCTCGGCGAGGCGCCGTTCAACGGCTACGGCGTCTCGGATGCCGAATCGGTCATGAACACGGATCTCGTGCTCTGGTATCGCTCCTCGGTGCACCACGTCCCGCACGACGAGGACCATGCGCCGGGCGATCCCTCGAACCTGATGACCGGAATCACGCTCGTGCACTGGAGCGGCTTCGATCTCGAGCCGCACAATCTCTTCGACTTCAATCCGCTGGGCGGCCCGAGCCGGAACAACTGCTGGTAGCTAGTCCCCCCAGTCCCCTCTCCCCGCCACGCGGAGAGAGGGTGGCGCGCAGCGCCGGGTGAGGGGTTGTTGCCTCGGAGCACAAGAGAGCCCCTCACCCTAACCCTCTCCCCGCAGGCGGGGAGAGGGGACTGGCCCTACAATGCGCCCGGCATGAAAGTCCTCATCGCCAACCGCGGCGAGATTGCCGTGCGCGTCATCCGTGCCTGCCGCGAGCTGGGGTATCGCACCGTCGCCGTCTACTCCGAGCCCGATCGCAGCGCGCTGCATGTCGTGTACGCCGATCAGGCGATGCCGATCGGGCCCGCGCCGTCGCGAGAGAGCTATCTCCGCATCGACCGTATTCTCGAGGCCGCGAAAAAGACCGGCGCGGACGCGATCCATCCCGGGTACGGCTTCCTGGCCGAGAACGCGGAATTCGCGCGCGCCTGCCGCGACGCCGGCATTCTCTTCATCGGTCCCTCGCCCGAGTCGATCGAGGCGATGGGCTCGAAGACCGAGAGCCGCGCGCGGATGCAGGCGGCGGGCGTGACGGTCGTTCCCGGTTTGCTCGAGCCGGTGAAGTCGTTCGACGAGATCGAGACCTTCGCGCGCGACACCGGCTTCCCGATCATGATCAAAGCCAGCGCGGGCGGCGGCGGCAAAGGCCTGCGTTTCGTCGAGCGCGCGGAGGATCTCCGCTCCGCATTCGACCGCGTTACCAGCGAGGCGGTGTCGTTCTTCGGCGATGGCTCGGTGTACGCGGAGAAGTTCATCGCCAGACCGCGGCACGTCGAAGTGCAGATCGTCGGCGATCAGCACGGCAACGTCGTGCACGTCGGCGAGCGCGAATGCACGCTGCAGCGCCGCCACCAGAAAGTCGTCGAAGAGTGTCCGTCGCCCGTGGTCGATGCCGCACTCCGCGAGCGCCTCGGCGCGATGGCCGTGCGCGCGGCGAAAGCGGTCGACTACTACTCGACCGGCACGATCGAATGTCTCATGGGCGCCGATCGCGAGTTCTACTTCCTCGAGATGAACACCCGCCTGCAGGTCGAGCATCCGGTGACGGAGATGGTCTGGGGCGTGGATCTCGTGAAGGAACAGCTTCGCGTCGCGCGCGGCGAGAAGCTCTCCTTCACGCAGGAACAGCTGAAGCCGATGGGCCACGCGATCGAGTGCCGCATCTACGCCGAAGATCCGGCGCGCAAGTTCGCTCCGTCGCCGGGACTGATCCGCTACATCAATCTCCCGCAGGGCCCGGGCGTGCGGAACGACAACGGCGTCTACGCGGGATACACCGTTCCCGTGCACTACGACTCGATGCTGTCGAAGCTGATCGTGCACGCAACGACGCGCGAGGAGGCCATCGCCCGGATGCGCCGCGCGCTCGCGGAGTACCGCGTCGACGGGATCATGACCACCATCCCGTTCTTCAACTTCATCATGAGCCACCCCGACTTCCTCGCCGCGAACTTCGACACCGGCTTCATCGACCGGCTCCTGCCGGAGATCGACATCGAGCGCAGACCGGGAGCCGAGGAGTACGTCGATGCCGCAATCGCGGCGGCGGCGATCATCGCGTTCGAGGAATCGCAGAACGTGCAGCTCCCGGCGGATCGCGACTCGCGATGGCGCGCCGTCGCGCGGCAGGAGGCGGTGAAGCGGCTGTGAAGTTCATCGCCAGGGAAAGCGGACGCGAGGTCGAAGTCGAAGTGCTGCGCCACGGCAGCAGCTATCGCGTGCGGATCGGCGAGCGCTGGATGGAAGCCGACTTCGTGAACCTCTCGCGCTACATCCGCTCGCTGCGTCTCGAGGACGGCACGCAGGTCGCGCTCGTCCATCATCGCGACGGCAACATGCACGAGATCTCGCACGCCGGCGGCACGGTGCACGTCGAGATCGTCGATCCGCTCGCCGCGCGCCGCAAGCGCCGCGAGGACGAGGTGGGCGGCGGCGGCATCATCAAGGCGCTAATGCCGGGCCGCGTCGTGCGCGTGCTCGTTTCGAAAGGCGAGACCGTGACGAAGGGCGTGAGCCTGCTGATTCTCGAGGCCATGAAGATGGAGAACGAGATTCAGGCGCCCGCGGACGGGGTCGTCGACGCGGTGTTCATCGAGCCGGGACAAACCGTCGAAGTGGGTGCCGAGCTGATGCACATTGGTCCCCTATAATTATTCGCCTATGCCCTCCAATCAGTTCCTCGGGCCGTACCAGATCGGTGAGCGTGTCGGCTCCTCGGTCTGGATCGCAGAAGACACCCGCGGCGGAAAGAAAATCGCGCTCAAGCTCCTCACGCGCACGCTGCCGAAAGAGCCCGCCAAACGCGACGCGCTGCTGCGCGAAGTGCGCGTGAACGCGGCGCTCTATCACGCCTTCCTCGTTCCGCTTCTCGAGATCACGCCGATCGACGATCACCTCGTGATGATCATGGAGATCGTCGAGGAGGGACAGCCGCTCACGCGCCTGCTCCACGGACAGCCGCTCGAGCGCGAGCAGTTCTTCCGCTTCGCGTACCAGCTCGCCTCGGTCGTGAAGTACCTGCACATCAAGAATCTCCTGCACGGCAACATCAACGGCGACGCGGTCCTCGTCACGTCCGAAGGACAGGTCAAGCTCGGAGGACTGAACCTCTCGAATCTCGCGCGGCGCGAGCGGACCTCGGCGCAGTATCAGCAGAAGGGAAGCGACGCGAACTGCGTCGCGTACATGGCGCCGGAGCAGATCGCGACGCAGTCGATCGACGAGCGCACCGATCTCTTCTCGATGGGCGTCGTGCTGTTCGAAGCGGCAGCGGGGCGCCGCCCGTTCGCCGGCGCGACGGCGGCGGACATCGCACGCGCCGTCGTCGAGGCGCAGCCCATTTCGCCGAAGAGCATTCATCCCGACATCGACGCTCGGATCATGAACGTCCTCGGCACGTGCCTGTTCAAGGATCCGTTCAAGCGCGCGAAAGACGCGAAGTCCGTGGTCGAGATGATCGATCACCTCGACACGACCGCGGCCACGTTCGCCGAGCAGTTCGAGCGGCGCGTGACGGTCGCCGTCGCGTCGCCGGAAGCGGAGCATCGCCGCTCGATCGTGATGCTCGCCGATACGGCGGACGAGTCGCTCGCCGCGCGGATGCAGCAGATCGTCGGCGAGGCCGTGTATCTCTTCGACGGCAAGGTCGTCGATCCGTTCGCAAAGCGCCTGGTCGCCGAGCTTCCGTCGGTCGACAGCGCGCTCGAGGCGGGACGGAAGGCGGAGTTCGATCTCTCGACGGAAGAGGGACTGGAAGTGCGATTTCTCCTGCACGCGGGGGAGATCGAGATCGCGGGCGGCGAAGCGCGCGGTGCGGCGATCGAGAAAGCCGCCGGCGTGCTCGAACACGTCGAGCCGAACACGTTGTTCATCACCGAGGAGTTCGCGAAGGAAGCGCGGAACCACGTGCGACTGCGCGATGCGGGCGCGCGCGGCGGCTTGAAGCTGTTCACGATCGTCGTGCCGGAGCCGGCGGCGCCGACGGAAACGGGGCCGGAGCCGACGACGGCGGAGCTCGCGGAAGAAGAAGCCGCGGAGCAGGCGGCGCTGCTCGCGCTGCATGCCGCGGCGAAGCGGCGCCGGTCGATCCTCGCGGCGGCCGCGGCGTTCGTGGTCATCGTCGTCATCGGCAGCGTCGCACTGATGTGGAAACGCAGCGCGAACCGCGTGCAACCCGAGGCGTCCGTCGCGGCGGCGGTCCCCAGCGGCCCGCAGCCGCCGAGCGCGGCGAATCCGCAGCGGGTGTTCATCGCGCCGTTCACCGTCGAACCGCCCGATCCGGCGCTCGCCGCGCGCGCGCAGGCGATTCACCTCGGTGCGCTCGAGATCCTCGGCGGCTTCCCCGAGCTGCGCGTCGTCGAACGGCCGGGTCCCGACGCCGCTTCGT
The DNA here is from genome assembly GCA_035525285.1 of Thermoanaerobaculia bacterium. Classification (GTDB taxonomy): domain Bacteria; phylum Acidobacteriota; class Thermoanaerobaculia; order Gp7-AA8; family Gp7-AA8; genus QHVT01. The sequence goes on from DATLFB010000064.1 coordinate 54,274, forward strand.
TCTCCGCGTCGCTGCGCCTCGGCGCCGCCGGCGCGGAGCTCGTGCCGGCCGCCGGGACGAAGCAGGGAACGCCCGCGGCCGTGCTCGACGCGGCAAGCGGGATCCGCACGATGGTGCAGTGGGTGACGACGGAAGTGCAGGCGAAGCCTCGCACGTACGCCGCCGCGGACGCGCTCAACGCGTTCGCGGACGCGCTGGTCGCGCGCTCGGCGAGCGACCTGACGAAAGCGGACACCGCGTTGCGCGCGGCGATGACCGCCGATCCGAATTTCCTCCCCGCGCAGCTGATGGCGATGCAGTTTTTCGCGGCGAGCGGAAAGACCGCGGACGCGCTCGCGGCGGCGAAGCAGGTCGTCGCGCTCGATCCCGCGAACCTCGATGCCGCGCGCAAAGTCGCGCGCTCGACGCTCATGGCCGGCGATCTGCAGGTGTCGTTCGCGACGTACGAGTCCATCCTCCGCCGCCAGCCGAACGATGTCGAAGCACTGAATCTTCTTTCGCGCTACGCCGCGTCCGTCAACGATCCCGCTCTGTTCAACGCGGCGCTCGCGCGCCTGAAACGCATTCCGGCGGGGCAGGCGGTGTCGCACGAGCCCGATCTCCTCGCCGCCTCGGGACGCATCGACGCGGCGATCCAGCGCTACTACGCGATCGAGGAGAAGATGCCGAACAATCCGGCGCTCGCGCTGAAGATCGGCCGCCTCGCCGTGCTGCGGCATTCGCTGCCGATCGCGGAGATCGAGCTGAAGAAGCTCTCCGACTCTGATCCGCTTTATGGATTCCACATGCTGAGCGCGTACATCGCGGCGGAGACGCAGAAACGCGACGTCGCCGAAAAGGCGTTGCAGACGGCGATCAGCGCGTCGATGCCGGGGGACGATGCCTGGACATGCGCGGCCGAGGTGTATGCGATCCTCGCGGATACGGGGTCAGTCATCGCGTCGCTGCAGAAGGCGGCACAGCGGAAGGAGCCTTCCGCCTCGTACGTGCTGTCGAATCCGCTGTTCCGTTACCTCGAGAACGACCCGCGATTCCAGGAGATCCGCGACTCGTTCGCGGCGCAGCAGAAAGAAGCGCGCGCCGCGCTCGCGCAGGTCAGGTAACGGGCGATTCGTTTGCGTCCATAATGCGCGGATGATCGTTACGGCGCGATTGGGCTTTTCTGCCGCTCACCGCTTGCATAATCCGAACCGGGATGCGGCCTGGAACCGCGAAACGTACGACAAGTGCGACAACCCGGCCGGCCACGGGCACAACTACACGATCGATGTGAGCGTGCGCGGGCCGATTCATCCGGAGACGGGGATGGTCATCGATCTGAAGAAGCTGAAGGACATCATGCGCGAGCGCGTGGTCGACCGCGTCGATCATCGCAATCTGAACGAAGACGTCGATTTCCTCCGCGACGTGATCCCGACCGCCGAAAACCTCGCGCGCTGCTTCTGGCAGCAGCTCGCGCCGGCGATTCCGCACGGCGAGCTGTACGAGATTACGCTGCAGGAGACGGAGCGCAACTCGGTGCGCTACCGCGGGGAGGACGAGCCATGAACTACGATCTCGCGCTCATGGCTCTCGAAGGCCTCGCCCGCGCGCCGATGAGCGTGCGCGTGGAGAACGGCGAGGTGGTGATCGAAGCGGAACCCGCGTCGTTCAAGGAGCTCGCAAGACTCTGCCTGCTCCTCGGCGGCGCACACAGCACCGAGGACGCGTTCGAGTTGAAGGTGGGAGCGCACGTGCAGGGAACGGGGCTGGTGCTTCGCCTGAGTACCGCGGGCTCCTAGTGGACATTCAACATTGAAAGCGTAGGCACCAAGGCTTGTCATCCCGAGCGTGAGCGAGGGACCCGGGGGGAGGGCGGCACGAAGCCCGCGCGTCGCGCCGCCGCCCGCCCGGGTCCCTCGCTCACGCTCGGGATGACAAGGCTGGCGACGCATGCTTTCAAGGTTGAAGGTCCACTAATCCGCGTTACGATTCGTAATCCGGGCTGTACGTCACCAGATCGCTCAGAAATCTCGCCTTTGCCCGTTGCTGCTGGTCGTCCATCTCCAGCAGATCGCGGATCGAGATCATCCCCACGAGCTTCCCGTTCTCGACGACCGGCAGGTGCCGTGCGCGGATCGAGTACATCTTCTGCAGCGCGTCGTCCACTGCATCGTTCGGATCGGCGACGACGAGCTCTTTCGACATCACGGTGCCGACCGGCGTGTCGTCGGGGTTGAGGCCTTTCGCGACCACACGCGCCATCAGATCGCGCTCGGAGAAAATCCCGGCGAGCTTTCCCGCCTCGACGACGGCCGCCGCGCCGATGTTTCGCTCCGACATCGTCTGCGCCGCATTGCGCACGCTGAGGCCCGGCTCGAGCACGGTCAGGGTCTGATCTTCGATGAGCTCCGCAATCCGCTTCATCTCATCTCCTTCTTCGTACGTCGCCGGGCCACGTTTCCGAGGCCGTCGTAGGCCGCGTATTTGTAGGCTTCGCTCAGTGTCGGGAAATTGAAAACGCAGTCGATGAATGCATTGATCGTTCCTTCGAACTGCATCACCACCATCCCCACGTGAAGAAGCTCCGAGGCATTCTCTCCGACGATGTGCACGCCGAGCAACTTCAGAGTATCCGCCTCGAACACCAGTTTGATGAGACCTTTCGTGTCGCCGATGATCTGACCGCGCGCATTGTCGCGATAGAACGCGCGTCCGGTCTCGTAGCGGACCGATGCCTCCACGCACTGCTGTTCGCTCATCCCGATCGTCGAGACCTCGGGAATCGTGTAGATCCCGTACGGCAGGATCGCCGCGACGCGCGTCTTGTACTTGAGATCGAACGCGTGAACCATGGCCACACGCGCCTGCTCCATCGACGTCGATGCGAGCGCGGGGAAGCCGATCACGTCGCCGGCGGCGTAGATGTTGGGGACATTCGTCTGGAAGTGATCGTCGACCAGCACGAGGCCGCGGAAGCCGGTCTGCACACCCGCGGCCTCGAGATTCAGGTCGGCGGTATTGCTGGAGCGCCCGGCCGCGTAAAGGACTTTGTCGCAGACGATCGTGGAGCCGTCTTTCAGCGTCAGCGTGACGTTGCTGTCGTTGCGCACGATCGTGTCGACGTCGACGCCGAGGTGCAGCGTCACGCCGAGGCGCGACTGCATTTCCTCGAGGAGCACCGCGGCGATGTCGCGGTCGATGAAGGGGAGGAGCGACGTGCGGCCGTCGATGAGATGCACTTCCACGCCGAGGGCGGCGAAGATCGAGGCGTACTCGCAGCCGATCACGCCCGCGCCGACGACGGCCATCGAGTGGGGGATGCGATCGATGGTGAGGATCGTGTCGCTGTCGAGCACGTGCTCGTCGTCGAAGGGAACGTTCGACGGCCGGTGCGGCGCGGAGCCGGTGGCGATGAGGATGACCTCGCCGCGGAGGACCTGATCGCCGACCGCGATCTCGTGCGCGGAGAGAAACCGCGCCGTGCCGCGGAAGCGCTCCACCTCGTGCCGCTCGAGGTTCTGATCGATGCGATCCCACTCGCGCTCGACGACGATCTGCTTGCGATGCATGAAATCGGAGACCGTGATGTCGCGGCGCACCTGCACGTCGACCGCGTCGCGGAAGCCGCGCTGCCGGAATCCGGTGAGATGCAGCGCCGACTCCCGCAGCGTCTTCGACGGAATCGTGCCGGTATTCACGCACGCGCCGCCGAGCACGGGCTCCCGCTCGATCAGCGCGACACGCTTGCCGAACCACGCCGCCTGCGCAGCGCCCTTTTCACCGGCCGGACCGGAGCCGATGACGATGAGGTCATACATGGGTGTTAGCGGTTAGGAGTTAGGGGTTAGGGGTTAGGCCTTTTGCCTTGGGCCCTAACACCTAACCCCTAATACCTAATACCTCAACACGGAGTGCACCCTCACATCCCCATCCAGCTTCGCCCGCCCGCCGAGGAACTCCAGCTCGATCACGGTGGCGGCGCCGGCGATCTTCGCATCGAAGCCGCGGACGAGATGCGTCGCGGCGGCGAGCGTGCCGCCGGTCGCGAGCACGTCATCGATCACGAGCACGACGTCGTTGGGCGTGAGCGCGTCGTCGTGGATCTCCAGCGCGTCGCTGCCGTACTCGAGGACGTACTCGTGGCGGCGGCGCGTCCACGGGAGCTTGCCCGGCTTCCGGATCGGGATGAAGCCCGCGTTCAGGTTGCTCGCGACGACGCTGCCGAAGATGAAGCCGCGCGACTCGATCGCGGCGACCGCCGTCACGCCGGCGTCGCGAAACGGATCGGAGAGATGGCGGCACGCCGCCTCGAGCGCTTCGGGCGAGCGAAGCAGCGGCGTGATGTCCTTGAACATGATGCCAGGCTTCGGAAAGTCGGCGACGTCGCGGATGTAGGTCTTCAGCTCGTCCACAGTCATCAGAATTTCACGTCGAAGTCCGGCAGGCGGCCGCTGAACTCCTTCGCCTCCTGATCGATTTTCGTCACTTCCGCGTAGCGCGGTCCTTCGCGGATCTCCTCGATCCACTCGTCGATCGCCTTCTTCTCGCCTTCGACGAGCGCTTCCACCGAGCCGTCGCGGTTGTTCTCGATCCAGCCCTTCAGACCCATGCGGCGGGCGACGCGAGTGGCGAAGAAGCGATAACCGACCCCCTGGACCTTGCCGTGAATGCGCAAGTGCCGCTGTTCCTTCATGGTGCGGGATTGTAGTTGATGTTGCATTCCCTTCTCCCCGCTTGCGGAGCGAAGCGAAGGGCCGGATGAGGGGCGGTCCCGGAAGGACCCCTCACCCTGGCCCTCTCCCCGCGTGGCGGGGAGAGGGGACTGGGCTCAGCGTCGCCGCCGCGTCGTGGTCTTCTTCTTCGTCGTGGTCTTCTTCGCCGGCGGCTTTTTCGGCGGCGGCGCAGCGACAATCACGACCTTCGGCGGCGCGTTCCTGATCTCCGTCACGCTCTTCTGCAGATCCGCGATCAGCTTCGACTGACTCTCGTTCTGCCTGCGCAGCTGCGCGAGCCCGCGGGCGAGCTCGTCGCGCTCTTTGTCGTTGAGCGAGATCAGCGCGACGGTCGCGGCCGCGGCCGCATCGGTGCGCGGGTACTGCTGCACGATCTTCGTCAGCGCCTGCCGCGCCTCGTCGTTCCTGCCGTCGCCGAGATGCTTGCGCGCGTCCTTCAGGAGCGTGTCGGCGCGAAGGTCATTCGGCACGGAAAGGAGCAGATAGACCACCAGCGCGCCGAGAATCGACGACACGATCGCCGTGAACCAGAGCACCGTCCGAACCTTCATGACGTACCGCCCGGCTTCAGCCGGGCTTCCTCGGGCGGGCTGAAGCCCGCCCCTACGTTGGCCAGCCGAACTTTCCGACCAGCGGAACGAACTCGGCGCTGCCGCAGTCCTCGATCCTGAATCCCGTGCCGACGCGCGTGATGCGCGCGAGGCGCTGCTTTCCTTCGAGTCCGATCGGAATGACCATCTTCCCCGTGCGTGCGAGCTGCTGCACGAGCGGCTCCGGAACTTCCGGCGCCGCGGCGGCGACGATGATCCGATCGAACGGCGCCTGATCCGACCAGCCGTACGTCCCGTCGAACACCTTCACCGACGCGTTGTGCACCTTGAGCTCGCGGATGAGCTCCGCCGCCCGCATGGCCAGCTCGTTGATTCGTTCGATGGAAAAGACTCTCGCGCACAGCTTCGACAGCACCACGGCCTGATATCCCGTTCCCGTGCCAATCTCGAGGACCTTCTCGTCGCCGCGCAGCTCGAGGAGCTCGATCATCCGCGCGACGATGTACGGCTGGGAGATGGTTTGCTTCGCGCCGATGGGCAGCGCGCCGGGCCCGTACGCTTTTGCGACGACGACCGCGGGCACGAAGCGATGCCGGGGCACGTCGCGCATGGCCTGCAGGATCCGCTCGTCGTTGATGCCGCGTGCGGCCACGTGGCGCTCGACCATCAGCGCGCGCTGATGGGCCAGCTCGCGCTCGCGGTCATCGTTTCGCGGCGAAGTGGCCAAGCGTCTCCTCGAGCGACTTCAGCTTCGGGATCGAGTCGTGATGGGTGAGGTCGAGATGCAGCGGCGTGATCGAGACGAAGCCGTTCTGCACGGCCTCGAAGTCCGTTCCCTCGCCGGGATGCCACACCGGCGGCTCGCCGCCGATCCAGTAGTACTTCCTTCCCCGCGGATCTCTCCGCTCGATCACCCCCTCGGAGTAGATCCTCTTGCCGAGCTTCGTGATCTTCACGCCCGCGAAGTTTGTGACGGGGAAGTTCACGTTCAGGATGATGCTCGGATCGCGATGCTGCTCGAGCGCGACGCGCGTGAGCTCGCCCGCGAACTCCGCGCAGCGATCGAACGAGAAGTCCTCGCCGACGAGCGCGGAGAAGGCGATCGACGGGATGTTCAGCAGCGCGCCCTCGAACGCGGCGGAGATCGTGCCGGAGTAGGTCACGTCGTCGCCGAGGTTGGGGCCGAAGTTGATGCCGGAGACGATGAGGTCGGGGCGGTGCTCCTTCATCAGCTTGAGGATCGCGAGGTTCACGCAGTCGGTGGGCGTGCCGTCGACGATCCACTCGTGTTCCTGGATCTGCAGCATGCGCAGCGGACGGTTGAGGGTCAGCGCGTGCGAGGCCGCGCTCTGCTCGCGGTCGGGCGCGACGATGAGGACGTCGCCGAACGTGCGGCAGACGTCGGCGAGCTTGCGCAGCCCTTCGCTGTAGATGCCGTCGTCGTTCGTTACGAGGATTCGGGGCACGCGGGGATGATAGACGAGGTATGAGTCTGCGCGCGCTGCAACGCGACCAGCTGCCTGTACATCATGGTCATGATGATCATGAACAGGAGGATCATGAGCACGCCGACGATCCGGATGACCCACTTGTTCATCGCGAGTGCTCCGCGGCCCAGCGGATCGCGTAGCGCATCGGCGCGGCGTCGGCGATGCCTTTGCCCGCGATGTCGAACGCCGTGCCGTGATCGACGGACACGCGAAGGTAGGGGAGGCCGATGGTGACGTTGACCGATTCCTCGAACGCGAGCGTCTTCACCGGAATCAGTCCCTGATCGTGGTACATCGCCATGACCACATCGTACCTGCCGTTCGCGGCCGCGAGAAAGACGGTGTCGGGCGGATGGGGGCCGCTGACCGCGAGATCCTGGCTGCGCGCCAGCTCGACGCCGCGCGCGATGACCGCCTCTTCGTAGCCGAAACGCCCTCCCTCTCCCGCATGCGGATTCACGCCGGCGACGGCGATGCGCGGCGTGCTGCCGTGCAGCTTCGCGTATTCGCGCGAGGTGAGGCGCGCGAGCGCGGCGATCGCTTCCGCATCGATCGCGGCGAGTGCCTCGCGCAGCGGCACGTGCACGCTGAGCAGCACGGTGCGCAGGCGCGGCGAGTCGAAGTACATCGCGTAGTCGTACGCGTAGCGCTGCAGCCCCGCACGCGCGGCGAGGAGCTCGGTGTGGCCGGGATGCGTCGAGCCAGCCAGCGCGATCGATTGTTTGTGAATGGGTGCGGTCACGAGCGCGGAACACTCGCCGCGCTCGATGGCGCTCACGGCGTCGCTGATGGCGTCGAGGGCAATGCGTCCGTAGTCCGCGGAGATCTCGCCGTGTCGGATGTCCTTCGGGACGCGCCCGAAGAGACGGACGGGGACATCGAGGCCGTCGAGCGCCTTCTCGACGATCTCCGGGCCGATGCCGGAGGGATCGCCGAGGGTGATCGCGAGGGGTTTCATGGTGTCATCCTGAGCGGGTTAACGGCGCACGCGCCGGTGAAGCAGAGATGAAGTTCTCGCGCAGCTTTGTGTTGAGCAAACTTGACTCATGTTGCCTGGTGGACGTTCAACCTTGAAAGCATGCGTGGCCAGCCTTGTCATCCCGAGCGTTAGCGAGGGACCTGGGTGTGTGTGCGGCTCGAGTCTCGTGCCACCCGCCCACCCGGGTCCCTCGCTCACGCTCGGGATGACAAGCCTTGGTACCTACGCTTTCAATGTTGAATGTCCACTAGTAAGTTGTTCATTCTAAAGAAGGACAAAATGACTTCATTAGAAGCCGCGAAGACGGCGAAGGATCTTCCGGCGTTGCGACGGGGAAGATCCTTCGCTTCGCTCAGGATGACACGCCAGGCGCTACGCCGTCATCTCCTCCTGTTTGAAGAGGTACTTGATGCAGCGCTTCTGGATCAGGAGATTCGGTGCGCTCTCGCGGTTCACCTTCAGACAGCTCTTGTCGTACCACTCGATCCAGCCACGGATCTCCTCGCCGTCGGTCATGACGATGACCATCGGCGTCTTCGAGTTCATCTGCTTGAGGTAGTAGAAGTTCTCGGCGTTCGTGGTCTCCGGCGGCGCCGCCTTCTGCGGTTTTCCGTGGCCATTCCCATTGCCATTGGGACCGCGCGCTCGCTTGAAATCCGACAGGGCGCGAAACGAGCGGCGCCCATTGATTTGGTTGTCGACCTGATGCATTCGCAGTCCTCCATTTCGCGTCCGTTTTTGGAGAGCTTCTCTGCCTTGGGAACGTCCGTTTGCGAACTGCGTGCCTTCGGCTAGAATTGCCCGCCGTTTCTGGAGGTTCCGTGAGCTCCGTCGTCTGCATCAGTCATGTCCCCGATACCGAATCGCGCATCAGGGTCTCCGGCCGCAAAATCGACGAGACCGGATTGAAGTTCATCGTCTCGCCGTACGACGAGTACGCGCTCGAAGAGGCGATCCGTCTGAAGGAAGCGAAGGGCGGCGACGTCACCGTTCTCACTTTCGGTCCCGACCGCGCCCAGCAGGGGCTGCGGGAGGCGCTCGCACGCGGCGCCACCAAGGCGATGCACGTGAAGGGAGAGCCGGCCGACGCGGATTCGCTCGGGATCGCGAAGGTGCTCGCCGCCGCGATCCGGACCCTCGAGCACGACGTCTTGTTCCTGGGCAAGCAGGGCGTCGGCACCGACAACGCGCTCGTCGCCCCGATGCTCGCCGAGCTCCTCGGCTATCCGCAGGTCAACGTCGTCACGCATCTCGAAGTCGGCGACGGCAAGCTGACCGCGCATCGCGAGATCGAAGGCGCCGAGGAGGTGCTCGAGGCGCCGCTGCCGGCGGTCGTTTCGGCGCAGAAGGGCCTCAACGAGCCGCGCTACGCGTCGCTCAAGGGAATCATGGCCGCGAAGAAGGTCGCCATCGATACCAGGTCGATCGCTGACCTCGGCCTGGACGAATCCGACATCTACAACCAGCGCGTGACGGTCGTCTCGCTGGAGCTTCCCGCCGAGAAGAGCGGCGGACGCAGGATCGACGGATCCGATCCGCAGGCGGCGGCGCGGGAGATCGTGAAGTACATCCGCGACGAGGCGAAGGCGCTATGACAGTTCTCGTATTCACCGAAACGAAAGACGGAAAGCTGAAGAAGGCTTCGCGCGAAGCGCTCACGATCGGGCGCAAGCTCGCGGAGGCGGCGGGCGGCGAGCTCGCGGCATTCGCGACCGATGCCGGCGTCGCGGAAGAAGCGGGGCGCTACGGCGCGAAGAAGCTCTACGTCGCGAACGCCGGACCGTATCTGACGGAAACCTACACCGCCGCACTTGCGCAGGTGGTGAAGGACGTGCAGCCGTCCGTCCTGCTGTTTGCCGGCTCGTCGAACGGGCGCGATCTCGCGCCGCGCGTGGCCGCGCGTCTCGACGCCGGCGTCGCATCCGACGTCGATCGCCTCGAGTGGACGGACGGCAAGCTGCGCGCGCGCCGGCCGGTGTACTCGGGCAAGGCCTTCGCGACGGTCGACGTCACCGGGAAGCCGGCCATCGCGACGACGCGCCCGAATGCGTTTCCGGCGGAAGAAAGCGGCGCGGGCGCCGCGGAAGTGGTGAATGTCTCCGTCGACGCGGGCCAGCCGCGCGTGAAGCTCGTCGAGACGAAGGCTCCCGAGGCGGGCGAGCTCACGATCGCCGAGGCGGACATCATCGTTTCCGGCGGCCGCGGACTGAAAGAGGGCGCGAACTTCTCGTACATCCGCGATCTCGCGCACGCCATCGGCGGCGCGGTCGGCGCGTCACGCGCGACGGTCGACGCGGGCTGGATCGATCACCAGCATCAGGTCGGACAGACCGGCCGTGTCGTGAGTCCGAATCTCTACATCGCCGCCGGCGTTTCCGGCGCGATCCAGCATCTCGCCGGCATGTCGTCGTCGAAGCACATCGTCGCGATCAACAAGGACCCCGAGGCGCCGATCTTCCGCGTCGCGGACCTCGGTATCGTGGGAGACCTCTTCCAGATCCTGCCCGTGCTCACGGAAGAAGTGAAGAAGGCGAAAGCGCACTGAACTGACGTGTCATCCCGAGCGTGAGCGAGGGACCTGGGCGGAAGGGCGGCTCGAAGCCCGCGCGTCGCGCCACCCGCCCGCACAGGTCCCTCGCTCACGCTCGGGATGACAGGACCCGTTACTGAGGGTTGTTCGTCGGCGGCTCCGGCGGAACGTCGGGACGGTCGGGCGATCCGATCGGCGGGCGGCCGATGATGATCGAGTCGCTGACCTTGTAGCCGGCGTACATCGACGTCGGAATGCCGTTCGGCTCGTCGCCACAGGAGAGAGAGACCTTGATGATGTGGCGCGCGAACGCGGCCTCGCACTCGTTCGTCACGGATGCGCGGTAGATGCGCGGGCTGCGCGCCATGACGCGCATGCCCTGGATGAGCACGATGAAGTATTCGATCTCGTCGCCCGTGTCGAATTTCGGCAGAACGATGCGCGAGAGCGGACCGTCGTTCGTCCCTTCGACCGAGCACCAGTCGGTCGTGTTCACGAGGCGGAAATACGCGCGCAGCTCGCCTTCGCCCTCGATGTTCATCTGCAGCACGGGCAACTCGCCGCCGCGGATGCAGGACACCGGCCGGTAGACGATCCTGAGGGTCTCGGCGCTCGCGCCGAAGGCGGCGAGTGCGAGGGCGGCGGCGAAGAGGGCACGGCATCTCATGGGCATGATTGTAGGCCTATCTGCGTGTGAAAAACGCCCGCAGGCGCGTCAATAATCCGCCATCGGCGGGCTCGACCGGCTCAGGATCGTATTCGAGGCCTCGATTTTCGATCACCGCCAGCGGATTGCGGCGCGTGAGCGCGTCCGCGGCGTCGTCTCCCACCAGCTCCCTCAGCCGCGCCAGCGCGGCGCGCACGCGCGGCGCACGCCGCGCGACATTGTGGGCATCGCTCGCGACGAAGTGAACGAGTCCATGTTTCAGCCAGGCCTCGGCAGCTTTCTGCGCCGCCGGGCCGAACTCGCCGGTGAGACTGCCCGAGGTCACCTGCATGCGCACGCCGTGGCGGATGAGGTCGGCGATCATCTCCGGCCGCGACTGCAGGACGCTGTTGCGCTCCGGGTGGGCCAGGATCGGAATCCACCCGTCGAGCTGCGCGCGATAAAGCGGCTGATCGAGCATCGGGGGAACGCTGTTCGCCGCGAGCTCCAGCAGCACGTAGCGGCTGCCCGCGAGCGGCACGATCGGCTTGCCGGCACGCAGCACCTCGGCCATGTCGTGCGCGAAAAAGTATTCCGATCCGAGCAGCAGGCGAGGCGTTCCGCCGCTCTTCTCGCGCAGTTCCGCGATGCGCTCGTCGAGCTCTTCCCGAGATGGCGTGCGCCAGCGGCCGCGCAGCACGTGCGGCGTCGCCACGATCGTCTCGATTCCTTCCTCGGCGGCGATGCGGCACATCTCCACGGCCTCGTCCCATTCGCGCGGGCCGTCGTCGACGTCCGGCAGACAGTGGTGGTGGAGATCGATCACTACATCGACTTCCGCGACGGCGGCTGCGACTGCTCGTCCGATGACTCGTAGTAGTCGTAGTAGCTCTTGCGGTAGGTGTAGCCGTACTGGTGCAGGTCGAGATTGTTGAGGATCGCGCCGAGCACGGGGATGTTCGAGAGGCGGAGGCGCTCGGCCGAGCGCTGCACGAGCTCGCGCGGCGTCTGTCCGCCGTGCACGCAGAGCACCACGCCGTCCGCGTTCGCCGAGAGCACGACCGCATCGGTGACCGCGAGAACGGGCGGGGAGTCGAAGATCACGTACGCGTACTTTTCGCGCAGCTCTCCGAGGAGATGCTTCATGCGATCGGACGCGAGCAGTTCCGACGGGTTCGGCGGAATCGGTCCCGCGAGCATCACCTGGAGGTTCGGCACATCCGTGTTCTGGATCGTGTCCTCGATCGGGATGTTCGCGGCGAGATAGTTCACGAGGCCGAGGTTCATCTTGCCGGGGAACACCTTCTGCAGCCGCGGGCGGCGCAGATCGGCGTCGATGAGCAGCACCGGCTTGCCCATCTGCGCGAGAACGGTCGCGAGATTCACCGACGTCGTGGTCTTCCCTTCGCGCGCGAACGAGGAGGTGATGACGATGACTTTCGGCGAGCTCGCCGAGGCGAGCAGCAGCGACGTGCGGAACGCGCGGTAGGCCTCGGAGACCGGCGAGCGCGCGTCGGTGTGCGGGATGAGATCGATGCCCACGGCCTTGTCGTCCTCGGTCTGCACGGCGCGCAGGCGAGGCGTAGTGCGGCCGTAGCTGTACGACATGCCGTACTGCTTCGAGACCGAGCCCGCCGCCGGGATCACGCCGAGGGACGCGAACTGCGTGACGCGCTCGAGCTCTTCCGGCGTCTTGATCGAGCGGTCCATGTACTCGAGGAAGAAGATCGTGGCGATGCCGAGCATCAGGCCGAGCGGAAACGCGGTCTGGAGATTCTTCTTCGTCGAGAGATTGATGCGGCCGCCGGGCATCTGCGCGTGGTCGACCCAATGCACGTTCGACGACGCCGTGCCGCGCAGCCGCGCCGCGACCGCGGTCTCGTTGAGCTGCTTCTGCAACGCGCCGAGGAGCGACTGCTTGGTCTGCACGGCCATCTGCAGATCGACGTACTTCGCCGCATCCACGCTGAGCTTCTGCGCTTCGGTGCGCTGCTTTTCGTACGCGGAGCGCACCGAGGCCTCACGCGTCGCGGCGGCGTCCATGTCCGCCCGCGCGGCCTCGACTTTCTTCGTGTACGCGGTCGCGACCGCGCTCGCGCGCGAGGTGCGCGTCTTCTCGATCTGATCGGCGAGCTGGCGCATCACCGGATGCTGCTCGAGGTACTGCGAGCGCTTTTCGCTGTACTCGCGCTGCTGGCGCGAGAGCTCTTCCGTGAGCCGCTGCACGAGCGGATCGCCGGCCGCGGCCGTCTCCGCGCCCATGTTGCGCACGGAGTTATACGCGGCCTGCTTCTCGAACAGATTGTTCTGCGCGTTGGTGACGTCGGTGTTCAGCTGGCCGAGCTTCTGGATGGTGACGTTGCCCGTGCCTTCGTCGACGGAGATGATGCCCTTGCTCTCACCGTAAACCTGGAGGTCGCGGCGGGTCTGTTCGAGATCCGCTTCCACCTGGGTGATCTGCCCGCTGAGGAACTCGCTCGCCTGGCGCACGCTGTCGAGTTTCTTCGCGACATTCATGCGCATGAACGACTCGCCCCACGCCTCGGCGATCTTCTGCGAGAGCCGAGGGGAGGTGCTGATGTACGAAACCCTGACCAGTCGCGTGGGCGGCACCGGCTCAACGACGACCCCGCCGAGAATCGCGCCGGCCATTTCCTCGGTGATGCTCTTGATCTCGGCCGGCGTCTTGCCGGCAATGCCGGGCGGATAGAACTCGGGGTCGTTGAGCAGCTTGTGCTCTTCGATGACTCGCTGTGCGAGACCGCGCGTCTTCAACAGCACGTACTGCGTCTGCAGAAACTCCTGGTCCGAGCCCGCGATCCCGAACAGATCCTCCACGGTGGTGTTGGGCGACTCGCGCTCGATCTCGATCTGAATTCTCCCCTGGTACAGCGGCTTCGAGAAGTAGCTGGCCAGGAACGTCCCGAGCATCACCACGAACAGAATCGCGGCCGCGACTTTCCATCGCTTCCGGATCACGTTCCAGTAGTGCGAAAGATGTACTTCCTGCCGGGTGTTCAGATCCATGCCGCCCTCAATCGTACGCCGATCCCTAGAAAAGGGCTTCGTCGATGAAGACCGTGTCGTTGTCCTGCAGGATCAGATCCTTCCTTTTTCCCTTCAGGATGTCGCGGTAGTTGATGTTGATCGTTTCCTGCTTGCCCTGCACGATCCGCCTCACGATGGCCTTCCGCGAGGCGCGGTCGGTCGGTCCGCCGGCCGCGGCAATCGCCTGCAACAGCGTCGGCGTCTGGGAGCGGCGGAAGTCGACGGTGCCGGGACGCATCACTTCACCCATGAGGTAGATGCGGATCGGCGTGTCGAGCGGAACGTTGATGAGATCGTTCGGCGCGAGGGGGATGTTCAGATCGGGATTGCCGCGCACCATCAGCTCTTCGATGTCGACGGCGAGCTGCTCGCTGAGGCCGTTGCGGCCGGTACGGAGGACGTAGAGCTCGCGACCGTGTCCGGCGGCGAGTCCGCCCGCCTGGGTGATGGCCTGGATGAGCGTCGTGCTGCCGGTTGCGCCGAAGCGTCCCGGATGGATGACCGCGCCGACGACCGAGATCGGCTTGCTCGCGAACTCGACGACCACGGAAACCGTGGCCTTCGGAATGAAGTTCGTCTCGAGGTGAGACTTCAACTTCGCTTCGATCTGCGAGCCGGAGAGTCCGGCGACCACGAATCTTCCGACGACATTGAGGATGATCTGACCGTCGTCGCCGACCGTCACGCGGCCGCCCAGGGTCGGATCCTCGAGAACCCTGATCTCGAGAATGTCGCGAGGGCCGAGGGGCGCGTCCGTGGTGAGGAGCGGCAGATCCTGAGCGCTCGCGGCCAGCGCGAGCAGCATCAACATCGCGAACATCAACACACCGTGACGCTTCATTCGATCCTCAATGACGTAAACCGCTGCTTCGCCAGCGCGCGCCGCAGGCTCCCTCCCTGACTATTGACCTGCCGTGGGATGTTGGACCTGGTCAAACTAACCGTTTCAATGTGACCGCCGCGTTGCGTTGCTGTGAGACGTTCATAAAAACAAGCGCCCGCCCCGGCGGCGTCTGGTTATTTGGACTAAACCGTTGGGCTGAACGACAAATAGAACAACCATCGTATTCCAGCGTCGCGGTCGCTGAAATTGGACTGCCGCTCGTACCAGCCGACGTCCACGCCGGTCTGGAAGCGCCGGAAGTTGTAGAGGAAGCCGATCCGATAAAACTCGATGGTGTCCTTGCGGATGAGCCCGCCCACGGGGACATCGTAGTCGTCACGCTCGTACGAGGCACCGGTGCGAAGCGTGAGGCGGCGCGTGGCCACGTAGCTGACGTTCGCGTTCGCGATGGAGGCAATGAAATAGTTGTTGTCGGCGAAGATCGAGAAGCCGACGTCCCGCTCGACGCCGGCGCCGTAGTTCCACCGGCTCTTACTGCGATTGATCGTCGCCATCCCGATCACCTCGGAATAGTCGCGCTGCGTCGGATCCTCGAAGTCGAGCGTCGCCGGTCCGGCCTCGACGCGTAGCGAGGTGCGCCCCGAGTCGCGGGTGAAGCCGGCGCCGAGCCAGCGCCGCGTGCTGTCCTTGTACGTCGCGCGGCGGAACCCGTAGTTGCTCATCTCGGCCGCGACGAACAGAGAGGTGAGCGGAAACGTCTTGTGATGCAGGGCGACGCGTCCGTTGCGCTCCACGCGATTGAGAAGCGCGACGTCGATCGGCGACGCCGGTTGAAAGCGGTCTCCCGGGAACTCGATGTCTTCGTAGCGGATGCTGAAGAGCGCGCTCGTGCGGCTCGAGTACTTCATCTCGCCGCTGACGCCGTACTCGTCGGCGCGCTGCGTGACGAGGCGATTGATGTCGGCCACGTGCGGGCGAATCGTGTCGCTGCGCGTGGTGTAGAGGTCGAGGTAGAGATGGTTGAAAAGGAAATGAGCATCGCCGCGCAGCGAGTAGTTGAACTGCCCGTCGCCGAAGCTGTCGCCGAAGAAGCTGTAACCGGGAACGGCCTCGGCAGTGAGGATGACTTTCTTGTGCGGGGTGAAGTAGAGGCGTTGCGGCGCCTCGACACTCAGATTCAGTCCGCCATCCGACGAGTCGGTCAGGGTGTAACCCTGTTGCGTGTAGCCGAGATCCGAGATGCGGAAGCGCGAGAGAAAGTAGAAGGGACCGTAGTGGAAATTCGCCTGGTCGAGCTCGGCGGCGATCCCCTTCGCGCTCTGAAGATCGGGATCACGGTCACGCAGCCGCTGACCGCCCTGGGCGAACGCGGACAGTGCACCTGCGATGACGGCAAGGGTGACGAAACGACGCACTCCGCGCACTAACCCCTCCACGCAAACTCCTGAAGCTGAGAGAGTTTAGCACGCCTCCAGTCCCCTCTCCCCGTGGGGGAGAGGGCTAGTAGTGGACATTCAACATTGAAAGCGTAGGTACCAAGGCCTGTCATCCCGAGCGTGAGCGAGGGACCCGGGGGGAGGGTGGCACGAAGCCCGTGCCTCGCGCCACCCGCCCGCCCAGGTCCCTCGCTCACGCTCGGGATGACAAGGCTGGCCACGCATGCTTTCAGGATTGAAGGTCCCTGGGGGGTGAGGGGTCGCGCCAGCCTACAATCCGATCTCATGCCGGGAGCCATGCGATGGATGGGAGTCGGCCAGGGTCTGGCCCTGATCGTTTTTCTGGCGTGGCTCTTCGCGCTTCCGCTGCCGTTCGGCTCGATCATCGAGCGTGCCCGCGTCCCTCTTGTCGCGGTGCCGCTCGGCCTTGCCGCGCTCGCATCGCTGCTTCGGCTGTTCGCGATGCGCGACCGGACGAACACCGCGCAACCGACGCCGGCGGCGCTCACCTGGACCTACGGCGGTCTCGCGTTTCTCCTCGTTGGCGCGTGGCAACTCGTGCCGCTGCCACCGTCGATGCTGCGCCTCCTCTCTCCCGAGTCGTATGAGCTCTGGAGCACCGCCTCGCACGTCGCCGCGCTCGCCGGCGTGAAGACGAGCGCGTTTCATCCGATCAGCATCGATCCGGCGGCGACCGGGTTCGAGCTCTTTCGCGTGACCGCGCTGCTGGCAACCTTCATCGCCGCGACGCTGCTCATCCGGACCCACACGCAACGAATCGCGCTCGCGTGCGTGCTCTCGCTCGCAGCGATCTTCGAGATGATTTACGGCGTTCGCGAGGCGGCGCTGCAGCGTTACGCGATCTGGGGATGGGTGAACCGGCTCATCTTTCATCGTGTGACGGGCACGTTCGTCAACCCGAATCACTTCGCGCACTACATCGCGATCGTCCTGCCGATGGCTCTCTTCATCGGCGCGGTCGCGTGGCACCGGGCAGGCTCGCGGCACGCGTCGTGGCGGCATCGGATCATGAACCTGATCGAGCACCGTCTGCTGCAGGCGTCATTCGCGATCCTCGCGACGGTCGCATCGGTGGCCGCGGTGCTGCTCGCGCAGTCGCGCGGCGCGCTGCTCGCGCTCGCGGCGGGAGCGCTGATCGTCGCCGCGTTGCTGCCCGGCCGCCGCGTGACGCGTCTTGCGCTCGCCGCGACCGCCGGCGCGGTGCTCGTGTTCGCGCTGGTGTTCTTCCTCGGCCGCGAGCGCACGGTGGCGCGCTTCATTCCGAACGAATTCGAGCGCCAGACCTTGGTCGGGCGCCGCGTCGGCATCGCCACCGCGGCGTCGCTGTGGCGCGGTTTTCCCGTCTTCGGCAGCGGCCTCGGCACGTTCGAGCGCGTGGTGTTCATGGAGCAGCGAGAGGACCTCGGCAAGACCTATCACCACGCCCACAACGACTACATGGAGATCGGCGCAACGGCGGGGACGATCGGCTTCGCCATCGCGGTGTGCTCGCTGTTCGCGGGCTACGTGATGCTGGTGCGGATGACGTTCGGGCGGCAGGTGGTCGAGCTGTCGTGGTCGCGGCGCGCGTTTCAGGTCGCGGCGCTGGCGAGTCTCACCATCGCCATGGTGCACGCGCTGTACGACTTCAACTTCTTCATCCCCTCGAATCCCGCCACTCTCGCGGCGATCTGCGGCGCGGCGGTGGCCGTGGTCGATCGCGACATCCGTACGCGGCGCTGAGCGCCGTTGGGCATGCGCGGGTTGATGAGCCGGACATCGACGCGATGGACGCCGGCCGGCGCGTTGATCACGAAGCGGCGCGCGTCGTCGACTTCGCCTTCGGCGGCGCGGGCGTCATCGACGTAGATCTCGACGTACGGCGGGGTCTGATCCGACTGCGTGGTCTCGAGCTCGAGCTCGATCTCGCCGTCATCGACGTAGAGACGCGTCACCGCCCGGTCGCACAGCTCGTTCTGGCCGCAGCCGCCTTCCCACTCCGGCCGTTGCCGCGAGAGCGCTTTCAGCTCGCGTCCGAACCGTTCCGCGGCGGCGCGGTTGCCGAGGATGGCGGCGACCTGTTGCGCGACCGAGAGGAAACGCGCGTCGACGCGTGTGATGCGCGCGCGTGCGAGCTGCCGCTCGGCGGCGGGCGCGTTGCCGCGGCGCGCCTCGAAGAGCGCGCGGTCGAGGTGATACGGAACCCATTCCGCCGCGCCGGTGGTCGCCGAGGAAAGCTCGATACGCGTCGCGGTGTCGGTTTGTCCCAACGCCACTGCGAGTCGCGCTCGCGTCGCCCCGCTCACCACCCCGGGTGCGTCGACGAACGGCGCGAGTCCGCTGACCGGCTCGATCCCGCGGCGCAGCGCATAGTCGATGAGCGGCTCGATCTCGCCCACTTCTTTCGGCGCGTACGAGCGCCGGCCGAGCTCTTCGAGCATCCTGCGCACGAGCGGGTCGTCGCCCGTATCGATCCGCCGCGGCAGGAGGCGCATCAGCTCGTAGGTGGTGAGCGCGTCCTTCTGCGAATCGAACAGCATCACTCGTTTCCGCTTCTCTTCGGCGCGCAGCTCGCGGTGTGCGGCAAAGAGGCCGTGGCGGATGGCGATGTCGTGCAGCGCGCCGAGCGCATTCAGGTTGTCCGGTGCATGCCGGCGAAGCCAGGCAAGATCGCGCGTCAGCTCCCACAGCGGGACGAGAAGCTCGTGAAAGACGGGCGGATCGCGCAGCAGCGGCGCCGCGGCGGCGAGCACCGCGTTCCGATCGTTGTCGCTCAGCTCGTACCAGTGAAAGAGGCCGCCGCGCACGAAGGCCGCCGAGGCGTTGCGGTGGCGCGGCGAGAGGCGGTGCGCGACCGCGTACGCGGAACGCCACAGCGCGACGCGGTGCGGCAGTTGCGAGTCGAGCGCAGCATCGGAGATCGCGCTCGCCGTGAGCCAGTCCGCCGGATGCGCGGCGAGCCACGCTGCCATCGGCCCGAGCTCGCGCGGCGGCAACGGATCGCGCGCCAGATCGCGGTTCAGGAGAAACAGCACCAGCGTTCCGGCGAAAAGGAAGATGAACAGCAGCAGGAACAGCTGCCGCGTGCGCCGTGTCATCGCGCGGCCTCCTCGAGCACTCGCTCCCACGCCGCGAACGCATGCGCGGGAGCGAAGCGCGCCAGGTAGAGCTCGCGGCCGCGCGCGCCCATGGCCTTCGCCTCGGCGCGATCGGCAGCCAGCCACTCGATCGCGCGCACGAGCGCGTCGCCGTCGCCGGACTCGACGACGACGCCGCAGCGATGCGCATCGATCAGGCGCGCGAGCTCGCCGTCGCGCGCGCCGATGAACAACACCGGACGCGCGACCGCGAGCACTCCGTAGAACTTGCTCGGCACGATCAGTCCCTCCAGCGCCGGCTGCAGGGATACCAGATGCACGTCCGCGGCCGAGAGACTCTCGCTCAACCGCTCGCGCGGCGCGTACGGGAGGATCTCGACATTCGCGGCCCCCGCACGGCGGATCGCCTCGAGCTGCGCGCCGCCGCCGGTGAAGACGAAGCGGATGTGCGGCAGCCCGCGAATCGCGGCGAGAATCGTGTCGACGTCGTGAGCGCGTCCGAGGTTGCCGGAGTAGCCGACGGTGAACGGGTGGAGGACAGGCAATCCTGCCTGTCCGGACAGGCAGGATTGCCTGTCCTCCACCATCGCCCAGTTGTGAATGACGGTCGCCTTCGGCACGCGCGCGGCCATCCGATCGCCGAGGACGACGTTCGCACGCGCGCGGCGCAACGACCAGTCGCGAAGCACGCGCAACACCCGAGGCGCGCGGATGCCGAGCGCCGACGCAACCTCGGGGAAGAGATCCTGCACCCAGTTCACCACGCGCCGCGAGGCGAGCGCTGCCACGACCGAAAGCAGCGGCGGATCCGTCATCGCCACGACGATCCCGCGCTCGCGGCGCATCGCGAAGAATGCGCTCAGATAGAACGTCAGATAGTCGATTGCGCGTCCGATCAGCCCCGCGCGTCCGAAGCGCGTGCTCCACACGCGCACGATGCGCACGCCGTTCGCAGTGTCCGATCGCAGGCCGGCGCGCGCGTCGTCATACCGCTGCCGGCTCGTGATCGCCGCGACCTCCCATCCGCGTGCCGCGAGATGGAACGCGAGGTCGGACGCGATCTGACTTGTTGCAGAATGGTCCGGGTGGAAGTAGCGATTTACGAAGGTAACGCGCCGCACGCATGATCATTCTAGGCATCAATGCCCATCATGCCGACGCCGCGGCGGCGATCGTCGTCGACGGAAAGCTCGTCGCGGCGGCGGAAGAAGAGCGTTTCCGGCGCGTCAAGCACTGGGCCGGATTCCCGAGCGTGGCGATTCAGTACTGCCTCGATGAGGCCGGCGTCGCGCTCAACGACGTCGATCACATCGCCGTGAATCGCGATCCCAACGCGCGGCTGCTGCAGCGTGCGAAGTTCCTTCTGATGCGCCGCCCGTCGCTCGGCGCGGTCAAGCGCCGGCTCGAGAATCGCGCGAAGATCCGCGATCTGCGCGGGGAGATCGCCGAGGCGTTCAAGCTGGATTCGGTGAAACCGCGGTTGCATCACGTCGAGCATCACCGCGCGCATCTCGCCTCCGCGTTCTTCGTCGCGCCGTTCGAGGAGGCGGCCATTCTCTCCATCGACGGCTTCGGCGATTTCGTCAGCTCGATGTGGGCCCGCGCGCGCGGCAATCACATCGAAGTCCTCGGCCAGATCGGCTTCCCGCACTCCCTCGGCATTTTCTACACCGCCATGACCCAGTACCTCGGCTTCCCGCACTACGGCGACGAGTACAAGGTCATGGGTCTCGCGCCGTACGGCCGCCCGTCGTTTGTCAGCGAGATGCGCGACATCGTGCGCGTCGAGAAGGGCCGCTTCGCGCTGAACATCGATTACTTCACCCATCACACGGTCGGTCTCGACATGGTCTGGCAGGGCGGCTCGCCGGTGATCGGCCCCGTGTACTCGGAGAAGCTGATCGCGAAGCTCGGCCCGGCGCGAGCGGAACGAGATCCGATCGACCAGCGGCACAAGGATCTCGCCGCGTCGATGCAGGCGATGTTCGAAGAGGCGTACTTCGCACTCGCGAACAGCCTGTACGAGACGACGCGCATTCCGAACCTCTGCCTCGCCGGCGGTTGCGGGTACAACAGCGTCGCGAACGGATTGGTCTTCGACCGCTCGCCGTATCGCGAGCTCTACATCCCGGCCGCGGCGGGCGACGCGGGCGGTGCCATCGGCGCGGCGTACTGGGTGTGGAACGAGACGCTGCATCAGCCGCGCTCGTTCGTGATGGATCACGCGTACTGGGGACCCGACTACGACGCGGGGGATGTGGACAAAGCGGTGGTCGCGCGGCGCGTCGATCTCGATGACGCGCATTGCGTGCTGCATCGCGTGAAGAACGAACGCGAGCTCTGCGCGCGCGCGGCGGAGCAGATCGCGGCGGGCAACGTCGTCGGCTGGTTCCAGGGCCGCATGGAGTGGGGCCCCCGCGCCCTCGGCAATCGCTCGATCGTCTGCGATCCGCGGCGCGCGGACATGAAGGACATCCTCAATCACAAGATCAAGCGCCGCGAGTCGTTCCGCCCCTTCGCGCCGTCGGTGCTGCGCGAGGCGGTGGGGGAGTGGTTCGAGACGGATTACGACGTGCCGTTCATGCTGCAGGTCTACCAGATCCGCGAAGAGAAACGCGCGCAGATCCCCGCGGTGACGCACGTGAACGGCTCGGGGCGGCTGCAGTCCGTGACCGAGGCGCAGAACGCGCGCTATTACCATCTGATCGAAGCGTTCCGCGACAAGACCGGGATCCCGATCGTGCTCAACACGTCGTTCAATGAGAACGAGCCCGTCGTGAACACGCCGGGGGAGGCGCTGGATTGCTTTTTACGGACAAGGATGGACTTGCTCGTCATGGGGGACCTGATGATCCAGAGGATATGAAGGCAGAAGGCAGAAGGCAGAAGGCAGAAGGCAGAAGGCAGAAGGCAGAAGGCAGAAGGCAGAAAGCAGAAGTGAGAAAACTTCTTAGTTCTGCCTTCTGCCTTCTGCCTTCTGCCTTCTTATCAACTCCCTCGACAGAAGCAACTCCGCCACAAACCTCTCCCACGCGTACCACAGCCCCGCCCGCCCATCGAGGATCAGTCCCTTCACGAACAGCGTGTGAAAGAGCACCGCGAACGGCGCGACGACGATGAGCTTGCGGATGCGGCCGGAGAGGCCGAGGGCGCGAGGGTCGGCGGTGCGGAGCTTCGCGGCTTCCTCGCGCATGTAGCGGCGCTGGCGCTCGAGGAAACGCGCGAACGGCTTGCGGTCGTCGTGGATGATGCGCGTGCTGAGGTTCGCGACATCGCCGTCGGCGAGCACGCGATGCGCGTGGCCGTCCTGCCAGACGCGCGCGTGCTCGCGATGGAGCAGCACGATACGCGGCGGATAGAGCGACGCGCGCAGCGGACGTCCGTCGACCGCGTACGTGAACGCCGCGCGGTACGCGCGCACGTTCGGCGGCGGCTCGATCGCTCGCAGCTCGCCGGCGAATGCATCTGGCACGAAGTAGTCGGCGTCGAGGAGCAGCACCCATTCCGTCTGCACCTGCTGCAGGCCGAAGTTGCTCTGCCCGGCGAGCGAATCGATCGCGCGCTCGAACACGCGCACGTTCGGGAAGCGGCGCGCGATCTCGACGGTCGCGTCGGTGGAGAGGCTGTCCACGACGACGACGTCCTTCGCCCACGCGAGCTGCCGCAGCGTGCGCTCGAGGTTCGCTTCCTCGTCGCGGGTGAGAATCAGCGGCGTGATGCGATCGAGCATGGTGTCATCCTGACGTAGCGCCCGGCTTCAGCCGGGCGTCTTCGGCGGGCTGAAGCCCGCCGCTACGTTCGCGCCTCAGGATGACACGTTCCTCGCGATCCGGTACGCCTCCTCCATCTCTTCCGCGACGCGCGTCCAGGTGTACTTGGTTTCGACGAGCGCGCGCCCGTTATGGCCCATCGTCTCGCGTCGCGTGCGGTCGGCGAGGAGCGCGGGGAGTTTGTCGAGATCCGTGATGCCGGCATCCGCGTCCACCACATCGGCCGCGAGTCCGACGGACGGCGAGAGCACCGCGGGCGTCTCCATCATCAGCGCTTCGAGCACGGCGTTGCCGAAGTTCTCGGACTGCGAGAGCAGCACGAACAGCGTGGCCTGCGCGAGGAGGGACCACTTCGCGTCGCCGTAGACCGGCCCGCGAAACTCGACGCGCCCGGCGACGCCGAGGCGCTGGGCGAGCTCGCGCAGGCGCGGCGTGAGGTTCTCCTCGTCGTTGCCGGCGATGATCAGCCGTGCGTCGAGGTTCGGCAGCAGCTCGATCGCGCGGTCGAGTCCTTTCTTCCAGTTGATGCGGCCGAGAAACACGAGCGTACGCTCGTCGCGCGGCGTGTCGGGACGCGGCTCGGGATCGATTCCGTTGGGGACCACGAACGGCGAGGGCAGCGGCATCGAGGTGCGAGCTGCGTCCTGCTGCTCGAGCGCCGATGTGAAGTGGATCGCCGCGGCATGCGCGAAGTTGCGGCGCTCGATCGTCGCCAGCCACGCGCGCTTCACGAAGCGGCTCTTGCGCTCGATCAGCTCCGGCACGAGCATCCCGCGCGGCGAGATCACGTACGGCACGTTCGCCGCCGCCGCGGCGCGCGCTGCGGCGTAACCGGGCCAGAGATAGATCGCGTGCACGTGCACGAGGTCGTAGCTGCCGATGCTCGCGGCGAGCGCGCGTCTCATCTGCGGCGACCAGTAGAGCCGGTTCAGCGACGACTCGAAGTAGTGGACGCGCACGCCGTCGAGGAGAACCGGCTCCCGCAGCGGCACGTCGAGCACGCCGTCGCCGTCGACGTTGGTCGTGAAGACGTCGACCTCGTGTCCGCGCGCCTCGAGCGCGCGGCAGAGGCCGTGGACCGCGACGATCGGTCCGCCATAGCGTCGCGCCGGCAGGTAGGTCGGTACGACGTGAAGCACGCGCATCGTGTTCTACGCAGTCGCCGGCGCGGTTGCCGGTTGCACGCCCGCCGCGAGCGACTCGCCGCGCACCTTCTCATCGAGCGTTGCCGTTGCGAAGAGACATCCAAGGAAAAACGCGCTCATCAGCGTGAGCACGGGATCGGAATACGCCTGCGCGGACGCGAGGAAGTTCGCAATGTTCGCCACGACGATGCCGAAGAGCGCAACCCGCAGCACCTGCGACGTTCCCTCGATGTCGCCCACCGCGGTGATGCGGAGCATCGTTCGCACGGCCGCGAAGAGGAACGCGATCACGGCCAGCAGTCCCGGCACGCCGAGCTCCACGATCAGCTTTCCGAGGCCCCCTTCCTGCCAGCCGATGTCGCGTCCCGAGCCGGTGACGTGACGCACGCCCTGCGTCGCCGCGCCGAGACCGGCGCCGAGGAGCCCATGCTGCTGGATGGTGCCCTGCGCGCCTCCTTCGAGTCGCAACAGGATCTCCGTGCCGCTCGTTCGCGCGCCGCGCGTGTACGCGCTCGCCCGTTCCGATTCCGACAGCCGGAACGTGACGAACGCGAGGGCCATGCACGCCACGGCGATCGACACGATCTGCGTGCTCGTCATCCGCCGGAAGTAGCGCCAGAAAAAGACGATCGCGAATGCCACGACCATGTACACCGCTTTACGCCGTCCGCTGATGATGCAGTTCATGAAGCCCCACGCTGCGACGGCGATCCACGGCCACGCGCGGGTCAGGGCGTTGTTGCGCACGGCCATCGTGATGCCGATGATAGCGAGCGTCGCCGCGTGCCAGCCCATGATGTCCGGCGCGCGGTAGATGCCCGAGAGGATCGCGATCTGGATTCCCGGCAGATGGCGGATATAGCCTCCCGGCATTCCCACGAGGCCGAGCACCGGCGACTTGACGCCGAGATACTCGAGCAACGTCCCGGTCATCGCGATCGACGTGAGCACCGAATAGAACATGAAAAACCGGACGAGCTGCTCTTCGCGCGTGAGCCACGAATAGCCGAGGAGCACGGCGGGAATCGGGATGCAGTAGATGAGGAGACTGAGCGCCGGGACTTTCCAGTTCGCCACGCCGAACGTGATCACGCCATGCATGGCCGCGAAGGCGAGGAAGATCAGGACGAGAATCACACCGCTGTACACGCTCGGGAAACGGCGCTCGAAGTCCTTGCGGTTGCGCTGCAGGGTGAGCACCGCGCCGAGCAGAACCACTCCATACACCGCCACGATGCTCATCGACATCAACGCCGGCGTGCCCGGCGTGAGCTTGCGCATGGGATCCTGCAGGACGCCGCAGACGATCGCCGCCAGCCAGCCGTAGCGCCAGTTCATCAGGGCGATCGCCATTGCGCACAGGAGAATCGCGGCGAAGACGATGGTGATCATGGTTGGTTACGCGGTTGCGCAGTCACGCGGTTACGCAGTTTCGCGGTGAGCAGTGCTTCTGGTTCACCACCGCGAAACCGCGAGACCGCGCAACCGCGTGACTTATCGAACACTCCTCAGCTTCCTTCCCTTCCTGTACAGCTCTCTGGCAAGCACGACGCCACGCCACTCGGCGAGCAGCTTGGCCGGGATCGTCCACGGATGCGTCGCGTGGTAGCGCGTCAGCACGTTCCTGCGCACGCGTTGCGCGGCGTAGCGCCAGAAGTGCGGGACGTGGTGCAGCGCGAAGTAGTAGTCGCCCATGGTGTGGACGGGCGATGCGACGGAGCGGTGGTCGCCGAAGCTGCGCAGACCGCCCGTCGAGAGCTTGAGATGGCGGATCGATGCGCGCGGCTCGAACCAGATCCTGCCGCCGGCGGCGGCGATGCGCATGGCGAAGTCGGTCTCGAAGCGGTACGCGGCGCCGGTGAAGTTCTCGTCGAATCCGCCGATCTGCAGCGCGCGCTCGCGCTTCACGGAGAGGTTGCCGGCCATGACGTTGGTGATGGCGCGGGCCTGCGTGCTGTGGAAGGGGAAGTCGAGGTCGGCGAGGTTGCCCGGTTGCCCGGTTGCCCGGTTGCCCGGTGAATGGCGCCGCCCCCCGGACGGCGCCGCCGGGAGACCGGGCAACCGGGTGACCGCCATCGGCTCCTCCCCCGGCTGCAACACCTGCCCCGCCACCGCCCAAATCGTCGGATCGCTATGCGCGTCGATGTGCGCGGCGGCGAGGTTTTTGTCAGGAATCAGATCGTCATCGAGAAAGAGGACGAGCGACGTGCTCGCGACGACGAGCGCCTCGTTCATCGCGTGCGGGATCGACGGTTCGTCGAGCCGCAGCCACTGAATCGTGCCGTCGCGCGACCATCGCTCAAGCGCGTCGTGAACGTCACGCGGATGCTCGCGGGTCTGATCGGCGATCACGATGGCATCGGCGCGCGGCTGCAGCTCGAGTAAACGCGCGATCGTCTCGACGAGAATCGCGCCGCGGTTGTACGTCGGGATCGCGATCGTGATCATGACTGCATCGCCTGCAGCACGCCTTCCACGCCTTCCGCGTAGCTCCACCCGGCGATGATCTCGCGTGAGCGGTTGCTCATGCGCGAGCGAAGCGCGGGGTCGGCGAGCGCGTCGAGAGATTCGGCGAGTTTCGCGTCATCGCCGGGCGTGAAGACGAAGCCGTTCTCGCCGTGGCGCACGAGGTCGGCCGACGGCCCGCAGCGATCGGTGATCACGACCGGCAGGCCGCACGCCATCGCCTCGTTGACGACCGTCGCGCGCGGATCGAAGTGCGACGGGAGAACGAAGACATCGCCCATCGCGTAATGCTTCGGCAGCTCGGTCTGGTTGACGAAGCCGGCGAACGCGGCGCGGACGCCGTGCTCGCGCGCGAATCGCTCGAGCGGCTCGCGCAGGATGCCCTCGCCGAGAAACACGGCGACGTAGCGCCCGGCTTCAGCCGGGCGAAACCCGGCGGGCTGAAGCCCGCCGCTACGTCGCGCGAGGGCGCGAAGCAGCGTCATCGGATCTTTGCGCTCGATCAGCTTCCCGGAGTAGATCACCGCGAGCTCGCCCGGTGCGATGCCGTAGCGCGCGCGCATCGCCTCGCGCTCGCCTTCCGCGAAACGGCTGCCTTCGACGAAGCGGTCGTTGTCGATCGCCCACGGCAGCGGAAAAAAACGACGCTCGTCCGCGCCGTAGTGCTTGTAGTACTCCGCGTTCAGCGCGCCGGAGATCATGAAGCGGTGCGTGCGGCGGAAGAGCGCGCGCATCACACGAGTACGGACCCTGCCGCGCAGCGAGTCTTCGGCCGGCACGAAGCTGCTGTCGCCGTACAGGAAGAACGGCGTTCCCGAGAGCAGGCATGCGGCGAATCCGATCCAGGCCGAGCACCACGCCCAGCCGGTCATGAAAAGCACCGCGTCGAAGTGCCTGAGCGCGGGGATCAGCCCGGGATTCACGAGCCGGAAGAATCCGTGTCCCCATCCGAAGTTGCGCAGGAAGCGATGTTCGTAGCCGCGGAGCATCTCGATGTCCCACTGCAGCGTGGTGCCCATGTCGACGTCGCGATACGGTTCCGCCCCCTCGCGCGAGCAGAAGAAGACCGTGACGTCGAGCTCGGGCCGCGCCGCGAGGCGGCGGTAGAACGGGTCCTGATACTGGATCACGTGCGAGGCGACGATGGCGAGCCGCCTCATCGGCCGAGGAGGAGTGACGCCCACGCGCGCCAATGTAGCGGATTCTTTCGGAGCGCGCGCACGAGGTACGAACGCCACGCGAGATCGCGCCGGTCGCGAAGACACTTGGCGATGAAGTACAGCCCCGCCGCTTCATCGCGCGCGCTGGCCTTGCGCGACGGCGCGATGCGCGCTGCCTCGGCCAGGAGGGCGGACCTCTGGTCCGCCAGGTGGATGGGACGTCCGCCCTCCGGCTGAAGGTCGCGCAACGCTACCGCGATCGCCGTCAGCCGCTCCTGCTCGCGCCGGTACATGCTGCTGATCGAGCGCGGCGCGAGCGTGGCCTCGTAGAGCACCTCGTCCGTGATCGCGAATGAGCCGCGGCGCGCGAGGCGGATCCAGAGATCGAGGTCCTGCGCGAAGCGGAACTCCGCGCGATAGCCGCCCGCGGCGCGGTAGTCCTCGCGGCGGAACATCGCCGACGCGTGATGCGGGATGCCGCGGATGTGCGCCGCGTCGTCGTGCAGCAGGCTGTGACGCACGGCTTCGCCGTTCGCGCGCGAGACGTAGAGCTCCTCGCCGCGCGGACCGCGCATGCGGGTCGCGCACGCGACGAGTACCGCGGGCGTCCCGCCCGCCGTCTCGCCGGCTTCCAGCCGGCGATCGGGATCGCGCTGCCAGGATGGCGGCGCGACGGCGGGCAGGATGCCCGCGCCACTCAGCAATGCGAGCTGTTTCGCGAAGCGCTCCGGATGCGAGCGATCGCCGCAGTCATGCCGCGCGATGACGGGCGCGCGCGCCTCCCCGCATCCGCGGATCAGCGCGCGCGTCAGCCCCGCGTTCGCCTGCGTGATCACGCGAATCCGCGCGTCGCGCTTCGCCGCGTCGTCGAGAATGCGCGGCGTGTCATCCGTCGAGCCGTCATCGACGACGATCAGCTCGTAGCCGCCCTCGCTCT
This sequence comes from Thermoanaerobaculia bacterium, assembly GCA_035525285.1. Taxonomy (GTDB): domain Bacteria; phylum Acidobacteriota; class Thermoanaerobaculia; order Gp7-AA8; family Gp7-AA8; genus QHVT01. The sequence continues at coordinate 83,089 of DATLFB010000064.1, forward strand.
GCGCCGCGATGCTCGCCAGCGTCGCGGGCAGCTCGCCCGCGCCGTTGAAGACGGACATTACGACCGAGAGCTTCGCCATCGCAGCCTGTCCGACATCGTAGCGAGCTTGCCGGCGGTGCTCCACCCGGCGGTCCGCGCGAGAGCGGCGTAGAGGCGGAACTGCAGCCGGTCGCGCTCCTGCCCCGAGGCGTCGCGAGCGAGCGAGAAGAGACGCTCCGACTCGCGCGCAAGCCCCGCGGCGCCGCATTGGCGCGCGAGGAGAAAGAGCTCGCGCGAGAAATGGCGCATCTCGGGTGCGTTCTCGGCAATCCCGGCGCGGCGCGCGTGGCCGAGGATCGCCTCGTGCGCGCGGGCGCGATCGCGGAGCGAGTCCTGCGTCACGCGTCCCGACAGCGCCGGCTCCTCATGCGACCGCACCTCGGCCACTTCTTCGTCGACGAAACAGAGGCGGACATTTCGCGAGGCGACGCGCGCGTCGTACTCCCAGTCCTCCTCGATGCGCAGCGGCAGCCATGGTCCCGCCGCGTCGAGAAGCGCGGCGCGGTAAAGCGGCGTGTGTGTCGTCCACCAGCGCGACTGCAGCATGGCCGGGAACATCGTGTCGATGCGTTCGCCGGTCCGGCCCCACGCGTGCGGGTCGAGCGTGCCGTCTCGGCGGCGCCAGCGCGTGATGCCGTACGCGGCGCCGCATTCCGGATGGGCGCGCAACGCCGCCACCTGCAGCTCGAGCTTGCGCGGGAGGAGAACGTCGTCGCTGTCGAGATGCTGGATGAATTCTCCGCGCGCAAGCGCGCGCCCCGATTCACGCGCGACGCCGGGTCCGCCGTTCGGCTGATGGACGACGCGAGCCTCGGGATGCAATCGCCCGAGCTCGTCCGCGACGCGTGGCGTGTCATCCGTCGAGCCGTCGTCGACGATCACGATCTCGACCGGCCGGTACGTCTGCGCGATCACGCTCGCCACCGCCTCGCGCAACATCGCCGCGCGGTTGTAGACGGGGAGGATCGTCGTGACGAGCCCGGGCTCCACGGAGCCATTGTAGGTTGCGCGCCACTACAATCACGGCATGCCGTCGATCACGTTCGCCGTCTGCGTCGAGCCCGGCCACCGGCTCGAGTACAAAGCGGCGGCGCTCTTTCTCACGATGCGCCGGAACATGGGATCGATGGCGAGGGCCGCGGTGTGGGCGTATTCACCGCGTCCCGATGTTCACGTCGCACCGTGGATCCGCGAAGTGATGGACCACTTCGAGGTCCGCCACATCACCGAGCCGCTGAACGCGCGGTGGCCCGACTATCCGCTGGCGAACAAGCCAATGGCGCTCGCGCACGCGGAAGAGCATTGCGAAACGGAGTACGTCGTCTTCCTCGACAGCGACATCCTCGCCTGGCGCGAGCCCATCGAGTTTCTTCTGCCAGAGGGCGTCGATCTCTCCCTCGTGCCGGACGGCACGAAGACGACCGCGTCGGCGGGTCCGGGCGATCGTTTCGAGGAGTACTGGATGCGCATGTACGACCTGGTTGGTGCAACGGCGCGCCCGTTCGTGACGACGATCCTCACCGGCGAGCGCGTGCGCGGGACGTGGAACAGCGGCGTCGTGCCGCTGCGTCGCAGCGCGGGGATCGCGCGGCATTGGCGCGAGACGATGATCGAGATGCTCGAGCATGACTTCGCGCCCCCCGCCGCGTCGTACCTGCGCGAGAACAATCTCCTGAGCGCGCTGACGGCGCGGTACTACGACCGTTACCGCGAGCTCTCGGTCGCGTACAACTATCCCGTGCAGAACTGGGATCGGATGACCGCGAAGGGCATCGCGCCGGAAGACGCGGTCCTCTGGCATTTCCAGCCGTTCCTCGATCGCGCGTTCCGCCGGTTCGCAGCTAAGATCGATGCGGCCACGTCGCTTCGCGAGCGACTGACGCTGATCGAGCGGCACGTCGAGGATCTGCGCCGCAACTATCGCCGCCGGATCAGCACCGACGAGCCGTTCCTCGCGTCACTGCGCCGGCGTTTGAAGGTCGGACCGCGCATCCGGAAGCTCCTTGGACGATCGAAGCCGACCGATGCCACGGCATGGGATTGATGCGCACCACAGCATCGGGATCCACGCGGATGCGACGTAGCGGTGGACGCGCCAGTCGAGAACGACTCCGGTGAGAAGCGTACGCGCGATGACGTACGCGAACATCAGGATCGTCAGCGCGTCGAGAGCATCGGCCTCGCCGCGATGCCACCGGCGGAGCGCCTGCCCGGCGCCAATGCAGCCGAGGATCACGGCGGCGATCTTCAGGAGCAGAAGGAGGCCGAGGATCGGACGGCGGATGATGCGCGGCACGGGTGTGAGCGCTTCGAGGATGGGCGGATTCGTCTCGAGATGGATCCAGAGCTGAACGACGTTCAGCGCGCGGACGGCGGCGACGAGCAGCGGCTTTTCGCGGCGGCGCTTTTCGGCCAGTGCGGCGAAGATCGCATCGACTTCGGGCGAGTAGCCGCGTTCGTGCGCCATTCGCACGGCGCGGGCAACGTCCTCCCGCTCGCGCGCATCGCCGAACGCGCGTGATGGAAGATCCGCGCGCCGCCCTTCCGTGACGGCGTAGACGAAGTCGTATGCTTCCTTCTCCGTGCCGAGCCACGTGCGCGTCCATGCGAACGCGCCGGAGTTCGTGAGGCGCAGCGGCCCGAACAAGCCCGGCTCGCCAGTGAACGCCGTTCGATACGCGACCTGGAGCGAGACGACGATCGCGAATGCGAACAGCATCGCGACGGCCTCGCGCCATGTCGGTGTGGAGTGCGGCGACGCCAGTCGCCGCTGTTGAAGCCGCAGCTCCGCTGCGGCATGGGAAAGCGGCGACTGGCGTTGCCGCACTCCACACACCACGATCGCGATGACGGGTGCCATCGCGATCATCTCCGGGCGAAACAGCAGCGTCGCCGAGGCGACGAGCATCGCGACGAATGACCACGCGGCGCCGCGCGTGCGCCAGAAAATCAGCAGAGCCGTGCCGATGAGGAAGGCATTGATCGCGTCGGGGCCGACGTCGTTCGCGAACTCGAACGGCCACGGCGAGAGCCCGAAGAGCAAGGCAGCCGGCCATCGCGCGCGCGCGTCGACGAAGAGAAACGTCGCGATCAGCAGCGCGGCGAGCAGAAGGAACTGCACGATCGTCACGCGCAGGCGCAGCGCGGCGTCGTGATCGATGTCGCTGCCGCTGGCGAGCGCGAGGAACACGGGATAGCCCGGCGGGCGCCAGTCCGTCGTTCCCCAGACGCGCCCCGCGGCAATCTCGCGCTCGCGCGGCCCCGCGCGGGGAAACGTGTGATGCTCGGCGAAGTAGCGCGCTTTCGCGGCGTAATAGAGCTCGTCGGTGATGAGCGGCCGGGCGTGATGGCGGACAATGATCGAGAAGTGGGCGAGCAGCAGAGCGACAAGGACCCACAGCGGCCGTTTCAATCGATGAACAGAATAGAACACATCGCGGTCATCTGCCGCGAAGCGGCGGCGGAAGGGGGCGTGGCTCTGGTCGCGCTGCGCCACGCCGCGCAACTGGCGCGCGAGTATCGCGTGACGCTCCTCTCCGACTCGATCCCCGACCAATTACCCGGCGGCGTCGACGGCTCGCTCGTGCGCCGCGCGGATTTCAGCGCGCTGCGCCGCTTCGCGCATGCGCCGAACGAGATCGCGTTCGCCCGCGCCGTTCGCCGGCGTCTTTTCGAGATCGATGTCGATTTCGTGTTGTGCGAAGGCGATGTGCCGGCGGCTCTCGCCGCGCATCGGTTGAAACGGGAGCGCGGCGTGCCGTTCGGCATCGTGACGCACGGCGACATGGCGGGCCGGCCGGCGGGCACGTTCGACAGGCAGCTCTCGGCGCTCTATCGCTGGGCGGAGCGGCGCTCGGCGAGCGCCGCGGATCTCGTCGCGGCACTCGGTCCCACGATGGCGGAGCTCGGGCGACGCCGCGGCGCGCGCGAAGAGTCGATCGCGATCATCCCGAACGGCGTCGATCTGCGCGACATCGGACTCGATCCCGACGCACCGCCGCCCGCGCGGCCCGAGCGTTCGTTCATCGGAATGATCTACGCCGGGCGGCTCGCGAATGAGAAGGGCATCCTCGTGCTGATCGATGCCGCGCATCGCCTTCGCGAGCGCGGCGTCGCGTTCCAGCTCACGATTGCGGGCAGCGGTCCACTCGACGAGCAGGCGCGCGCGCGCGCCGCCGGCCTCGATGTCACATTCCTCGGCGCACAGCCGCGCACCACGCTCGGCTCGCTCTTCCAGAATGCGGATGTCGCCGTCGTGCCGTCGCTCAGCGAGCCGTTCGGACTGGTGCTCGTCGAAGCCCTCGCGGCCGGGACGCCGGTAATCGCCACGGCGGTCGATGACGTGCCGGCGATCGTCCGCGACGGCGAGAACGGATTGCTCGTGCCGGCGGGCGATGCCGCCGCGCTCGCGGCCGCGATCGAGTCGCTGGCCGTCGATCGCGACCGGCTCCGCTCGCTCGCGTCGAGCGCACGCGCATCCGTGCTGCCCCGATTCTCATGGGACGCATCGGGGCGGCTGCTTCGCGACGCGGTGCGCGCGCGTTTGAGGCACAATCGCTGACGTGGGCGCGCTCGACCCGATTCGCCGCATCGTCCCCCGCGCGTGGAAGGACGCGCTCAAGCGCCGCCTCGGACGTCCGCTGACCCGCCTGCAGCCCGACTGGAAAATTCTCGAAGCCATCGGACCCGTCGACCGCGCGCACGTCGTCTTCGACGTCGGTGCGCACGAGGGCTGGTTTCTGCACAGTTGGAAGGACTGGTGCCCGCGGGCGGAGATCCACGCGTTCGAGCCGGCGGTCGAGGCGTACGAGAAAAGCGTCGAGCTCTACGGATCCGATCCGTCGCTTCATTTCAACAACGCCGGCGTGGGGCGCGCGCGCGGAACGCTGGAGCTGAACGTCCTCGAAGGCTCGCGTGTATCGAATTCGTTTCTGAAGCCGGTCGACGCGACGTGGCGCGAGATCGACTATCACACCGGCCCGATCACGCGTCGCGTCGTCGAGGTGATCACGCTCGACGACTACACGCGCGAGCACGCGATCGAATCGATTTATCTCATCAAGATCGACGTGCAGGGCTTCGAGCTCGAAGTGCTCGAGGGCGCGAAGGAAACGCTGCGCCGCACGGACTACGTGTTCGTCGAAGCGGCGATCCGGCCGTTGTATGAAGGCGCGCCGCGCTTTACGCACGTGCACGACTTCCTCGACGCGCACGGATTCCATCTCATCGCCATGCGCGCCTGGCACCGCGGCAACCTCACGCTCGTCGAGACGGACATGCTGTTCCGGCGCAACGAGCTGATGCCGCCGGTTGATCCGAACGTGGAGCGCGTGACGACGCACATCTGATGCGCAAAGCCGCCTTTTTCGAATTGCGCGCCGATTACCTCGGCAGACCGTTCGAAGACGGGATCATCCGCGCGCTGGGCGATGCGGGGTTCGAGGTGGATGTGTTCGCGCCAGGCGCTCCGCTCGACGTCGAGTATCGGCGCGCATGGCTGCAACGGGAGCTCCTGCGTCCGTCGCGCTGGCGTGCGTACGATCTTTTCCTCGGCACGGCAGACATTCCGATGGCCTTCGCGGGTGTGCTCTCCGCGCTCGCGCGAAGGCCATGCGTGACGGCCGCGGATGAGATCTTTGTCGGAGGCTATGAGGGCCACGCGCTGGGAATGTGGAAGAAGCTCGCGCCGTGGGGCATGCGCCGCGCGGCGTTCACGATCCTCACCGATCTCTGCCGCACGCCGCTGCAGCGCGAGTACGCTCGGCTTCCCGCGGATCACGAGTTTCTGTCGTATCCGTCGTGCTACGCGTTCCCGTACGCCGGCCCGTCGCGCGAGGAGGCGCGCCGCGCGCTGGGCATCGCGCCGGACGACTTCGTGCTCTCGTTCACCGGCACGTTCACCGCGAACAACGGCGCGCACTGGATCGTGCGGCTCCTCGATGCGATTCCCGATCTGCGCGTCCTCGTCCAGCCGGCCGGCCTCACCGACGAGGTTACGAACGCGCAGCTCGCGCGCGACCCTCGCATCATCCACCGACCCGAGCGCCTCGGATGGACCGAGAGCATGCAGCTCACCGTGGCCGCCGACGCCGGGATCGTCTTCTATTTGTCTCCCAAGCCGCAGTTTCAGCTCATGGGCGTGTCTTCACAAAAACTCTGCACCGCGTTGTGGCTCGGAATGCCGGTCATCGCGACGCGGCAGCCGAGCTTCGCGTTCATCGAGGAGTATCGCTGCGGCGAGCTGGTGTCCGATGAGCGCGAGCTGCCGGCCGCGATCGCGCGCATCCTCGAACGGCGCGAGGAGTACGCGCGCGGCGCGCGGCGCGCCGTCGACGAGTTCATTCGCCCCGGCGAGAAACTCCGTCTGCTCGCGGAAAGGTTCCGCCGCGTATGAAGCGCCTTTTCATCTGCACGCCGGCGCATGCGACGCAGGGCGGCGTGGAGCGGATTCTCGAAGCGCTTGCGCAAGGATTGCCGCAGCGCGGATACGACGTGCTCTTCGGTCTCGCGAAGGGCGCGCGGTTTCACGATCCGTCGCGCTTTCGCGCGGCGCTGCCGTCGATTCGCGGGGTCGACATCGATGGATCGTCAGGAACCGGCTACGGACGCCGCCGCGCATTGCGGCGCGCGATCGTCGATGCGGATCCCGACGTCGTGCTGATTGCGCGGATGTATGACGCGTATCCGGTGTGCGCGGCGCTCAAGGCCGAGGGGCATCGCATGCGGCTGACGGTGACGATCCAGGCGTACGAGCGCGAGTACTTCCCCGACCTGCGCGCGTACGCCGAATGGCTCGACTTCTGCGTCACGAGCGGCAATCTGATCGCGAACGCGGTCGCGCACTTCACATCCCTTCCGCGCGAGCGCATTCGCAGCATTCCCGGCGGCGTTGCCGCGCCGCGCCGATTCGTTGCGCACGACGACACGCGTCCGGTTCGCATCGGCTACGCCGGCCGTCTCGAGGAAATGCAGAAGCGTGCGCTCGATCTCGCGACGACGGCGGAGGAGCTGTGCCGCCGCGATGTGCCGTTCACACTCGATGTCGCCGGCGACGGCAGCGCGGCCGCGGAGCTGCACGCGCGCCTGCCGGACGCGCGCTTTCACGGGTGGCTCTCGCACGAAGAACTGTACGCGAGCATCTATCCCGAGCTCGATGTGCTCGTCCATTTCGCGGAGTGGGAAGGCATCACCATCGCGCCGCGCGAGGCGATGGCACACGGCGTCGTTCCCGTCGTGTCGCGTTTCCTCGGCAGCGAGGTCGAAGGCGAGTTCGTCGACGGCGAGAACTCTTTGACCTTTCCCGTCGGCGACGTGCACGCCGCGGCAGATGCGATCGAGCGACTCCATCGCGATCGCCCGCTCCTGCGCCGCCTCTCCGCCGCTGCGCGCGCGTCGCAGAGCGGCATCCGCTCGCACGAGGGAGCGATCGATGCGTGGGCGGAGGCGTTCGACTCCGTGCTCGCGTCGCCGCAGCGGCCTGGCGTCTCCCTTCCCCCCGTGCCGCGCGACCGCGGAACGCTCGAGCGTCTCCCCGCGCCGCTCGCGGAGCTCGTCCGCCGCGCCCGTCGCATCGAGTACGCGGAACCGGGAGGGGAGTGGCCGCACTGGAGCGGGATGCGCGACGAGGCGCTGTTCGAGGAGCTGGCGCGCTTCGCGCGCATGTAGCGCGGCCTTCCAGGCCGCGCTGCACGGTTCGCCGTTGCACGCAGTCCGCGTGGGGCAGCGGTCATGGAACGCCGACATCCTTATAGGTGGTCGGCCGGTCCGCCGACTTCCAGTCGGCGGGTTTTGACGCCGATCGGAGATCGGCGGACCGGCCGACTGAAAGTCGGCGTTCCGTTTTTCTGTAGCGCGGCCTTCCAGGCCGCCGGATCGCCGGCATCCTGCCGGCGAATTCTCCGCCGGCTGGAAGCCGGCCGCACGGCGGGCCGGAGGCCCGCGCTACTATCGCAGCATGTCTCTCCGCCAACGCGCCGGCGCGCTCATCTACGACTGGCCGCGCTTCGCGCTGCAGATGCGCCGCGGGCGGTGGGTCGAAGTGCGCAATCGCGACGAGACCATCACTACCGACGCGCGCGGCGTGCGATGCGAATGGCGGTTCTCCTCCGACCTTCACATCGCGAAAGTCTTTCCGCCGGCGGGCGAGCGCCTCATGCGAGCGGCGCTGCGCGACTGGCCGGTCGTCGAGCGCGACGCCGCGCCCGCCGCGGCGGCGCACCCCGAGGCGTCGTTCATCATCGGACATCGCGGCATCTCCCGGCTGCCGCATCTGCTGCGCACGCTGCGCAGCATAGCGGGACAGAGCGGCGCGGCGATCGAATGCATCGTCGTCGAGCAGTCGGCGATTCCCGAGATCGAGTCCACGCTGCCGCATTGGGTCCGCTACATCCACACCCCGACGCCTTCGCCCTCGTTCGAGTACGCGCGCGCGTGGGCATTCAACGTCGGCGCACGGATCGCGCGCGCGCCGCTGCTCATCCTGCAGGACAACGATCTCGTCGTACCGGAGCGCTACGCGGCGGAAGCCGTTGCGCGCGCGAAGGAGGGATGGTCGTTCCTCGACCTCAAGCGCTTCGTGTTTTATCTCGACGCGAACGGCGCGCTCGAGAGAATCGCGCAGAATCTCCAGGGCGGAACGGTGATCGCCGCGCGCGACGTGTACTTCGCCATCGGCGGCTTCGACGAGTCGTTCGTCGGCTGGGGTGGCGAGGACAACGACTTCCGCGAGCGCGCCGAGGCCCACGGCGGCGTGTACGGCTTCGGCTACCTCCCGTTCGTCCACCTCTTTCACGAGCCACAGCAGGGAAAGCTGGAAGGCGATGCGGCGCCCGCTGTCCGCCGCTATCGCGAGATCGAGCATGTCCCGGCGACGGAGCGCATTGCGCGATTGCGGGCGCGAGAGATAGGGAATCCGAATGCGCCGCCTACGCCGGAGACGTGACGATCGCGTTCAACCGCTCCACGAACTTCTCGAACGAGAAATACTCCAACCCCGCCGGAATGCGCCGCTCGCGGCGCGCGAGCAGCTCGCGGATCGCCGCCTCGATCTCCGCGGGATTCGACGGATCGACGAGCAGTCCGAGCTCGCCGTGCCGCAGCGCCTCGCGGCCGCCGTCGTGCTTGCTGCCGATCGCGGGAACTCCCGATGCGAGTGCTTCGAGGAACACGTAGCCGAAGCCTTCGCCGCGGCTGGGCATCACGTACACGTCGGCGAGTGCGTAGAGATCGCGCTTTTCTTCCTCGGGAAAGAGTCCCGTGAAGACGACGCGGTTTGCGATGCCGAGCTGCTCCGCCTTGCGCTCGAGTCGCGCGCGATCGTTGCCGCCGCCCGCGATCACGTACGCGACGTCGTCGGGCAACTGCGCCAGGACCTCCAGCACTTCGTCGAATCCCTTGTACCGCTCCTCCGCCGCGAGGCGGCCGACGGTCATCAGCACGCGCTTTCCTTCCAGCCCGTATCGCGCGACGAGATCCGCGCGCCTCGGCCGGATGCCGTACTCGTCGAGATGGATCGCATTCGGCAGCAGATGCGCCGGCCCCGCGTACTGCGACCAGGCGAGGAACCGATCGCGCGTGATCTCGCTGATCGACACGACGGCGTTGCATCGATGGACGAGTCGCGTCGTGAACGGCCGGCGCAGCGGCTTCCACGCCTCGATCCCGTAGGTCATCAGCAGCGGCGCGCGCGTGATTGCGCAGGCGAGCGGCAGCAGATTCAGATGTCCGCAGATGACAAGATCGGGCTTCGTCCTCCGCGCGCGCATCGCCGCGGCAACGTACGCCACGGCGCCGCGCGCGGCGCCGGCGACGAACGTGACTTTCGGCGGAATGTCTCGCGGCGTCGTCGGGATCACGCGCGGCACGACGATCACTTCCTCGCAGTCCTCGCGCGACGCGAGCGCCGCGGCGAGATCGCGGTTGTAGAGCGCTATGCCGCCGTAGCCGCCGTACGCGTCCGTGCAGAGGAGGAGGACTCTCATGCGCCAGCCGTTGCCTCGAACACGGAGCGTGCCCAGCTTCGCATCCGCGTCGTCGTGCCGTCGGGCGGCAGGTCCATCCACTCGCGGATCGGCACGAAGAAGCCGGTCTTCGGCCGGTCGCGCAGCCACGGCGGAAGCATCGAGCCGAGAACGCGCTTGCCGGTCTCGCGATACTCGAGCACGAGCGGCGCGATCTGGCGGAGCAGCGCGATGTCGACGAAGGGCGTGCGCACTTCGACCGAGTGGGCCATGCTCGTCCAGTCGGCATCGCGCAGGAGCTGGTTGCGCATGTACAGCGATGCCTCCAGCGACGCGATGCGGCCGAACGGCGTGCCGGGATCGGGATCGATGGCCGCTTCGAAGCGTTCGAGGATGTCCAGTGTGGAGTGCGGCGACGCGAGTCGCCGCTTTTCTACGCTGCGACAGCGGCAACTGGCGTTGCCGCACTCCACACAGACTTCGTGCGGAAGAAACAGTCCGCGCTGAAGAAGATACGCGCCCGCGTACGTGCCGCCGTACTCGCGCAGCAGCCGTTTCTTCGGATGCCGTGAGAACGACATCAACCAGGCGAGCGGCGTGCGCGCCAGGCGCATCATCGTCGGGATGTTCGCGAACGACGGATAGCCGCCGAGGAGCTCGTCGCCGCCGAGACCGGAGAGGACGACCTTGATGCCCGCCTCGTGCGCGGCCTTGCTCACGAACCACGTATTCACGCCGTCGATGGTCGGCTGATCCATCGCCGCGAGGAAGTTCGGCAGATCGGCGTGGAACTCTTCGCGCGTGACGATGCGCGTGGTGTGAATCGCGCCGATCTCGCGCGCGAATCGCTCCGCGAGCGGCGCCTCGTCGCCATGCCGTCCGCGGAACTCCTCGAATGCGAGCGTGAACGTGTGCAGCGGCTCGCGCGAGAGACGCGACGCGATCGCGGCAAGCGCGGACGAGTCGATGCCGGACGAAAGGAATACGCCGATCGGCACGTCGGCGACGAGATGATGGGCGACGCTCTCCTCGATCCGCTCGCGCAATGCCACGCCGGCCTGCGTGAGATGCGCCGTGGGACGCTGCATGCTCGCGCGGCGGAACACACGCGCCACCGACTCGTGCCGCAGCACGTCGCCGCGCCCGCGTTCTTCATCGACGTGAAACGCCGTTCCCGCCTCGACCGCGCGCACGGCCTCGCGAATCGTGAACGGCTCGGGCACCGATCCGGTGAGAAAGAATCCCGCCACGCCCGCCGGATCGACCGCGCGCGACACCGCGCCGCCCGCGAGCAGCGCCTTCACCTCGGATGCAATGCGAATCGTGCCGCCGTCATCGGAAACGTAGAGCGGCTTGATGCCGTACGGATCGCGCGCGACGAACATCCGGCGCGCGCGCGTGTCCCAGATCACGAAGGCGTACATGCCGCGCAGCAACCCGAGCATCCGCTCGCCGTCGCGCCGGTAGAGCCGCAGCAGCACTTCGGTGTCCGTGTGCGAATGAAACCGCGCGCCGCCGCGCTCGAGCGACGCGCACAGCTCGCGGTAGTTGTAGATCTCCCCGTTGAACGCGATGACGAGCTCGCGCTCGACGTCGAACATCGGCTGCGTTCCCTCCGCGGAGAGATCGATGATCGCGAGCCGCCTCGCGCCGATCCCGACGCGCGCGTCAGTCGAGATCCACGTGCCGCCGGCATCGGGTCCGCGCGCGCGCATGCTCTCCGTGATCGCGTTGAGTTCTTCCGAACGCACGCCGGCGGCGTTCGAGCGATAGGCGAAGATCGCGGTAATGCCGCACATCGTTCAGCGCTTCCGTGCGACGACGGCTTCATGCCGCGCCAGCATGCGCTCACGCATCGTGCGATGGCTCACGACGTCCCATCCACGCGATGCGAACCAGATCGCGACGGCCTGCGGGTCCATGCTCGTGAAGGCGTCGGAGTCCGTGCCGACATACTCGTCGAGGTTGGGCGAGAGCCGGTCGTATTCGAACGGCATCGCTCGCGATCGTCCGCGCAACTCACGCGAGATGCGGCGCGGAACCTCGAAGATGGCTCTCCACCAGATCGCATTGCGGAGCGGGATCAACGCCTTTCGGATTTTCTGTGTCGTTCGCAGCGCCGAATACGGACGAAACTCCAGTCCCTCGGCCGCCCACGGCCGGCAATGCCACGCCGGCGCGAAGATCGCCACGCCCGCGCCGCGCAGCACGCGCGCGACCTCGGCCAGCACGCGTTCCGGATGCGGCACGTGCTCCATCGCCGCCCACGTGAAAACGGATCCGACCGAGCCTTCGCGGAAGGGCAGCGCCTCCATGTCCGCGAGCACGGCGCGTCCGCCGATCCGCCGCAGCGGCGTGAGCGCGAGATCGAGCGCGACGTAGTCTTCGCCGACGCCCGCGAGCGCGCCCGCGCCGCATCCGAGCTCCAGCGTCGGGCCACGCGCGTCCAGCCTCTCGAGCCACTCCGTGACGCGCCGCCTCTCCTCGGACATCTCGCCGCGACCCCATGCCGCCGGGCGATCCGCGTCGTAAAACGATCTCGCTCTCGCGCGGTCTTCGCTCACACCTGGCTCGCTTCGGCAGAACGCGATCCGCGCCTCCAGTACCGCAGCACGAGCATCACCAGCAGCGCGAGCGCGCCTGCGGTGTAGCCGATGAACTTCGTGGCCTGCACGACGATCAGCACCGCCGCGCCCGCGAAGAGGAGCGTCACCAGCCAGATCCAGAAGATCGCCTTCGCCGCGCTGCCGTACTTTTCGATCAGGATGTGATGGATGTGCCGGCGGTCGGCGGTGAAGATGCGCGAGACGCGGCCGGTCATCGTCGCGCCGTTCTCGCCGAAGCGCTGCTTCATCACGATGAGCGTGTCGAGCACCGGCAGTGCCAGCGCGATCATCGGCCCGACGATGATGAGCAGCGTCGGCGACTTGCTCGGTTTCACGATCGCTCCCGCCGCGAGCAGCAGGCCGATGAACATGCTTCCGGTGTCGCCCATGAAGATCTTCGCCGGAGGTTTGTTCCACGGGTAAAAGCCGACCAGGCTGCCCATCAGCGCGACCATGATGACGAGCGAGAAGTAGTCGGCGCGCAGCACGGCGATGACCGTGAACGCGGCGGCGGTGGTGATCGAGACGACCGTCGCCAGCGAGTCCATCCCGTCGATGAAGTTGACGGCGTTGATCACGCCGACGATCCAGAGGATCGAGGCGACCTCGCCGAGGAATCCGAGATCGAAGTTCATGCCCGCGAGCGAGATCGTGTCGAACTTGAAGCCGAAGGCGACCAGGATCAGCGCCGCCGCACCCTGGACCGCGAACTTCTTCGGCGCGTCGGCACCGATCAGATCGTCGTACACGCCGAGGCCGACGATGAGCGAGCCGCTGGCGAGGACGGCGAAGAGGTACTGCAGATTCTTCGTCACCAGCGTGGCCGCCTGCACGTTCGCCGCGAGGAGCAGCAGCGGAAATCCGAACCCGAAGATGATCGCCAGCCCGCCGAGCCGCGGCGTGGCAACGACGTGCATCTTCCGGTCGTCGGGCACGTCGACGAGCTGAAGATGCGAAGTGCCACGGCGCACGATGGCCGTCGCCACATACGAGGTGAGCGCACTGCTGATAAAGAGCAGAACCAGCGGAGCGTAGTACTGGGCCACTCCGGGCGAGGATAACACTCGGGTTGCCCGGTCGCCCGGTTACCCGGTTGCCCGGTTGGCTGACTGCACGTGCAGATCACTCACCGCCCGGTAGCTCGGTCGCCCGGTAGCCCGGTTACCCGGTTGCCCGGTTTGCTGACTGCACGTGCAGATCGCTCACCGGGCAACCGGGCTACCGGGCAACCGGGCTACCGAACACCGGGCAACCGAACACCGGGCAACCGAACACCGGGCAACCCAACACCGGGCAACCGATACAATGCGCGCCGCAGAAGGAGCGACCCCATGGCCGAACTTCCCGGAATCGAGCGCGAGACCCTCGACGTCGACGTCGTGATCGTCGGCGCGGGGCCGGCCGGCCTCGCCGCCGCCTACCGGCTCGCCGAGCTGATTCGCGCGCACAACGAGTCCCTTGCCGCCGCCGGTAACGGCGGCGCGTCGAGTGCGTCCGAGAAAAAGCTGGAAGGAATCTCCATCGCCGTTCTAGAGAAGGGCAAAGAGATCGGCTCGCACGGCATCTCCGGCGCGGTCATGGATCCGCGCGGCATCGCCGAGCTCATGCCCGACTGGCTCGATCGCGGCTGTCCCATCGAGTCGGCCGTGACGTCCGACGCCTTCTGGTACCTCACCGAAAAGTCGAAGCTCGCGGCGCCGATCATGCCGCCGCCCCTGCAGAACCACGGCAACTACGTGATCTCCCTCGGCGAGCTCGTTCGCTGGCTCGCACCGATCGTCGGCGAGATGGGCGTCGATCTCTTCTCCGAGTTCGCCGCGACGCGCGCGCTCGTCGAGAACGGCCGCGTCGCCGGCGTGCGCACGGGCGACAAGGGCATCGACAAGCTCGGACAGCCGAAGGCCAACTTCGAGCCGGGCGTCGACGTGCGCGCGAAGATCACCATCCTCGCCGAAGGTCCGCGCGGGACGGTGACCAAGCAGCTCGCCGGCCTCTTCGATCTCTACGCCGGCAAACATCCGCAGGTCTACTCCCTCGGCGTGAAGGAGCTCTGGCAGCTTCCCGACGATCGCTATCCGGCCGGCAGCGTGATTCACACGATGGGCTATCCGCTCGACACCGACACGTTCGGCGGCGCATTCATCTACGGGATGAAAGAGCGCATCGTCGACATCGGACTCGTGGTCGGCCTCGACTACAAAAACCCGACGATGGATCCGCACGACGAGCTGCAGCGCCTGAAGCTGCATCCGGCGATCCAGCAGATTCTGCAGGGCGGGAGGATGATTTCCGCGGGCGCGAAAGCGATCCCCGAGGGTGGGTACTACTCGATGCCGCGGCTCTACGGCGACGGCTTCATGATCCTCGGCGACTCCGCCGGCTACCTGAACGGCGCGCGGCTGAAGGGGATTCATCTCGCGTTCAAGTCGGGCATGCTCGCCGCGGAGACGGCGTTTCTCGCACTGCTCAACGAGGATTACTCGTCGGGACAACTGTCGGGCTACGACGCGCTGTTCGAGGCGTCATGGGCGAAGGAAGAGCTGTGGTCGCAGCGCAACTTCCATCAGGCTTTCGAATACGGACAGCTCGCGGGACTCTTCAACGCCGGCGCGGGAATGGTCACCGGAGGGCGCGGCTTCGGCGTCGCGAACAAGCTCGAGGGACACGCGGGACACGAGCGGATGGAGCGCATCAAGCGCTACTTCGGCTCCGACGATCCGCATCCGCCGGGGAAGGTGAAGTACGACAACAGCTACACGTTCGACAAGGTGACGAACGTGTACAACGGCGGCGTGCTGCACGAGGAGAATCAGCCCGCGCACCTGCTGATCCTCGACACCGAGGTCTGCATCACGCGCTGTACCGAGGAGTACGGGAATCCGTGCTTCCACTTCTGTCCCGCGAACGTGTACGAGCCGCAGGCCACCGCGGACGGCCGCGGGCGCGTGCCGTTCCTCAACTTCACGAACTGCTTCCACTGCAAAACCTGCGACATCATGGATCCCTATCAGGTGATCACGTGGGTGCCGCCGGAGGGCGGTGGGGGGCCGGAGTACAAGAAGCTGTAGTGTGGAGTGCGGCGACGCCAGTCGCCGCTGTTCTACGCGGCAGCAGGGCCGCCGCGCGGCGACTGGCGTCGCCGCGTAGGAAAGCGGCAACTGGCGTTGCCGCACTCCACAGAATGCGGTAGGCACGCTTTTCGTTACCTCCCAACGGCCCGGACGTAAGAACAGCATGAGTGAAGCCGTCCCCATCACGCGGTCGCTCGATCGCATCGCCGCCTTGCAGGCGAACGTCGAGCGTGTCATTCGCGGCAAATCCGAGGTCGTGCAGTTCTGCATCGCGGCGCTGCTGGCGCGCGGGCACATCCTCCTCGAAGACGTTCCCGGCGTCGGCAAGACCACCCTCGCGCACGCGCTGGCGCGCTCGCTGAACCTCTCCTTCCAGCGCATTCAGTTCACGAGCGACCTGCTGCCGGCGGACATCGTCGGCGTGACGATCTACAACCAGGACGCGCAGGTGTTCGAGTTCGTGTCCGGGCCGGTTTTCACGAACGTGCTGCTCGCCGACGAGATCAACCGCGCGACGCCGAAGGCGCAGTCGGCGTTGCTCGAGGCGATGAACGAGGGGATGATCACCATCGAGAAGCGCCGCCTCGCGCTGCCCGATCCGTTCCTCGTCATCGCGACGCAGAATCCGATCGAGCACGTCGGGACGTATCCGCTGCCGGAGTCGCAGCTCGATCGCTTCCTGATGAAGCTGACGATCGGCTACCCGAGTGCGAACGACGAGAAGAAGCTGCTCCGCGCGGGCGGCGCGCAGGACGCGCTCGAGCATCTCGAGCCGGTGCTCGACGGCGACGAAGTGCGCGAGCTGCAGGCGCGCGTGAGCGACGTGCACGTGAGCGAGTCGCTGGTCGAGTACCTCATGAGCATCGTCCAGACCACCCGCACGCACGCCGAAGTCGCCCTCGGCGTCTCGACGCGCGGCGCGCTGACGTACTTCAAAGCCTGCCAGGCGCTGGCCATGGTGAACGGCCGCGACTTCGTCGTGCCCGAGGACATCAAACGCCTCGCTGGCCCCGTCTTGTCGCACCGGATTCTGATGAAGGACCGGCGGATGGCGCGCGGGGATCATTCGCCCGAGATGAAGTTCGTTGCGCGGATCGTGAACGAAACTGCAGTGCCAAGATAGGAAAAAGGTAAAAGGTAAAAGGAAAAAGGCAAAAGGAAAAAGGAGCGAAGCACTTTTACCTTTTTCCTTTTACCTTTTACCTTTTTCCTATGACGCAATTCGACGGTGTCGTCCGACTAACCAAAGTCGGCACAACCTACATCCTGTCCACGATCGTTCTCGCCGTCGCCGCGCTGAACACCGGCAACAACGCGCTCTACATCGCCGTCGCGTTGATGCTCGGATGCCTGTTGCTTTCAGGGATGGCCTCGAAAGGCGGGTTGAAGCATCTCGCGGTCGAGATCGGGTCGATCGATGAAGCGTGGGCGGGCCGGCCGGCGGACGGGATGCTGCGCGTACGCAATCGCTCGCGCATCTGGAACGTGCGCGACGTCATCTTCGTTTCGTCAGATCTCGCGAAGCCGGTCTATGTCGCGATCCTCCCGCGCAGACAGGAAGTCGCACTGCCCGCGTTCTTCCTCTTCCGGCATCGCGGCGTCGTCGAGCTGAAGACGATCGACTCCTACACGCGCTATCCGTTCGGATTTTTTCTGAAGAAGCGGCGCATCCGCGTGCAGAGCGAGGTCGTCGTCTACCCGCGCCTTCTCGCGGAAGAGTCGCAGCACGAGCGCTTCCGCGGCATCGCGGGCGATCAGACCAGCGAGCAGCGGCCCGGGCAGGGGACGGAGATCCACTCGTTCCGCGACTACGCGCTCGGCGACTCGATGCGCCAGATCTACTGGAAAAAGTCGGCCAGCCTCGGCCGCTGGATCGTGAAACAGACAGAGGCCGAGTCCGCGCGCTCGGTGCACATCGTCGTCGATCCGTACCGACCGCGCGGCGTCTCGTCGGATACGTTCGAGGAGATGATCAGCGCCGCCGCGACGTTCATCCACGACGCTGCCGCGCACGGATTCGACGTCACCCTCTCCCTGCCGCGCGTCGATGTGCGCGCGCGCGAACGGCAGTCCGCCGCGCCGCTGTTTCGCGCACTCGCGCTGCTGGAAGCCGTGTACGAGCCAGTCGATCAGGTCGTCGATCGCAACTCCGTCTTCTTCTCCGCCGCCGGAGGCCGCGATGACGCGAAGAGCGCGTGAGGTCGAGCTGCTCTTCGCGGCCATGTTTGCGGCCGTGCCGCTCTATCTCACCCAGGCCATCGGCAACGCGCCGCTGATCGCGTTTCATGCGGCGATGCTCCTCATCGCGGCGCGCGTGGCGATGGGGAAGGGGCCGGCCATCGTGCCGCCCGCGCTCATGCGCGCGCTCGCGGTCGCCTACGTGCCGTTGTACTTCATCGACTGGATCGCCATCTCGCACAGCGCGATCGCCGCATCGACGCACCTCGTGCTCTTCATCGCCGTCTACCAGCCGATCGAGGCGCTGCAGCGGAAGAATGAGAAGCAGCGCCTGCTCACGACCGCCTTGATCTTCGTCGCCAGCGTCGCGACGTCGACGCACGTGCTCATCGTCCTGTTCGTGATCGCGTTCGCCTTCCTCGTCTTCCGCCAGCTCATGTACGCGAGTCATCTGGAGAGCGTGCAGTCCGTCGAGCTCGCGGTTGCCGAGCCGCCGTCCGCGCGCGCCGCGTTGTTCTACGTCGCCGGGGCGACGCTCATCGGATCGCTGCTCTTTCCCTTGCTGCCGCGCATTCGCAATCCGTTCGTGCAGGGGATCACGGGAAGCCTCAGCGGTGCTTCCACCGCGCTGAGCGCGACGATCGACTTCCGCGAGCCGCGCGTGACGCCCGCGGAT
This sequence comes from Thermoanaerobaculia bacterium, assembly GCA_035525285.1. GTDB lineage: Bacteria > Acidobacteriota > Thermoanaerobaculia > Gp7-AA8 > Gp7-AA8 > QHVT01. Next base: position 101,618 of record DATLFB010000064.1, read on the forward strand.
GCGACGATCGTCGCGCGCGTCTGGATGGGGCAGCGGGAGCGGCTCTTCTTCACGCCCGTGCGCCTGCGCGGCACGATCTACGATCGCTTTCACAACGGCGCATGGCGGCAGACGCCGCGCGGGATCCGCCCGCTTCCGCAGCGCGACGGCTCGTTCATCGTCGGCCGCCCCGCGGCCGTGCAGGGGACGGCGATCGTGCAGCAGCGCACGAATCAGGGCACGTTGTATCTGCCGGTCGAGACGTACTCGCTCGACGGGCTGTCGAGTCTCTACGAAGGCTCGTCGAAAGACACGTACTTCACGTACAACCGCGGCACTCTCAATTTCGAAGTGCGCATGGCGCAGCAGGTCGAGCCGCTGCGGCTGACGCGCGTGCGCATGACCGGCTATCCGGTCACGCCCGAGGTGGCGGCGCTCGCGCAACGCATCGTCGGCGGCGAGACGCGGCCGGAGAAACAGGCGGAGCTCATCGAGCAGTGGATGCTGCGCAATTTCCGCTACGTGCCGAATCCCGCCACGCCGCGGGCGATGACGATCGAGGAGTTTCTGCTCCGCGAGCGGCGCGGGCACTGCGAGTACTTCGCGGCGGGGATGGTCGTGCTGCTGACCGCGCTCGAGGTGCCGGCGCGCATCGGCGGCGGGTTCTACGGCGGCCGCCTCAATCCGCTGACCGGCTATCTCACCGTGCGCCGCGACGACGCGCATGCCTGGACGGAGGTGTGGAACGGAAAGAGCTGGCGCGTGTACGACTCGACCCCGGCATCCCTGCGCCCCGGCAGCGAAACGCCGAACGCCTGGGCGGCGTATCTCGCCGCCGTCGCCGATTCGATCAACTATTTCTGGGACCGCTACATCCTGACCTTCGGCCTCGGCGATCAGATCACCCTCTTCACCGACCTGATCACCGCCGCGCGGGACACGGCCGTCTCGCTGCGCGAGAGCGTCGCGGCGAACGCGCGCGCGCTGCCCGGACGCGCATTCGTTGCGTTCCTCGCGCTGCTCGCCGCCGCCGCGCTCGCGGTGGCGCTGATCAAGCAACGCCGCCGCCCGCTCTTCCACCTCCTCGAGACCCGCCTCCGCGCGCACGGAGTGCAGGTGGAGCCATCGATGACGGTGGAGGAGGCGCTGCGCGAGCTGCGCGCGCGGGACGCGGGGTGCGCCGACGAGTTGGCGCCTTTGGCGGCGATGTACGAAGAGATACGGTTTGCCCGCCACGCGGATCGATCGCTCGTCCGCGAGATGCGCCGCCGCCTCCAATCGCTGCAAATCGAACGTAGCGCCCGGCTTTAGCCGGGCGTCGTCTGCCGGTGGCAACGAAAACACTCGGCCACTGCACGGATCGATTCCCCGAGTGCGGAACGCGAAACACTCGGTAGCTTCGAAAAGTCAGCACAGACCAGTCGCCGGACCATATACGACAATGAACGAAAGTTCTATATGTAGATATCCACGGGGGATAAGATGTAGATGGTCGAAGCGGTACGAATTCAACGTTGGGCGGACCTAAAATATACGTGATGACCGACGAAGAGTTCGATCGTGAACTGCTCGCTCTGAGGGCGTCAGTAGAGAATTCGTGGCATGCGTGGCAGGGGCCGGCGCCAAGCGAGGTCTTTCATTACACCAATGCTCTCGCATCCAGCAAGATCATCGAATCCGGAAAGTTATGGGCGGTGATAAGCTCCGAGCTAAACGACAGGAGCGAGATCGTTCATGCTGCCGACACCTTGCGCCAACTGCTTTTCGACCGCTTACGGTCCGACAAGAAAACTGATCAGGCGCTTCGAATCCTTTACCCGCCCGGAGTCCGGCACATCCGACTCGAAGAAGGAGGTCGCGTCGACGTATTCGTCGCAAGCCTCACACGACTTGAAAACGACCTTACTCAATGGGATCGTTACGCGGATCGAGCATACGGTGTTGCTTTGGGCTTTGACAGCCACGCACTCCGGCAGATGGACAATGCCGACGAGGCTGCATCGGCTGTCGGCTTTGTCCGAGTGGCCTACGACCGTTCCGATCAAGACACTTTCTTTGAAACGCTTGTCGAACGCTGGCTCGAACAAGTCGCACCGCGCATGTCAGATGATCTGGCGACCGTCCCGGACGCGCACATGTACATCGCCTCGTGGCTCGGAAATCTCGCAGGCTGCGCCGCGGCATTTTTCCCTCGCATGAAAAGAAAAGACTTTCAAGCAGAGAACGAATGGCGTCTTGTACACGGTCACCTCATGGATAGCCCCGACTGCGTTGTCACGCGCAGTGGAGTTCAGAAGACCCATGTCGAACTCGACCTCCGCATCCGAGATCGTCGAATGCCTTTGACTTCCGTGTGGCTCGCCCCGGGAATTGCCAATCGCGAATCGGAACGACGAATGCGCCGTCTTCTCGACCGCTGCGGCTACAACTCCGTGCCGGTTACATCGTCAACGATTCCTCTGCGCATCGAAAACAAAGTTCTCGTATTCTGACCGGCCGCCCAACTCTGGGGTAGAAGCCGACGAGCCGGTGCTCCGTGGCCCGGCAGCCGAGCTGCCTACGGAACTTCGTATCTGCACGGCGTCACGCCACTTGGTGCGCCAGGAAAGCTTCGAGGAGGAGGAAACGATGTGAGTTGAAGACACAGAGTGGAAACCTCCAAATGCAACCCAGCAGGTGAGAGTCCTGCCCCAACAAGGTTGGCCGCCAGTGGGAAGCGAGTCTTGCGCGGTGTTCGATCGGAGTAATCCGAGCCGCGAAGCGTAGACAGCGAGCGAGCAGGCTGTGTGATTGAGCCTCGAAATGTGACTGATCGCGGAGCCGACGCCGTCAACCGAGTGGAAGGCAACATCGGATGCGTCGTTAGTGGCCTTGGCGCATCCGGTCCGCCGGGGTCGAAGAGCAGGGCATGTTCGCAAAGGGGTTGCCGAGGAACCTGGGAGATCCCGCAGTCTCCACGAGTGTGAGACGAAGGCAGAGGATTGAGGCACCGGCGCAGTACCGAAGAGGAGCCGGCAACAGCAACTCTCCGCTGCCTAAGCCTAACGACGAACAGCAGTCCGTGGTACCGCCCGGCGAGGGAAAAGGGAGCGAGGCGGGAAGGACGGCGGGAAGTCGGAGCGCTCTGATAGTACCGGTGAAGCTGGCGAACTGTCGCCCACGGGAGCCAGTGGAGGGAAGGGGAGTGCCGAATCACGGAATCGTCGAAAGGAAACACAGCGAGACATCGTGCTCGAGTAGTTCTGAGCAAACGCAACGTCGACGAATAGCGGATCAGGGCTGCCAATGCAGCAAATCCCGTGATTCGAGGAGCCGGATGCGGTAATCCCGCTCCGGATCTGCAGGGGGGCCGGGGCGAGCAATCGCCTCGGTCTACCCGACCACATCGCTTCCGCCGCATCCGCGCTGGGCGCGGCAACTGTCGTGCCGCACGTCAGCTGCGAACCGGTGAGCGGCTCGCAGCTGAAGCGATGAACGTTGGGCGCACGATGTGCCCGCCGGCAGTTAGTGTTAGTTCAGGATTGCATCCATGCGGTAAAGTAGGCCCACTGCCTTTGGCAGGAGGATGGCATGATGAACCGATGGCGCTTCAGCACTCCCACCTTACTGGCGATAGCTCCTGCAGTTATGTTCGTGCTTCACATCAGCGCGGGAATTTCTCCGAACAATCCGCCCGGAACACGTGTGTACTTTGTCCCATCCTCTACGGCTGGCGACAATGTCGCAGGTGTTTACAGCTTGCTTCAGGAGTATCTGCTGGCACGAAGTTATCAAGTCCAGAGACTTCCGGCGGGATCGGACATTGACGAAGCGTTCCGAAATACGCGCGGGTTCGCGGTCGTCATCGGTGAGTCACGGGACCATATCACCGCAACAATTTACTCCAGCGTAGGGAGAAGTCCGCGACTACTTCGTGCGAGCGCACCGGATGCTGAACGAACGCTCGCCGACGCAATCCTGCGGCATATATCAGAGACGTCACTCTACGCTTCGACGGACACCGTAGACACATACACGACCGCTGCTGCGTCGAATGCCGTGACCGCACCCACCTCGACAGAGCCGCCGTTAGATGACATCCGAACCCTGGCCGCTCAGAGATTACACGAGCGTAACTACGTGGAAGCTCTGCAATTGTTTCGGCGGATAGAGGCAACCAAGCCTAAGGATAGCGAGATTCTGTTCAATGTGGCGCTTTGTTTAGATGGACTGAAGCGACGAGCGGAGGCTCAACAGTTACTGGAGCAAATTTATCGGAATGATCCGAGTTACGAAGACGCGGCCATTACGCTCGCTGGCTTTTATATATATCAAGACAGATTTGCTGAAGCGATCGCCATGTTGTCGCGGTGGTTAGATTCGGCGAGGAATGGGCCGTGGGCACGATATAATCTTGGGATAGCATATCTTCGCGCGGAAGATCTTCACGTCGCGAGGCAGCACATGGCAAAGATCCCGGCCGATGATCGTCATTATGAGGCAGCCACGCGTGTGATCGTCGGACTGGACCGGCGTCTTGCTGCTCCCTCCAATCAGCCGTTACGCACGCCGCCGCATCGGAACTTGAAGCTTACGGTAGATTCATTGCTTCGATATTGGGTGCCAATCACATTTATCGTCCCCCTAGCCATCTTGCTAATACTTCGGCACCGCGTGCGACCCTCAATTACGGTAGACCTCGTCAGTAGCGAGAATTGTAACAGCATACTTATACGTAATACGTCGGCGGGCGACGTTGCGATCTTTGACCTAACCGTTCGCGCGTACACGGCGGGTCCGACCGGCGACCGCGAGCTCGGTTCAGTCACCTCAGATCTTGCGGCCAGTGACGAGCACAATATGAAGATTCAGTTGGACTTTCAAGGCAAACCGGTTCAAGTCGCTCTCGCTGGCATTTACTACATCTTCCCCAAGGTGCGTCTAGGCGCATTTCGCTTCCGACGTGATCTGTCGCTCTGGCCGCCCACAGCAGCAACAGTTTAGCTCTGCTGGGGGCCGCCCAACTACTGCATTCGGCCGGGAACATGGGTGACCAGAAGCTGGCACGTCCCGGCTTCGGTCCGGCGGCCGAGCCGACGGCCGAGCCGCCTACATTCTCGCCATCGGGGCGGCGTCACGGTGGTTGTAATTCGGCAGGCGTTGCATGCAACTTCTCGCCGGCAACCGCGGCGCCGCTCGGGGCTTCGGCACGTGGGCTTTGGCCGTGCAGCTTAGCGATAGCCGTTAGGCGGACCATGCACCTTCGCGCGCTATCGCCGACGTGGCGTTAGGCGCATGAGTCCGTCCGTGATACAGTTTGTGCATGGATCGCCGCCACCCGCTCCACCCAGGGACTCTTTCAGCTAGTGCGGCGTCGAGTGTTTCGCGTTCTACGCATCGTAGAGTCAGCGACTCAGGAGCCCAGTATGCCGGCACGAAAGCAATTTAATACCAGGCTGACCGTGGACGCAGCATTGAGCCAGTTGCTTGCCGAAGCCAAAACTACTCCTATCTCTGAAGATGACCTCCGCGAGCAACGCGTGAGTTTCGCGTTCGGCAACGCCCCGCAGTCGGAGCTCATAACGAAAGAGTCTGTACGGAGATCTTCGAAGAACATCCGTTTGAAGTGACGTATACTCCCGTCAATGTCGGTGCGGGAAGCGGATGACCCCGTCCTGTTCGCGCGAGTTCAAGAGCAGAACTTGCTGCGTCAATACGATCTCATGACGAACTGCGTCGAGATCGCTCTAAGCAAGGGAATCGAAGCATTTGACAAATATACGTTATGGGCGCTCAATGCAGCAGCGGTGGCGAACATCGCGCAATTCGGCGGTCGGTTCAGGCAACAACCGATCTATGTCGGCAACCATGCTCCTCCGCACTACAAGGACGTCCCCGATCTCGTAGATCAATTTATTTCGGTGATTCACGAGAACTGGGCGATCGTCGATCATCCTACGGTTCTTCCAGCGTACGCCCTGTGGCGTCTGAACTGGATTCATCCCTTCATCGAGGGGAATGGTCGGACGGCAAGGGCGGCGTGCTACCTGTTGATGTGTATTCGCCAAGGCATGTTGCTGCCGGGCAAAAAGATCGTTCCCGAGCGAATCCGCGAGAACCGCGAACCATACTACGCGGCGTTGCAGGCGGCGGACCGTCATTGGGAGAATGGCGACTTCAATGTTGACGACTTGGCCTCGTATCTCGCGACATTATTGGCCGAACAGCTGTTGGAGGGCTAACTCCTCCACGGCCGCCTGATTGACTCCACACACGTTTGCAAGCGAGCTCGCTGCACTAGAGGCGGGGCAACTCATTGCCGCAGGACAGGCGGCCTGAAGCCGCATTCCCTCACTTCACAGTCGGCAATCTTCGCGGCGACCGCATCAGCGCCGCCATCTCCCGCACCGCCGCATCGAGTCCGACCAGCGCGGCGCGCGCGATGATCGAGTGGCCGATGTTCAGCTCCTCGATCTCCGGCACAGTCGCGATCGCGTCGATGTTGCGGTAGGTGAGGCCGTGGCCCGCGAGGACGACGAGGCCGAGTTTCTTCGCCGCGCGCGCGGCGGTGGCGATCTTGTCCAGCTCCGCCGGCCAGTTGCCGCTCTTCCACGCGTCCGCGAACTTGCCCGTGTTGATCTCGATCTTCGGCGCGCGCAGTTTGTGGCACTGGCGGATCTGCTCGAGATCGGGATCGACGAAGATCGAGACGTCGATGCGTGCGTCGAGCAGCTGGACGACGCTCTTCTCGACGTTCCCCGAGTGCAGCACGACGTCGAGCCCTCCCTCGGTCGTGATCTCGTCCTTCCGCTCCGGCACGAGCGTGACCTGGTGCGGCTTCACGGTCTGCGCGATGCGCACCATCTCCGTCGTCGACGCCATCTCGATGTTCAGGTGCGTGGTGACCGTCCTGCGCAGCAGCTCGACGTCGCGATCCTGAATGTGCCGCCGGTCGCCGCGCAGATGAACCGTGATCCCCTGCGCGCCGGCGAGCTCGCAGATCACGGCCGCCGCGACGGGGTCCGGCTCGTCGGTCTTCCGCGCCTCGCGGATCGTGGCGATGTGATCGATGTTGACTGCGAGCCGCATGGCCGTAAGGTTAGCAGCATGCGCAGGCGTCACATCGCGGCTGTCATAGTTCTCGTCAGTGCGAGGTCTCGGTTGTTTGTCATCCCGAGCGTGAGCGAGGGACCTGCGTGGGTGGGCGGCGTACATCGCGTGTTCTTCGAGCCCCACACCCGCCCAGGTCCCTCGCTACGCTCGGGATGACAAGCCTGGCAGCGCGGAATGCCGAAGGCCGCCGTGCGTTTCAAGTGACCGGCAAATGCTTTATCGCTTCGACAACATCGAGAAAAGCTACGGTCCGCACGATGTCCTCAAGGGCGTCACGTGGCAGCACAATCCGGGCGAGCACGTGGGGCTCGTCGGCCGCAATGGCGCCGGGAAGACGACGCTCTTCCGGCTGCTGCTGAAGCAGGAGGAGCCGGATCACGGCCAGATCCTTCGCGCCTCGGGGCTCACGATCGGGCACGTCGGACAGCATCTCGACGCCGAGCCGGGGATGTCGCTCTTCGACTACGTCGAGACCGCGTTCGAGGAAGTGCTGGCCATCGAGCGGAAGATGCGCGCGATCGAGCATGACCTCGGCGACACGGCGCGCGCCGATCACGATCGCCTGCTCGAGCTCTACTCGCAGCTCCAGCACGACTACGAGCACGCCGACGGCTACACGCTGCACGCCGAGGTCGAGCGCGTGCTCGGCGGAGTCGGGTTCGCGGATGAGAAGGAGTGGCAGCGCCCGATCCACGAATTCAGCGGCGGCCAGCAGAACCGCGCCATGCTCGCGCGCGTGCTCCTCACGAGAGTCGATCTGCTGCTGCTCGACGAGCCGACGAACCATCTCGACCTCAACGGCATCGAGTTCCTCGAGGAGTTTCTGCAGGCGTTCAAGGGCAGCTATCTCCTCATCTCGCACGACCGCACGTTTCTGAACCGCACGGTGACGAAGATCGTCGAGCTCGCGCACGGGAAGCTCGTCGAGTATCCCGGCAACTACGAGAAGTTTCTCCAGCTCCGCGCGGAGCGGATGGAGAAGATGGCGAAGGACTACGAGCGGCAGCAGGAGCTCATCGCCGACACGCAGGATTTCATCCGCCGCAACCTCGCGGGGCAGAAGACGAAGCAGGCGAAGTCGCGCCGCAAGATGCTCGACAAGCTCGATGAGCTGGAGCGGCCCGAGACGGACGAAACGCTGGCGCGATTCAATCTCGACGGCGGCGCGCGCTCGGGCGCGGTCGCGCTGACGATCGATCGCGTGACCGCGGGATGGCTGACGGCGAGCGGTAGCTCGCCGTCGTCTTCAACGTCACGGGCGGTCGTGCAGAACTTCTCCCTGCAGGTCCGCCGCGGCGAGCGCTACGCGATCATGGGTCCGAACGGCTCAGGCAAGTCGACGCTGCTCAAGACGTTCGCGCAGCGCATCCCGCCGCTCGCCGGCGCGGTCCTGCCGGGACACAACGTCCGCGCCGGCTACTACGATCAGACCCTCGGCGATCTGAAGCCGGCCGGTCGCGTGATCGACGAGGTGTGGGACCTCGATCATTCGCAGACCGAGGAAGAGGTGCGGTCGTATCTCGCGCGGTTCTCGTTCTTCGAGGACGACGCGTTCAAGAAGACGCGCGACCTGTCGGGCGGAGAGAAGGGACGGCTCGCGCTCGCGAAGATCATGTACGTCGGCGGCAACGTGATGCTGCTCGACGAGCCGACGAACCATCTCGACGTCTACACGCGCGAGGCGCTGGAAGAAGCGCTGGAGAAGTTCACCGGCGCGCTGATCGTGGTCTCGCACGACCGCTACTTCATCGACCGCGTCGCGGAGAGCATCATCCTCGTCGAAGATGGACACGCCGAGGTGTACGCGGGGAACTACTCGGATCTGGTGGAGAGGTTCAAAGCGGGAACGGCGACGCCGGTCGTGCGCCCGGTCGAACGTAGCGACGGGCTTCAGCCCGTCGACGCCCGGCTGAAGCCGGGCGGTACGTCGGATCGTGCGGAGCAGCGCAAACGCGAGAAGCGCGCGAAGAAAATCGGCGAAGAGATCGCGGACCTCGAGTCGCGCATCGCCTCGGCGGAGAAAGAGCTCGAGCGCAACGACCTGCTGCTCTGTTCCGAGGAGGTGTTTCGGGACGGCGAGCGCGTGAAGAAGATTCAGAAGCAGAATGGCGATCTGCGCGCGATGATCGAGCTGCTGTACGGCAAATGGGAAGTGCTGTCGCGCGAGAAGGAAGAGGCGTCCTGAGCCAGCAAGCAGCCATCATCGCCATCGGGTCGGAGATGCTCGGCCCCACGCGCGTCGACACGAACTCGCTCAAAATCACCGCGGCGCTCGAGAACTACGGCATCGCGGTTGGGCGCAAGTCGATCGTCGGCGACTCGCTGCCGGATCTCGTGGGCGAGATCGAGTACGCGATCGCGCGCGCGGACGTCCTCGTCATCACCGGCGGCCTCGGGCCGACGGAAGACGACCTCACGCGCGAGGCGCTCGCGGAGGCGTTCGGTCTCGAGATGGAAGTCGATCAGTCGATCATCGACCGCATCGAATCGCGCTTCGCCGCGCGCGGCTGGAAGATGCCGGAGGTCAACAAGCGGCAGGCGAACGTGTTCCGCGGACAGACCACGCTGCGCAACGAGCGCGGCACCGCGCCGGGGTTTCACATCGAGACGCGCGGCAAACACGTCTGGGTCTTTCCCGGCGTGCCGCACGAGCTGGAGTGGATGATCGCGACGTATCTGATGCCGTGGCTGGAGCAGATCAGCGGCGGCCGCTCGCGTTACCGGCGCGTGGTGAAGATCGCGGGGCTCACCGAGTCGGGCGTCGAGGAGAAGCTGAAGCCGTACTACGACGCGCATCCCGGCGAGGTCCCGACGATTCTCGCGTCGACGGGACACATCGAGATTCATCTGCAGGCCGACGGCGCGGAAGAGCCGGCGCGCGCGGCGATCGCGTCACGCGAGCGTGAGCTCGTGGAGATCTTCGGCGAGCGGGTCTTCGGCTACGACGACGCGACGATCGAGAGCGCGATCGGCGAGCTGCTGAAGTCGCGCGGCGAGACGCTCGCCGTAGCCGAGTCATGCACCGGCGGTCTCTTCGGCTCGCGCATCACCGACGTCTCCGGCAGCTCCGCGTACTTTCTCGGCGGCGCGATCTGCTACACCGGTGCCGCGAAGATCGCCCTGGCGGGCGTCGGCGAGCAACTCATCGCCGCGCACGGCGAAGTCTCCGAACCGGTCGCCATCGCATTGGCCAAGGGAGTCCGCGAGCGCTTTGGCTCGACGTGGGGCGTCGGCATCACCGGCATCGCCGGCCCGACCGGTGGCACGCCGGAGAAGCCGGTCGGCACCGTGCACATCGCCGTGGCCTGGCCCGACGGCCACAAGCACCGCCACATCCTCTGGCAGGGGCCGCGCGCGATCGTGAAGTGGTACTCGACGCAGCAGGCGCTGGATCTGCTGCGGCGGTGCATCTTGACGCGTTAAGACACATGAGTGCACATTGTGTATATGAAACGGAAGACCGTTACGGTTGATGAGGAACTTCTGGAGAAGGCGAGGCAGGTCACCGGCGAACGCACTAACTCGGCGGTGGTGGACACGGCGCTTACCGAGCTGCTGCAACGTGTCGATCGACTCCAGCGCGCAATCGAGAGATTCAGGGCGACGCCCGACTTCTTCTGGCCCGATTACCTAGAGACGATCCGGCCGAATTCGTGGGCCGCGCAGGAACGGCGTGCTGCGGCGAATGGCCCGGCGACACGTCACAACGTCAAACGTGTCCGTAACTCTCGTTGATACAAGCATCTGGCTGGATGTTCAGCGCAGTCGCTTCGATCTGGCAAAGTTTGTCGATTGGGCGGACATTGCCATCTGTCCGCCGATCGCGCAGGAACTGCTGCAAGGCGCGCGCGACGCAGAACGCTACGGCCGTGCATGGGAGATCATCCTTGCGGTCGAGATGCTGGATGATCCCATGCCCCTCGGAACGTTCGAAGAGGCGGCGCAGATCTTTCGAGCGTCTCGCGCCAAGGGCTACGAGATCGCACCTTTCGACTGTCTGATCGCCGCGTGCGCGATTCGCAATCGCGTTCCTCTTTTGCATCGCGACGCCGACTTCGAACATATCGCCGAAATCGCACCGCTCGAGTTGCTGCCGAACCGCTAACCGTCCTTCAACCGCAGCACGTTGCTCACCACGTCGTGGTAGAGCACCACGATCATCAGCGTTGCCAGCGCGGCGAAGCCGAGTTGCTGGATGCGTTCTTTCACGCGCAGCGACAGATCGCGGCGGGCGATGCCTTCGATGAGCAGGATCATGATGTGGCCGCCGTCGAGGACCGGGACGGGGAGCAGGTTCATCACGCCGAGCTGGAGGGAGATCATTGCCAGGAGGGCGACGAACTCGATCGGGCCGCGGCGGAGCATGTCGCCGGAGATGCGGGCGATCGAGAGCGGGCCGCTGAGCTCCTTCACGCTTCCTTCGCTGCGGAACATCCGCTTCACCGCGGCCACGGCGTAGCGGAGCATGCGCCAGTTCTCCTCGACGCTGTAGCGCAGCGCGGGGAAGAGCGAGAGCTTGAAGAGTCTCGTCGGCGGGACGATTCCGCGGTCGGCGTCCTCGTGCGCGGCAAGGGTCACGTTCACGCGCGCCGCGCCGCGCTGCACGACGAGCGCGATCGGCTTGTTCGCCGCGGTGTTGGCGATCGTCACATATTCGCTCAGATCGGCGACGCGCTTCCCGTTCGCGGCGACGATGCGGTCGCCCGGCTGCAGGCCCGCGCGCGCGGCGGGCGAGCCGGGATCTGTGCGGCCGATCACCGCCTCCACGCCGGGAAAGAAGCCGGCGCGCCCGACGGGTCCGTATTCGCTGTTCTCCTTCTCGGGCGTCAGCGTGGTCTGGTGCACGACGCCGTCGCGCAGGTACTTGAATCGCAGCGGCGTCTCCGCGTTCATGGAGACCATGAGGCGGATGTCGTCGAAGCCCTGGACCCGCTCATCGTTGATGCTCACGATCGTGTCGCCGCGTTTCAGCCCCGCCTTCGCCGCCGGCTTGTCCGAGAGCACCTCGCCGACGACCGGCTTCATCACCACCTCTTCCCGTCCGATCATCGCCAGCGCGGCGATGAACATGATCGCGACAAGGATGTTCATCAGCGGACCGGCGACCAGGATCAGGAAGCGCTGCCACTTCGGCTTCGAGAGGAACTCGTCCGGACTCCCCGGCACGTTCTCCTCGGGCGAGTCGCCGGCCATACGCACGTATCCGCCGAGGGGGAAGATCGAGACGCGATAGTCGGTGTCGCCGTGCTGGAAGCCGAAGAGGCGCTTGCCGAATCCGAAGGAGAAGACCAGGACACGGACACGGAAGAGCTTGGCCACGAAAAAGTGACCCGCCTCGTGGATGAAGATCAGGAAGCCGAGTCCGAGGATGAAGGCGAAGGCGTTGTGAGCGATGTCGTTCATGTGAGCGCTATGAGGTCAGTGCCGGACTGCAACATCGAGACCTTTCGCTTCGTTCCTGGCCCAGGCATCCCATTCCAGCGCGTCCTCCACGGAGCGAATTTCGGAGACCTTGCCGGCGTGGCGGTCGAGCACGCGTCCCACGATGTCTACGATTGCCGTGAACGGAAGTTCTCCCGCGAGAAAGCGCTCCACGGCGATCTCGTTCGCCGCGTTGAGCACGGCCGGCATCGATCCCCCCGCGCGGCAGGCAGCGTACGCGAGCTCCACGGCAGGGTAGCGGCGCGTGTCGACGGGGAGGAAGTCCAGCGTGCGGATGCGCGCCAGGTCGAGGCGCGCGAACGGCGCGGCCACACGCTCGGGAAACAGGAGCGCGTACTGGATCGGGAACTTCATGTCGGTCGTCGAGAGCTGCGCGATGATCGAGCCGTCGACGTACTCGACCATCGAATGGACGATCGACTGCGGATGGATGAGGATGTCGATCCGGTCCGCGGGCATGGTGAAGAGATGATGGGCCTCGATGACCTCGAGGCCTTTGTTCATCATCGTCGCCGAGTCGATGGAGATCTTGTTGCCCATCCGCCAGGTCGGATGCGCGAGCGCGGCCTCGATGGTGACGTCGCCGAAGGTGTCGAGGTCGCGCGTGAGGAACGGGCCGCCCGAGGCGGTGAGGATGATGCGCTGTACCTCGTCGTGGCGGCCGGCGCGGATCGCCTGATGCACGGCGTTGTGTTCGGAGTCGACCGGGAGGATCTCCCCGCCGTGCTCGCGGGCGGCGCGAGTCATCACATCGCCCGCGGCGACGAGCACTTCCTTGTTCGCGATCCCGACGCGCTTGCCGGCCCGCAGCGCGGCGTAAACCGGCGGGATGCCTGCGGCGCCGACGATCGCGGCGATGACCGTGTTCGCGGAGGAGAGCGTGGCAACGGAGCAGGCGCCTTCGATGCCGGAGAGGACCTCGACGTCGACGCGGGAACGGAGGAGCGCCGCATCTTCTTCGCTGCGCACCGAGACGAGCTCCGGGCGATAGCGCTCGATCTGCTCCGCGAGCAGCTCGATGTTTCCGCCCGCCGCGAGACCGACCACGCGCAGAGCGTCGGGAAACGCATCGACGACCGCAAGCGTGTTGCGGCCGACGCTGCCGGTGGATCCGAGGATCGAGATCGTTCTCATATCGTGCTGCGTGCTGCGTGCTGCGTGCTGCGTGCTGCGATCCGCGTCGAGTGACGCAGCACGCAGCACGTGGCACGCAGCACTCGTTTCTACGCGCTCATGATGTTCAAACTCCGAAAGCCCCGAACAATGAGCGTCCAGTAGCAATACAAAATGGGCGCCGTGAAGAGAATCGAGTCGAAGCGGTCGAGGAATCCGCCGTGGCCGGGGATCAGGGTCCCCGAGTCTTTCACCTCCGCGGAGCGCTTCCACATCGACTCCGCGAGATCCCCGACGACGCCCGCGAACGAGAGGATGACGCCGGCGATGATCGCGTGATGCAGCGGGAACTCCTGGAAGAAGGTGAAGTGGATGACGACCGCGGTCACGATCGAGGTGATGATCCCGCCGACGAGTCCCTCGACCGTTTTCTTCGGCGAGATGCGCGGCGACATCTTGTGCCGTCCGAATTTCCTGCCGACGTAGTACGCCCCGCTGTCGCCGAGCCACACGACGAGCAACAGGAAGTAGACGAGTTTCGAGCCGACGGGAAAGTCGTTGCGCAGCCGGATCAGCGAGCCGCCGAGCATGCCGACGTACGTCGTCGCGAGCACGGCGATCGCGCTCGAGGGCAGCGAGTCCTCGAGCGGCTTGCGGCTGAAGACGTACGAGGCGGGGATGATGAGCAGCGCGGTGAACATCCCGATCTCGACCGACAGTTCCTGCAAAATGAACGCGGCCATGATCACGAGCATGATCAGGATGCAGAGCACGACCGGGAGGTCATAGCCCTTGGCCTTGCCGAGGGCGAGGAACTCGTGCAGCGCGAGGACGGCGATCAGCGCGATCGCGCCGTCGAAGACGTATTCATGGCCCCAGCCGATGATCCAGATGGCGATCGGTGCGGCGACGAGGGCGGTGATTTCGCGCGCGAAACGCATGGAGAGGGCGCATTGTAGCGGGGTTGTGACGGTTCGCGGGTTGCGGGTTGCCGGGTTGCCGGGTTGCGGGGTTGCCGGGTGGGGTTGCCCGGTTGCCCGGTTGCGGGGTTGCCCGGTTTACGGGTGCCTCGTCGCAACCTGCGGGGATGATGCTGCCAACGTACCGACGATGCAGACTGCACACCGGGAAACTGGGAAACTGGGCAACTGGGAAACCGGGTAACCGCGCAACCGCGCAACCGCGCAACCTACTCCTCGGCCTCGATGAACATCTCCGCGTCGCCCGGCTCTTCGACGCCGCCGTAGCGCCGCTCGCGCGCCTGAAAGTCGACGATCGCTTCGAACAGATGGCGGCGGCGGAAGTCGGGCCAGAGCACTTTCGTGACGTGGATCTCCGCGTAGGCGATCTGCCAGAGGAGAAAATTCGAGACGCGCAGCTCGCCGCTGGTGCGGATCAGGAGATCGGGATCGTGCACGTTGGCGGTGTAGAGGTGATCGGAGAAGAAGGCTTCATCGATCACCGCATCGCTCATCTCCTTCTCGCGGAGGATGGCCATGACGCGGTTGCAGGTGTCGACGATCTCCGCGCGCCCGCCGTAGTTGAGCGCGATCTGGAAGAGCAGTCCGCTGTTCTCGGCGGTTTTCTCTTCCGCGTAACGCAGCTCGCGCTGCACCGAAGGGTCGAGTCCGTCGATGCGGCCGATGGGGGTGAAGCGGATGTTGTTCTCCATCAGCGTCTGCAGCTCTTTGCGGAGGTACTCCTTGAGCAGCATCATCAGCGTCGCGACTTCGTAGCGCGGGCGCTTCCAGTTCTCGACGGAGAAGGCGTAGAGGGTGATGACGCCGAGCTCGAGGCGGGCCGCGGTCTCGACGGTCTCACGCACCGAGGCGATGCCGGCGCGATGGCCTTCGACGCGCGGCAGGCTGCGTGCGCGCGCCCAGCGGCCGTTGCCGTCCATGATCACGGCGACGTGCTTCGGAAGGCGCGTGAAGTCGATCTTGTCGAGGAGCGTCTCCTCGATCGAGCCCGGCGCCGCGAGCTTGGAAACGTCGATCACAGAGGGGGGATGTTACACCGGTTGCCCGGTTGCCCGGTTGCCCGGTTGCCCGGTTGCCCGGTTGCCCCGTCACACGGTTGCCCGGTCGAAGGCTGCACCTTCGTTTCGTTTCAGCGCGGTCGTTGCAGCCGCACACCGGGTAACCGGGCAACCGGGCAACCGGGCAACCGGGTAACCGGGCAACCGGGTAACCGGGCAACCGGGTAACCAGGCAACTCAGTACCGAATCCCCCTCAACACCAACCCCTTCGCCGGCGCCGTCCACCTCGCCGCCTCGAGCTCCGGCTCCAGCGAACGGCGCAGCGCGTCGCCATCCAGCTTGCCGCGTCCGACTTCGATCAGCGAGCCGGCGATGCGGCGGACCATGTACCGCAGGAAGCCGTCCGCGGTCACGGTGATGCAGACGACGTTTCCGTCGCGCGCAACGTCGATCGACTCGATCGTGCGCGTCGTCGAGCTGACCTCGGGGTCGGCGACCGTGAACGCGCGGAAGTCGTGCGATCCGGCGATTGCCTGCGCCGCTTCATGCATCGCATCGACGTCGAGCGTGCGCGCCACGTGCGCATGCGTTTCCGCCGCGAACACGTCCGCCACCTCGGCGTTCCAGATGCGGTACTCGTACGTTTTCGCCTTCGCCGCGAAGCGCGCGTGAAAGTCATCCGCGACCCGCTCGATCGCGGTCACGCGCACGTCGTGGGGGAGAATCTGGTTGAGGCCGAGGATCAGTCCGCGCGGTGGAATGTCGAAGGGGACGTCCACATGCGCGCGCTGTGCGAGCGCGTGAACGCCCGCGTCGGTGCGTCCAGCGCCGTGGATGCGCACGGCCTCATTGAAGACTCTCACGAGCGCCTCTTCCACGACCTGCTGCACGCTCATCGCGTTTGCCTGTGCCTGCCATCCGCCGTAGCGGGTGCCGAGGTACTGGATCGTGAGGAGGAGGCGCATCGGCGTGCTGCGTGCCGCGTGCTGCGTGCTGCGTGCTTTGCTTCTCACGCTGCACGCGGCACCGTGCACGCAGCACGTCTATCTCATATCCCTCGCGATGATCTGCTCGCGCGTGAACCCGCTCTCGTTCGAGATCTGATCGACCACGCCGAGGGAAATCTTGTTCAGGCCCGGCTCCATCAGCAGCTCGAGCGTATACGTGTAGAACTTCGAGGCGATGGTCTTCATGTCTTTGTTCGGCACGCGGAGCTGGTGCGCCTTGCGCGCGACGTCGGACATGTCGTTGTCCTTGTTCGCCACGACGACGTAGATGTCGAAGCCGCCCGCGTGCTCGCTCTCGCCCTGCGGCAGCATGGCCAGCTTCGACAGCGGAATCTGGATGTCGACCGGCACGCGGAAGAAGCCGTCGCCGGTCGGCATCGGCTGGCCGACGCGCGCGAGGATGCCGAGGTCGTTGTCCTTGACGCGATAGAGCAGGTTTGCGACCACGCGGTCGCTCATCTCCGCGAACACCGACTTCTCCACGAACGTCTGGCGCGCGCGGACGCGGTACTCCCGGTTCTTCACGCGCACCTGCAGATAGCGCTGACGGTCAACGCGCTCGGTGCCGGCGCGGTAGCCGAGGGAGTAGTACGACTCGAGATCGCGCTGGATCCGGCGGAAGGCCTCCGCGAAGTTGTTCGTCTGGACCGAAGCCAGGCCGCCGGTCATGTCGGCCATCAGCTGCATCGACTCCATCGTGTTCGTCGACGCGGCGTACTGCACGGTGTGCGACGCGGGCGCCGAGCGCTCGGCCGACATCTCCGTGCCGCCGGTCAACCCGCCCGCGTGGATCGTGTACATCGTGATCCCGTTCGCGTTCGCGGTCTTGCCGACTTCCTGCACGAAGCGCGTGCCGTCGAAGGCCATCCCTTCGAGCATCGAGGAGCCGACGTTCCAGCCCTTCGTGCGCTGCAGCTCATCGATGAGATAGAACGCCTCGCGGCCCGGCTGCATCGGAAACCCTTCGCTGGTGAGGACGAGGATCTTCTTTCCGTCCACACCCGCGAGCGTGGAGATCAGCGCGTTGATCGAGGAGACGCTCGTGCGCAGATCGTGCTCGACCGAGGACGCGTAGGTGCGGGCGATGCCGATCGCGTCCTGATAGCTCGTCGCCTCGTTGAGGCGGCTCTCGGTCGAGCGCCACTCGCTGCGATTCGCGATACCCATGCCCGACTCGCCTGCGATCGAGTCGAGGGTCGAGATCAGCTGCGCGGTGTCGCGCGTGAACGGCACGCGTACTTTCATGCTCCGGTTGAACGTCGCGATCATCGCCTCGTCGCCGGGGCGCATGACCGTCTTCACGAACTCCTTCGTCTGCGTGAAGACGCGGTTGCGGTTGAAGGGCGCGAGGGAGAGGTTGTCGATGTAGAAGATGATCCGGCGCTTGAGGTTCTCCGGCACTTCGTCGCGGCGCACCGGCGCGGGAACGGTGGTCGCGGTTTCGGGCTCGGCGACGACGTTCTTCGCCAGCGTTCCCTCGACCTCGTAGAAGTTCGTGACGACTTTCGGATTGCCGTTCTCGAGGATCTCGAAGTCCTCTTTCCTGAGGCCGGTCACCGGATTGCCCTTGCGGTCGGTGACGACCACGTCGACGTTGATGACGCGGACGTCGATCTGTTCGACGAGCTTCGGCAGCTCGGGCTCTGGATTGTTCCGCTGAGCGAAAAGGGGAGCACACAACGAGAGTGCGAGGAGAAGGGGGAGCGTTCGTTTCAAGAGTTCCTCCGAGACTGGGTTACGCGGTTACGCGGTCGCGCGGTTCCGCAGTGCCTGACCGCGAGACCGCGCAACCGCGAAACTGCGCAACCCACTGTTCTGACGACGAGGCTGCACCGCACGTTTCGCGGCCTGTGGCCCACTCCGTGCGAGAATACAGAACCGCCGGAGGGAAACCGGTGCCGGAGTCGAAAATTCCGATGCGTGGCGCAGGACAAGTGCAGACGGGCAAACAAGATCCGCTCGCTTTCTCGAAGATGGCGGGAGGGGGAAACGACTTCGTGGCGATCGACCATCGAAGCGCGAAGATCGGGGACGTTCCGGAGCTCACGCGGCGCATCTGCACGAGGGCGCTGTCGGTCGGCGCCGACGGGCTCATCCTGATCGAAAACTCGGCCCGGGCGACGTTCCGCATGCGTTACTACAACTCCGACGGCTCCCTCGGCGCGTTCTGCGGCAACGGCGCTCGCTGCGCGGCGCGCTTCGCGTTCCTGAACGTGATCGCGGGGCGGCACATGACCATCGAGACCGATGCGGGGATCGTCGGCGCGGACATCGGCGAGGGCGGTACGGTCACGCTCTCGCTGCCGGCGCCGCATTCGTTCCGCGCGCAGCGTCCGCTGAAGACAGGGAACGCGGTCGTGCACGGAAGCTCGATCGTGGTCGGCGTGCCGCATTACGTGCTCTTCCTCCGCGATCCCTCGACTGCGCTCGGGACAGGCTTGTGGTCGCAGGACATCGCCCCGCTCGGCCGCGCGATCCGCACGCATCCGGAGCTGGTGCCGGACGGCGGCGCGAACGTGAATTTCGTGGTCGTGCGCGACACGCACGCGATCGAGGTGCGGACGTACGAGCGCGGCGTGGAGAACGAGACCCTCTCCTGCGGCTCGGGCGTCGTCGCCTCGGCCGTGACGAGCGCTCTGTTCGGCAAAGTGAAATCGCCGGTCGCGGTGCTGACGCGCAGCGGCATCACGCTGGAAGTTTCGTTCGAGCTGCAGGGCGGCGCGGTGGAGCGCGTCCAGCTGAAGGGCGACGCGCGGCACATCTATCGCGCGACCATCACCCCCGAGACTCTGGAAGGGTTCGATCCCGATTTCGTGCGCGACCCCGGGCGCGCATTCGCGCAAATTGAAAATTGAAAATTGAAAATTGAAAAACGACGAGACAACGCGGCGCCCTTTTTCAATTTTCAATTTTCAATTTTCAATTTGGCCGCTCGCAGCGGCCATCTCTGCATACGCCTGCCACCTCGCCGTCCATCACGCGACGCCCATCGATCGCGCGCTCCCGTTCATCGCCGTGATCGTGGTGTTCGTCGCGGCGTTCACGCATGTGGCGGTGGCGCTCGCGGTGCCGGCGTTGATGGTGGTGGAGATTGCCGTTGCCGATGAGATGACGCGATTGCTGTCGTTCGGAGTCATTCTGGCGATTGGGTTGCCCGGTTACCCGGTTGCCCGGTGGCTGGATGGCGACCGGGTAACCGGGCAACCGGGCAACCGGGCAACCATCGCCCTCACCATCGCCACCATCCTCCTCCTGCGCTGGATCCCGATCGAAAACGCGCTGATCCCGAGAGAGCTGTTCCTCCTCGCCCTCGCCGTTGCGATCACCCTCGTCCTCGGCAACACTCCCTTCGCCGCGGCCGTCGCGATCGTCACAGCGCTGGTCACGCCCGCGGTTCCGCTGCGCACGTTCGCGCTGCCGCTCGCGGTGTTGTTCGTGGCGACGCTCGCGCGTCTCTTCGGCATGCCTCGCCTGCGGCTCGCGCTGCCGTCGGCGATCGTCATCGCGTTCGCGCTCACGTTCTTCGCGTGGAGCGGGATCGTCGCGCGCGCGTTTCCATATTTTCTGCGCGAGCCGCGGCCGGCGGGGGAGAGGTACACCGTCAACGCGGCGATTCCGCCCGCGCAGACGGTGACCCTCAGCGTTCCCGACGGCGCGCGCGCGTTGATCGTGTCGGGCGCGAATGTCCCGCACTTCCGACGCGGCACGCTCCTCGGCCGTATTGACACAGGGGCGGGCTTCAGCCCGCCCAAGGCAGCGAAAGGACGGCCGGCTGAAGCCGGCCGGTACATCGACGTGCGAATCGGCGACGCCGCTGACTGGGGCTATCTGCGCCGCGATCAGTATTACGGCTCGCGCAATCCGCTGCCGCGCGATCCGGCGGGGAAGATCCGCGACTACGGATACCTCGCCTGGATCGACGGAGCGGGACGCGTGCCGCTGCCGCGCGGCGCGAAGACGATCCGCGTCACCGCCGCGGCGACGCTGCCCGCCGGCGCGACGCTGCAGGTCGAAGCGTTCGAGATCGCCACGCGATGATCACCGCCGCTGTCGCAGCGCTGCTCGTCCTTCCTCTGGTCGTGCTGCGCCGCCGTACGCTGTGGACGTACTACGCGACCGATCTCGCGACGTGGCTCTTCGCGTGGATCGTCTGGCGCCGCGTATCGGCGGACGTCGATCCGTATCTCGCCTTCGTGGCGCTCGCGGTGCTCAAGCTCGCGACGTTCTCGCTCTTCCTCGCGAACGGGCGCGACGTGCGCTGGTCGGCGAATCGCGCGGCGCTGCTCGCGGCGATCGTGTACGCGGTCGCGATTCCGGCGATGCTCCGCACGCCGATCGACGGCGACGAGCCGTTTTATCTGCTCGTGACGGAGTCGCTCGTGCACGACGGCGATCTCGATCTCGCGAATCAGTATCGCGCGCCGGATCGCTCCGCGGCGGGACGCACCGATCTGCGTCCGCAGCTCGGCGATCCGACGGGGCCGCGCGGCGAGCAGTACTCGCGCACGGAAGTCTTCCTCTCGCTGCTGCTCGTGCCCGGCTATCTGATCGCAGGGCTTCACGGCGCGCTCGCAATCATCGCGCTCTTCGGCGCTCTGCTCGTGCGCTCGACGGTGCGGTGGATGGAGGATGAAGGGATCAGCGAGTCCGCCGCGCGCGCGGTGTTCCCGTTCTTCGCGTTCGGGCCACCGGTTCTCTTCTACGCGACGCGTTTGTGGCCCGAGGTGCCGGCGGCGTTCTGCTACGTCGAAGCGCTGCGCGGCGTGCGCAATCGGCGCGCGCAGCGATGGGTGCCCGCGCTGCTTGGGCTCGTGTTGTTGAAACTTCGCTTCCTGCTCGTCGCAGTTGGCCTGCTTGCGCTTGCCGCACGTAGCGCCCGTAAACGTAGCGCCCGGCTTCAGCCGGGCGTCGGCGGGCTGAAGCCCGCCGCTACGTTACTTGCCGTGATCGTCGCGATCATCGCCGTGCCGCTATTCATCTCCTACTTCATCACCGGCGATCCGACCAACGTCCATTCCTGGCGCGAGCTGATCCCCGACTCGCCGGCGGCCTACGCGCGCGGCTTCGCCGGTCTGCTCGCCGACGGCATGAGCGGCATCGCCTTCCGCGCGCCGTTCTACCTGCTCGCGCTCTTCGCGCTCACGCGCTGGCGGCACACGCCGCGCGGATTTCGAGACGGCATCCTCGCGGCGCTGCTCTACATTCTTTATCTGCTCCCGCGCATGGAATGGTTCGGCGGATGGGCACCGCCGCTGCGCTACCTCGTCTTCGTCATGCCGGTTCTCGCCCTGGGCGCCGCCGCGGTCTGGGACCGCATTTCCCGCGGCGCGATCGCCCTCGTCGCGGCGTGGACGACCGCCCTCGTCATTCACGGCCTCGCGTATCCGTGGCGCCTGTTTCACATCGCGAACGGCGAGAACGCGATCGGCGAGTGGCTCTCGCGCCTCTACCGCGCCGACTTCTCGCGTCTCTTCCCGAGCTTCATCCGCATGAACGACGCGGCATGGATCGGCGCCGCGGCCGTCGTCGCGATCATCGCCTTTGGACTGCGGCGGCAAGGCCGCCGCTTTGGCTCAGGTGGCGAAGCCGCCGTCATCGCTCTCTTCGCTCTCGCGCTCGCCCTCGGCTTCACGCACGCGCGAAAACCTGCGGACCGCGTCCACTTCGAAGACGCGCATGTCGCGCACGAAGGGGGCGATCTCTGGCCCGAGGAGTACCGCGTCATGCGCGTTGCGTACACGGGCGGGTGGGTGATGGAGGCGGGCGACTCGATGTCGTTTCTCGCGCGCGAAGGAAAGTGGACGCTGCACGCGATCAGCGGTCCCGGCGCGATGATCGAGCTCGCGGGCCGCGCGTATCAGATCCCATCAAACGTTCGTTACGTGACGACGCGCGTGGTCGTGCCGCAAGCGGGACGCGTGACGCTGCGCTGTCTCGCGGGCTCGGTGAACGTCGACCGAATGGTCGCAGAACAACGTCCGGATGGACCGCGATGACTGACGTCGATCTGATCGTCCTCGACATCGACGGCGGCGCGATGCTCGCCGAGTGCATTGAGTCCATCCGCGAGCAGAGCGTTCCCCCGCGCTCGATCATCGTCTTCGACAACGGCTCGCGCGTTCCCGTGCGCCTCGACGGCGTGGAAGTGCTCCGGAGCGAAACGAACCTCGGATTCGCGCGCGCCGCGAACGAAGCATTCCGGCACACGCGCGCCCCGTACGTTGGCGTGGTCAATAACGACGTCGTACTCGACAGCGACTGGCTCGCGCACGTCCGCGACGCCCTCGACCGCGATGCCCAGCTCGCCGCCGTGCAGACGATCATCCGTCGTCCCGACGGTGCGATCGACGGCGCGGGCATCGACATCAGCGACGGCACCTTCCGCCAGATCGGCTACGGCCAGCCCGTCGGCTCGCCGCTCGCCGTCGCTTGGGGCGTGTCGGCCACCGCAACGCTCTACCGCGCATCGGCGCTGGGCGAGCGTCCTTTCGATGAGCGGCTCTTCGCGTACTACGAAGACGTCGAGCTCTCCGCGCGCCTCCGCGCGGGCGGCTGGCGCACGGCCGTGCTGCCGGTGATCAAGGCGACGCATCGCGGCTCGATGAGCGCGCCGGTCCTCGGCGGCGATGCGCTGCGGCTCCGCACGCGCAATCGTTATCTCGTCGCGCGGCAGCATCGCGGGGCCGGACGCATCCGCGCGCTGTTGTGGGAAGATGCCCGGCTCGCGCTGCGCGGGCGTACTTCCCTGCGCGGCGTCGTCGAAGGTCTATGTTCCAGGTTGTAGTCCACACGCCCGACGTCGTCGGCGAGCGCATGGCCGGTCCCGGAATTCGCGCGTGGCATCTCGCGCGCGAGCTGGCGAAGCATGTGCCGGTGACGCTCGTGGCGAAGACGGAGCCCCATGTCATCCCGAGCGTGAGCGAGGGACCTGTGAGGGCGGGTGGCACGACTCACGCCCCCCCCCGTCCCCCAGGTCCCTCGCTCACGCTCGGGATGACATGCGTCGAACATGGCTCCGACGCTGCGCGACAGGTTCTGCGCGACGCCGCCGTCCTCATCGGCCAGCCCGCGCGCGGATTCCGCAAGCGCCGCGCGGCGCAGCGCATCGTCTACGACCTCTTCGATCCCACCGTCCTCGAGCTGCGTGAGCTGTACGGCAGCCATCCCTCCATCCGCCAGCGCGTTCACCTCGCCGCGGAGTGGTGGCGTCTCAGCGAAGCGCTTCTGCGCGCCGACCTGCTGATGTGCGCCGCGCGCAGGCAGCGCGAGTTCTACGAGCGTCTGCAGAGCGGCGAGGCGCCCTGGATCGAAGTCCCGTTCGGCATCGATCTCGAGGAAGTGCGCGCGTGCGAGAAGCCGCGCGACAACGTCGTCGTGTGGGGCGGCGGGCTTTGGGAGTGGCTCGATCCCGCGCTTGCCGTCGATGCGATCGTGCATCTGAATGCCGAGGGGGTTCGGGCGAAGCTCCTCTTCCTCGGACGCGCGCGTCCGAATCGCAATCTCGTCGATCGCCGCCGCGAGGATCGCTTCGACGATCTTCTCGCGCGCGGCGGCGAGCACGTCTCTGCGAACGAGAACTGGGTCCCGTACCGCGAGCGTCTCGCGTGGATTCGCGCGGGCAAGGTGGCGATCATGCTTCACCGCCGCACCGCGGAGGCGGAGTATTCGATCCGCACGCGCCTGTTCGACGCCATCGCCGCGGCCACGCCCATCGTGGCGACCGAAGGCGGCTTCGCCGCCGAGCTCGTCGCGCGCGAAGGCCTCGGCATCGTCGTGCCGCCCGAGGATCGCGGCACGGTCGTGGAGGCGCTGAGGAAATTACTGACGGACGACGATTTCCACTCGCGCTGCGTACAACGTCTGGAAACGCTCCGCCCGGCCTTCTCCTGGGATATCGTCGCGCAGCCCCTCGTCGCAGAGATCCTGAAATGGCGTACGTCATGATCGAACCGATCGAACGCATCATCCCCGCCGCGAAACCGGCGGCGGCGGACGTGTCGATTCTGATCGTGACGTGGAACAGCGAGCGCTGGATCGAGCGCTGTCTGTGGTCGATTCCGGCCGCCTGCGAAGGCCTCGAGTACGAAGTGCTGCTGCACGACAACGCCTCGACCGACGCGACGCTCGACATTGTAAAGGAGGGCGGACGTCCCGTCCGCCAGGCGGACGGGACGTCCGCCCTCCACATCCTCCGCTCCGATCGCAACGACGGTTTCGCCGCCGGCATGAATCGCGCGATCTCCGCCTCGCGCGGACGCTACGTCATCCTCCTCAATCCCGACTGCGAGCTCGAGCCGCGCGCACTCACGCTGCTCTTCGACTTCCTCGAATCGCGGCCGCACGTCGCTGCGGCGGTGCCGCTGCTGATCGAAGAAGACGGCACGGACCAGCGCGAGTTTCAGCTGCGGCGCCTCCCGACTCTCGGCACGCTCGCGGCCGAGGTGCTCATGCTGGACAAACTCTTCCCGAGAAATCCGGCAACCGCGCGGTATCGATATCGCGATCTCGATCTCACCGAGCCGCGCCGCATCGAGCAGCCCGCGGCTGCGGCGCTCGTCCTGCGCCGCACGGTCGTCGACGAGATCGGCGCATTCGATGAACAGTTCGCGCCGGCGTGGTTCGAAGACGTCGACTACTGCCGCCGTCTCGCGGAGCGGAAGAAGGAAGTGTGGGTCGTGCCCGATGCGCGCGTGCGTCACTTTGGCGGCGCGAGTCTCGAGCACATGGCCGCCGGAGAGTTCATCGACGTCTGGTATCGCAACATGTGGCGTTACGCGCGCAAGTGGCTGCCGGCGGCGCATGCCGAGGCGCTGCGCTGGGTGATCATCTTCGGCATGCTCCTGCGCTGCGGGGCCGCGCTGCTGGGAATGAAGCCACGCGCGATGTCGCGCCGCGCCGCGATCCGCGCCTGGGCGAACGTGCTGAGGAAAGCATCGAAGCGATGGGCGGCCTCGTCTCGGTCGTCGTCGTAAGCTGGAACAGCGCGCCGTATCTGCCGCGCTGTCTCGACGGCATCCGGCGGCAGACCTGGCGCGACCTCGAGCTCATCGCCGTCGACAACGCGTCGAGTGACGACAGCGCGAAGTTGCTCGAGGAGGGCGGACGTCTCGTCCGCCCTGGGACGGACGGGACGTCCGCCCTCCTCCGCAACGACACGAACCGCGGCTTCAGCGCTGCGGTCAACCAGGCCCTCGCGGTCGCGCGCGGCGAGTTTCTTCTCATCGTGAATCCCGACTGCTTTCTCGAGCCGGAGTACGTCGAGCGCCTCGTCGCCGCATTCGACGCGGACGACATCGGCTCCGCGACCGGGCTGCTTCTGCGCGCGCGCGGGTTCGAGATCGAGCCGATGGAGGAAGTGGACTCGGCGGGGATGCGCATGACGCGCAACGGACGGCATCTCGATATCACGGACCGGCCGGACGCGCGGACGGAAGTCTTCGGCGTCAGCGGCGCGGCGGGGATGTTCCGCGTGGCGTTTCTGCGCGACGCCGCGATCGGCGGCGAAGTATTCGACGAAGACTTTTTCGCCTATCGCGAGGACGCGGATCTCGCCTGGCGCGGACGTCTCTTCGGCTGGCGCGCGGTCTGCGAGCCGGGTGCGGTCGCGTATCACGTCCGCCGCGTCACGCCCGAGGCGCGGAACGCGTTGCCGGCGGACATCAACATGCATTCGGTGAAGAACCGCTTTCTGCTGCGCTGGAAGAACGAGGGCTGGTATCTCGCGCTGCGCAACGCGCCCTTCGAGCTCGCGCGCGATCTGGTGGTGCTCCTCGCGGCGCTCGCGATCGAGCATTTGTCGCTTCCCGCATTCGGCTGGCTCTGGCGTAACCGCGCGCGCGTCAGCGCGAAGCGTCGCGAGATCCAGAGGCGGAGAAAAGTCTCCGACCGCGAGCTCGCACGGTGGTTCCGATGAAGCTCGCCATCCTTGGCACGCGCGGCGTCCCGCCCAGCTACGGAGGCTTCGAAACGATGGCCGCCGAGTTGGGAACACGCCTCGTGCAGCGCGGGCACGAGGTGACGGTCTATTGCCGCGATGCAAACGTAGCGACGGGCTTCAGCCCGTCGGAGGGCGGGCTAAAGCCCGCCCCTACGTGGAACGGCATCCGCCGCATCGAGCTCCCCGCGTTCCATCACAAGTACCTCGAGACCGTCTCGCACAGTTTCTTCTCCGCGATCGACGCGATCCGCCGCGACTTCGATGCGGTGCTCGTCTGTAACGCCGCGAACGCGTTCGTGCTCCCGCTGCTGCGCGCCGCGCGCATCGGCGTGGCGATCAACGTCGACGGCATCGAGCGCAAGCGCCGCAAGTGGAACATCCTCGGCCGCGCGGTCTACGCGATCGGCGAGACGTTCTCCGCGAGCTTCGCCACGGTCGTCGCCGATGCCGATGTGATTGCCCGCTATTACCGCGAGCAGTACGCGATCGAGCCGGTCACGATTCCGTACGGCGCCGAGTTTCCCGACGAGCAGGACTCCGACGTGCTCGAGCGCCTCGGCCTCGAGTCGCACAACTACATTCTTTATGTGAGCCGCTTCGAGCCGGAGAACAACGCACTCGAGACCGTCCGTGCGTACGGAAAACTGCGCGATGCGCCGCCGCTGGTCATGATCGGCGGCGCGCCGTACGCGGCGCGGTACGTCGACGAAGTCCATGCGGCGGCGAATGAGCGTGTGCTGCTGCCGGGGTCGATTTACGGCGTCGACTACCGCACCCTCCAGCGCAACGCGCTCCTTTACATCCAGGCCACGGAAGTCGGCGGCACGCACCCCGCCCTGATCGAGGCGATGGCCTCGGGCGGCGCGGTGCTCGCCCTCGACACGCCCGAAAACCGGGAAGCCGGAGGCGATGCCGTCGGTTACTTCCGGCTCGGGGAGGGGGAGAATCTCTCGGGCACGATTCTGGATTTCCTCGCGAATCCGTTGAAACGCGAGGACTTGCGCGCGCGCGCCCGGCGCCGCGCGGCCGAGCGGTACTCCTGGGAAAAGGTCACGGACGCGTACGAGCGCCTCTTCGAGTCCCTGGACATTCAACATTGAAAGCGTAGGGTACCAAGGCCCTGTCATCCCGAGCGTGAGCGAGGGACCCGGGGGCAGGGTGGCGCGAGTACGGCGCCACCCACACACCCGGGTCCCTCGCTCACGCTCGGGATGACAAGGCTGGCCACGCATGCTTTCAATGCTGAATGTCCCCTGGACGCTCCGGCCTCCCGTTCCGTATAACGAACGGCAAAAGACTGACTTACCGATGCTGAAGCAGAAGGCACGACTGGTTGCGAGGATCGTCTATGGGGCCGATCTCGCTCTGACATCCGTCGCCTTTTTCGCGGCGTTCGTCATCCGCGACATGCTTCTGCCGGTCCTCGCTCCGGCCCATTTCCCGACCGGCCTCTTCCCGATCACCGAGTACCTGAAGATCTATCCGATCGTCCTGATCCTCTGGTCGGTCCTGCTGTTCACCTACGAGAGCTACCACTCGCACCGCACCGTTCCTCTGACGCGCGAGGCGTTCACGACGCTGCGCGCGGTCGGCGTGGGAACGGTGCTGCTCGCGACGCTCGCGTACCTCATCCCCCTTCGCCAGCTCTCGCGCTCGTGGTTCATCCTCTTCGTCGCGCTCTCCGCGGTGCTGCTCGTCGCGGAGAAGATCCTGCTGCGCGTGATCGCGCGATGGGTGAGATCGAAGGGTCTCAACTACCGCACGATCGTCATCGTCGGCACGGGCCGCCGTGCCACCGACATCGCGCGCATGGTGCTCGGCCACAAGTACTGGGGCTACAAGATCCTCGGCTTCGTCTCCGACGGCCATCGCCTGTCGAACGGCTGGGCGCGATACCGCATCTTCGGCTCGGTGCCCGATCTGCGGCGGATTCTCGAGACGGGGCAGATCGCGGAGCCGATCGACGAGATCGTCTTCGCCGTCACGCGCAAGAAGCTCGACGAGATGAAGCAGATCTTCCTGATGTGCGAGGAGCTCGGCATCCGCACTCGCGTGGCGATGAACATCTTCCAGAACCGTGTCGCGCGTCTGGAGATCGAAGAGCTGGAAGGCGTGCCGTTCCTCACGTTCACGACCACGCCGTCGAACGAGGCCCAGCTCGCGCTCAAGCGCGCGCTCGACGTCGCGCTCTCGATGATGGTGCTCGCGCTCGCGGCGCCGATCATTCTCGGGGCCGCGGTGCTGATCCGATTCACCTCGCCGGGCTCGGTGTTCTTCAAACAGCGGCGCATGGGCCTGAACGGCCGCATCTTCACGCTCTACAAGTTCCGCACGATGATCGAAGACGCGCACGCGCGCCGCGAGGAAGTCGCGCATCTGAACGAGATGAACGGCCCCGCGTTCAAGGCCAAGGACGATCCGCGCGTGACGCGGGTCGGCCGCTGGCTGCGCAGATTCTCGCTCGATGAACTGCCGCAGCTCTGGAACGTGCTGAAGGGCGACATGAGCCTCGTCGGTCCGCGCCCGCCGATCCCCGAGGAGGTCGCGTCGTATCACCGCTGGCACCGCCGCCGCCTGTCGATGAAGCCCGGCCTCACCTGCCTCTGGCAGGTCAGCGGCCGCAACGAGATCGCGGACTTCGACCGCTGGATGAAGATGGATCTGCAGTACATCGATAACTGGTCGCCGTCGCTGGATCTGAAGATTCTGTTGCGGACGATTCCCGCGGTGTTGTCGGGGAAGGGCGCGTTATGACGGTTGCCCGGTTACCCGGTTGCCCAGTTACCCGGTGTGTACTGGGTAACCGGGCAACTGGGTAACCGGGCAACTGGGTAACTGCGAGACCGCGAAACCGCGAAACCGCGTAACCGCGAAAACCGCGAAAACCGCGCAACCATATACTTCGGCCGACCATGCCGAAGCTCGACCCCACCACAACCGACTTCCGCGCCACCGGCCACAAACTCGTCGACTGGATCGCCGACTACTTCGACAACATCGACGACTACGCCGTGCTCTCACGCGTGCAGCCGGGCGAGGTCGAGCGGCAGTTTGCGGCGACGCCGAGCTTCGAGGGGAAGTCGTACGACGCGCTGCTCACCGAGTTCGAGCAGAAGATCCTTCCCGGCGTCACGCACTGGAACCATCCGTCGTTCTTCGCCTACTTCAGCGTCACCGGCTCGCAGGCCGGCGTGCTCGGCGAGCTGCTCAGCGCCGCGCTGAACACGAACGGGATGCTCTGGAAGACCTCGCCGTCGGTCACCGAGCTCGAGACCGTCGTCCTGCGCTGGCTGCGCGACGCGCTCGGCCTGCCGGCGAGTCTCTTCGGCATCATCAACGACACCGCCTCCATCAACGTCTTCCTCGCCCTCGCCGCCGCGCGTGAGTCGGTTGGTCTCGGCATTCGCGGCGAAGGAATGACCGGACGCGATCTTCCTCCGCTGAAACTCTATCTCTCCGAGCTCACGCACTCCTCCGCCGAGAAAGGCGCGCTCGCCCTCGGCATCGGACAGAAAAACGTCGTGAAGATTCCGGTCGACGATGCGCTGCGCATGCGTCCCGACGCGCTCGAGGAAGCGATCGCGCGCGACCGCGCGGCGGGCGCGCTGCCGTACGCGATCGTGGCCACGGTGGGCACGACCTCGTTCGCGTCGGTCGATCCGATCCGCGCGATCGGCGAGATCGCGGCGCGCGAGAAGATCTGGTACCACGTTGACGCCGCATACGCGGGCAGCGCGATGATTTGTCCCGAATTCCGCGCGCGCTGGGATGGCGTCGAGCTCGCCGACTCGATCGTCGTCAATCCGCACAAGTGGCTCTTCACGCCGATCGACTGCAGCGTGCTGTACACGCGCCGCCCCGACGTCTTGCGCGAGACCTTCTCGCTCGTGCCGGAGTATCTGAAGACCACCGACGCGGCGGAGATCAACTACATGGACTACGGCCTGCAGCTCGGCCGCCGTTTCCGCGCGCTCAAGCTGTGGATGGTGATGGAGCACTACGGCCTCGAGCGGATGCGCAACGTGATCCGCGATCACGTCGCCATCGCCGCGCGGCTCGCAGCCGAGCTCGAGAAGCGCGATGACGTCGAGTTGCTCGCGCCGCAGTCGTTCAGCGTCGTGGTGTTCCGCAAGAAGAACGAGGACACGATGGCGCTGCTCGAGCGGATCAACGCGAGCGGCGACGTCTTCGTCTCGCACACGAAGCTCGGCGAGCGTTACGGCATCCGCGTCGCGATCGGCAACGGCGCCACCGAATGGCGGCACGTCGAGCGTATCCTCAGTTTCCTGTGAACACGAAAGAGATCCTCACCAGGCTCGCGAACAAAGACTTCGCGACCACTGACGAGCGCGACGCGCTGCTGAACGAGCTCGCCGCCACGAGCGGCCTGCGCGCGCGCGACATCGTCTGGATGCTCTTCCGCCCCGATCGCTCATTGCGCGACGCGGCGACGCGCATCCTGCAGAAGACGAAAGACGCCGAAGCGATCGAAACCTTTTTCCAGGAAGCGCGCGGGAAACCGGAGGCGGCGACGCGCGCGGCCGGCGCCGCGCTGTTCACCGTGGGCATTCCGGGACTCGAGCAGCGGCTCGCGGCGACGCTCGCGCCGGTCGACAAGCCGAACGCCGCGCTGCGCGAGGCGCAGGATCTCGCGCGCAAGCTGATCCTCGACGCGCCGCCGTCGAAGACGCTCGAGCCGCTGCTGTGGCAGATCGAGGCGACGCTCGATCCCGAGCCGCGGCTCAAGCTTCTCGAGCGCCTCGCGAATCTGCCGACCGACGAGAAGAGCCTCGCGCGCTGGCAACGCCTCGCCAAAGATCAGGAGCTGGTCATTCGCGAGCGCGGCCTCGAATATCTCGCCGCACGCGCGCCGCTGGCCTCGCTGAGCATGCTCGCGCAGCAGCTCCCGCTCGTCGGCTACTCGACGCAGCAGAAGATCGTCGACGCGCTTTCCGAGATTGCGAAGCAGAAGCCGTCGGAGGTGCTGAACGCGACGATTCCGCTGCTCGCGAGCGGCGAAGCGGCGACGCGCTCGGCGGTCGTCAAGATTCTGCTCGCGCTGCCGGATCGTCCCGCCGTCGTGCGCCGTTACATCGACTTCTCGAAGACCCTGGCCGGCTTCGTGCGCGAGCGCACCATCGAGTCGCTGCGCCAGTTCGACGGCGATCTCGTCGAGCCGCTCATCGGCATCCTCGGCGATCCCGACGTCGAGATCCGTGCGGCCGCGATCGGCATCGCCGCGTCGTTCGAAGACAAGCGCCTCGTCGAGCCGCTGGTCCGCCTTCTGAACGATCCCGACTGGTGGGTGCGCGTCACCGCCGCCGACACGCTCGGCCGCCTGAAAGATCCGCGCGCCGTCGATCCGCTGATCGCCTGTCTGGCCGATGCCGACGCGCGCTGGTCGGCCATCGACGCGCTGGGCCGCATCGGCGACGAGCGCGCCCTCCCCGCGCTCGGCAAGCTTCTCGGCGATCCGCAGCCCGGCGTGCGCATCGAGGCCATGCGCGCGCTCACGGAGTTCAAGGACCCGCGGGTCATGCAGGCGCTGACGAACGTTGCCACGAAGGATCCCGACCGTGCCGTGCGCGGCCGCGCCGTCGATCTCATGCAGAGCTTCTCCGCGCGCGAGCACAGCGAGGCGAACATCGGTGCGATTCGCGCGACCGCGCTCACCGCGCACGCCGTGCAGGGCGATCCGCGCCTGCACGCGATGCTCATCGCCACGCGCAATCAGTCGGCCTCCGATCTGCACATCGCGGTCGGCCAGCCGCCGGTCATTCGCATCGCGCGCGATCTCATCCGCGCGCAAGGCGATCCGCTCACACCCGAGCAGACGATCGCGCTGTTGAAAGATGTGCTCACCGAGGCGCAGTGGCAGACGCTCGAGCGCGAGCATCAGCTCGACTTCTGCTACTGGATTCCGAACGCCGGGCGCTACCGCGGCAACGTCTTCTTCGATCATCGCGGCTACAGCGCCGTCTTTCGCGTCATCCCCGAGCAGCCGCCGACGATCGACGAGCTCGGGCTCCCCGCGCATCTCGCGGAGATCGCCGACTACCACCAGGGACTGGTCATCGTCTGCGGGCCTTCCGGCTCCGGCAAATCGACCACGCTCGCGGCACTGGTGAACATCTTCAACGAGACGCGCGCCGCGCACGTGATCACGATGGAAGACCCGATCGAAGTCGTGCATCCGTTCAAGAACTGTCTGATCAACCAGCGCGAAGTGGGCGTGCACACGACGTCGTACGCGCGTGCGCTGCGGGCGGCGCTGCGCGAAGATCCCGACGTCATCGTCATCGGCGAGCTGCGCGACAACGAGAGCGTTTCCCTCGCCCTGACCGCCGCCGAGACCGGACACATCGTCCTCGGCACGCTCAACTCCACGAGCGCGCCGAAGGCGATCGACCGCATCATCTCCAGCTTCCCCGTCGACGAGCAGCCGCAGATCCGCTCGTCGCTGAGCGAGTCGCTGAAGTTCGTCGTCGCCCAGCGTCTGCTGCCCGGCAAGGGCGATCGCCGGCAGGTGGCCTGTTTCGAGGTCCTGCGGGGCACCAGCAGCGTGGCGAGCATGATCCGCGACGAAAAGACCTATCAGATCTACTCCGCGATGCAGATCGGCCGCTCGCACGGGATGCAGACCACGGACGAGGCGCTGCGCGATCTCCTTCGCCGCGATCAGATCACGCCGGAGACCGCGTACCGCGCCGCACAGCGCAAGGAGGAATTCGAGTCGCTCGTCTCCTCCGAGTTCCTCGACGCGTCGGAGGTGTGATGGAGAAGATCGATCGCTTCCTCAAACTGATGAACGACCGCGGCGCGTCCGATCTGCATCTCTCCGTCGGACGCCCGCCGATGCTGCGCGTCTCCGGCTCGATGGAGACGATCCGCTATCGCGTCCTCGGCAATCCCGACTTCGAAGAGCTTCTCGAGCCGATCACGCCGCCGCATGTGTGGCAGCAGTACACGGGAACGGGCGACGCCGATTTCGCCTACGAGATTCCGGGCCTCTCGCGCTACCGGGTGAACCTCCTTCGCCAGCAGCGCGGCTCGGGCGCGGTCTTTCGGGTCATCCCGTCGAAGATCCTCACCGTCGACGAGCTCGGACTTCCCGCGCAGATCCGCCGCATCGCGCGGCTCGAGAGCGGTCTCGTGCTGGTCACCGGGCCGACCGGCTCGGGCAAGTCCACCACGCTCGCGGCGATCATCGATCTCATCAACGACACGCGCAACCTGCACATCATCACGATCGAAGACCCGATCGAGTTCGTGCATCCGAACAAGAAGTGCGTCATCCACCAGCGCGAGATCGGCGCGCATGCGGCGAGCTTCTCCGAGGCGCTCAAGGCGGCCGGCCGCGAAGACCCCGACATCATCCTCGTCGGCGAGATGCGCGACCTGGAAACGATCTCCATGGCGCTATCGGCCGCCGAGCGCGGCACGCTCGTCTTCGGCACGCTGCACACGAACAATGCCGCGAAGACGATGGACCGCATCATCAGCGTCTTTCCCGCCGGCGAACAGGATGGCGTGCGCAACGTCCTCGGCGAGACCATCCGCGCCGTCGTCGCGCAGCAGCTCCTCCGCCGCGTCGGCGGCGGACGCATCGCCGCTTTGGAGATCCTCTTCGCGACGCCCGCGATCGCGAACATGATCCGCGAAGGGAAGACGCAGCAGATCACCTCGTCGATTCAGACCGGCATCACCAGGGGAATGATCGACATGGACTCGTCGCTCCGGCAGCTCTTCGAACAGAAACTGATCAGCGCGCGCGCGGCCTACGACAAGGCCATCGACAAGGAGCAGTTCAAATCGTTTCTGCCGTCGGAAGGGCTGACTGAGTGATGACGCTGATGACCGCGCTGCCGAACGCCTCGAGCTTCGCATCGCCGATCCCGTAGATCCCGCGAAGCTCGTACAACGTCGAAGGCCTCGCCCGCGCGAGCTCGCGCAGCGTGCGATCGCTGAAGATCACATACGGCGGCACCCCGCGCTCCTGCGACTCCGCCCGCCGCCACACGCGCAACGCTTCAAACAGCGCCCGATCGTACTCCCCCGTCCCTTCTCCCCGCCCCGCGGGGAGAAGGTGGCGCCGCAGCGCCGGATGCGTGAACGCCGGGAAGGCTCTCCACATCGACGTCCTCGATCACCTCATTCTCGGAAGCCACCAGCACGTCTCGCTGAAGCAGCGGAGCATGATGTAGATCTGACGCGGGGCAGTTTGGCCCCTCGTCTTTAAATAACTGCCAGGAACGGGCGCTATTGTTTCCTTCCCTCCATCCGAGCATAATGTCTCTCCCCGAGGGGAGCAGTAGCGGAATTTGTGGCGTTCCATCTAGGCGCCAGTTTTCGTTCTGCGTCCGAGCGGAGAGGGTCTAACACAATGCTAATGCGGGCATCTATCCGGTGTCACCCGGCCACAGTCTTGTATTCGCCTCGCTTTTTCCCGGTGGCTGCGGCATTTCAAGGCATCGGGCATCAGACTGGTGGTGTTGTCCGATGACCAAACTGCCGAAGCACCCGGGACTGAGCGCGCGCAGCCTATTCGGGAGCTCTCTGGGTCGTCGCTCGTCGCGCATTTCTCATCGCTTGTTCCGAGCGACCAACGTCCTCGCGTTGAGTTGGGGTCTTTTCTGCCTGTCTGGAAGTAGCGTCGCGGCCGCCCAGAAGAGTCCCACTCAAGTGGCTGATGATAATCATGCCGACGTGGTTGAAGATAATCGTGTCGACTCAGCGGAACGTCGCTCGGCTGCTGAACGGCTACTTCGTGTGCAGGATACGCTCTCACGCGGCTTTCGCGGTGCCCCCCACGTGGAGTCAGAATTAGAGCACCGCGCGAATACGCTTCTACTCGCGCTGGTAGATGGAACACGCACCACAGCCGAACTCTCTCGCGAGATTACTCTCCTAGAACAGGATCTGTCGCGCCTTAACCGCCTGCCGCATGCGAAGTCTCCGGGCGAACCAATTCGGGCGGCGCCCCCAAGGACATCGGGAGCCATCGTTGCCGCAATCGCCGTGCTTGCCGCTGTGTTCTCTGCGCTGGCGTTCGCCATTTCAGTTGCAGCATTCATAACGCGCAAGAAGGTTGTAGAAAAAACCCTCAAAGATGCGGGTCTAATCTGATGAAAGGGGTTATTAGTAATGGCCACGACAAGAGTGACGACGAAGAAGGCAAACTCCGAATCACCGCAGATTGTCACCCTGATTGTAGACGACAGCGGCAGTATGTCGGATGCATCAAAATGCCAGCAGGCGACGGCTGCGATTCAACAGCTCGTAATGGAGATTCAGGCGGGGAACCTTGGTAGTGGTGGGTATCGTTACCTAGTGAACATTGCGAAGTTCGGCGACTCAGTGACGATACTAGCGGAATGTGCGCCACCCGACAGCATCGACATCAACACGCTTCAGTTCACCGCCGATTCCGGCGGGACGACGATGGTGTCCGCGCTGGAATGGGCGACGGTGGCTACGGATAAGTCGATCCGTCAGATCCGCGCAATTCCTCGTTTCAAGGAGGAGGCAGCGCCGAACCCCATTGTTGTGTTCTTTAGCGACGGCGAAAACACCGGCCCAGACGTTACGAGCGCAGCCGCAAAGTTGAAGAATCTTAAGATGGTAGGCGGACCCGTTGACGTCGTTGCGTGCGGGATCGGCATGTCGCAAGCGGCGTTCGATCACGTGATGAAGGTCATCGCGTCGCGCGAGGACCTCGCCGTCAATATCAACCCGGCGCAACTCGGTGACTTCATTGCCGAGGTGAAGAAGACGGTCGTGCAGGGTGGCTCGCCCGACGTGATCGTTGACAAGTTCTAGAGATAGGATCGACCCTACAAGTGAAACAGTGTTTGCCGGCAGAACGAATGACATTGCGGCTCGGCTCGAGTCTTAAGGGATCGTCCCGTTCGGTTCAGTTGCTGGCGGCACTGCTGTACGCGGACCCGCGGATCGCAGTTTCGAAGGTCAAGATTCCGTTTGCTTGGCTATTTCGCATTGCGATGAGGAAGCCATCGCTCCAAGAAGTCAGCGCGGCTTCGTGTGGCGCTCCGCCGGGTGTGTGGCCGATGGCTGCTGGTTCGACGCGCGCGCTGGCACCCCTGCTCGACGTTCTGCGGGACGCTATCGCGTTGTCGCGATCATTGCGAATTACTGACGGTGAAACGGTAATTCGATCGGTGGCCTTCGTGCTGCAAACGTCTGCCACGTTGAACGCCGCGTTGCGAGAGGAGAATGAAGAAATCTTGCAGCGCAGCCTTCCTGAGGCTCGTCGCGCCACTCACGGCGAGGTGCCAGTTGCGGTGGCGAGTATTGCGGAACCGGAGGCCGTTCGGCGCGCATTCGCCTGTGCTGATCGCGTTGACGAGAGTCCCGGCGGGTACTGCGTTACGGCGACTGGGGAGCTTACGGCCTGGTTCGCTGCGCATGTGGGGCCGAGGCGCGCGAACATACGGGAGAATCAGGACGCAGCATGGGCTGAGGTTGCCGGCGATCGCGTGGTGTTCGCGATTGCTGATGGTGTGAGCACGTCCTTTGGCTCGCGTTTCGCGGCGTGGACGTCCGTACGCGCAGCGGTCAGGTACTTAGCCGAGCAGGCTGGTGCCGAGCCGAGTGCGTTCGCTGATGCGGGCGAGGTGTTGCGGCGTGCCGCTGAATGTGCGCAACATGTCGTTGGCGACTGCCTCCTGCACGCGCTCGCACATGGGGACGAAGACACGTGGGCGACGATACGCGGGCGTGAGACGCTGCCGGTGAGTTCTGCCAGGCGCCTCATGGAGAATACGCTCAGTCGGGCAATGCCTTCACTGGGGCCGGCGTTCGCGACGACGCTTGTGGTCGGTGTCGTAGACCCGCCCGTTGCTCGACGTGCGGGCAGCATGGTCATCATGCGGATCGGCGACGGTGCGGCAGAAGTGGCTGCGCACGATAGGTCGGTTCGTAGTCTCTTCGCTGTCGACAACGTCGAGACCGTCATCTCCAGCGCGCTTTGTCCCGGAGTGATCGGTTCCGATTCTGTGTCCAGGGCCGAGGTTGTGGTCACGCAGGTTGGCCATGGCGACCAGCTGTTGGTATCCACTGACGGGCTCACGCGGGGACACGCCCGTAGCGTCACCGATGTTCTGCGACGTGAACTTACCCCTGCGATATTCGAGTCGCTCGACAAGACGGCAGCACTTACGGTGTTGGCGGCGGCAGCGAGTGCGGCAGATCGGTTGCCGCCCACGGACGACAGCGGTCTATTCGAGGACAATTTGTCACTGATACGAATCTCAGTGCGAGGAAGATAGTCACGATGCACCAGGGCGATCTGATGCAGGAGGCGCGAGCGCGACAAGGCACGACGTTCATTGCCTCGAACAAGCGAGCGTACCGCGTGGCCGGCACGACGTCGCAAGTCGCGTTTCGCAAAGGCGGTGAGGGGCTCGTGCAGTTCGCTGTCGATGTTGCGACCGGCGTAGAGTGCTGCATTAAGTGTTTCTGGGATCCGAGTGTGGCTAGACGCAAGCGATCGCAGCTCCTCGTGAATCAGAGGCTCGCAAACCAGAACAAACGAGCTGCCGACGCGCTAGCCGGCGCACCGTACGACATCATTGAGGCTGTCGGTGCTTGTACCCCTTTTGCGGTACTGATGAAAAAGGCGAGTGGGGAGAGTTGGTACGACCTGAAAGAGGCGGCGAAGCAGTTGCCGTCATTCCCGACAGCGCAATGGCCATCCCTCCGTGTGCGTGCAACGTGGGCATATGGACTCGCGACAGCGATTAACACATTGGAAAAGAGTCAGTTCGTCCATGCGGACCTGTCGGAAGGCAACGTGATGCTAACCGCGGCGGAGCCGTTCGCGGGCGACATGGCACTCGTCGACTTCGATGCGTTCGTTCACCCAGCGCATCCGGAGCTAGACTTGCAGGTGCGGGGTAGCGAAGGATATGCGGCACCAGAGATCTGGCGCGGTCAATCGGTCGGAGTAGGCAGCGACCGTCTGGGACTCGCAATTCTCATTCAGGAATTCCTTGTAACCGGCGAGTCGGCCGTCGACCGCGACAATTCCCTCGGCTGGGTGTACGACCAAGAGTCTGAGATTTGCGCGTTTGTGGGCGAGCCCCATCCGCACCTCGTGCGGACGTTCCCCGAAGTTGCGCTCCTCGTCGAGAAAGCGCTGCGAGCGCGTCGGCCCCTCGATAGACCTTCGCCAGAACACTGGCGTAATGTCCTGCGCGGGATTGCGAAGGGGAAGCCGAGTCGGAAGAAAGTCACCGAAGTCGTCATCAGAGCTTTGCCGCCGGCGCCGCAAGAGCATGTCGTGTTCGGAGATGCAGTCCGCTCGCTCGACCTGAAGCACACGCGTCTTCAGATTCGAGCTGCGCTCGAGCGGAATAGCGACGGATCAATCGACGCCGTCGTAAATGCCGGTGGGCAGCTGAATGCTCAGAATGTAGATGGCGTATCGACGTGGAGGGCTTTTCGTGGGCCTACGCGAGTTCCCATTCGGCCCGGCGTTGTGATGTTCGATCCCTCGGGTAGATGCAGGGTCGTCGTGGAAGGACGTGAGGCGTAAGGCGTTGAACGTCAAGATGCCAATGCTCAGGCAGGGCAATGGTGTCGTTGCGAGGTTCCAAGGGAGAATCGAGCTAGTGAGAAACTCCCCTAATTGCAGTCAGCCTTCTTGTTCGCTCCGCAAACGTGATTGCAGCGGCTACGCACTGGCTCGTATGTGACGGGTACGGATCATGCCGATTTCTCCCGATGATTTCGACGCTGACGCTACTCCAAACGCATCAACGACGACGCTATCGTCGAAGCCTGCGGTTGTCACGCCCCCTCCCTCGACGAGGCAGCCATCGCGGGCGCCTGCAGCGGCGCCCGGGTTGCAGCGAATCCCAGCGACGGCGGTCAGTTTCGGCACCGTTGCCGCGGTCGCCGTGCTTCTCGTGATCCTCGCCGTCCTGGTCTCTGTTGCTA
Source organism: Thermoanaerobaculia bacterium (assembly GCA_035525285.1). Lineage (GTDB taxonomy): Bacteria > Acidobacteriota > Thermoanaerobaculia > Gp7-AA8 > Gp7-AA8 > QHVT01. The sequence continues at coordinate 141,127 of DATLFB010000064.1, forward strand.
AACGAGAGTCGCCGACTCCTCATCATGCCCCCGAAAGAGCCTCCGAGCGAGCGGAAGTGAGCCTCCCGCCGAGTTCGGAAGTAAGCTCAGAGCAGGCGTTTGACGGTAATGGACGTCAGAAAGTTGCCGATCAGAACGACGTGACCGTGCGCGGTGTAGAAGGAGCGGAACAGCGACCCGAGGCGTCGAACGAGCCAAAGATTGCCGTGCTGCATACGACAGCCGGCCAGATTGGCATCCGCTTCTTCCCCGAGAAGGCGCCGAAACACGTAAGAAACTTCATCGCGTTGGCAGAAGCGGGTTTCTATGACGGAACAAAGTTCCACCGCATCATTCCAGGATTCATGATCCAAGGCGGCGATCCAAACACAATCTCTGGCGACACGTCAACGTGGGGCACCGGGGGGTCGGGAAAGCTGGTCCCGGCGGAGTTCAACGACGTCTACCACCGCCGCGGCATAGTCTCGATGGCTCGTGCGCAGGATCCGAACGGTGCTTCATCCCAGTTCTTCATTTGTGTCGCGGAGGCGCGCTTCCTCGATCGTAAGTACAGCGTCTTCGGAGAGGTGGTGGATGGGATGGAAGTGGTGGACACGATCGTCCGAGCACCACGCGACCGAAGTGATCGTCCCAATGCTCCCACGACTATCGAAAGAATCACTATGCGTGACGCGAAAGACTATTCGGCGGTGACTGAAACGTCGACCGGCCAGGAGAACCACGTTTCCGAGCGACGAACGGAGCGGGCCAGCGACGTGAGTACGATCGGATCGGCCACCGCTCAAGACGAGCCGCCATCGAACGGAGGGGACACGCTCGCCGAGGAGGGGCGGACGACGCCAGCTCGCGTGGATGCCGGCACTGTTGCCTCGTCGACGATGAAAGGATCGCCGCCAGCGATGCCGATCGCGCCAAGCGCCCGTCAATCAACGGAGGTGGCGAGTCCGAACGATGCTTCAGTGGAGTCGTTGTCAGCTGTTGGCCACTGGCGCGGGAACGTAAAACAGTTTCTGGCGCCGCGCTACTCGGTGGTGTTGTCGCTAGCGCATGGCAAGATCGGAACGTACGTTGGCACGATCGAGTATCCAGAGGTGAATTGCAGCGGAGATCTCACGTTGCTCGACGCTGCACCGGGGCAGGTTCGCATCAGCGAGATAATCACCAGTGGCCGCTGCGTGTCGGGCGGAACGATCGTGATCTCCAACATCCGATCTAACACGGCAGAATGGGCTTGGTACAACAAGAATGGCCGCCGGCAGGCGACGTCGCACATCACCCGACTCGAAAGCGGCGAACGCCGCTGAACGGAAGTACTTTCTGGCCGTCTTATGCCGATCTCCCCAGATGATTTCGATACTGACGTCCCGCCGCCGACGAGTTCGTCGGCGCCTCAGCAGCCAGGTTCTGTTGCCGCGGGAACAGCCTCCGCGTATACACCGCCACCGCCGGTCGCACCAGCAGGCCTTCAACGGGTCAAGCCTTCATCGGTGGGTCCTGGAACGATCCTAGCGGTTCTGCTGCTGTTGGGCCTCCTCGGGTGGCTCATCACCCTCGCAACTCAACCACGAAAGGTCACCGAAGCTGGCGTCTCAGCTCAGGAGACAGCGCCAGCGGTGGATCAGGCACGGCAAGACGAAGAAGTGCGGCTCGCCCAAATCGCGGAGCGAGCGCGCGTAGAAGAAGGTGTAGCCGGTGTATGGGCGGATGGCCCTGAGCGGCTCACGATCACGAGGGACGGGAGCACCTTCCGGGCGGAGTATCGATTTCCGACAGGAACGTGGCGAGGTGAGGGCCATCAAACGATGCGGGGTGAGCTGGTACACGACAACGAACTGAAGCTGACAAATATCTACCTTGGGAAGATCGCCAACCCGTCCGACTACTTTTCTGGTGATTTCGATGGGGTGACGTGGATTTCGCTGAGCGCCGACGGTACTTTCGTGACGGCCCGGCTAGATGATGGGCGATCACGTGTCATGACACGAATCACCAGAGACGGTGATTCCGACCTTGCCGGGCGCGCTGGAGGAAGCGCGGAAGAGGAGCAAGGATTTTCGGATGAGCCGAGGATCGCCGAGCACACGACCGACGGTGAGAGTAACGATTCTTCCACAGAAGGGCGTTCAGTCAGACAGGAGAACCACACAGCCGATGCGAACAGAGCTCCTAGGCGACGAACGATGCCCGAGCGAAGCTCGCCGAGTGCGGGGGACGACCGCACACCAGAAGTGGGCGGCGCCTGGCGACGACGAGGAACGCCCGGGCGGGAGCCTCGACGTGTGGGCGGCGACGTCGAGCCTCCGGTACTCGTCACGCGCACCGAGCCCCGCTACACGGAAGTCGCCCGCAAGGCACGCATCTCCGGCATCGTCATTGTCGAGTGCATCATCGACGAGAACGGCGACGTTCGCGATGTGCGCGTGCTCAAGCCGCTTCCGTTCGGTCTCGACCGGGCCGCCGCCGACGCCGTTAAACAGTGGAAGTTCCGGCCGGGGATGCTCAATGGACAGCCAGTCGAGGTCGTGTTCAACCTTACCGTCACTTTCAAACTGAACTAGCGAGTAGACGGCGGCGACGGAGCCGTGAACCATCTCGGTGCGTTGTTCACGATACCGTCGGCAGCTGTGCGGCTACAGGGGCAAGAGCGATGGCGCGGTTTTCAGTAAGAGTCGTCCGGAGCAACGGAAAGCCCGCGGCGGACGTGGGTGTGATGATTTCCTACCATGGCATCTTGGGCGGGTACGAGGAGAAGCGAACGAACCGCGATGGATGGGTGGAATTTCATAATCGCAACGATGATACCGGGACCATCTGGGTGCATGGCAGAGAAATGGGTGATCATTCTTTGGCCGATGGGAAGGCGTACTCGTTTACTGTCTGAGGGAGGGCGGGGCTGAAGGTCAGCGATTGATGTCGGCGCAACTGGTCCCCGACCCGTACTGTTTCGTCGAACTTGGGGAAGGGCGAATCGACGCGCAGCGACGACCGCAAGCCGCCGATTGTCTGAATGATCGGCGCAAGGAGAATGTCTGATGCTTATCTGTGTTCGATGTGGCAAGAGAATCACCGAGGTCGCCTATTGGTGTCCGCGATGTCGCTGGCATCTATCGTGGTACTGCTCAAATGGCGGTCAGTGCCACAAGTGCGGCACGAGCCTGCAGCGCGTTGAACGGTAACGCTCACGTTCGCAGGCGGATGGCTTCGTGGGTCGTGTGGTTGTCACCGTCGGTTACGACATTCACGCCGTCAATGATACGAAGCCCGAGGGTGACCAAATCGCCACGTGTGATCGCACCGGAAACAAAGTGCCCCTCAACGCGCACGGGGAAGAGCTGTCCGGCGGAATCACGAATGCGCGCGTCGGTAATCTGGGTCTGCCCGGAAGAAGCTAGGTGCGTGGAAGTGAGATGCGCAAGGGCGTCGCCGAGGTAGCGACCGAACGCGCCGGGTCGCTTCGCTGGCGAACTGTTCCCGAGGAAACTTCCGACTAAGGCCATCGTGAAGCGAACGATCGACACCACGATGACCAATCCTGACACGAGGAGTGTGAACGCGGCGACGCGCAGGACTCGGTGCGCCGAACTGCGGACGACAGGGCCTGCCCCTCGCGCGTCCACGTGCACGACGTGCCCGGTGAGGTGAAACTGTGGTCTTGCCACCAGCGTCTCGCTCCAGTGTCCTCGCGCCGTTCGATGGGATTACACCGCAACGAAGTTTGCGGTAAGGGAGTATCGCTCCACGAGCGCCTTCAGTGTGGAGTTGGCGTTCACCGCATCGCGGGGAATGAGGGTGTACCGCCACGCTTTCCCGCCGATCGACTGCTCGTGCTTCGTGGCGCGCTCGCACCACGCGACGGCCGCCTTCGCGTTTGCTTCGACCTCGGGATGATCCATTTCGTTCGCCGACTTGATCTCACAGACAAGTTTTTCGTGGGCCGTCTCGACGACGAAGTCTGGAAGGTACTCTTGGTCGCCTCGGCCGTAGCGGTAGAAGATGCGGAGGATGCCGCTGCTCGGGCGGAACCATTTCTCGACCGGCCTCGTGTCCTCCAGGAGGACAGAGAAACGGCGAAACGGCGCTCGGTGTCCGATTCGAACTTCGCGCTCTCGTAGAGCGCCTTTTGGAAGCCCGTAAAGAGCATGCCGCGGATGTATGGGATGTTCGGACGCGACGCGCCGGTCGTACTGCCACGCTATTGCTATTTCGTACTCGCGCTGCCCGGCGTCGCTCTGCTGTGCTTCGTCTGCCACCTGCCGAGTGTACAAGGTGGCTGTCGTTTCCCGCCGTGGCCATTCACTTGAACAATCCTGCGGAAATCCTGCGCGGCGGGGCGTTTTGGTCGGATTGGGGAGGGTTGCGTCGCGTTTGGCGAAAAATGCCACAGAAACCGAGAAACCCTCTGTTTCCAGAGGTTTCGTTGGATTTGATTGGTTGCGGGGGCAGGGTTTGAACCTGCGACCTTTGGGTTATTTTGCGAGGGCGAGCGGTGCGGCGGGAAACCGCCGCTCAACGCTCATCCAGGTCGTCGCCTCCGTCTTCCAGCACTCCACCACGCATTCGGGGCGATCACCGCCCGATGGCCTTGTCGTAGGCCGCGCTCCGGCGCATCCTCGCCCATTGGCCGGAGACGAAGGGATGCGAGGTGCCACGCATTCTCCGCAGGTCGCGGCAAGCACATGCACCGCGTTCCAGTGCGGCGGCAGGAACAGCTCGGTCCGTGCGCGCTCGAGCAAATACTGATGGTAGGCGCGCCGCTCGGCGGCTCGCAAGCTCACGACAAAGAGCAGTTCAGGACGCTTCTTCAGTCGGAAGGGCTGACTGAGTGATGACGCTGATGACCGCGCTGCCGAACGCCTCGAGCTTCGCATCGCCGATCCCGTAGATCCCGCGAAGCTCGTACAACGTCGAAGGCCTCGCCCGAGCGAGCTCGCGCAACGTCCGATCGCTGAAGATCACATACGGCGGCACTCCGCGTTCCTGCGACTCGGCCCGCCGCCACACGCGCAACGCCTCGAACAGCGCCCGATCGTACTCCCCCGTCCCTTCTCCCCGCCCCGCGGGGAGAAGGTGGCGTGCAACGCCGGATGAGGGGCGGTCTTTTTTTCGAATTGCAGGCTGCCTGAGCTTCACCTCCGCCACTCCGCGAAGCACCTCGCGCGACCGCGCCCCCATCCGCAACACCGGATACTCATCCGACGTCTGCACCAGAAACCCCTGCGCGATGAGCTGATAAATCCACTCCCGCACATCCTGCTTCGTGTGTCCCTTCAACAGCGCATACGTCGAAAGCCGATCGTGTCCGCGCTCGCGAATCTTCTCCGTGTCCTCGCCGCGCAGCACCGAGGTCACGTGCGCGACGCCCCACGACTCGCGCAGGCGATACACGCACGAGACGATCTTCTGCGCGACCACCAGCGCATCCTCGACCTCTTCGGTCTCGCCGAGGCAGATGTCGCAGGCGCGGCAATCCTCGGAAGAAGCCTGCTGGCCGAAGTACTCGACGAGCGCGCGATGCCGGCACGCCGCGCCGGAGCAGTAGCGGTCCATGTCGAGGAGATGGCGCAGCATCGACTCCGCGTGGGCCGCGTCGCCGTTGCTGTCCGCGAGCATCGACTTCCAGAGCATCAGATCCGCGCCCGAGTACAGCAGCACGCACTCCGCCTCCAGACCGTCGCGCCCCGCGCGTCCCGACTCCTGCTGGTAGTGCTCGACCGACTTCGGCATCGCCGTGTGCAGCACGAAGCGGACGTTCGAACGATCGATGCCCATTCCGAACGCCACCGTCGCGACCACGAGATCGCACTGCTCGTTCGCGAACGCATCCTGCGCCGCGCGGCGCTCATCCGGCGAGAGACCCGCGTGATACGCAAGCGCGTTGTAGCCGCGTCTGCGCAGTTTCTCCGAAAGCGCGTCGACGTCGCGGCGACGGATGCAATAGATGATGCCCGCCTCGCCGCGATGCCGCTCGATCACGTCGAGCACCTGCTTCTGCTCGTCGTGCCGCGGCAGCACGCGATAGGTGAGGTTCGGGCGGTCGAAGTCGCCGACCAGGATCAAAGGCTCGCGCAGACCGAGCTGCGCCGCGATGTCGCGGCGCACCGCGGGAGTCGCCGTCGCCGTGTAGGCCTGCACCGTCGCCTCGGGGAACTCGTCGCGGATCAGGCGGAGCTGCCGGTACTCCGGGCGGAAATCGTGTCCCCAGTGGCTGATGCAATGCGCCTCGTCGATTGCGAACGTGCGCGCGTGCGCGCGCCGGAGCAGGTCGCGAAACTGCGGCATCGCCAGCCGCTCCGGCGAGACGAAGAGAAGTTTGATCCGTCCGGCGATGACCTCGCGTTCCACCCGGCGTAGATCGTCCAGCGACTGTGCGCTATTCATCTGCGCCGCCGCGACTCCGCACTCGCGAAGTCCGTCCACCTGATCCTTCATCAGCGAGATCAGCGGCGAGACGACGACCGTGACCGAGTCCTGCAGCAGCGCGGGCGCCTGATAACAGAGCGATTTCCCGCCGCCGGTCGGCATCACGACGAGCGTGTCGCGCCCCGCGAGCGCGGCCAGCATCGCCTCTTCCTGCAGCGGGCGGAGGGAGCCGTATCCCCAATGTTTCCGGATGAGATCGAGGAGCCGGGCCTTCACGTGTGAGGATGTTACCTCGGTTCCTCTTGTCATCCCGAGCGTGAGCGAGGGACCCGGGGGGCGGGTGGCGCGAGCACGGCGCCACCCACACACCCAGGTCCCTCGCTACGCTCGGGATGACACCATGCACGTACCTGTATCTCCGGAGGAATCCATGTCCCCTATTCTCCAGCTGCGTGGCACAATCCCCCGCGCCATGCAGATTCGCGCGACCCCGCGCCATGCGGCGGCCATCCACGCCACCGCCGAGCTCCTCGAGAAGCAGCGCATCGAGGCGATCTTCGTCGGGAGCGTGGCGCGCGCCGCGTGGCTCGGCGTCGAAGCCGGCAGCGGCTCGATCGACGTGCTCGCGCTGATGAATGCGCCGCAGAAGAATCAGGTGGCGATGATGGCGAGCCATCGCGGGTTCCGCGTCGAGCAGACGGAGATCGAGCAGAGCGAAGAGCTCGACCTCGTGCCGCTGAACTTCATGGCCGTGGGCGGCGATGTGCGCGTGCACGTTCTGCTTGCGAGCAATGCCCTGTATGGGCGCATGGTCGCCGCGGGCGTGCCCGCGGAGATCGGCGAGCGTACGATCCGCGTGCCGCGCGCCGAGGATCTCGCGCTGATGCTGCTGGTCGCGGAGGACGAGGCGTCCGTCGAACGCCTGACGGCGCTGCCGGAGTTCGATCGCGGCGCGTACCGCGAGCGGCTTCTCTCCATCGGACTCGGAGTGCACGCCGAATGAAGTGGATCGAAAAGCAGGAGTCGCTCGACCGCGCGCTCGATCGCGTCGGCGCGCAGAGCCAGATCGCGGTCGACACCGAGGCGGATTCGCTGCATTCGTACTTCGACAAGGTCTGCCTGATCCAGATCTCGGTTCCGGACGAAGACCTCATCGTCGATCCCCTCGCGCGCATCGATCTGAAAGGCTTCGGCGACGTGCTCGCGAATCCGGCGATCATGAAAGTCTTTCACGGCGGAGACTACGACCTCCGCATCCTCCATCGCGATTTCGGCTTCGTCGTGTGCAATCTGATCGACACCTCGATCTGCGCGCAGCTCCTCGGATACGAAGGCCTCGGCCTGGCCGCGCTGCTCGACCGCCACTTCGGCGTGAAGCTGAACAAAGTGCATCAGCGCGCGGACTGGTCGATGCGGCCGCTTTCGCCGGACATGCTCGAATACGCGGCCACCGACACGCATCATCTGATCGCGCTCGCCGCGAAGCTGCGCGAAGAGCTGCTGGCTCTCGGACGGTGGGAGTGGGCGGTCGAGGAGTTCGCGCGGCTCGAGAACGTGCGCTATCGCGAGGCAACGGAAGAAGACGTCGAGCCGTGGCGGAAGGTGAAGCAGATCGGTGGACTCGACCGGCGTTCGCTGGCAGTCGTGCGCGAGCTCCATCAATGGCGCGACGGTCTCGCGCGCAAGGCCGACCGGCCGCCGTTCAAGGTCCTCGGCAACGACGCGATCGTGGAGATCGCCAAAGTGAAACCGGCCGCACCAACCGAGCTGTCGCAGGTGAAGTCGCTCTCGCGTTACCACACGCAACGCCACGGGCGCGAGATCGTGAACATCGTGCGGCGCGTGCTCGACATCGCGGAAGCGGACCTGCCGGAGAAGAGCGATCCGAAGCCGTGGAACCGCGACAAGGCGCTCGAAGCGCGCATCAATCGTCTGAAGACGGTGCGCGACCGCGTGGCGAAGGAACTGAAGATCGATCCCTCGGTGCTCGCGCCGCGGCACATTCTCTCCGGCGTCGCGACCGGCGGCACGCTCGAAGTGCCGGCGATGCGCGCATGGCAGAAACAGCTCCTCGGCGACGCGTTCCTCGCGGTACTGCAGCCGGAACGAAAGTTGTTCTGAGGTAGGAAAACGCGCAGGGGAATTCAACATTGAAAGCGTAGGTACCAAGGCTTGTCATCCCGAGCGAGAGCGAGGGACCCGGGGGTAGGGTGGCACGAAGCCCGCGCGTCGCGCCGCCGCCCGCCCGGGTCCCTCGCTCACGCTTCCAAGAAACTCAATTTTCTCGAATCCGCAAACCACACGTGATCAGTACTTTGCAAACTTCTATGAGTCCTGCACACTCAAGAAGTTTCTTCCTCTCAGGCGCGGCGCTGCGCGCCGTCC
>DATLFB010000074.1:0-10306 GCA_035525285.1 Thermoanaerobaculia bacterium
ACGCGAGGGACATCCCTCTGCCCGACTGCCTGACGGATCACTCGCCGGTGAACTACGTCGCGTGGCTGCAACGGCTGGCGGCAGGGCGCTAGTGGACATGCAACATTGAAAGCGCAGGTAACCAAGGCGTGTCATCCCGAGCGTGAGCGAGGGACCCGGGGGTAGGGTGGCGCCATCATCGAGCCACCCGCCTGCCCGGGTCCCTCGCTCACGCTCGGGATGACAAGGCTGGCCACGCATTCTTTCAAGGTTGAGGTCCGCTAGAACATCCGCGCTTCGTACATGGCCTTCAGGCCGGGCGGGTCGGTGGCGACCTTGCGCAGGTAGCGATAGAGCGAGGGATCGATGAGGTACGGCGGCGCGGTCTCGCGCCGCATGAGCGTCGCCATCCCCTGCTGCCACTTCTTCAGTCCCGACGTGCGCGCGAGACGCTCGACCTGGTCGACGGTCGATTTCCACACGCCGCCGGCCGTCAGAGTCTCCGGCTCGTTGCGCAGCCACTGAACGAACTGCGGCCAGTTCATGAGCAGATGTGCGGCGCGCAGCACGATCGTGCGATCGGTCTGCGGATCCTTCACGTGTCCGGTCGAGATCTGGATGTTGCGCAGCACGCGCACGAGTCCGAAGTAACGAACGATCGTCCGCGGATTGAGATCGAGGTCCTGCACGGCGATGCGCGCGATCTCCTTCATCTCCTCGCTGTCGTTCGTCTTCATCAGATCGGCGACTTTGGTCGACGCCTCTTTCTGCAGCGTCGCCTTCTGCTCCGCCGGCAGCATGTCCGCTTGCGCCATCGCGGCGCCGACGGCGGTCGGCGTCGCCGCCTCGGCGACTTGCTTCTTCACCTCTTCGGCGGCGACCGCTGAGGGCGACCGCAAGGAGCAGAAATCCGATCGGCACGAGCCGCATCAGCACCCACTGGTGGATGTCGCGGCGGATCGCGGCGACGTTCACGCGTGACTGCTGCAGACGGAACCAGAACTTCTCGCGCTCCAGCGGATTCTCGAAGCGATCGCCGAGCTGCTGGAGAATCGCGTGCGCCATACCCGCCCACACCTGCTGCGTCTCGCGGTAGTACAGCGGGTTGAACCAGATTGTCGGAATGCGCGGGCGCGTGTCGGACGGCGCGTCGCGCGTTTCTTTCAACATCCCTTCGTCCGGCGCAGCGGGCGCCGATTTCATCCACGACCACGCCAGCAGGCGCGCGTACGTGGTCTGGATCGCGGTCCGCACGTCCGAGAGCGGAGGCGGCAACCGGTCGCGCAGCGGCGCGCCGGGATCGAGCTCCTCCTGCATCATCCGCATGAGGCTCGTCTTCCCCTGCCCCCACGGCGCCTGAATGCCGATCGTGAGCGGCGGCTCCGTCGTCTTGTTCAGGATCGATGCGGTGATGGCCTGCGCGTACAGGCCGTAGCCGAGGCTGTCATCGATCGTCCAGGTGTCGCGCGAGACGATCGTGTCGATGGAGAACTCGCGAGGTTTGGGCTCGGCGGGTTGTGCGCTCTGCGAGATTTTTTCCTCGGCGGCCAGATTCAGCGCCTTTCGCCAACGCGCGGCGACGGAACCCGGGAAGTTCTTGAGAATCCAGACGAACAGATCGAGGCGAAGGCGCGCGGCATCGACGCCGATTTTGGTGAGATTGGGAACGATCGATTCGTTGTCGGTGAGGAACGCAGCGGCCAAGTGCCTCGTGCGGATCTCCACCGTCTCCCCCGGCTCCGTGAGCGAGACGATGTTCCGCGCACGATCGAGGAGCCGATTCACAATCTGCATCTGTTCGCGCGAGATCGACAGCTCGTCGAGCAGCGGCGGATACAACGTCATGAGGTCGCCGAGCTTCAGGACTTCGAGGATGTTGGCGTCGCGGTTCGAGTCCAATCCCCGCGCCGCGACAAGCCACTCGAGCACGAATTCCAGCTCGTCCCCCCGCTCTCTGTGCCGCAAGAATGAGGCAAACAGGATCAGCGGCGTGAGCGACCGGGCGTGCAGGTTCGAAATCTCGACCGCTCGGACGACTGCGTCAGCGTGCGATCGCTGGATGAGGCCTTTGGAGTCTTTCAGGAATCTCGCGAGCGCCGGAGGCAACGAGTCTTCGATGTGTCTCGCGACGAACTGGGGCAATTCCCGATTGAGCGTAAACATCTCTCGCCACAGGCGCATCGTGATGGTCGGATCGAGCGGATGAAGAACCCCCCACTCGAGACGCAGCAAGTCGCCGAATTCAGGCTTGTCGAACCCCAATCCTGTGCCGTCGGCTGGTCCGGTCGAGCGAATCTCGACGTTGTTGACTTCGATGGTGCCCTCTTCGCGCGGAAGAAGCGACGCGACGATCACGAACTCGCCGCGATTGACTCGCGGATCTCGGTCGATTGCATCCTTCGGGTCATCGTTCGACGAGATGCGCCGCGCGTAGAACCAAAGCTGCCGCTTCGCGAGCCGCCCGAGAAGCTGCTCGTCGACCGCGAAGCGGGCCGTTTCAGGCATGCCGTAAGTCTAGCGATCAGGCAGCGAGCACGCCGAACTTTTCCGCCACCGCGACGATCGCCTCGATCGCGCGATCGAGGTGCTCGCGCGTGTGGGCAGCGCTGATCTGGCAGCGGAGGCGCGCCTGGCCCTGCGGGACGACGGGGAATCCGAATCCCGACACGTACACACCGCGCGAGAGGAGCTCGCTCGACATCGCGATCGCCTTCGCCGTGTCGCCGATCAGGATCGGGACGATCGGGTGGATGCCTTCGCGCACGCGCACGCCGCGCGCGGTGAGCTGGGAGCGGAAGTGCTGCGTGTTCTCGCGCAGGCGCGCGACGAAGCTGGAATCGCTCTGCACGAGATCGATCGCGGCGAGCGAGCCCATGACCACCGCGGGCGGCAGCGTGTTCGAGAACAGGTACGGCCGCGATTTCTGGCGGAGGTAGTCGATGAGCACTTTCGGTCCGGTCGTGAATCCGCCGTGCGATCCGCCGAGAGCCTTGCCGAGCGTCGAGGTGTACGCGTCGATCTTTCCGAACACGCCAAGCTCCTCCGCCGTGCCGCGGCCGGTCGTGCCGAGGACGCCGGTGCCGTGCGAGTCGTCGACGACGAGGAACGCGCCGTACTCCTTCGCGAGATCGACCATCTCCGGCAGCGGCGCGAGCGAGCCTTCCATCGAGAACACGCCGTCGGTCATGATCAGTTTGTTGCGCGTGTCGCGCGTGGCTTCGAGCGCGCGGCGCAGATCGGCGAGATCGCGATTTTTGTAGCGCTCCTTGCGCGCCTTCGCGAGACGGATGCCATCGATGATCGAGGCGTGATTCAGCTCGTCGGAAACGATCGCGTCCTGCTCGAGGGCAACGGTCTGGAAGAGTCCTTCGTTCGCGTTCCAGCACGAGCCGTAGAGGATCGTGTCCTCGGTGCCGAGGAACTCCGCGATCTTCGCCTCGAGCTCGCGATGGATGGTCTGCGTGCCGCAGATGAAGCGCACCGAGGCGAGGCCGTAGCCGTAGTCGCGCTCCGCCTTCTCCGCCGCCTCGACGATCTTCGGGTGATCGGCGAGGCCGAGGTAGTTGTTCGAGGTGAGCATGATCACTTGGCCGGCGCCTTCGACGTCGACGACCGGACCCTGAGGACCTTTCAACGCCAGCTCGCGCTTGAGCGTGCCGGACTGCGACATCTGTTCGAGCTCGGATTGGAGGGTGGAGAGGAGCGTCATGCGCGCGCGATCATATGACGATCGCAAAGGAGGGCGGACGTCTCGTCCGCCTACGTCATGGGCGGACGAGACGTCCGCCCTCCTCACTCGTTGTCGTACTTCAGATCCCGGCGATAACACATCTGCGCATCCATATCGAACACGACGCACGAGTCGATGGGGCGCGAGTAGACGTGCATGCTGACGGCGGGAGTGTTCCATTCCGCGAGGTTGCGGATGCGGTGGATGGTCTGTGTTTTATCGACCGTATTCAGCGGGCCGCCGGGGATGGCGAGCTCGTTGCCGAGGTGCGCCATCTCGATCTTCGTGGCGCCGGCGAGACAGTCCATGCCCACGACCTGCTGATTCTCGGGGCGGTTGCAGTCGACCTTGCGGTAGTTCTCGACGATGAGCTTCCCTTCGATCATGGTCATCCAGCCGAGCTGGCCGTTGTGCGTGTGCAGCGGGGTGACGGCGCCCATCGGCCAGCAGATCAGCATCACCTCGATCATGTCGTTGCGAAAGATCTTGTTGCGCGTGTGACGGTCGGGCTGCCAGTTCTTGTAGCGCTCCAGTTCCTCGGAGCGGATCTCGTACGCGACGAGGTAGTCGTAGATCTTCTGCCTGGTGATGATCCCCTCGGACAACCGGCGCACGCCGTCCACGAACTGCTCGGCAGTCACCGGAGCCGGCGAGTAGATCGCCTGCGGGACGGGGACGATGGTGGGCTGGTCCATGGGGGGCAATATATGCCTCGACGTGAGCGCCGAGCAATTGGCGGGCCCGGAGGGGGTTGCCCGGTTGCCCGGTGCCGAATCGCCGGGTGACCGGGCAACTGGGCAACCGGGCAACTGTGCTACCCTCCGCGCCGCTCATGAGAGAGGCAACAAATGCTGCGGTCATCGGTGCGCAGTGGGGGGACGAGGGGAAGGGCAAGATCGTCGATCTGCTCTGCGAGGCCTTCGACGTCGTGGCGCGGTATCAGGGCGGGCATAACGCCGGGCATACCGTCAAATTCGCGGACAAGCACTTCGCGCTGCGGCTGATTCCGTCGGGCGCGCTGCATCCCGGAAAGCTCTGCCTGCTCGGAAACGGGATGGTCATCGATCCCGACGCGTTGCTCGAGGAGATCGCGAGTCTGCGCGGCGCGGGCGTGACCATCGACGACAACCTCCTCATCAGCGACTCCGCGCACTGCATCCTCCCCTACCATCGCGCGCTCGATCAGGCGCGCGAGGAGTCGGCGGGCGCCGGCAAAATCGGCACGACCGGACGCGGCATCGGGCCGGCGTACGAGTCGAAGGCGGGACGCTACGGGATTCGCATCGCGGACCTGCTCGACCCGCAGGTGCTGAAGCAGAAGATCGAGTTCACCTGCGCGGAGCGCAACGCGGTGCTGCGCGACGTCTATCGCAAAGACACCTTCGATCCGCACAAGCTCTACGAGGACTACCTCCACTACGGCGAGCGTCTCGCCGCGCGCATCGTCAACGGCACCGCCTGGATCAACGAAAAGATCCGCGCCGGGAAGAAAGTGATGTTCGAAGGCGCGCAGGGAACGATGCTCGACATCGACCACGGCACGTATCCGTTCGTGACGTCGTCGAACACGGTCGTGGGCGGCGTCTGCACGGGCCTCGGCGTCGCGCCGAAGCACATCCACAAAGTGATCGGCGTGGCGAAGGCGTACACGACGCGCGTCGGCGGCGGCGCGTTCCCGACGGAACTGCACGACGCGATGGGCGAGCATCTCCGCAAGCGCGGCAACGAGTTCGGCACCGTCACCGGCCGCCCGCGGCGCACGGGATGGCTCGACCTCCCCGTGCTGCGCACCTCCGCAATGCTCAACGGGCTCGACGAGCTGGCCATCACGAAGCTGGACGTGCTCGACGAGTTCGACGAGATCCGCGTCTGCACCGCGTACAAGGTGCACGGGGACAGCTGGAACACGTTCCCGGCCTTCGCCGTCGCGCACAACGATTACCAGCCCGAATACCGCACCTTCGCCGGATGGAAGTCGTCGACGGCGGGAGTCACGTCGTACGACGCTCTTCCGCAGCAGGCGAAGGACTACGTGCGCTTCATCGAGGATGAGACGGAGACGAAGGCTTCGATCATCTCGACGGGGCCAAGGCGGGAAGAGACGATCGTCCGGTAGCGTCCTCGACCTTTTCACCCCTCACCCTAACCCTCTCCCCGCTAGCGGGGAGAGGGGACTGGGGGTGTCACGATCTCGTCCACGGTCGCCTGTGTCACCGGGTGATACATCGGCCTCGCCTTCGCGTACAGCCTGCGCGCGAACTCGACATCGCTCTTCACGAGTTTCTCGAAGATCGGCTTGACGAACTTGCGGCGGCCCTGCGTCGTGAGGAAGCGTTCGACGGCCGGGTACGCGTCCTTGTAGCCGGTGTCGAGCGATTTCTCGAGCCAGGCGGAGAGGACTTCGCTGTTGCCGCTGTCGCTGAAGTGGAACTGTTTGTCGAGCGACTCCATCCGCTCGGGATAGAGATTCGGCAGCGACTGGATGAAGTGGACTCTCTCATGAGACGACCACTTGCTCATGTCGATCGATGACGCCAGCGCGCCGCCGGCGAATGCTTTCGCTTGCGCTTCCACGCGCGCGAACGCCTCCGATTTCGGCTGCGGCGCGCTGGCCGGAATGCCGGGGCCGTGGATCCACTCGTCGATGTTCACACGCTGCATGAGCTCCGGCATCGCGGCTTTGATGTGCGCCTTGAACTGTTCCGTGTCCATCGGCTTGAACGCGAACGTATCGAAGTACGCGCGGAGGAATCCGTCCCACTTCTCGCGGCCCGCGGTCTCCTCCAGCAGCCGCAGGAAGAGCGCGCCTTTCTCGTACACCGTCGTCGGCGCGCCGTCGGGATCGCGGCCGGTGAGATCGACGTAGAGCGACTGGTCCTTCGGCGGCAGCGTGGCCAGTTCTTCTTTCAGGTCCGTGACGCCGAGACGCCAGAGCATCTCGGAGTACTCACGGCCGTACAGCTTCTCGGTGATGCGATGCTCGAAGTAGGTCGTGAAGCCTTCGTTGAGCCAGAAGTCACTCCACGTCGCGTTGGTGACGAGGTTGCCCGACCACGAATGCGCGAGCTCGTGCGCGATGAGCGAGACGAGCGACTTGTCGCCGGCGATGATCGTCGGCGTCGAGAACGTGAGCCGCGGGTTCTCCATCCCGCCGTACGGGAAGCTCGGCGGCAGCACGAGGATGTCGTATCTCCCCCACCGGTACGGTCCGTACAACTCCTCGGCCGCGCGAATCATGTTCGGCGTGTCGCTGAATTCGTTCGCCGCGGCTGCGACCACGGACGGCTCCGCGTACACGCCGCTGCGCGTGTCGAACGGGCGGAACTCCAGATCGCCCACCGCGATCGCGAGCAGATACGACGGCACGGGCTGCGGCATGTCGAAGCGATAGACGCCGTTCGCGTTCTTCGCCTGCGGATTCTCCGCGCTCATCACCGCGAGGAGCTCCTTCGGCACGCGGATCGTCGCCTCGTACGTGAAGCGGACGCCGGGAGAGTCCTGACACGGGACCCATGTGCGCGCGAGGATGGCCTGCGACTGCGAGAGGAGGAATGGATGCCGCTTTCCTGCGGTCTGCGCGGGCTCGAGCCACTGCAGCGCTTTCGCCGTCGGGCTCGATGAGTATTCGATCGCGACCGCGTTCGTATCCGGCTCGATCGGGATCTCGAGAGCGCGGCCGAAGATCTCGTCGGCATTGCCGAGCTTGAACTGCGCGGGCTTGTCGCCGGGCTGCAGCATCACGCGGCGGATGTCGAGGCCGTGCGTGTCGAGAATCAAAGGAGGGCGGACGTCCCGTCCGCCACCGGGGGCGGACGAGACGTCCGCCCTCCTGATGCGCAGCGTGGCCGTGCCGGAGAGCTGCTTCTTCGCGAAGTCGACGCCGAGGTCGAGGGCGATGTGCTCGACGCGCACCTGATCGGGACGCGAGTACGAGTGCGGATCGCGCGCGCTCGACGCGGACGCGGGCGCCTCCTTGCGGCATGCAACGAACGCGAAAACGAACAGAAGGGCAATCAGTCGCTTCATGAGAGGAACTGTACCGTGACGTGTCATCCCGAGCGAAGCGAGGGACCTGGGTGGGGGCGAACGTGCACCGCGCCGCCCAGCCCCCCGGGTCCCTCGCTTACGCTCGGGATGACATCAGCCAATACAATGCCCGCTCTCATGTCACTTCCACCCGGGACGCGCCTCGGACCCTACGAGATCGTCCAACCGATCGGCTCGGGCGGAATGGGCGACGTCTATCGCGCGCGCGACAGCCGCCTCGACCGTGACGTCGCCGTGAAGGTGCTGCCGGAGCGCTTCGTCCACGACAGCGAGGCGCGCATGCGCTTCGAGCGCGAGGCGAAGGCCGTCGCCGCGCTGACGCATCCGAACATCCTCGCCATTCACGACTACGGCTCGGACGAGGCCGCCGCGTTCAGCGTGACCGAGCTGCTCGAAGGGCAGACGCTGCGCCACCGGATCATGCAGGGAGCGATTCCGTGGCGGCGCGCGGTCGAGATCGGCGCGGAGATCGCGGACGGCCTCGCGGCCGCGCACGCGAAAGGAATCATCCATCGCGATCTCAAGCCGGAGAACATCTTCCTCACCAGCGAAGGGCGGGTGAAGATTCTCGACTTCGGACTCTCGCAGCTCGTGCGCCCGGACACGAAGAGCGAAGACTTCGATCCTTCGTCGATGCCGACGGCGCCGATGAAGTCCGATCCGCAGGCGGTGATCGGCACGGCGGGCTACATGGCGCCGGAGCAGTTGCGCGGCGAGCCGGTCGACGCGACGACGGACATCTTCGCGTTCGGCTGCGTGCTGTACGAGATGATCAGCGGGCGGCCGGCGTTCATCCGCGGGACGCTGATCGACTCGCTGTCGGCGATTCTCACCGACACGCCGGACGTCTTCACGCAGACGCAGAAGCTGATTCCGTTCGAGCTCGCGCGCGTGGTGCAGCGGTGCCTCGAGAAGAGCCGCGGAGAGCGGTTCCAGTCGGCGCGCGATCTCGCGTTCGCGCTGCGCGCGATCGGGACGTCGACGTCACTCACGTTCGAGGCGCCCGAGGAGCGGCGGAAGCGGAAGTGGATCTGGGGGAGCGTGGCGCTTGCGTTGATCGTGGGGACCGGCGTTGCGTACTACTTCACACGCCACGAAATCACCATCGCGCCTTCAGCGGCACCAGCGCAGCAGAGTCGGTCCCTCGCCATCCTCCCCTTCGTGAACGCGACAGGCGATCGCGAGGCGGAGTACCTCTCCGACGGCATCACCGAGACACTCATCAATACGATCTCGCAGGTTCCGGGAGTGCGCGTGATGTCGCGCACGTCGGTGTTTCACTACAAAGGCAGGGACGCCGATCCGCGGCGCGTGGGCCGCGAGCTCAATGTCAGCGCGGTCGTGAGCGGGCGCGTGGAGACGATCGGCGACCGGCTCGTGGTGAGCGCGGAGCTCATCGACGCGAACGACAACTCGCAGATCTGGGGCAACCGCTATCAGGCCGCGCGCGCCGATCTCTTCGCGGTGCAGCAGTGGATCGCCTCGGAGATCGCGCGCATGCTGCGGCTCACGCTCACGGGACGCGAGCAGCAGATCCTCGCCAAGCGCCACACGACCGATCCGCGCGCGTACGAGCTGTATCTCAAGGGGCGCTTCCAGTGGAACAAGCGCGATACGGAAGGGCTGTACAAGGCGATCGAGTTTTTCAATCAGGCGATCGAGATCGATCCGCAGTACGCGCTCGCGCACGCGGGACTGGCCGACTGCTACAACCTCCTCGACATCTGGGCCGGCCTGCCGACGAAGGAGACGTTCCCGAAGGCAAAGGCGGCCGCGCAGAAGGCGCTCTCCATCGACAACGACCTCGCCGAGGCCCATACGTCGCTGGCGTATGCGATCCACACGTACGAGTGGGACTGGACGGAGGCGGAGCGGCAGTACCGGCGCGCGATCGAGCTGAATCCGAACTACGCGACCGCGCATCAGTGGTACGCGGAGTTTCTGACCGCGACGGGACGCTTCGACGAGGCGGAGCGCGAGGGAAAGAAGGCGCTCGAGCTCGATCCGATGTCGCCGATCATCCACGCCGTGGTCGGCTGGAACTACACGATGGCGCGCCGCTACGATCGGGCCATCGAGCAATGCCGCCGGACGACGCAGCTCTTCCCGAGTTTCTCAGCCGGCCACGCGTACCTCGGACTCGCGTATCTCGAAAGCGGCAAGCCACGCGAGGCGATCGCGGCGCTGAACAAGGCCATCGAGCTGCTCGACATCGTCGTCTTTCGCACCTGGCTCGTCCGCGCGTATCTCGCCGCGGGCGACCGCGAGTCCGCCGAGCGAATCGTGGCCAAGCTCGACGAGCGCGGGCGTCGCGAATATCTGCCGCCGTACTACATGGCCGCGCTGCACGCGCACGTCGGCAACCGCGCCCGCGCGCTCCAGGAGTTGAAGCGCGCCGTCGACGAGCGCACCGGGGCGCTCGTGTGGGTGAATGTGGATCCGGCAATGGATCCGTTGCGCCCGATCAACGTTGATATGCGCGCGCCTTAGGTGTGGAGTGCGGCGACGCCAGTCGCCGCTGTGCCATAGGAAAGCGGCGACTGGCGTCGC
>DATLFB010000078.1:0-33225 GCA_035525285.1 Thermoanaerobaculia bacterium
AACGCCGGCGGCCTGGAAAGCTGCGCTACAAAAAGCGGAACGCCGACTTCGGATGCTGTGGAACTGGGCGTGTTTGGAGTGCCGTGAGGAACCGCCGACTGGAAGTCGGCGGACCGGCCGATTGGAAATCGGCGTTCCGACTTCGCTTTCAAACGGGAACGCCGACTTTCAGTCGGCCGGTCCGCCGACATTCTGTCGGCGGTGTGGAGTGCGGAGACGCCAGTCGCCGCTCTTCTAACGCCGAAAGCCGCGGCAGCTCTGCTGCCGCTTAGAAAAGCGGCGACTGGCGTCGCCGCACTCCACATCACGATCGAGGAGCAAAGAGCCGCTCCGCGTTTTCCCAGAACACCTTTCGTTCTACGTCCTCGCCGAGACCGAGGTTGCGGAACTCGTCGATGTTTCTCCGCAGCGACTCCACGCCCGGCGACGGCCAGTCCGTGCCCCACACCACTTTGTCCGCGAGCTGCGCGACGCGCGGGAAGTAGCGCGGAATCGACTTCGGCGGAATGCCCGACAGATCGATGTGCACATTCGCATGGCGCCGCGCGAGGAAAAGCGCCGTCTCGCCGTAGAGCGGACGGCCCGCGTGCGCGAGGATGATCGGAAGGCGCGGGAAATCGATGGCCACGTCGTCGACCGGCATCGGATCGGCGAAAACGTTGCGCGCGCGCGGAAAGACCGACGTGCCCGTGTGAAACATCACCGGCACGCCGCGCTCTTCGCATTCGCGGTAGACCTCCGCGAGCTGCCACAGCTCGCCGCGATACGCGTTCGGCGAGAAGAGCTGATGCGGCGGATGGATCTTGATCATGCCGATGCCCAGGTCGAGCACGCGCCGGATCTCGCTCCGCACATCCATCTCATGCAGCGGATTCACCGAGCCGACCGCGATGAGCCGGTCGCGATGGCCGCGCGTGAAGTTCGCGATCCAGTCGTTGACCTCGCGCGTGAAGCCCATCACGTCGGGCGAGACGTAGTTGATGCAGCAGATCCGCTCGACGCCCTGCTCATCGAGATAGCGAAGCAGATTCCCGGGCGAGGAGAGAACGTCTTTCGCGTTCGCGTGCGACGGGTCGTCGATCATCGACAGCGCGTCGGCGTTGACCATCTGCCACGGCTGGACGTGCACGTGGACGTCGAAGATCTTCATGAGGAGGGCGGACGTCTCGTCCGCCTGGCGGACGGGACGTCCGCCGTCCTCATGCCAGCATCACAAGTCGCATACATACGGCACTCTCCGGACACGCATCCTGAAACTCGCGCGACGACAACAGCTGCGGATGCACTTCATCGCGATCGATGGTCTTGAATCCGCGTTTGCGGAAGTAGTCCTCGGCCGTCGTGGTCAGCAGATAGAACTCGCGCAGTCCGCGCGAGGCGAGGCGATCGAGGAGCTGGCGCACGAGCCTCCGTCCGATGCCGTGACTGCGATAGCCGGGATCGACGGCAACGGAGCGGATCAGCGCGGCGAACTGATACGCCTCTGCGCCGCCGCATCCGACGAGCTTTTCGCCGTCGCGTGCGACGAGAAACGTCTTCCAGTGATCGTCGATGCCGGCAACGGGCAGGCCGTTGGCCTCGAGCAGCGACCTGATCGCGTGCAGATCCTCCGCCTTCGCGGGTTGGATCACGATTTCTTCTGACATGGATGCAACGCGATGATAAACGAAAAAACGGCGGGCCTTTCGACCCGCCGTTTCGTGGAGCTCATGCGCCCTGCGTCTATTCACTACCGGACGAAGAGTGCTCGTTCTCCATCGAGCCGCTGTTGCCGCGGCGCGAGGAGCCCTTGTTCACGTCGATGTGTTCAAGTGGTTGAAAAGGCTAGCGCAACTCGAAGGTCACGGAGACCAGGAACGTGAGTTCCTGCGAGCCGGATTCGACCGGTACGTCCTGCGTCACGGCCGCTGCGCGCGCCTCCATCACCATGGCCCTCGGCATGGGCTGCGGCGGCATGCTCGCGCCTCCTTCGCTGATCACGACCGCGCGGCCGAGGGTGCGTCCGGCGGCCTGAGCGAGAAGCTCGGCCTTCGCGCGCGCGTCATCGAACGCGGCCTTGAGCCCGCGGTCGCGTCCGCGCGCGGGATCGGAGACTTCGAAGTTGAGACCGCTCGAGGTATTCACGCCCGCACCGATGGCGATGCCGAGCAGCTTGCCGGCCTCGGCGATCTTCTCGCTGCGAACGCTGATGTTGTTCGAGACGTGGTAGCCGATGATGCGCGGGATCTGCTTCCCTTCCGAGAAATCCTGCTGCGGCCAGATGTTGAAGTTCGACGTCTGGATGTCCTTGTCGGCGGCGCCGGCGCGCTTGAGCGCGGCGATCACGCTCTGCACGCGGCGATTGTTTTCCGCGACCGCATCGTCGACGGTTGCCGCGACGGTCTGCACGCCGACACTGAAGGTGAAGCGATCGGGAACGACCGTCACCCGGCCCGTTCCGGACACGCTCACGGTCTCGCGCGCCATCGCGCGCCGCTCCGCCGCCGGCTTCGGTTGTTGCGCGAATGCCTGCGTGGCGGTGATGATGGCGATCAGCGCGATGAGAAATCTTTTCATACGACCTCCTCGTTAGTGGACTGCTGACCTCGCACTAAGCGCGCCAGCCGCGCACACACACATACAACATGGCCGACCCGAACGACAAAGTCCCTGGCCAGACTCCCGGCCGATACTACGTGGACTCGCAGTGCATCGACTGCGATCTCTGCCGCGAGACCGCCCCGGCGAACTTCATGCGCAACGACGAGGAGTCCTTCTCGTACGTGTTCAAGCAACCGGAGACGCCGGACGAAGAGTTGCTCTGCAAGGACGCGCTCGATAACTGTCCGGTCGAGGCGATCGGGAGCGACGGGGGGTAAAAGGAAAAAGGTACGACGGCGGGTAAAAGGAAAAAGGTAAAAGGTAAAAGTAGCTTCGCCAACCGGCGCGAGCCCCTTTTACCTTTTACCTTTTACCTTTTACCTCCGTGATCAGTGCAACTTCTTATCAACCGAAACCTGGTCGTGCCAGTCGTCGGCAAGCAGAACCTCGATCAGCTCCTGCAACTCTTCCATGTGAAACGGCTTGGTGAGCGCCGCGGTCATGTTGTTGCCCTTCGTGATCGTGAGGATGTCGCCTTTTCCTGAGGCGACGACGACGGGCGTTTGTTTGCCTTGCTGCGCGTACCAGGCGATCCACTCCTCGCCGGACATCCCAGGCAGATTCAGATCGAGCAGGATCAGCCGGGTGTCGGGATGCTCCTCGAGGAGACTCATTCCCTCGACGGCGCCCGTGGCGGAGAGCACTTGGTAGCCGCGCCTTTGAAGGTACGACTTGTAGAGCGCGAGCACTTCGGGGTCGTCTTCGATCGCGAGAATCTTGTTGTGATCGTGCCTGGAATTCGTGTGCGCTTGCAGCATGTCGCGGTCTCCTGCCGGGCCCCCTTGCGAACTCCGTGCAAACTGCTGAGCCGGTGCGGGTCGCCGCGGCGATAATCACGCCGTGGGTATCACGCTCTGGCTCGCATCCGGGGTCTTCGCATTTCTGCTTGCGAGGATCGTTCCGCTCGCGCGGCGGCCGCGCTGGCTCCCCGAGCTCGCGCTCGGAATCCTCGTCGCGTTCCTCCTCGGCGTGCTCGCGACGGCGCTCGACTTCGGCGGATGGGCTGAGCTCGACTGGCGTGCCGCGGCGTTCAGCGGTTGCGGATCGTTTGCAGCAATCGGCATGCTGCGGGCCGTACAATCGGCGCAATCATTCCGGAGGATCGTATGAAACCGCTCGCTCTCGCCGTGCCGGTCGTGCTGCTTCTTTCCACCTGCGCCGCGTATCGCGCGCAGCATCAGAGCGCAGCGCCCGCGCAGGTGCCGGCGCAGGTGCCGGCGAATGTTGCCGAGCAGAAGATCGCGGCGGCGGTGAGTGCCGATCCGCTGAACATGCGTCAGGCGATGCTGCTCTCCGAGGTCGACAAGTTGATCGACGACCTCAAGGCGAACGGCAAATATGACTGCTGCGTGACGCCCGCCTGCCGCCAGTGCGCGCTCACCGCGGGCGAATGCCACTGCCGCCAGGTCATCAGCGCGAACGGCCCATGTTGCGGCGAATGCACGCAGTCGTGGGTCGAAGGACGCGGCAACACCGAAGGCGTGAACCGCGAAGAGGTCCTCGCGCACCTCGGCTGCGTCCGCGAGCTGTACGAGAAGAAGACGCCCGAGGGAATGACGGCGCCGGCGCAGCGGAAGGATTGAGCACCCCCCAGTGGGCGGAGCAGTGCGTGCCCAGTCCCCTCGCTTTCAACCTTTGAAAGCATGCGTTGCCAGCCTTGTCAACCCGAGCGTGAGCGAGGGACCTGGGCGGGCGGCGGCGCGACGCGCGGGCTTCGTGCCACCCTCCCCCCGGGTCCCTCGCTCTCGCTCGGGATGACAAGCCTTGGGACCTACGCTTTCAATGTTGAATGTCCGCTAGCCTTCTCCCCACTTGCGTGGGGAGAGGGGACGGTTTTCGCGAATCTCCTTCATCGCCGCGCGGACCTGCGCGGCCATCACAACCAGATCGAATCCGCGCGCGTTCGTCACTTCGGCGATCGCGCGCAATCCTTCCTCGAGCCGCTCGACCGCCGCGCGGCGCTGCCCGCGTGACACGTGATGCAGGCCGGTGCTGATCTGCAGCAGCACGCGGACGAGCGGCACCTCGTCGCCCACCGCCTCGAAGAACAACTCCTCAAATGCATCGCTGGCCTCGAGCCAGTCGCCCTCGTTGAGACGACGGATGGCCTCGGCGAAGCGCGGATCGTCTTCGAGCGGGACGAGCGTCACTTCTTCAACAAGTCCAGGACCGACGCCACGGCGGCGCGCACACCGGTGCGCAACGCGAGCGCGGGATCGGCGGGAGCGAACTTGCTCGAGTGCAACCCTGGCTGCGTGCCTGCCGCGAGCGCGGCGGGATCGGCGGCTCCGATGACGAGCAGCGCCGCGGGAATCCTGCGACCGAGAGCGAAGAGACCGAAGTCCTCGCTCACCATCGCGGGATCGATCTCGACGACGTTCTCTTTCCCGAGCTCGCGCGTGATCGCGTTCGCGAGGCGCGTGGTGAGCGCGGGATCGTTGAACGTCGCGTCGACCGACTCGTGATCGAGATGCTCGTACACCGGCATGCGATCGTCGGGAACTCCCGCCGCGATCGCGAGTCCGCGCGGAATGCGCTGGATCGATTCGAGCGTGCGCCTGCGCAGCGCTGCGTCGAACGTGCGGACGGTGAGATAGAGCCGCACGTCGTCGGGGATGATGTTGCGCTTCGTGCCGCCTTCGATCTTCCCGACCGTGATCACGGCGGGCTGCAGCGGCGGGCGCTCGCGGCTGACGATGGTCTGCAGCGCGAGAATCGTCTGCGCCGCGAGCACGACCGGATCCTTCGTCGTGTGCGGCGCGGCGCCGTGGCCGCCGGCACCGCGGATCGTGATGTTGATCGAGTCGGTCGCGGCCATGAACTCGCCCGCGCGATAGCCGATCTTCCCCACCTCGAGCGTGGCCCAGTCGTGCAACGCGATCGCATAGTCGGGACGCGCGAAGCGTTCGTAAAGCCCGTCCGCCAGCATTCCCTCCGCGCCCTTCACCACTTCCTCGGCCGGCTGGCCGATCAGCATCACCGTTCCGCGCCACTGCGATTTCAGATCGGCGAGGAGCTTCGCCGTGCCGAGGAGCGTGGTCATGTGAACGTCGTGTCCGCACGCGTGCATCACCCCACTCGTGCTCGCGTACTCGAGACCGGTCTGCTCGCTCACCGGGAGCCCGTCCATGTCGCTGCGCACGAGCACCGTCGGACCGTTACCGTTGCGCAGGAGGGCGACGACGCCGTAGCAGGTCGCAGCCGGATCCTTGTACTTGCCCACGCGCTCCGTCACCTCGTAGCCGAGCTCGCGCAGCCGCTTCGCGACGAACGCCGAGGTCTTCGCCTCCTGCATCGACAGCTCCGGCGACGCGTGCAGGGTCTTGTAGGTCTCGAGCAGCGTCGGGATCTCGCGCTGCACGCGCTCGTCGAGCGACTGGGCGAGGAGAGGGGTGGTGAGGAGGAGGAGGAGAATCGTGCGCTTCATGGCGCGTAGGTTACGCGGTTTCGCGGTCTCGCGGTTGCGCGGTCCCACCCACTGCACCACGTCACCGCGCGACCGCGAAACCGCGCAACCGATTACATCGCTTCCGCGGCCGTCACTTCACTCGCCATGCAGACCTGATTCTTCCCGTTCTTCTTCGCGAAATAGAGCGCCGCGTCGGCGCGGGAGATCAGGTCGGCGCTGGTCGCGCCGTCCTGCGGATAGAGCGCGAGGCCGATGCTCACGGTGATGTGCAGCGTGCGGTCGAACTGCGGGAGCGGGAAGTCGCGTTGCTCGATGAGCTCGCGCAGGCGGTTGGCCGCGTCGCGCGCCGAATGCGTGCGCGTGTCGGGGAAGATGATCGCGAACTCCTCGCCGCCGTAACGCGCCACGACGTCGCTGTCGCGCGCGTTCTGCATCAGCTCTTCGACCAGCCCCTTGAGGATCTCGTCGCCCGCCGGATGGCCGAAGGTGTCGTTGATCTTCTTGAAATTGTCGATGTCGAGCATCGCCAGGGCCATCTCGTGATGCGTACGCGAGTGGCGATGGAGCTCCTTCGACAGCGCCTCCTGGAAGAAGCGATGGTTGTACGCCGGCGTGAGCGCGTCGATGAAGGTGAGGCGCTTGATCTCCTCGTACTGCCGCGCCGACTGCAGCGCGGTGACGGCCTGCGTGGCGAAGACCTCGAGCGTCTTCACCTTGTCGATCGACGGCACGCGGCGGTCGTGCGGATCGCGCACGGACAGATAGCCAATCGTCTGAGCCATGCTTTCGCCGGGGCTCAGCAGCGGCACGATCAGCATGTCGTTCTGATGCCACTCGTCGGGCCTGAGGAAACTGCCGTCGTCGTCTTCCGGATGAACGAAGAAATCGTGCTCGCTCTGCCGCAGCGCGGTGTGCGAGACGAAGAACGAGTTCGAGACTTTGAACTCGGGATTGAAGAACGCGGTGATCTCCGCCGACGAGACGTGTTTCCTGCGCACCTCGTCCCAGACGTCGTCGAGACCGGCGTGGGCGCGGCGGATGTACTCGTCCTTCCGCGCGTCGTAGGTCGCGAAGACGACGACTTCGAATCCGAGGGCCTTGCGAATGGCCTGAGAGATGCGGGTGAGCGCGGCGTCGACGTCGAACTGGCCGATCAGACTGTTCGACACGTCGAGAATCGTCGTCATCGTCGCGGCGTGGCTCTCGAGCTGAATCGTCTTCTCCCGCATTTCCCGGCGCAGGAGCTGGTCCTGCAGCGAGAGCGCCGTCTGGTTCACGAGCAGCGTCAGAAGATTGAGGCTTCCCGCTTTCAGAATCGACAGGTCCTCGGTCTCGAAGATCAGGACTCCGTAGATCACTTCCGGCGTCTGGATTCCGATGATCACCTGCGTCGCGCGTCCGCTCGAGAGCGGGAACTTGCGCATGTCGCTCTGGAAGATGAACGCGCGGCTCGGCGCCGACTGTGCGAAGCCCACCGCGTCGACCCAGCGCAGCACTTCCTGATCCGTCGGCATGCACTCGCCGAATCGGTAGACCGTGGCCGGAACGTCGGGATTCGACTCCCACGTCACCACCGCACAGGCCTTCATCTTCGCGAGCTTCGAGAGCAGCGACATCAGCCGGCGCAGCGTCTCGTGATCGCTCTCCGCGGAGAGGATCTGCGTCGAGCTCTCGGTGAGGATCGCGAGGTCCTTGTTGCGCCGCAGCAGCTCCGTGTTCTGCTGCGACGACTCCGCCTCGTTGCGCATCGCGTAGGCCACGATGAGGACGGGAAGGAACGCGATCGCGAAGCCGGCGACGCCCCACGGGTCGTACAGCATGATCTCGATGGCGACGATCGGCGTGACCAGCAGCAGCGTCTTGCCCTGCACCGTGAGCACGCGCCGGAAATCGAGCGGCGAAGTGTCTTCCTCGAAATAGCGGCGGATGGAGACGAAGAGCAACTGCGCGACGAGGTAGCCGACGAGCAGCAGGATGAAGCCCGCCATCTTCGCGGCCGGTTTCGCGTCGCGCGCGACGGCGACCGTGTAGAGCAGGCCGACGACGCCGTACGAGAGCGCGAGCTGTGCGGCGTTGTAGAACGGCTCGATGCGCCACGCGCGCGTCGTGAGCGCGTCATAGAGCGCGTGTAGTCCCGCGCCGGCGAGGACGGCAATGAGCGCCACGGCCGGACTGTGGAAGATGATCAGCGCGCCGAAGACGACCGCGGCCTCGAAGCCGATCGATCCGTCGCCCGCTTCGACGCGGAGGAACGTCGCGACGAGCACGAGCGCCCCGAAAAAGAGCGCCGTCTGCACCTCGAGCGGCGGCCGCGCGATGAGCGCCGAGACGAAGAGCAGCACGGCCAGAAGGACGATGCCGGTCTTCCAGGATCGAAACACCGCGGCGCGAGACATGGGGATGGGTGGAATTGTACTGCGTGCTGCGTGCTGCGTGCTGCGTGCAGGGAAACAACGCAGCACGCTGCACGGAGCACGCAGCACTACAATCCCCCCGCAATGTGGGAAACCGTCATCGGCCTCGAGGTGCATGCCCGCCTCCTGACCCGCACGAAGATCTTCTGCGGCTGCGGCACGGCCTTCGGCGCGCCGCCGAATACGCAGATCTGTCCCGTCTGCCTCGGCTATCCCGGCGCGCTGCCGGTGCTCAATCGAAAGGCCGTCGAGCTCGCGATGCGCATGGCTCTCGCGACGGGCTGCACGATCCATCACCGCTCGGTCTTCGCGCGCAAGAACTACTTCTATCCCGATCTTCCGAAGGGCTATCAGATCTCGCAGTTCGACCGCCCGCTCGCAACCGGCGGACGCATCAACGACGTGCGCATTCTCCGCATCCACATGGAGGAGGACGCCGGCAAGCTGCTGCACGAGCGCGACGCGTCGCTCGTCGATCTCAATCGCGCCGGCACGCCGCTGATCGAGATCGTGAGCGAGCCGGACCTGAGGAGCGCGGACCAGGCGTCGGCCTACCTCACCCGGTTGCGCCAGATCCTCATGTACACGGACGCGTGCGACGGCAACATGGAAGAGGGCTCGCTGCGCTGCGATGCGAACGTCTCCGTGCGCCGCACGGGCGAGCCGCTGGGGACGCGCACCGAGATCAAGAATCTCAACTCGTTCCGTTTCATCGGCCGCGCCATCGAGTTCGAAG
Source organism: Thermoanaerobaculia bacterium (assembly GCA_035525285.1). Classification (GTDB taxonomy): domain Bacteria; phylum Acidobacteriota; class Thermoanaerobaculia; order Gp7-AA8; family Gp7-AA8; genus QHVT01. The sequence continues at coordinate 9,200 of DATLFB010000078.1, forward strand.
TGCAGCGCCAGATCGCCGTGCTCGAGAGCGGCGGGCGCATCGATCAGGAGACGCGGCTCTTCGACGTCAACGCCGGCGAGACGCGCGTGATGCGCTCGAAGGAAGAAGCACACGACTATCGCTACTTCCCCGAGCCCGATCTCTCCACGCTCGAAGTGACCGATGCGTGGATCGACGACGTGCGCTCGTCGCTGCCCCCGCTGCCGCACGCGCGCGCGGAGCGGTATCAGCGCGAGTACGCGATCGGCGCTGTCGACGCGGAGGCGCTCGTGGTGAGCCGCGCGCTCGCGGAGTATTTCGAGGAGACGGCGGGCGAATCGGCGAATCCGCGCGCGGCCGCGAACTGGGTGCGCAATGAAGTGCTGCGCGCGCTCAACGATCGGAAGCTCGAGCTCGCGCAGTACAAAGTCTCGCCGGCGATGCTGGGACGGCTGATCCGGCTGATCGACAGCGGCGCGATCGGAGGCAAGTCGGCGAAGGAAGTGTTCGACGAGATGTCGTCGAGCGGCGAGGCGCCGGAGAGCATCGTGGAGCGCAAGGGTCTCACGCAGATTTCCGATCCCGCGGCGATCCGCGAAGCGGCGCTGCGGGTGGTCGAGAACAACGCGGCGCAGGTCGAGCAGTTTCGCGCCGGCAAGGCGCAGGTGTTCGGCTTTCTCGTCGGCCAGCTGATGAAGGAAACGCGCGGCAAGGCGAAGGCGGAACTGGCCAACGAGATCCTGCGCGAGCTGCTGAACGAACGTCACTGACGCCTCGCAATAGGAGGGCGGACGTCCCGTCCGCTTCGAAGCGTGGCGGACGGGACGTCCGCCCTCCAACCGAGCGGTGCTATGATCCGGCGCGTTCAATGTCGTGTCGTAACTCCCTCTGCGACAATCGATTCAGGAGGTCATCTTGCGATCCCTCAGACTCATTCTTTTGACGACCATCGCGTGCCTCGCCGCGGGCACCGCGTTCGGCGCGGGCTTCTCGATCTTCGAGCAGGGCGCGAAGGCGAGCGGCATGGCCGGCGCGTTCGCCGCCACGGCCGACGATCCGAGCGCGATCTTCTACAACCCCGCCGGCCTCGCGCAGCAGCGCGAGATGAACGTGCTCGCGGGCGCGACGTTCATCAACTTCTCCAACGAGTTCACCGGCGACCCGAACAGCGTGGTCACCTCCGGCGTCGAGGGCAAATACGATCGCCACACCTTCATCCCGCCCAATGCGTATCTCACGATTCCGATCGGCGAGAACCTCACGTTCGGATTCGGCGCGTGGTCGGCATGGGGTCTCCGCACCGACTGGCAGGATCCGTGGGAGGGGCGTTTCGTCTCGCGCGACGCGGATCTGAAGACGATGTCCGTCGAGCCGGCGATCGCGTGGCAGACCTCCGACGGCAAGTTCGCCGTCGGCGGCGGCGTGGAGTACCGGCGCGCGCGCGTGATCCTGATCCAGAACATCGCCCTGCCGTTCCCCAACCCGTTCACCGGCCGCATCGCCGACATCGGCAACGCGCGGCTGGCGAGCGAGTACGGCGATGACATCGGCTTCAACGTCGGCGTGCTGTGGAAGCCGACCGAGCGCGTGCGCCTCGCGGCGACGTATCGCACCGAGATGGACATGGATCTCGAGGGCGACGCCGATTTCACGCAGATCTCGACGGGCAACGCGCAGCTCGACGGCCTCGTCGCGCAGACGTTCCCGCAGGACGATCGGATCGCGACGACGTTCCCCTTCCCCGCCGTCGCATCGGTCGGCGTGGCGTTCAGCCCGAACGATCGCTGGGACATCGAGTTCGACATCACGCACATGACCTGGAGCCGCTTCGAGGCGCTCGACGTGAAATTCAGGAATCAGCCGGCGCGCAGTTTCACGCGCGACCAGAACTGGGACGACTCGTCCTGCTATCGCCTCGGCGCGAACCTGAAGGCGACGGACGACTTCGAAGTGCGGCTGGGCATTCTCTACGACGAGAACCCGCAGCCGGTCGAGGCCGTGAGCCCGCTGCTTCCGGACTCCGATCGCATCGGCGCGACGTTCGGCTTCGGCTGGAAGCACGGCCCGATCTACGCCGACTTCGCCGGCTTCATCCTGCATTTCAAGGATCGCAGCACGGAGGGACGCAATCCCGAAGGGTGGGACGGTATCTACGAGACCGATGCCACACTCTGGAGCTTCAACCTCGGGTACCGCTTCTAGGAGGACACCATGAAGAACACCATGAGACTCGCAACGGCAGTACTCATCGCAGTACTCGTCGCGGTTCCGATGTCCGGCGGCCGCGGCACGGCGGACTTCACGAATCTCGTCACGCTCGGCGACAGCTACGGCGCGGGCGTCGAGAGCGGCTCGATGAACGAGCGGCATCAGGTGTGGAGCTGGCCGGCCGTGCTGGCGCGTCAGGTGGGACTGAATCTCTGTCCGGCGAATGCCGCGGCGGCCGATCCCTGCTTCTCGCAGCCGCTCGTGTCGTTCCCCGGAATCGGCCCCGAGCTGCAGCTCGTGAATCTCGCGCCGACGATCGCGCCCGCGCAGGGACAGGGCACGCCGTTGATGCTCAACTACGGCCGCTTCTACAACAATCTCAGCATCCCCGGCGCGACGGTCGGAGCGTTGCTCGCCATCACCGGCCAGGAGACGCCGCAGGCCGGTGAGCCGACGGCCGTCACGTTCGGCCGTTTCATTCTGCGCGGGCTCGATGGACCGGCGGTCGATCAGGCGGTCGCGCAGCGTCCGACGTTCGTCGCGCTCTGGATCGGCGGCAACGACTTTCTCGGATCGGTCCTGGCGGGCACGGATCAGGGACTGACTTCGGCGGCGGACTTCAAGGCTCGCTACGAGCTGCTGCTCGACAAGCTGATCGCGGGCGCTCCGAACGCGGGCATGGTCGTCGGCAATCTTCCGACGAATCCTCTGTCCGCGCCGATCGTCGCGACGATCCCGCCGTTCATCGTGAATCCGGCGACGCGTCAGCCGGTGCTCGGACCGGATGGGAACCCGATCTTCTACATCGCCGACCTCGGCGGCGGAAACTTCGGTCAGCTTCCCCCGGGCAGCGCGGTGCTTCTCACCGCGCAGCCTCGCCTGGCGACCGGTTTCGGCTTCCCGAACGTCCCGCCCTTCAACGCGCTGCCGAATGCGGGCAAGCCGCTGCCGGCCTCGGATGTCATCACGCCGGCGGAGATGGCGAACATCATCGCGCGCATCACCGAGTACAACGCGACGATCAATGCCGCCGCGAGCGCGCGCAACATTCCCGTTGCCGACATCAAAGGATTGTTCGATCGGGTGACGGTGAATCCGTTCACCGGCGTCGGTGGTATGCAGCTCGGGCCGATCCGCGTCACGAGCTCCTACATCACCGGCGGCTTCTTCAGCCTCGACGGATTCCACCTCACCGATCTCGGATATCTCCTCTTCGCGAACGAGTACATCAAGGCGATCAACGCGGAGTACGACACGGAGATCCCGCTGGCGGGCATCGCGCAGCTCTACTCGAACAACGGCGCGTTCTTCCCCGAGACGACTGACGGACAGGCGGTCGTGGACGCGACGGGCTTCGTCTTCACCGGCGCTGCGGCACATCAGGTTCTCACGATGTGGGCACTGCCGACACTGACCACGCTGCCGGCGCCGGTGCGCCGCGTTCGCGGCGTGCGCCACTGATCTCACACGCATCCACAGACACGAAAGGGCGGCCTCGCGGCCGCCCTTTTTGTTTGCTCGTTTTGTGTTGCGTTTTTTCTACGTGCCCGCCGGACGTCCGCGCGGCGAGGGACGCGAGATGTCGATCATCGCCATCCGCTCCTTCTCGTCGTACCAGCAGTGGAAGCGCTTGATGCCGGGAACTTCGATGTCGTACGTGCGGAAAAACGCGGGGACGTGCAGCGAAGTGGACTTGTCCGACTGGCGGATCTTCGCCGCGCCTTCTTCCTTGCGCTCCAGCGGCTTGATGCCGATGACCTTGCGTTTTTTGTCGTAGTAGAGGTTCGCGCTGCTCTTGCCGCGGAGGCGAAGCATGTTCGCGACGGGCGACGGTAGGCGGATGAGGCGCGACTGCACGATGGTCGCCGAGGCGGGAAAGCGCTCGAACTCGGGCTGCGGCTCCCACTTCTCAAAAGCCATATACCGACTCCTCACCCATCACAGACCCACCGGGCTTTGGTGCCACGATCATAAAATCTGGCAGGATTTTGTCAACGATTAATCGCATGAGTTTCGGAGCGGGAAAATGTGACGCCGCCGGACCTTGATTCCAAGTTATTCGTAAGTGTGCCCAAAATCGACACTCCGGCTGAGCACGCAAAAGGGGTGGGGATTTGCGGTAAGTATTTGAGTCTGAACTACGTAGCGCCCGGCTTTAGCCCGGGTGGACGGGCTGAAGCCCGTCCCTACGTGTCCGGCCAGGGCGGGATCCCGGCCTTGTCCAGGGCCTCGTGGTCGGCCGGCGTGGCATGCTCGCGGACGAACACGATGTGCGGGAGGGCGAGGCACCATTCGGTCTCGCTGGCCATCGACTCGCGCAAAAGGCGGATCGTGCCGACCAGATCGCCGGTGAGGAATGCCGCCTCTGCGGCAAGCCCGATGTACGTCGCGCGGGCTCCGGCCGCGCGCTCCGCGCGCGTGATCAGGGTCTGCACGGCCACGTGTCCTTCTTCGACCAGCTCGATCGCGTCGGGCGTGAGTCCGTACTCGCACGCGCAGAGAAAGAGGAGGTCGCCGTCCATGCCGCGCTTGCTCAGATACCGCACCGCCGCGCGCTGGCGCATGTAGATCAGCTCCGGCGGCACGAACTGCATCAGCTCGCGCCAGCGTTCGAGCGAGGGCGCTTCGGCGAACGAGTCGAGCAGGTCGCGCCAGTCGTCGGGCGGCTGGCTGAGACGGTCGAGCATCTCTTCGAGCTCGCCGGCATCCTCGCAGTCGGGCCGCGCCAGCGCGACGCGCGCAACCGCGGACGCCTCGACGTCCATCCCCCGCGAGGCGAGCAACGCCACGAGCGGCAGCGCACTCCCGCCGTTCAGCCACTTCCGCTCGAGCTTGTGCCGCTCCGGATCATCGACCACGCGCATTGGACCAGCGAAGGATAAACGAACTCACGTCCAATTCTCGACGCCGAGCCGGGGGATGCGGGAGAAGTGGCGGACGTTGTTGGTGACAAGTGTGGCCCCGATGGTGATGGCGTGGGCAGCGATGAGCGTGTCAAAGTCGCCAATCGGTGTGCCTCGCCTCTCGAGGTCATTCACCAATTCGCCATATCGCGCCGCGCAGCTTGCGTCGAACGGCATCACGTTCAGGTACATCGTGATCCCGCCGATCAGGTCGTGCAGCTTCAGCGATCGCAGCCGGCTGGCGCCTCGCCGCAGCTCTGCGAGCGACATCGCACTCATGCAAAGCTCCGACGGACGGCACGCCAGCATGCGAGACTGGACCGCCCCGTTGCCGCGAATCGCGTAACTCACGATATCGGTGTCGAGCATGAACCGCGCGTTCATTTCGAACGCTTCCGGCTTTTCGGCATCGGCGTCGTAAACGGATTGCGGAATTTCGCTCTCCGCCGCGGTGGGAGCGGAATCTCTCCTTCAAACGGAGTCCGAAGCAACGCGAGAAACTCCTCACTCCATTCGTCCGCCTGCTCGAGGATCACCTTCCCCCCGTCGCAACGGACATCGACTTCCTTCACACCGTCCGGAAAACGGCAGGACTTCGGCAGCCGCACTGCCTGGCTACCACCGTTCATGAAAATCTTCGCGCGCTCGGCCATGTCGTCGAGTATATATGCAAGTATAGACATTGTCATTCCTTTCACTTGAAGTACGCCCGATCCAGCGCCCGGTACTGCACCGCCTCCGCGACATGCGCCGACTCGACGCGCTCGCCGCCCGCGAGGTCCGCGATCGTGCGCGCTGCCTTGAGGATGCGGTCGTACGCGCGCGCGGAGAGGCCGAGGCGCTCGATGGCGGCGGCGAGGAGGCGGCGCGACGCGGGGTCGAGCTCGCAGAAGCGGCGCATGTGGCGTGAGGTCATCTCCGCATTGCATTGAATGAACGACCGGCGGAAACGCTCGCGCTGGATCGTGCGCGCGGCCTCGACGCGCTCGCGGATCGATGCCGACGGCTCGCTGGGCTCGGTCGACGTGATCTCGTCGCTCGTGAGCGCGGCCACTTCGACCTGCAGATCGATCCGGTCGAGCAGAGGCCCGGAGATCTTCGCGAGATACCGCGAGATCTGGTGCGGCGTGCAGATGCACTCCCGCCGCGAGTCGTTGAAGAAACCGCACGGGCATTCCTGCGATGCCTTTTTGCCATCTGGCGTTTTCGATGGATCGGCCGGTACCCCGGCGATCCGAGCGGGTTAAAGTGGCCCGAGGGAACCTTCGGGTCGTCCGCGACAGCGCCGCTGGCGAGCCCGGCTGGAGCAGTCTGATGTGGCTGGATTCGATTGGTCGCCGCACTCCCGCGTTTCCACCACGAAAGGAGTCTTGAGTCTTCGCCGCGGTTTGCACTCCCGCCACTCGATCCGTCGAAAGTGGGCTTCACCGTAACTCTTACGCCTCGCACATCTCGCGCAGGATGGCGGCCAGCCGCACAGGATCATCGATCATGATGTCGTGACCGCAATCGACGGGGTAGCTTGGCGTGGGCGATGAGCGCGTTCGCTGCGAAGGCATGAACGCCATCGCGTGGGAATGGTCCAGCGGCTGACCTGAACTACGCGAGTCGCAGATGTAGCCGCGTGGTCCGCGATCCGCGCTGCGCGAACCATGTGATCCCGTCGGAAACACAGTCGAATTCGAGGTCGTACTCGCCCGCGGATAGCGGCGGCAGCTCGAACGTGACCGTGATTATCTCTCCCGGCGCGATGTTTTGCGCCGTCGCCAGCTCCTGCCTGTAGTAATCGAGGTTGAGGAGCTGACCGCCGCTGTAGAGGTGGCACCCCAACCACACGCCGCCCGGGGAAATCTTGGACGGCAGCCACTCGGCGGTGCCGGTATTGATGACCTTCGCGCGGACACGGATGGGCGTCGCCTCCAGTAGTACAACATCGACGTCCGAAGCCAAGCCCTCTGCATTGAGACTGTCGAGCGGCTGAGCACCCGCTTTCTTCAAGAAAAATACGCGTGCATTCTCGAGGTAGTGCCGCATCGCGTGCGCGGCGTCGGCGAGGGCGTCGCCGCCGCGGATCAGCTCGTGGAAGCGCTCCAGGGAGAGATGCACCGGGTCGCCGTTGAAAACGGCAATGGTGAGGTCCTGGAAGCCGGCCGTGCGCGCGTCGTCCCAGATCGCGTCGATGTCGACGTCGTTTTCAATCACGCCGTACGCACGCATCTCGAACTGCGACTGCGGCGACAGCGAATGTCGCGGGCCGGGCTCGGAAAATCCGGCGATGCCGCCGGGCTTGAGCACACGGCCGAACTCGTGGGTGACCGCGGCGGCATTGGGAACGTGGTGGAACGAATCGAAACAGATAATCCGGTCGACGCTCTCATCGGGCAGGTCCAGGCGCTCGCCCTCATATCGCAGAAACCGCGGTTGTGTTTTCGCCAGGCCGATTTCCTCGAAGCGGCGCCGGGCGACGTCGAGCGCTGTCTGCGAGACATCCGTGACGATCATCCGACAGCCCATGCCGGCGAGCCGGTGCGACAGCCAGCCTGTGCCCGCGCCGAAGTCGAGCACCGTCTGCCCACCGCGCAGGCGCATGCCGGTCATGAGTACGCCGATGTTGATGAGCATCGACGGAGCGTCACCGAAACTGCCGAACGGCTTCGCCAGCTGCGACTCAAATGAGGTCATGCCGGCGAAGTATTGGTCGGCCTTTCGATTGAGCTCATCGATGGACAAGTTCCGGATCAGCTCCCGAACGTTTATCAGCTCGTCCGACTCGTGCGGGGGAGTCGGCTCGAGAGACGGTGGCGGCGTCATAACAGGCTCAGTCTCCGCCGTTTTCACTAGCCGGCGGCGTGCCACAAGCGTTGCCACTTCGAGCTCGTTCTCCCGCGACAGGTCGACTTTGCGAACGTCGAGCTTTCCAGCCGACAACAGCGCGAAGATTTCGTCGAGCGAGTACACCTCGACGCCCGCCACGTCGGCATCCGCAGGCCGGTGCCGCAGGACATTGACCACCTTGTTGACAGCCTCCGAGTGCCGACGCGCGACCATCAGCGCGCTGGAGAGACAGTCCCGATAGCTTCTGTACGGAAGCTGAATGTGCAGGTACCCGTCGGGCGCGACGCGAGAGATCAGCTGTTCGAGGATTCGATAGCCATGCCGCGGCGGCATGCGCTGCAGCACGAGGGTCGCGTTTACCATGTCGAACGTCTGCCCACTCTGTAGGTACTCTTCGACCGACTGGAAGCGGATGCGACGGACGTTGCGCGCCTCGCAATTCTGGCGCGCGAGCGCGAGCATCGTCGGCGACACATCAACAGCGGTGACTTCGAACCCGCGGCGAGCGAACGCACACACGAGCCGTCCCGGCCCGCACCCGAATTCAAGCACCGTACGCACGTTGCTGCCGCCGGACATGTCCGAGATGCGGCCCAGCACGCCGTCCACGTACGCTTCGCCGGACTCGAAAAACTCGCGCAGCGCCGCAGGATTGCCGCTGCCGAAGTTGCGCGGGTCGGCAATGACGGCGTAGTAGGGGTGACGTTGGGCGATCCGCTCCCACCGGACGCGGTCGCGAGTCATTTTGTTGAGGAGTCGCGAATCGGCGGGCGCGAAGTCGGAACCTGCAGTCATGGGCGAACCGGCAGCGGCGAAGCGTACCACGGCCCGCAGGGGCCCCCAATCGCGGGAGCCCCCTGCTGCGTCAGTTATTCACTAAGGCTAAGGCTGGAAGCTGGACGCTCCATCGAGCACGGCTTCGACAAACGAATAGTTGTTGCCCGTGAACGTGCCCGACGAGCGCGCCGAGAACTTCTGGAACCGTCGCGGCAAGTCCACTGGGCCGTAGCAGGCAGATGTCGGAAGGTAGGACGGAAACGGGTGCTGCGAGATGTCGGTATTGTTGGTGATCGTCCAGTTGCGAACTCCGTCGACGGGGAACGCATAGCCGACATACGCGCCCTTAACCGTGTTGTAATCGATCGTCGCACCGTCGTTGCGCACGGGATCGTCGCACAGCGGCGGCGGCCACGCCATATTCGGGCCGCTGGCGATGCCCTCCTTGATCCACGCGCTCTGTGCGTAGATCGTGTTGTTGTAGACGCGCGTACCGCGCGAGTCGCCATCGCCGGCCGGAGTCTTGAACGGGCCCGTGTCGCTCAGAGAGATTCCGCAGAGCAGTGTGCGACTGACGGCGACGATCTGGTTGTCGGCAATCAGAGTTCCGGGCGAGCCGAACAGGGCGATGCCGACGTCGGTCGCGTCGTAGATGAAGTTGCCAGTCACGAAGCCGTTCCTGCACTGGTACTGAATGCCGTCGGCCCAGAGGCCGTTGTCGCGGCCGGACGGTCCGATGTCGTTGTTGGAAACGACGACGCCATTGCAACCCGCGCCGCTGCCGGCGCTGACCCGGACCGACGCCGCGCCTCGCGGTTCGGTAATGTAGCAACCGTGGACTTTCTGCGAGCGTCCGGCATAGGTCGTGTACCAGCCGCCGAAGTCGATGACTGCCTGATTGCCGCTGTGGTGACCGAAAAGCTCCTCGGAGCCCGACACCGCGACCGACATCAGCCACGCGCCGGGGACGTCGTGAGCGCTTACGGCCGTGGCGAGGGATGGGTCATCGATATCGATCCAGGCGCGCGCCCCTTGTGGACTTCCGGTGTCGTACGTCTCCGTGACCAGGGTCTGATTCGGATGCTTGAATCCAACCGCGGTTTTGATCTTGTAGATCGCATCAGCGCACAGATACACGGTTCCGCCGAGGCCGGCATTCTGCAGCGCCTGGTTGATGGCAGGCGCGGAGTCGCCTCCGACCACGGGTGCAACACACGTGGCCGAGGCCGGTAGCGCGAGAGATAACAGCGAGAAGAATGAGAGAGATAGAGAGAGAGCAGGGATTCGAGCCATTCGTTTCTTCCTCCAAAGACCGGCTACGCCGGCGCAGAGGCATATTAGGTCAAGCCTGAATGCCATAAGTGAGGATTATCACACTTCCGTGTTACAAAATAACTATGAACGACGTCCGCGCGAGCGCGCCGAGGTCGTGCGGCGATCGAGGCGTCGCTCGATCTCGATCGCGTCACGGCAGGGTGACCGATTCCGGTGCGAGTCACCGTACGGAACACCGGCTACGCGAAGTGGCTCCATTCGGAGGAGTTGTACGGAGGCGTGCTGGTCGGTGGACACCTCCTACGCTCGCGCGCGCTGCGCTGCGCCGGAACGTTGCATCGTGATTCGGGATCGGCTCGATGCCGCGTCGAGCCCGCTGCTCCAGGGCTCGCTCAAATGCTGCTTCGTTCCCTCCTGTTTCTGCTTCTCCACTTTCATCATCGGGATGGTGCTCTTGATGTCGCGTCGGCGGCTGCTCTAGCTTGCGTGAGCGCGTTCGTCGCGAAAAAGAGCAGAAGAGCGATCGGCGCAATTCGAGGGAACATGAGACTTCCTCCGCCTGCGCGTTACCGAAAGTACGCCCGATCCAAGGCACGGTACTGCACCGCCTCCGCGACATGCGCCGATTCCACCCGCTCGTTTCCCGCGAGGTCCGCGATCGTGCGCGCCACCTTGAGGATGCGGTCGTACGCGCGGGCGGAGAGGCCGAGGCGCTCGATGGCGGCGGCGAGGAGGCGGCGCGAGGCGGGGTCGAGCTCGCAGAAGCGGCGCATGTGGCGCGAGGTCATCTCCGCATTGCATTGAATGAACGACCGGCGGAAACGCTCGCGCTGGATCGTGCGCGCGGCCTCGACGCGCTCGCGGATCGAGGCCGACGGCTCGCTGGGCTCGGTCGACGTGATCTCGTCGCTCGTGAGCGCGGCCACTTCGACCTGCAGATCGATCCGGTCGAGCAGCGGCCCGGAGATCTTCGCGAGATAGCGTGAAATCTGGTGCGGCGTGCAGATGCACTCCCGCCGCGAGTCGTTGAAGAAACCGCACGGGCATGGATTCAGCGCCCCGGCCAGCGTGAAGCGCGAGGGAAACGTGACCGTCCGCGCGGCGCGCGCGATCGTGACGAGGCCGTCTTCCATCGGCTGGCGCATGACCTCGAGCGTCTCGCGCCGAAACTCCGGCAGCTCGTCCAGAAAGAGCACGCCGTGATGCGCGAGGCTCACCTCCCCCGGCCGAACCAGCGAGCCGCCGCCCGCGAGGCCGGCGGTGGAGATCGTGTGATGCGGCGCGCGGAACGGCCGCCGGGTCAGCAGTCCGGCGCCCGCCGGAAGCAAGCCCGCAACGGAGTGAATCTTCGTCGCGACGATCGCCTCATCGAGCGAGAGGCGCGGCAGGATCGACGAGAGCCGCTTTGCGAGCATCGTCTTCCCCGAGCCCGGCGGACCGATCATCATCACGTTGTGCCCTCCCGCCGCGGCGACTTCGAGCGCGCGCTTCGCCTGCGCCTGTCCCCGCACCTCCGCGAAGTCGGCGGCATCGAAGGAAGGCTCGATCGCGGTCGTGGAAATCGTCGGCGCGATCGGCGGATCGCCTTTGAGATGCTGCAGAAGCTGCAGCAGATGCGACACGGCGATGACGCGCATCCGCTGCACCGCGGCGGCCTCGTTCGCGTTCGCGGCGGGCACGATCAGCTCGCGGACGGAGTCGTCCTTCGCGAGCGCGGCGGACACCGAAAGCGTGCCGCGCGCCGGGGTCAGCGTGCCGTCGAGCGAAAGCTCGCCGACGAAAACGCGTCCGGCGACGTCGTCCTCACGCACGATCTCTACTGCCTGAAGAATCCCGATCGCGATCGGGAGATCGAATCCGGAGCCTTCCTTCCGCACGTTGGCCGGCGAGAGGTTGACGGTGATGTGGCGCGACGGCAGAAAGAGTCCGCAGTTGGCGAGGGCCGACCGCACGCGCGAATACGACTCGCGCACGGCCGGATCAGGGAGGCCGACCAGGGTGTACCCCGGTTGTCCCGCGTTGCGGGCGTCGACCTCGATGACGATGCGTACTGCCTCAATTCCGTGGGTGGCTGCACTCCATACTTTCGAGAGCATGGCGGGTCGACCCGCGGAAGTCCCACGCCGAGGCTACCTCGGCGGAAAGAAATCCGTCAACCTGTGTGAAACGGTTTGGCCGTGACCGACACTATTCACACACGGAGGGAAACGGTCATGGACGACACCGCGAAACTCATCGCGATCGTTGTGCTCGCGTCATTCGCCATCGAGAGAATCGTTGCCGCCATCAGCTATCTGATCGACTCGGTGCGGCTGTACCAGCTGAACCATCCCGCGGCGGCGAAACTGCGGGAGAAACATCAGCGCAAGGCTTTCCTGCTCACCGCTGCGGCGCTCCTCGCGATCGGAGTCGTGTACCTCGCCGATCTGCGCATCCTGCGCACGCTGAAGCTCGGGGAGGTCCCGCCAGAGTTCGACTTCGCGCTCACGTGGCTCGTGCTCTTCGCCGGTGCCGACCGCGTGCGCGACTTCCTGCAGGGAGCGGGAGGCAGCGGTGCGGCGGCTGAAACATCGGAAGTGCCGGGATTCCGGATCGTCGTCGATGACGGCGCGGAGATCCGCGAGATCCATCGGGCGAGCTGACCATGCGCACGATCACCGTCTACCTGGAGACGGAGAGCGAGCGCAAACGAAAGTCGCGCAAGCGGCACGTGCTCGCTCTCATCGCCGCATCGATCATCGCCGTCGTGGTGGTCGCGGATCGCAAACCGCCGCCTCTCGAGGCGGAGGTCGTGTCGCCGCCTCCCGCGCCGATGACCCTGCCGCAGGAAGTGAAGCTGGTGTACGTCTACACGGCGCCGATCGGACCTCCACCGCAGCCACCAGCTCCTCAGATGACGCCGCCCGCGCCGCCGAAGACGACGCCAACGCCGAAGAAACCTCCAACGAAGAAGCCGGCGCCACCACCGCCGCCCGTTGTGACCGCATCAGTCGCGCCGCCGCCGATTGTGACCGCGCCACCGCCGCAAGTCGCGCCGCCTCCTCCTCCGCCCCGGCGCTTTCGGATTCTGGTCGATCCACAACGGATCTGGTTCGAGCGGGGCGGCCGGCAGCGCGTGACGGTGACGAATCCGAACTCGGAAGCGATTGTGATCACGAAAATCGAGATCCCCGGCGACGAGGAAGCGACCGCAGGGTTTGCGTTGCGCGGCGAATCGAAATGCCTCGAGACGCTGCAGCCCGGAGAGAGCTGCCGCTTCGAAGTCTCTTCGTCGCGTAGAACGCCCGGCGGAGTTCCGATTCGCGTTTACCACAAGCCCGCCGCGATTCCGTGATCGGGCACGGCATACGCACGAGTTGATCCTCATGCGTATCGCCGTGCCCCACAACACCACCGCCGCCCGCGCCCGAGAGATCGTCGACCGCAAAATCGGCCAGCTGCTCGCGCAATTCGGCGACCGGGCCGACGAGATCGATCATCACTGGATGGGCGACACGCTTCGCTTCAAAGGCAAAGCGCGCGGGTTCAGAGTCGAGGGAACGGTGGAGATCACCGAGGCCGCGGTGATCATCGATGGAAAACTACCGCTGATTGCGAAGCCGTTCGAGTCGCGCATCCGGCAGGCCGTCGAGCGCGAAGCGGAAACGATGTTCCGGACGGCTTAGTCGACGTTCAGGATCTTCTTCAGCGCGTCGACATTCGGATCGACGAACAGGCGTCCGTCGACTTCCACGGCAGGATCGGATCCGAGGTGATGACCGTAGCCTTTGTACTCTTCGGGCCGGACGAGCTCGTGCTCCACTCGGAATTGCCGCAGGAAACCTGCGACGAGGCTGCTTTTATGTTTACTTCCGGGGAAGAACCTGACAGTCATGTTCGCCTCCCCTCCCTTCACTTGGACAGTCTGCGAACCTTACGCCTGTTTCCCGGACACGTCAAATAACGTGAGGAACGTCACGCAACCACGGCTTCGCGGTACTGAATCTCGTAGAGCCGCCGATAGAGTCCGCCGAGCTGCATGAGCTCCTCGTGCGTGCCGCGCTCGCGGATCTCGCCGTGGTGGAAGACCAGAATCGCGTCGGCGGAGCGGATCGTGGAGAGGCGGTGCGCGATCACGAGCGAGGTGCGCCCTTCGAGCAGAGTCTGAATCGCCTCCTGGATCAGCACCTCGGTCTCCGTGTCGATCGACGACGTCGCCTCGTCGAGGATGAGCACGGGCGGATTGAACGCCAGCGCGCGCGCGAACGAGAGGAGCTGCTTCTCCCCCACCGACAGCCCCGCGCCGCGCTCACGCACCTGCGACGCGTAGCCGTCGGGCAGACGCGAGATGAAGCGGTCCGCCTGCACGCGCACGGCCGCGGTGCGGATCCTCTCCGGGCTGATCGACGGATCGCCGAGGGAGATGTTCTCGGCGACGGTGCCGGTGAAGAGGAAAAAATCCTGCTGGACGATCGCGAAGAGGCGCCGCAGCGACTCCGTGCGGAACTCGCGGATGTCGATCCCGTTGATGAGAATCTCGCCGCGCTGAACTTCGTAGAAGCGCAGCAGCAGTGCCGTGACGGTGGTCTTCCCCGCACCCGTGTGTCCGACAAGCGCAATCCGCTCGCCGCGAGCGACGCGGAACGACACGTTCTTCAGCACCCATTCCGGCTCCGGAGCGTTAGCTCCATGATCGACGTACGCGAACCAGACATCGCGGAACTCGATCGACTCGAAGTGCTCGACCTCGCGTGTGCCATCGTCCGGGACGCGCACCTCGGTGTCGACGAGCTTGAAGATACGCTCGCTCGCCGCCATCGCCGCCTGCAGGATGTTGTACTTCTCCGACAGATCGGAGATCGGCTGGTAGAAGCGCTGCGAGTACTGAAAGAACGCGACCAGCGCGCCGACGGACAGCGTTTCCTGAATGACCTTCCCGCCGCCGTACCAGACGATCAGCGCGACGCCGATCGTCTCGATCAGCTCGATGACCGGATAAAACACGGCGTAGTAGAAGATCGAGTCGATGTTCGCCTGCCGGTGCCGCGCGTTGAGCTCGTCGAACTTCGCCGCCTCCCGCTCCTCGCGATTGAACAGCTGCACGGTCGACATCCCGGAGATGTGCTCCTGGAGGAACGCATTGATCGCCGCGATGCGCGCGCGAACCTGGCGGTAGGTGATGCGCGCGCCGCGGCGGAACCAGATCGACACGAGCACGATGAACGGCGTGATCGAGAAGAGCACCAGCGCGAGGCGCCAGTCCATCCAGAACAACACGCCGACGATGCCGAGGAGCACGAAGATGTCGCCGAAGATCGCCACGAAACCGGCCGTGAAGAGATCGTTCAACGCGTCGACGTCCGTGGTCACGCGCGTCATCAGCCGCCCCACCGGATTGCGGTCGAAGAACTGGATATTGAGGCGCTGCAGGTGGCCGAAGATCTGTTTGCGGAGGTCGTACATGATGTACTGCCCCATCAGATTCATCATCACCATCTGCGTGTAGAGCACGGCGAATCCGCCGACCAGCGTGACGAGGTAGAGCGCCGCCGCCGCGTTGATGCCGCTGATCGGATCGAGATGGATTCCCTGCGCCGCCAGCCAGTCGCCCACGCGCACGCTCACGCCCAGAGGCGCCGCGCCGCGGAGCGGCTTGATGAAGAGATCGATCGCGATCGCCGTGATCGCGGGGCCCGCGATCTCGAACAGCGACGACACGATGACGAGGAACACGGAGAGTCCCGCGCGAAGGCGATAGGGACGGAGATAGCCGAGGAGACGCCGCGCGAGCCGCGGGTCGAAGGCTTTGGCGCCCTCGTCTTCGTGTTTCTCGATCAGTTCCGACATGGCGAACAGTCCGGTTGCCCGGTTGCCCAGTTACCCGGTTCCCCGGTCACACCCTGCCGGGAAACCGGGCAACCGGGTAACCGGGCAACCCCCCTCACGCGATCTCCTCCAGCTCCGCCTCGATCGTCTGCCGGCGATACAGGTCCGCGTAGTAGCCGCCCTTCTCGAGGAGCGCCTCGTGCGTCCCGCGTTCGACGATGCGGCCGTCGTCGAGCACGATGATGTGATCCGCGTCTTTCACCGACGACACGCGGTGCGAGACGATCAGCGCCGTTCTCCCCTGCCGGATCGTTCGCAGCGCATTCAGGATCTGCTCCTCGGTATGCGTATCGACCGCGCTCAGCGAGTCGTCGAGAATGAGAATCAGCGGCTCGCGCACGAGAGCGCGCGCGATCGCGGTGCGCTGCTTCTGCCCGCCGGAGAGCGTGATGCCCCGCTCGCCGATGACGGTACTCAGTCCCTGCGGGAATGTCGCAACGTCGCCGCTGAGCCCCGCTTCCGTGGCCGCCTCGTCGATCTCCGCCTCTGTCGCGTCGTAGCGGCCGAAGCGGATGTTCTCCGCGATCGACTCCGAGAAGAGAAACGTCTCCTGCGGCACCATCCCGATCCACTCACGCAGCTGACGCAGCGGGATCGTCTCGATCGGGCGGCCGTCGAGAAAGATCGTTCCGGGCGGAGGCTCGAAAGCACGCGTGAGGAGCGCGAGTAGCGTCGACTTGCCGCTGCCCGTGCGGCCGACGATGCCGACCGTCTCGCCGTGACGCACGGTGAGGTTCACATCGCGCAACACGGCGCGATCGGCGTAGGCGAACGTGAGCTCGCGGACTTCGAGATCGCCGCGCAGCGTGGAGGACAGGCGATCTCGCCTGTCCTCGGACAGGCAGGATTGCCTGTCCTCCACCGGCTCCGCCGACCACACCTCGTGCAGGCGCTTCATCGATGCCATGCCGCGCTGGAAGAGATTCATGACCCAGCCGAGGGCGATGAGCGGCCAGATCATGCGGCCGAGGTAGAACTGGAACGCGACGAACGCGCCGAGAGTCATCGTGCCGGCGACGATCTTTCGTCCGCCGAGAAAAAACACGACGACGAACATGACGCCGATGAGCGCGTGCAGCGCGGGATAGAAGGTCGCCGTGAGGCGGATCAGCGAGCGGTTGCGTTCGACGTACTCGCGGTTCATCCGCTGGAACGTCTCCATCTCATTCTTCTCCCGGCCGAACGCGCGAACGACGCGCACGCCGGCGAGGTTCTCCTGCACGCGCGCGGAGATGTCGCCGAAGTAGTCCTGCACGCGGCGGAAACGCTCGTGGATGCGCTGTCCGAAATGCTTCACGAGTCCGGCGACGATGGGCACCGCGAGCAGCGCGATCAGCGCCATCTGCGTGTCGATGCGCAGCATCATCACGAACGCGCCGGTCACCACGAGCAGCGAGGAGAACGAGTGCATCACCGCCGGGCCGATGAGCATGCGCACCGAGGAGAGATCGTTCGTCGCGCGCGACATCAGATCGCCCGTGCGCTGGTCCTGATAGAAACGGAGCGGAAGCCTCTGCAGATGCGTGTAGAAGTCGTTCCGCATGTCGTATTCGATGAAGCGGGACGTGCCGATGAGGATCCAGCGCTGCAGGTAGAGAAAGGTTCCCTCGACCGCCGCCGCGCCGACGAGCATCAGGCCGTAGCGGATGAGCGACGTGCGCGTGAACGCTCCGCTTCCGAGCTCGTTCACCGCGTTGCCGATGATGAGCGGCTTCATGAGCGAGAACGCGGCAGAGCCCATCACGCACACCGCTCCCGCGATCAGGCGGGGTTTGTAGCGGGCGAAGTAGTGCAGGAGGCGGCGGAGCGGAGTCATTCGCGCCGTCATTCTAGCGGCTCGCGCAACGGCAACCGCTTGAGCTCCTGTAACGTAATCCGCAACACCGATCCGAGCGTGAATCCGGTCGGAAAGCAGTGCGGAATGCGCACGCCCGCGCCGATCAGCTCGAGAAAATCGAGCGGAGGTTTACGGCGCGCGAGGACGTAGAGCAGTTTGCGGGGCAGGTCTTCGCGATCGTCGACATTCAGATGCAGCGGCTGGAGGTAGTAGCCGAAGTGCATCTCGCGCAGCGCCGGCACGCCGCCGCTGAACTCGGGGAGCGTGACGCTGAGGGTGAGCGCGCCGAAGATCCAGTTCTCCTGCGCGAGCTCGCCGCGCCAGAAGTCTTCTTCACCGCCGCTGAGTTGCTCGAGGCGCATCGGGGCTCGCTACTGCTTCCGCGCGCGCAGGCCTTCCATGATCTCGTCGATCTTCGCCTGATGAAATTCGTTCACGAGCTTCTGCAGCTCCGCTTCGCGCCCCTCGTCGAGATCCTCGGAGTACACCTTCTTCAGCGCGCCGCCGAGATAGACCTTCGTCTCGACGCGCCACGAGGGCCGCGTGAAGAACTCGGTCTGCACGGTCAGCTTCTTCGGCCCGACATCGAAGGCGTCGAGACGGCCCATGGGCGGGTTCTGCGGCTCCATGTGCCAATCTTATCGACTTGGAGGGCGGACGTCTCGTCCGCCCCCTCCCCCGACTTCCAGTCGGCGGAGTTTTGACGCCGATCGGAGATCGGCGGACCGTCCGCCTGGAAGCCGGCGTTCCGCAGCGGGCGTCATGGAACGCCGACATCCTGCCGCCCCCTCCCCCGACTTTCAGTCGGCGGATTCGGCGGACCGGAGGTCCGCCCTCCTCAGTTACTGCGACGGACGCTGCGCCGGCACTTCGCTTCCGCGCGCGACTCGATCTGGCGCACGCGCTCGCGCGAGAGTCCGAGGATCTCGCCGATGTCGCGCAGCGTCAGCTCGTCGTCCTGCAGCACGCCGTAACGCAGCTTCAGGATCGTCTTCTCCTCGAGCGTGAGCGCGTCGATGGCCTGTTGCACGGCGCCCTGCTGGCGGAGGGCGCGCAGGTAGGCCTTGCGTTCCTTCGCCACCGCGGCCGTGTCCCCGTTGCGGTCGCTGAGCTCGTTCCAGAGCTGCGACGCCTTCGGATTCGGATTCGTGTAGAGCAGCAGCACCGCGAGCTCGTTCGGGTTGATGCGCAGCACCTCGCACACCTTCGCCTTCCCGCTCGCGAGCACCGCGGTCACGTTCTCCGGCGTGCGATTGAGGAACGACGCGAGCTCGCGGATGCTCTTCGGCATGTTGTCGCTCACTCCGTGCCGGAGCGTGAGCACGAGGCGCTCCTTCGGCGAGAGCTCGGACATGTGCGCGAGCAGCTCTTCCCGCCGCGAGGCGGTGGTCATCTCGTCTTCGGCCGACGGGATCGTCGTCTGCTCGATCACGTCCGCGAGCTCGGTGTGCGACTCGTCGTCGAGCTCCGCGTTGAGCGAGTAGTTGTCGGCGTTCGCCTGCAGGAGCGTGTTCACTTCCTTGACCGTGACGCCGAGGTTCAACGCCAGCTCGTCCGGCGTCGGAATGTGATTCCCCTCGGTGATCGCCGTCGCGATCGCCTTCTCGAGCCGGTACATCAGATTCGCGCGCTTCGGCGGCAGGCGGAACGCGCCCGCCTGTTCCGAGAGCGCGTGCAGAATCGCCTGACGGATCCACCAGACCGCGTAGGTGATGAACTTGACGTTCTTGTCGGGGTCGAACTTCTTCGCGGCGTGGATGAGGCCGATGTTGCCTTCGTTGATGAGGTCGAGGAAGAGCACGTGGGCGTTGCGATAGCGCTTCGCGTACGACACTACGAATCGTAGATTCGCTTTGACGAGCTCTTCGAGCGCGGTGCGGTCGTTCTGTTGCACCCGATAGCCGAGCTCGCGCTCCTTCTCCGGCGTCAACCGCGGGATTTTCGCGATTTCCTGCAGGTACTGATTGAGGAGATCGTACGACTCGTCGCGTTCTTCGTAGCGGGCCATTTTGGGAGCCCGGATTCTACACCCGGAGAACGTAGCGACGGGCTTCAGCCCGTCGAACGCCCGGCTGAAGCCGGGCGCTACGTTCGCTCAGCGCGACGCGACGTGATGCGCGTGGCGCGGATCGCCCAGCTCGCGCGCGATTACGTCCGCATCGACATCCACCCGCAGCAGCACCATCTCGTCGTCGTGCGCGAGAATCACGAGCTCGATGCGGTTGCCGCGCGGCCGCGCGTAGATGAAGCTCCACTCCTTTCGCGAGCGCACCTGGACGAGCGGCCGGAAGCCCTGCTCGAGCTTCGACTTCAGCAGAGCGTTCAGCTCGCGCGGATCGACGCGCTCCGCGCCTTCGAACGTGGCGAGCTGCACGTCGTGCACGCCTTTCGGCTGGATGACGCGCACGAGAAAGCGCGCGACGCCGAAGAACGGGATCCAGACGCGCCGCACTCCGCGATGCGACTCGATGGCGCGCGCGATGGCGGCGAAGTCCGCCTGCAGCGGCAGCGCGACGGCCGCGAGCAGCGCCAGGGCGATGATTCGCTTAGTCACGATCTTTCTCCTTCGAGATGCGCGGGATCCCGAACTCGCCCTCGAGCTCCGCGAGCTTCTCGATGTCGATCGGTCCGACGATGTTCACCACCGTGAACTCGCGCGGCTCGGCGGCCACGATCACCAGGCCGACGATCTTCTCGCCGCGCAGATCGGCGTAGATGTTCACGTTCTCTTTCGTCTTGCTGCGCACGGTGACGAGCGGCTTCCATGTCGGGCCGAGTTGCGACTTCACGCGATCGATGAGCGTGCGGTCGTACTCGCCCTCTTTGGCGAACTCGTAGCTGCGTACGTAGATGCCTTCGAGGCCCTGCACCATCTCGCTGATGGCGCGCTCGCCTTCGTCGGCGGCGCGGAGGAACTTCGCGGCGAGCTTGAGCAGCGCGCCGTCGAGCGTGACGTCGACCACCTCCACGGCACGCTCTTCGAGGCCGGGAAAGTCCATGTTGATCCTCGGCTGCGCCGCGAGCGGCGCGCCGATGAGAAAGCTGAAGCCGAGAATGATGAGGAACTTGCGCATGGGTCGATCTCCTTCTGTCATCGCGAACCGATTCCGCGGACTTCCTGTTGGGCGTAACTCACTTTTTCCGCCGCGATGCTGAGCGCGCGCAGCAGCTCTTCGCGCGCCCGCTCGCCACGACGGCGCTCCACGACGCGATGGGTGACGAATCCGCCGAGCAGTGCGGCCAGAGTGAACGAGGCCGCGGCGGCGCGCCACCATGTAGGGGCGCGCTTCAGCCCGCCCTTCGCCCGGCTGAAGCCGGGCGCTACGTCATTTTCGGCGTCCACCTTCTCCATCACGCGTGACGCGAAGCCAGCGGGTGGTGACTGCCGCCGCAGCGCGCGCTTCAGATCGTTTTCGAGGTTCATGGTTGTTCTCCCAGTCTCCGGCGCAGCGACTGCAGCGCGCGGTGCAGGTGACTCTTCACCGTGTTCACGGGCATGTTGACGATCCGGCAGATCTCCGACGGATCGAGATCCTCCTGATAGCGCAGCGTCACAATCGCGCGCTGCATCTCGGGCAGTTCTTCGATGAGCTGCCTGAGCCGCCGGTCGAGCAGCGGATCGGCATGGCGATCGACGACGCGGAGCTCCGAGACGTCTTCGAGCCTGACCGGCTTCAGCCGCGCGCGCCGCGTCAGATCGATGCAGCGTCGCGTGGTCACCTGGCGCAGCCAGAACAAAAGGTGCGAGTCCGACTCGATCATCGGCAGGTGCCGGTAGAGCTGCAGAAACACGTCCTGCGCGATCTCCTCCGCCCGCCCGCGGTCGTTGAAGAAGCGATACGCGAGACTGAACACCATCGCCTCGTGCCGCTCGATGATCTCCGCAAACGCGTCGTGGTCGCCGCCCTGCGCGCGCGCCAGCGGGCGCGGCATCTCGATGACCTCGGGCGCGATTGCCGTCATACTCTGGCTATATACGCAGGATTGGGGAAATCGACTGCAAGGAACGTGAAACGCGTTCGACCACGCGGAGAAGCGCGCCTGCTCGCACGTGCGGCGCTCGAGCGAGCAACGTCCTGACGCGTCATATGTAGCGCGGGCTTCCAGCCCGCCGTATCGCGGGCGTCCCGCGCCCGCGCCCCAACGGCGCCGGCTGGAAGCCGGCGCCACGGCGGGCAGGATGCCCGCGCCACTCAGTGCGCGACGGGCATGTCGAGCCGGCGGTACCGCGTCGTCCCCGGCAGACACGACTTGTGCTCGACGTGATGCACGTACTCGTCGCGGAACTTTCGCACCGACGAGATCACGGGGCCGATGGCGGCGTCGCCGAGGGCGCAGAGAGACTTGCCGCCGATGTTGTCGGACATGTCGAGGAGGAGATCGGCGTCCTGCGGTCTCCCCTCGCCTCGCTCGAGGCGATCGAGCACCGACTCCAGCCAGTTCGTTCCCTCGCGGCACGGCGTGCACTGGCCGCACGACTCGTGCTTGTAGAAGTCCATGATGCGCGAGCACGCAGCGACGAGATCGGTGCGATCGTTCATCACGACGATGCCACCGGATCCGGCCATCGACCGCAGCACGCGGCCACCGCCCATGTCGAACACCCGGTCCGGGCCGTACTCGCACGGTCGGATGCGCTCATCGGTCATGAGCGCGTCGAACTCGCACAACACGTCGAGCTCGCTCGCGTCGAGCGGCGGCATCGACGAGCCGCCCGGGATGACCGCCTTGACCGTGGCGCCGGTCGGCCACACGCCGCCGCAGACCTCGTCGATGAGCTGGCGGAAGCTGATGTTCATCGGCAGCTCGTAGACACCCGGCTTCTGCACGTGGCCCGAGACGCACACGATGCGGGTGCCACCCGAGCGGCCGGCGCCGAGGTCCGCGAACCACTGTCCACCCTTGTCGACGATGTACTTGACGTTGCACAGCGTCTCGACGTTGTTGACGATGGTCGGCTTGCCAAACAGGCCTTTGACGGCCGGGAACGGCGGCTTGAGGCGCGGCTGCCCGCGCAGACCCTCGAGCGAGTTGAGCAGCGCGGTCTCCTCACCGCAGATGTAGGCGCCGGCGCCGCGGTGCATCGTGATGTGGCACTCGAAGTTGGTGCCGAGGACGTTCTTGCCGAGATAGCCGCGCTGGTAGGCCTCGGCGATCGCCTGCTGCATCACCACGTACTCGCGCATCATCTCGCCACGGATATAGATGTAGTTATGGCCGGCGGCGCCGATGGCGAACGCGGAGATGATGAAGCCCTCGATGAACTGGTGCGGATCCCAGTACATGAGCTCGCGGTCCTTGCAGGTGCCGGGCTCGGATTCGTCGGCGTTCGCGACCAGGTAGACGTCGGTGGCGTCCTTGGGCAGGAAGCTCCACTTGAGCCCGGTGGGGAAGCCCGCGCCGCCGCGGCCGCGCAGGTTGGAGGCCTTGACCTCGTTTACGATGTCGGCCGGCGCCATCTTCAGCGCTTTGCGCAGGGCCTGATAGCCACCGAGCTTCTCGTAGACCTCGATCTTCTTCGCGTCCTCGTTGCCGAAGTGAGTGGTGAGGATCGTGTAACCGACTTCGCAGGTCATCAGACCACCTCCGACTCGGGGTGGGGATTGGCCCGGAGGAAGGCGATGATGTCGGCCACCTCTTCCGGCTTCACGTCGAGGAAGTACTTGGTGCCGCAGACGATCGCCGGGGCGTTGGCGCAGGCGGCGATGCACTCCTCTTCGACCAGATGAAAATCCTCGGTGCTCTGGCCGCGGGCGATCCCGAGACGGCGCTCGAACGCCTCGAGGACCTCGTACCCGCCGCGCAACATGCACGAGATGTTGGTGCAGACCCGCAGGGTGTTGGTCCCCGAGGGCTCGCGCTTGTACATTACATAGAAGGTCGCGACGCCGTAGACATGCGCGTATGGCAGGTCCAGGGTCTGGGCGACATGACGGAGAACATCATCCGTAAGCGCGCCAAACTCTTTGAGCGCCAGGTGCAGCGCGGCCATGACGACCGGTTGCCGCGACGGGTAGCGCTCGCAGAGAGCCTCGATCTTCTGCTTTGCGTCGGCGGAGAAATCTAGTGACATCGGAGACTTACCCGGGGGAAACGGCGGCGAAAATACGTGCTTGGGCGCGAACCTGTCAAGCCGCCCGGCCGGTTGAAGGTGAGCACGGCCGCGGTTTGCTAGACTCGGAGCGTGCCGGGCACGCGAGTCCGGGCGGGGGACCTGGATGAACGGTGACACTCACCGCGGTTGGAGGCGGCTCGCGGGAGCCGCGGCGTTGCTGCTTTCGGCCGGTTGCGGCGGGACCGAAATGGCTCCGACCGCGCCTGGATCCACCGCCACCGTGACCAATCAG
>DATLFB010000079.1:0-51012 GCA_035525285.1 Thermoanaerobaculia bacterium
CACTCCTTGGAAGTTGAGCTGTTCCCCGTTACACTCTGTCTGTTCCACGCCGCCGCCTCCCATGCTTCGAAGTTGTTGTTCACACTCAACTTAATAGCATGGAACGGCGGCTTTCTCTTCTGCAGCGTGAGAAATGCGGGCTAAAACGCTGGGCGGGAGCCTGCCCGCTGTCGAGCTGCCTGCCATTGGTGATCTACCTTCCAGAACGTCGCGTAGTCGATGATGTTGAATTGGGATCTTCGGACAAGCGCGTCGAGAGCATCCTCGCGGTCGGTCGCAAAATCAGCTTCCGGAAACTGATCGAGGAGGATTGCGAGCTGTTCACGACTCGGAGAGATGACGATGTCTATATCGTTCGTCGCTCGCGGGACTCCGTGTGCCGAGCTAGCGAACGAGCCAGTGACGAAGTACGGGATTCCCGCCGCTTCCAGCGCCGAACGTAGCTTCTCGAAAACCGGCTTAACGCTCACTGTTCTGTGTCGAAGCCGTACACCAAGGCGAGAAATGAGCGACCTACCTCGCGCTCGGAGTACTCGGGATGCCGGCGGCGGATCCCGGCGAGAGTCGTTTCGCGGACCGCATCGCTTAGATCAACAGCGACTTGGGCACGTCGTGATGGGCTCGCGGCTCGGTACAGTTCCATTTGAATCGCTGCTGCTTTGGGCGTCGTGTCGCTAACCGTTAACACAGAAACCGTATCCACTTCGGCAACCTGTTTGACGAGGAACGGGACGTTGCCGAGCGTCTCATAGCCATGCCGAATCGCCGCAGTCTCTGAATCAAATACTCCGATCAGTTTCTCGCCCTTCACGAGCGCGAATTTCCCGGCGGCTTCCCTGAGCAGTTCAGATCGATGTTCGTCGAAATAGCGAAGCTCGGTTTCGAGCTCCGTGGCTTGCGTCGCAGTCATGGTCACTCTGTGCGTGAGCGATTGTACTTCGCAGAGCGGCAACTGGAACAGTGCCGCGACCTGGGGCGGAGTCGGCGTACCCACCTCTCTCGACGACGTCACCATCACCGGCGGCTTCACGGTGACGGTCAGCGACGGACAGCTCGTCGACCCAACCTACAACCCCGCGCAGTAATCCCCCAGTACCCTCTCCCCGCCTCGCGGGGAGAGGGCCAGGGTGAGGGGCCCCAAAAAAACTACAATACCCTCCACCCCATGAACCCATGGCTCGCAAAAGCAGTCATCCTGATCGCCAGCATCGTCATGATCATCATCCGCGCCCCGCACGGCCAGCGCAGCCGCGGGATCAAGGTGGCGAAGAGCCACAAAGGACCGCTGGAAATCGCGCTGCTGACGCTCGCCGGGCTCGCCTTTTTCGTCCCGCTGGTCTGGATCGCAACCCCGGCATTCGCATTCGCAGAATATCCGCTCCGCCCGATTCCTCTCGTTGCCGGCACTCTATGTCTCGCCCTGGGACTATGGATTTTCCACCGCGCGCATGCCGATCTCGGAACGAACTGGTCGATTACGCTCGAAATGCGAGAGCAGCACCGGCTGATCACACAAGGCGTGTATCGTTACGCCCGCCATCCCATGTACCTCGCGCTGTTCCTTTATTCATTGGGTCAGGCGATTGCACTTCCCTGCATTGGAGAACGCCATCGGCACGACGATGCCGGGACAGAATCGCCTCGTCACCCACAGACCGGCGATGGTGAGCCGCCGCCACAACCGCAGATCCTGAAAATCGTCGACCTCGCGGCCGGCCAGCCGCGCAATGCGCTGCAGGACGATCCCGATGATCTCAGGATCGAAAAGAATCGTGCGTGGCAAGCGCGCCACGAGTGGCCGATGCGTATGCCCGCCATCGTCCCCACTATCCGGACGAGCTCTTCGCATGGCTTGCGTCGTTGAGCCCTGATCGCGCGCTTCCGTGGGATGCCGGAACGGGCAGTGGACAAGTCGCCGTCGCGCTCACGAAGTACTTCGACCGCGTCATCGCGACGGACGCGAGCAGCGAGCAGTTGGCGCGCGCGATCCCGCACGAGCGAGTCGAATATCGCCATGAGCCCGCCGGCCGGGCATCATTGATTCCCGCCTCGGTCGATCTCGTCACGGCCGGTGCGGCGGCACACTGGTTCGAGCTCGAGGACTTCTATCGCGAGGTCCTGCGCGTCGGACGGAACGGCGCGATGGTCGCCCTCTTCTCCTATGGCCCGCGCGACTTCGCCGACGCCGCCGGCCCGATCGTTCATCGGTTCCAGGAGGAGGTCCTCGCCGGCTACTGGCCCGAGCGAATCCAGCACGTCCACGAGCGTTACGCGACGCTTCCTTTTCCATTCGACGAGATCGCGGCTCCCGCATTCTCGATGACCGCCGGCTGGAATCTCGCCGAACTGCTGGCATTTCTCGAGACCTGGTCTGCGTCGCAACGCTACTTTCAGGAACGCGGAACCCGGGCGACCGCCGAGATCGCGCCGCAGCTCTCACGGAGATGGGGGAATCCAGCGAGCCGCCGCAACCTTCGCCGTCCGCTGTTCGTGCGGGCGGGACGGGTTGCAGTCCGAGGCTCTGGCGTCAGCCCATCGTGAGAGAAACGTGCGCCCAGTCACAGCGCCCCCGCCCTCCCGACCACACGTTGAACACCGTTATCCGGCGACCGGCTATCATAAAGTTATTTTGGAGTGGTAGAATCGCTCCCATCCGGTAACGGGAACATGGGCTCTGGGGTAGCGGCGCGGAATTCCTTCGCGCGCGCGGGTGCGGCACCACCAAAAAGGCAGAACAATGACTTCTCGCATCGCGAAGTGTGCAGTCGTGTTTCTCCTCACGATCGCCGTCGCGCCGCTGGCGCATGCGGCGACGGTTGAGTGGACCAACACGTCCGGCGGCAACTGGAACGTCGGCTCCAACTGGAGCACCGGAACCGTTCCGACCTCCGCGGACGATGTCGTCATTACCAGTGCCGGTACCTACACCGTCACACTGAACGTCACCGCGACGGTCAACAGCTTGACCATCGGCGGCGCGACCGGCACGCAGACCCTCTCCATCCCCTCCCAGACCCTGACCGTCACCGCCAGCGCCAACATCAATCCGAACGGCGTCCTCTCCATGAGCGGCGGCACGCTCGCGCCGAACGGCGCCATGACCATCGACGGCATCTTCAACTGGACCGGCGGCACCGTCAACGGCAGCGGGACGGTCACCAACAACAACACCATCAACATCGCCGGCACGTCGGTGAAGTACTGGTACCAGGCCACGCTGAACAACAACCAGACCGTCGTCTCCTCGACCACCGGCTACATCTATTTCTACAACTCGCCGGTGTTCAACAACGGCGGCACGGCGACATGGGAGATTCAGTCCGAGGCGGGGTATTACGCGGGGAGCGGCACGCCGGTGTTCAACAACAGCGGCACGCTCACCAAGAGCGCCGGCACCGGCGCGAAGGACTTCTACTTCCAGCTCAACAACACCGGCACCGTGAACGTCCAGAGCGGAACATTGCGCTTCGCGAACGGCGGCACGAGCAGCGGGCCGTTCAACGTCTCGTCCGGCGCCACGCTGCAGTTCTACGGCGGCACGCACAATCTGAACGCCGGCGCGAACCTCACGGGCGCAGGATCGGTGACCGTCACCAGCGGCACGGCCAATGTCGCCGCCACGTATGACATCGGAACGGCCACGACCGTCAGCGGCGGCACGCTCACCCTCACCGGCAACGTCGTCTCCCTCGGCACGCTCACCGCGAGCAGCGGCACGTTCAATCTCAACACGAACACCACCGTCACCGCGCTCGGCGCGGTGACGATCAGCGGCGGCGCGCTCAATCTCAACAGCACGGCGTCGTTCACGATGACCGGCCTCACGCTGTCGAACGGCACGTTCGGCGGAACGAGCGCGGTCACCATCAGCGGCACGTTCGCCTGGAGCGGCGGCACCGTGAACCGCACCGGCACCGTGACGCTGCCGTCGGGCAGCTTCTTCAACATCACCGCGCCCACGGTGAAGTACTGGTACTCCGCGATGCTGCAGCACTCCGGCACCGCCACGTCCGCGAGCGGCAGCTACATCTACTTCTACAACGGTCCCGTCTTCAACAACCTCTCCGGCGCGACGTGGGACATGCAGACCGACTCCGGCTACTACGTCGGCTCGGGCACCCCGGTCTTCAACAACGCCGGCACGCTCACCAAGAGCGCCGGCACCGGCACGAAGGACTTCTACTTCCAGCTCAACAACACCGGCACCGTGAATGTCAACAGCGGCACGCTGCGCATCGCGAACGGCGGCACGAGCAGCGGACCCTTCAACGTCGGCTCCGGCGCGACACTGCAGTTCTACGGCGGCACGCACAACCTCAACGCCGGTGCGACGCTCACCGGCGCCGGCTCCGTCGCCGCCACCGGCGGAATCGCCAACGTCGTCGACACCTACGACATCAGCACGGCGACCACGGTCAACGGCGGCACGCTGAACCTCACCGGCAACGTCATCGCGCTCGGCGTGCTCACCGCGAGCGGCGGCACGTTCAACCTCAACACGAACAGCACCGTCACCGCTCTCGGTGCGGTGACGATCAGCGGCGCCACGCTCAATCTCAACAGCACCGCCGCCTTCACGATGACCGATCTCGCGCTCTCGAGCGGCACCTTCGGCGGATCCAGCGCCGCCACGATCAGCGGCACCTTCGCCTGGAGCGGCGGCACCGTGAACCGCACCGGGTCGGTCACGCTGCCCACGGGCAGTTTCTTCAACATCACCGCCGCCACGGTGAAGTACTGGCACTCGGCGACTCTGCAGCACTCCGGCACCGCCACGTCCGCGAGCGGCAGCTACATCTATTTCTACAACAGCGCGATCATCAGCAACCTCGCCGGCGCGACGTGGGACATGCAGACCGACTCCGGCTACTACGTCGGCTCCGGCACGCCCGTCTTCAACAACAGCGGCACGGTGACGAAGAGCGCGGGAACCGGCATCAAGGACTTCTACCTCGTGTTCAACAACAACGGCGTGCTGAACGTGAACAGCGGCACGCTGCGGCTCGCGAACGGCGGCACGAGCACGGGCGCGTACAACGTCGCCAGCGGCGCGAAGATCCAGTTCTACGGCGGAACGCACGGTCTCGGCGCGACCGCTCCGCTCGGCGGCGCGGGATCCGTGCAGGTCACCGGCGGAACCGTGAACGTCGCCGCCGACTACAACATCACCGGCGGCACGACCGTGGACGGCGGCACGCTCAATCTCAACGGCACGGCCACCGCCACCGGCCCGCTCTCGCTGAGCAGCGGCGCGTTCAATCTCAACACCGCGGCTGCCTTCACCTTCACCACGTTCAGCATGACGGGCGGCACGTTCGGCGGCACCGCCGCGATCACGATCACGACCACCTTCGGCTGGAGCGGCGGCACGATCAATCGCAGCGGCATCATCACCCTGCCCGGAACGTGCACGACCACGATCAGCGGTGCGTCGACGAAATATCTCCACCAGGTCACGATCAACAACTCCGGCCCCGCGACCTCGACGACGAGCGCGTACGTCTATCTCTACAACGGCGCGGTCTTCAACAACCTCGGCGGCGCGACCTACGACATCCAGTCCGACGCCGGCTACTACCAGGGTTCCGGAACACTCTCTCAATTCAACAACAGCGGCACGCTCACGAAGAGCGGCGGCACGGGGATCAAGGACTTCTACTTCATCCTCAACAACGATGGCCAGGTGAACGTCCAGAGCGGCACGCTGCGCCTCGGCAACGGCGGCACGAGCAGCGGCGACTTCAATGTCTCCAGCGGCGCGAAACTGCAGTTCTACGCGGGCACGTTCTCGCTCTCCGCGACGGTATCGATCACCGGCGCGGGCCAGGTCCAGGCCACCGGCGGCACCGTCAATCACGCCGGCGACTACGACGTCACGGGCGCGCTCACCGTGGACGGCGGAACGTTCAATCTCGGCGGCACGCTCACGTCGATCGGGACGGTGACGATCTCGAACGGCACGCTCGACTTCAGCGTCGGCGGCACGCCCAGCCTCACATTGCTGACCCTGAGCGGAGGCACGCTCGCCGGCACGACCCCTCTGACCATCACGACCTTCAACTGGAGCGCCGGCTCGGTCAATCGCAGCGGCGCGATCGGCATCCCGGCGGTCACCGGCGCGCTCAACATGACCGGCGGCAGCACGAAGTACTGGTATCAGGCCACGCTCGACAACTCCGGCACCGTGACCTCGTCGTCGACCTATTACACCTACTTCTACAACGGCGCGATCATCAACAACCTCGCCGGCGCGACGTGGAACATGACCACGGACCTCGGCTACTACTTCGGCGGCGGCGCGCTCTCGCAGATCAACAACGCCGGCACGATGAGCAAGACGGCCGGCACCGGCGTCAAAGACATCACCATCGCCTTCAACAACACCGGCCAGGTCAACGTCAACAGCGGCACGCTGCGTCCGACGGCCGGCGGCACGAGCAGCGGTACCTTCAACGTTGCCAGCGGAGCGACGCTTCGCTTCGCCGGCGGCACGCATACGCTCGACGCCAGCTCCACGCTCACCGGCGCAGGCACCTTCGACTTCAACAGCGGCACCGTCAATTTCACCGGAACGTACAGCGTGTCCGGCACGCTCAGCATCACCGGCGGCACGTTCAACCTCGATACCGCGAGTGCGGTCTCGATCCCGATGCTGACGCAGACCAACGGCACGTTCGGCGGCAGCACGGCCGTCACGATCACGACCTTCAACTGGGCCGGCGGCTACGTCAATCGCAGCGGCGCGGTGAACATCCCCGCGAGCACCGGCGTGCTCACCATCAGCGGCGGCAGCGGCAAGTACTGGCAGGGGGCCACGCTCAACAACTCCGGCACGGTCAACTCCGGCTCCACGTACTACCTCTACTTCTACAACGGCGCGGCCCTCAACAACCTCGCCGGCGCGACGTGGAACATGACCACGGACTTCGGTTACTACCACGGCGGCGGGGCCATGCCGCAGATCAACAACAGCGGCACGATGACCAAGAGCGGCGGCACCGGCTCGAAGGACATTTCCATCACCTTCAACAACAACGGCCAGGTCAACGTGAACAGCGGCACGCTGCGCATCACCGTCGGCGGCACCAGCGGCGGCACATTCACGATGGCGGGCGGCACGACTCTGCGCTTCGCCGGCAGCACGAACACGCTCGGCGCGAGCTCGATCCTCACCGGCGCGGGCAACGTCGATTTCGCCAGCGGCATCGTCAACTTCACCGGCACCTACAGCGTCACCGGCGCGACCAGCATCACCGGCGGCACGTTCAACCTCGACTCCGCGAGCGCGCTCTCGCTCGCGACGCTGACCTTCAGCAACGGCACCCTCGGCGGCAGCACGCCGCTCACGATCACGACGTTCAACTGGACCGCCGGCACCGTCAATCGCAGCGGCACCGTGAACATCCCCGCCTCGACCGGCGTGTTCACGCTCAGCACCGGAGGCGGGAAGTATTGGTATCAGGCCACGCTGAACAACTCCGGCACCGTCAACTCCGGCTCGACCTATTACTTCTACTTCTACAACGGCGCGATCATCAACAACCTCGCCGGCGCGACGTGGAACATGACCACGGACCTCGGCTACTACCACGGCGGCGGCGCCGTGGTGCAGTTCAACAACGCCGGGACCATCACGAAGAGCGGAACCACGGGATCGAAAGACATCGCCATCCCGTTCAACAACAACGGACAGCTGAACATCGACAGCGGCACGCTCCGCGTCTACGGCGGAGGAACCAGCAGCGGCGCATTCAACATCGCCAGCGGCTGCACGCTCCGCTTCGACAGCGCGACGCACACGCTCGACGCGAGCTCCACGGTCACCGGCGCCGGCAACTTCGACGTCGCCAGCGGCACCGTGAACTTCACCGGCACCTACACCGTCACCGGCGGAACCAGCATCACCGGCGGCACGTTCAACATCGACGCGGCGAGCCCGCTCTCGCTTCCGTCGCTCACGTTCACCGGCGGCACGCTCGGCGGCAGCACGGCGCTCACGATCACCACCTTCAACTGGACCGGTGGCACCGTCAATCGCAGCGGCGCTGTGAACATCCCTGCGAGCACCGGCGTGTTCACGCTCAGCACAGGCGGCGGCAAGTACTGGTACCAGGCCACGCTGAACAACTCCGGCACGGTCAACTCCGGCTCGACGTATTACCTCTACTTCTACAACGGCGCGGTCCTCAACAACCTCGCCGGCGCGACCTGGAACATGACCACCGCCCTCGGCTACTACTACGGCGGCGGCGCGACCTCCCAGTTCAACAACTCCGGCACGGTGAACAAGACCACCAGCGCGGCATCGAAGGACATCGGCATCCCCTTCAACAACGACGGCCAGGTCAACGTCGACACCGGCACGCTCCGCTTCACCAACGGCGGCACGCACACGGGCACATTCAACGTCGCCAGCGGCGCGACGCTGAAGTTCGACGGCGGCACGCACACGCTCACCGGCACGTCGACAGTCGCCGGCGCCGGCACCGTCGATGCCGGCAGCGGCACGGTGTCGCATGCCGGCACCTGGAACGTCACCGGCGCGACGACGAATACCGGCGCGACGACCACGCTCACCGGCACGATCAGCTCGATCACACCGCTCTCGATCACCAACGGCACGCTCAACATCAACGTCGCCTCCGCGTTGACGATCGCATCACTCACGATGTCGAACGGCACGCTCGGCGGCACTACCCCGCTCACATTGCCCTCATTCGCGTGGAGCGGCGGCACGGTCAACCGCAGTGGCACGGTCACCATCCCCGCCGCCGCGACCTGGTCGCTCACCGGCACGGCGGGCCGCTACTGGTATCAGGCCACGCTCGACAACTCCGGCACGATCAACGTCCCGATGACCGGCTCCGTGTATTTCTACAACGGCGCCGTGGTGAACAATCTCACCGGCTCGCTGATCGATTTTCAGAGCACCGGCGGCTGGTTGTACGGCGGCGGAACGACGCCGCAGTTCAACAACAGCGGCACGCTGCGCAAGAGCGGCGGCACGGCGACGCAGACCTTCGGCCTCAAGACGACGAACAGCGGTCTGGTCGATCTGCAGATCGGCATCGTCTCCTTCAATAACGGCTTCACGCAGAGCTCTTCCGGACAATTGCAGGTCACCATCGGCGGAACGACCGCCGGCACCCAATACGCGCGCGCCACCGCCAGCGGCACGGCCACGCTCGGCGGCGCATTGAGCATTCTCTACAACGCCTTCACGCCGACCGTCGGCGACACGTTCCAGGTCATGACCTTCGGCAGCCGCTCCGGCGACTTCGCCACCAAGACCGGTCTCACCTACACCGGCGGCTCGATGTCGTACGCCGCGAATGCGACCGACATCACCCTCACCGGCGCCACGGCGACCGCGGATCTGGAGATCGTCAAGACGGTCTCCAGCGCGACGGTCGCCACCGGCACCGCGTACACCTACAGCATCGACATCGACAACCTCGGACCGAGCGGCGCGAACGACGTCACCGTGACCGACACGCTCCCCTCCGGCGTCTCGCTCAACTCCGCAAGCGGCACCGGCTGGACCTGCAACTCCGACGGCGGCACGCCGCCGACTGTCACCTGCACCATGGCCTCGCTCGCCGTCGGCGCGGCGAACACGATCACGCTCAACGTCACCTCGCCCGCGTCGCCGCAGTCGCTCACGAACACCGCGAGCGTCACGACGAGCGTCGGCGATCCAACCTCGGCGAACGACACCTCCAGCGTCGGCGTCACCATCGTCTCGCCGACGCCCGGCATCACCGTCACCTCTTCCGCCGACAGCGGCGCGGGCACGCTGCGTCAGGCGATCGAAGACGCGAATGCCGCGCTCTGCAGCGCGCCATGCACGATCGGCTTCAACCTCTCGCCGCTGCAGCCGATCGCGCTCGCGAGCCTCCTGCCGGCGATCACGGCGAACGCCATCATCGACGGCACCACGCAGCCCGGCTACACGAACACGCCGCTGATCGAGATCACGACCGACGGCCTCTGCACCTGCGCAACGGGCCTCGATGTCGCCAGCGCCGGCACGACACTCCGAGGACTGAAGATCTACGGCTTCGGCCTGGCGGGCGTGCGTCTCGGCGGCGGCGGCGGACACACACTCGAGCTCTCGACGATCGGCGACGGCACCTCGCCGAACGACGCCGGCGTCATCGTCGCGTCGTCGAACAACCTCCTTCAGAACAACACCGTCTTCTCCTCGACGAACAACGGCGTCAACGTCACCGTCGCCACCGGCGTTCGCATTCTCGGCAGCGCGATCCACAGCAATGGCGGCCTCGGCATCGATCTCGACGTCGACGGCGCGACCGCGAACGACACCGGAGACAGCGACACCGGCGCGAACAACCGCCAGAACACCCCTGTCATCTCCGCGGCGCAGGCCACCGGCGGCAATCTCACCGTCACGCTGAATCTCGACTCCTCCGGCGTCGCCGGCACCGGCAGCGTGCGCATCGAAGTCTTCGAAGCCGACGGCAGCGGCCAGGGCAAGGAGTACCTCGGCGGCGCCTGCTTCGCCGGCAACACGCTCTCCAGCCAGACCGTGAGCGTCGCCGCACCCAACATCATCACAGGCGACTCCGTCGTCGCAACGGCCACCAGTTACAGCGGCACCGGCTGCGTCACCGTCAACGACGGCACGTCCGAGTTCTCCGCCTCGTTCCCCGTCACCACCTGCACGCCGCCGTCGGCGGACATCACCGCGCCGTCGAGCGTCTGCTTCCCAACGGGCGGTTATTCGGCAAGCGCGCCGTTCATCGGCACCGCGTCGTATACGTGGAGCATCGTCAACGGCACGATCGACTCCGGCCTCGGCACGAACGCGATCACCTTCACTCCGACCGTGTCGTCGGGCACCGTCGATCTCCAGGTCATCGTCAACGACGGCGGCTGCAGCACCACCGGCACTGCGATCATTCCGATCAACACCGCCACGACGCCAACGATCACGCCCGACGGCCCGACCACGTTCTGCTCCGGCGGCAGCGTCACACTCACCGCCACCGGCGGCAGCGCGTACTCCTGGGCGCCCGGCGGCGAAGTCACGCAGTCGATCGTCGTCGCCGCCGGCGGCAATTACAGCGTCACCGTCACCGACGCGAACGGCTGCATGGCCACGTCGGCCGCGACGACTGTCGTCGTCAACCCATCGCCGGCCGTCACGATCACCGGTCCCGCGGCGGTCTGCGAGACCGCGTCGATCACGCTCGACGCCGGCCCCGGCTTCACCAGCTACGCGTGGCTGCCCGGCGGCGAGATCTCGCAGCAGATCGTTGTCTCGCCCGCCGCGAACACGACCTACACCGTCACCGTGACGAACGCCTCCGGCTGCAGCGCGAGCGACACGCACGACGTCGTCGTCGATGCCGCACCGGTCCCGACGATCACCGCCAGCGGCCCGACGACCATCTGCGACGGCAACAGCGTCACGCTCACTGCGAGCACCGGCGCGTCGTACAAGTGGTTCAAAAACGACGTCCTGCTTCCGGCCGAGACCAGCATCGCGCTCACCGTCACCACCGCGGGCGACTACAAAGTCGAAGTCACGACGGCAGGTGGCTGCGCGAACACTTCCGCTCCGGTGACCGTCACGGTCAACACACCAGCGACGCCAACGATCACGCCGGGCGGCTCGCTGACCTTCTGCGAAGGCGGCAACGTCACTCTCACCGCAACGAGCGGCAACGCGTACCAGTGGTATCGCGACAGCGTGCCGGTCAGTGCGGCGAATGCCGTCTCGTTCGTCGCCGACGTGACCGGCAACTACACCGTCGACGTCACCGACGCGAACGGCTGCGTCGCCACCTCCGCGCCGATCGCGGTCACGGTGAATCCGACGCCGGTCGTCGCGATCGCCGGACCGACCCAGACGTGCGCGAGCTCGGAGATCACGCTCGACGCGGGCGCCGGCTTCGCGACTTACACCTGGTCGACGGCCGAGACCACGCGCTTCATCACCGTAACGCCGGCCACCACGACAACGTACAGCGTCACCGTCACCGACGGCAACAACTGCAGCGCCACCGACTCGCACACGGTCACGATCTCCGCGAATCCGATCGCGACGATCAACACCGCCGCCAGCGTCTGCGCCGGCTCTCCGAACAACAGCGCCAATGTTTCCGCGCAGCCGGGCGCGACGTACACCTGGACCATCTCCAACGGCACGATCACCGCGGGCGCCGGCACCGACACCATCACCTACACCGCCGGCAGCGACGGCACGATCACTCTCGACGTCACCGTCGTCATCGGCTCCTGCACGAGCAGCGGCTCGACGAGCGTCACCATCAACACGCCGCCGTCCACGACGATCACCGGACCCGCCGCCGTCTGCACGGGCGGCAGCGTCGCGCTCGACGCCGGCGCCAACTTCGCGACGTACCTCTGGTCGCCGGGGGGCGAGACCACGCAGGCGATCGCCGTCACGCCGTCGTCGACCACGACCTACAGCGTCATCGTCACTGACGCGAACAACTGCAGCGCCACCGCGTCGCACACGGTCACCGTCAATCCCGCGCCCGCGGTCGACATCACCGGACCCACCGCGACCTGTCCGTCGTCGCCGGTCACGCTCGACGCCGGCGCCGGCTACTCGACGTACGCATGGTCCACCGGCGAGCAGACCCAGACCATCACCGTCTCGCCGTCGGCGAACACGACCTACACCGTCACCGTCAGCGACTCGAACAACTGCAGCGCGAGCGACACGCACACGGTCACCGTCAACGCGAACCCGACCGCCGTCATCACCGCGCCCGCCGCGGTCTGCGAGAGCTCGACCGGCAACACCGCGTCCGTCACCCCGCAACCCGGCGCGACCTACGCGTGGAGCATCACCGGCGGCACGATCACGGCGGGGCAGAACACCGACGCGATCACCTTCTCGGCGAACGCATCCGGCTCGATCGCACTCGACGTCACCGTCAACGCCGGCACCTGCGCGAGCACGGGCTCGAGCGCCGTCGCTATCGCCCCGCCGCCGTCCGTCACGATCTCCGGACCGGCGTCCGTCTGTCCCAACGCCACGTTCACGCTGAGCGTGCCGAACACCTTCGTCAGCTATCTATGGTCCACCGGCGCGACCACGCCGTCGATCACGATCTCGCAGAGCGCCGCCAGCGCCGTGTACACGGTGAATGTGACCGACGCCAACGGCTGCAGCGCGAGCGGCTCGCACACGGTCGCCGCCGCCATCGCGGATGCGACGATCACCGCTCCCGCGTCGGTCGCCGCGAACAGCACCGGCAACGTCGCCAGCGTGGCCGCGGAGCCGGGCGCGACGTACGCCTGGTCGATCATCAACGGCACCATCACTTCGCCCGCCGACGGCAACAGCATCACCTTCGACGCCGGCGCATCCGGCGCGGTCGATCTCCTCGTCAACGTGACAATCGGCGGCTGCACGAGCGGCGACGGCGCGACGGTCGCCATCACCGCCGGAGCGCAGAGCGCCGACTTCGCCGTCACCAAGAGCGCACCCGCGAGCGTGCAGGCCAGCGCCTCGTTCACCTACACGATCGTCGTCACGAACAACGGCCCGGACAGCGCATCCGGCACGATCACCGACGCGATTCCCGCCGGCGTGCAGATCACCAACGCGAACGGCGGCGCCTGGTCGTGCAGCACGAGCGCGTCGCAGGTCGTCTGCAGCGGCGCGCTCGCCGCGTCCGCGAGCAACACGATTCTTCTCACCGCGATCGCGCCGCAGAACGAAGGGCCGATCACGAATGACGTCAGCGTCACGTCCTCGCTCTCCGATCCGAACCC
The DNA here is from genome assembly GCA_035525285.1 of Thermoanaerobaculia bacterium. GTDB lineage: Bacteria > Acidobacteriota > Thermoanaerobaculia > Gp7-AA8 > Gp7-AA8 > QHVT01. The sequence continues at coordinate 13,777 of DATLFB010000079.1, forward strand.
GGCCAACAACGCCGCGAGTGCGACGACGAACGTGCTGCCGACGCCGGTCACCTGCGCGACCACGCCGCCGTCGCTCCTCTCCCCCGCCGACAACGCGACCATCAACTCGCCGGCCGCGTTCCAGTGGACCGCCGTGAGCGGCGCCACCAGCTATGAGCTCTGGCTCATCGGCGGGGGCACGACCACGCTCGCCGCGTCCACCAGCGCGACTTCGATCTCACTCGCCGTGCCGAGCGGCACCTCCAGCTGGTTCGTCGTCGCGCGGCTCGGCAGCGGCTGCGATCCGCTCGTCTCCGCGCAGCAGACATTCATCGTTGCCGAAGCGAACAACTGCGCGCAGCACGTCGCGCCGCAGATCACCTCGCCGATCGCCGGCGCCGTGCTGAATGCGCCGGTGGCCGCGGCGTGGACGCCGGTGCCCGAGGCGATTGGGTATCGGGTGTGGATCGAAGTGAATGGAACCGCGGCGCAGGACGTCGGCACCACCGATGGCGCAATCATGCTCAGCATCGACGCGCCTCCGGGAACGATCCGGCTGATCGTGCACGCACTGTTCGGCGGCTGCCCGAACACCATCTCCGAAGCCGTCGAGTTCCAGGTTGCCGCACCCGACCCGTGCGCGAATCGCGGGGCGGCCTCGCTCATCTCGCCGGTCAACAACGCCACGCTGCAAACCTCGTCCGTCGAATTCGTGTGGAGCGACGTTCCGAACGCCACCAGCCATCGCGTCTGGGCGTCCATCGACGGCGCGGCCGCGGCCGTTCTCGGCGAGACCACCAACCTCTCGCTGCACGAGAACATCGCCAGCGGCGAAGTGATCTGGTGGGTGCAGTCGCAGTTCCCCGGCTGCGCCTCGACCGAGTCGCCGCGCTTCCGCTTCGTCATTCCGCCGCAGACGAACTGCAGCACCGATCGTCCCGAGACCGTCTCGCCCGCGGAAGGTGCGACGCTGAGCGATGCGAACGTCACCTTCGACTGGGATGCGGTTGCGAACGCCGTCGGCTACGAGGTCTATCTCGCCGTCGCGAACGGCACACCCGCGCTCATCGGTACGACCGGCGCGAACACGACCTCGTTCACGGGTCTCGTCCCGCCGGGCGAGCTCGAATGGAGCGTCGTCGCGAACGTCGATCGCTGCCCCGACCGCGAGTCGCAGAAGGCGCACTTCACCTACGCGCCGCCGGCCGAATGCAGCGGCAACGTCCGTCCGCAGCTCGTCTCTCCGCTCGAAAACGCCGTTATCGCCTCGCCGGCCGACTTCGAATGGAGCAGTGCCCTCGGCGCGACGCGCTACGAGCTCTTCATCATTCGCGGCACCAACGCGCCGGTGCTCGTCGCCTCGACGACGACGAACGGCGCGTCGAACATCACGCTCCTGACCGGCGACGTGCACTGGTTCGTGCGCACGCACTTCGGACCGGGATGCTCGCCGCTCGACACGTCGGAGCAGGCGCTGACGATTGCCGCGCCGCCGCCCGCGTGCGCCACGCTCACCCCGCCGGTCATCACCGCGCCCGGCGAGATCTCCAGCGGCGTCACGTTCACGCTGCAGTGGACCTCGATCCTCGGCGCGACCGGCTATCAGCTCGAGATCGCCGCGAACAGCACGTTCGCCTCGTCGGAGCTCCTTACCACCGCCGCGACCTCGCACTCCCTCGTCCGCACGAACACGGGCAGCACTCCGCTGCCGGTCTTCGCGCGTGTGCGCGCCATCGACAGCGACTGCACGCCGCCCGCCGCGAGCGCGTTCGGACCGACCTTCGCGACGTTCATCCTTCCGCAACAGGGAACGCTCGGAACCGTTCCCGCGGCGAACCCCGGCAACGTGCAGTACACGATCACGCTCGGTCCCGAGTTCGCGGGACAAACGTTCTCCGTCACGCCGACGGTCTCGTGGCTCAGCGCCTCGCCCGCAGCGGGTGTGGTCGGTCCGCTCGGCACCGACATCACGATCACGGCCTTCGCGGCCGGCCTCGGCATCGGCGCGAACACCGGCTCGGTGGTGATCACCCTCAACTCGTCGAGCGGACGCGTGCAGTCGAACCCGACGACCACCGTCAGCACGCCGATCTCGGTCAACCTCGTCACCCCTGTGACGTCGGCGCCGAAGAACACCCCGCCGCCCGACGCGCTCATCATCCCCGCCGTCGCCAACGCCGACGGCATCAACTCGCACTTCCAGTCCGACGTCCGCGTCAGCAACACCTCGCCGCAGCTGATCAAGTATCAGCTCACCTACATCCCCACCGGCGAGGCAGGCATCACCGCCGGACGCCAGACGACGTTCTCCGTGGAACCCGGACGCACCGTCGCACTCGACGACATTCTCAAGTCGTGGTTCGGCACCGGCACGAGCAACTCGCAAGGCTCGCTCGAGATCCGTCCCATCACGAAGACCTCGACGTCCACCTCGAGCGCCGCCATCGGCGCGCTCGCGAACCTCGTCAGCTTCGCCTCGTCGCGCACCTTCAACAGCACACCCAACGGAACATTCGGCCAGTACATCCCCGCCGTTCCCTTCGCGAACTTCCTCGGCAAGGCATCGGGCGACGCGCTGAAGAACGTGCTCTCGCTCCAGCAGATCGCGCAGTCCGCGAAGTACCGCACCAACCTCGGACTGCTCGAAGCATCCGGCGAGTCCGCCTCGCTGCTGATCAAAGTCTTCGGCGGCAACGGCCAGCCCATCACTTCCTTCCCCGTCAATCTCAACGGCGGCCAGCACACGCAGCTCAACGCCTTCCTCTGGCAGAAAGGCATCACGCTCGAAGACGGCCGCGTCGAAGTCGAAGTCGTCTCCGGCAACGGCAAAGTCACCGCGTACGCCTCGGTGCTCGACAACCAAACGAGCGACGCGGTCCTCGTGACGCCGGTCTCGCTCAGCGACAAAGGCAACACAAAATGGGTCGTCCCGGGTGTGGCCGACATCAAGAGCGGCTTCGCCGACTGGCAGACCGACATGCGGATCTTCAACGCCGACACCGCGCCGGCGGAGATCACCGCGACGTTCTACTCGCAGAACCCCGCGACCGCGCCGAAAGCAACCATCTTCACGCTCGCTGCCGGTGAAGTGAAGCAACTCGACAAGATCCTGCCGACGCTCTTCAACGTCAGCGGCGACGGCGGCGCGCTGCATCTCTCGACCCCGACCGCGGCACGTCTCATCGCGACGGCACGCACCTACAACCAGACCAGCACCGGCACCTACGGCCAGTTCATCTCCGCCGTCACCCCGCTCGAAGCCGTCGGCGTCGGCTCACGCCCGCTGCAACTGCTGCAGGTCGAAGAGTCGAGCCGCTTCCGCTCGAACATCGGCTTCGCCGAAACGACCGGCAAGCCGGTGAGACTCGAAGTAACGGTCACCCCGCCGGACGCGAAGTTCACCGCAAGGACCGTCATCGATCTCGGACCAAACGAATTCCGCCAGATCGGCTCAATGCTCAAAGGCATCCTCGGCCCGAACGACGTCTACAACGCCCGCGTCAGCGTACGCGCAATCGCCGGCGAAGGCCGCGCCACCGCCTACGCGAGCGTGATCGACCTGAAGACGAACGACCCGACGTACAACCCGGCGCAGTGACAGTCCCCTCTCCCCGCCACGCGGGGAGAGGGTTAGGGTGAGGGGCCTTTTCCATAAACTGGGAAAAGAAACTGTCCCCGCCATCGCCGCATAACTACCGCTCATCAAGTGCAATCACGACTTCGTCCGTGACCTCAAAAACGTCTCTCGCAGGATCCTCCTGGTAGATGACCAGATTCGTTCCGGCGACGCGCCGCGCTGACGGGACCAGCAAGCCGTCATGCCCCAACATCTCCGGTGGATAGATCATGATCAGATATACGCACCGGAACGAAGCTGATCGAGTAGCGCAAAGACATCCTCTGTCTTTCCAGCCTGAATGCGCGCGGCTGCGGTCTCACCACGGAGCAGTTTATGAGGACTGAACAACCAGAGCTTCGCTTCTTCCGGTGAGTAAAACTCCGCAAGCTCCGTCAGGAAGAATTCCAGCTCGAGGAGGCGCTGGAGTCGTTCACGCTGCGGATCAACCTTACCTGTGCTCCACCGCGACACAGTTTCAGGAGTTGTGTCCAGCAGTTGCGCGACATCGCGCCCGGTGATCCCTCCGAGCTCCTTGATTTTTTCGAGGCCGTCTGCAAGTGCTGAAGCCATGATTGCTCATCCTTTCCATCGAATCTGTCGTCGAGCGGTCCTTTCTCCCGTTGACGTAAACGTTGACGTAAAACGTTGACCTTCTCCATGACGAACACCATGACGTCAACCGCGGCAACCTCGTACTTCGACTACGGCACAGCGTACGCGCGATCGCCGGCGAAGGCCGCGCCACCGCGTACGCGAGCGTGATCGACCTGAAGACGAACGACCCGACGTACAACCCCGCGCAGTAACCCGGTTCCCGTGATTGGCGCCGCCCCCCGGACGGCGCCGCCGGGCAACCGGGAAACCGGGAAGCCGGGTATCCGCGCGGTTCTACCGCACCGTCCTGATCAACGCCTCCATGTGCGACAGGTACTTCTCCAGCGCGCGCTTCCCCGCCGCGGTCAGCGTGTACTCCGTCTTCGGCATGCGCCCCTCGAACGACTTGCGAAGGTGCAGGTACCCTGCCTCCTCGAGCTTGCGCGCGTGCACGCTCACGTTGCCGTCGGTGGTCCTGAGGATCGCCTTCAGCTCGTTGAATGTGAGCGTCTGATTCACGGCCAGCGCGCTGACGATCGCCAGGCGGGTCTTCTCGTGAATCACGCGGTCGAAGTCGGGGATTTGCGTATCGACGGGCTGGCGCCGTGGCGCGTCCGCGGTCTTCCGTGCAGTTGCTCTAGCCGCCATAGTTCCTCGCGATGATCCATCCAAACACGATGTGCAGCCCGCCGAAGCCCGCGCCGAGGAGCGCGTTGCCGATCGGGAGGGGGGTGAAACAAGCGATGACGCCGAGGAGCATGAAACAGACGCCCAGCACCGGCACGACGCGAATCGAATACGCGCCGCTGCTGACGAACGACGCGCCGTACAGCAGCAGCCACGTCGCCGGCAGCGCCGAAGTGAATCCCGCGCGCGCGAGCACGAACGTCAGCGCCGCGCCCGCGGCGAGCGGCGCGAAATAGCTGCTGAAAAACCGCCGCGCCGGCGCGCCGGTGAACGACACGTTCGCCCGCCGCGCCTTCCGCACCATCGTGATGCCGGCGATCAACGCGGCGACCGGCACTTCCGCGAGCCAGACGTAGATGCCGAAAAAGTGCGCGAGCACGGCCGCCGCGACCGCCGTGAATCCGACCCACACCCCGCCCCATCCCGGAATCGACGTGAACGCGCTGGCGCGCTCCATCGCCTCGCGGATGTAGCGCAGATTGCTGATGGCGTGCTCGTGCATGCCGGCGGGCTGGGACATTATCTGCATGATACTGCAAAGCGCTTTACGGAGTAGCGCGGGCATCCTGCCCGCCGTGTCGCGGGCATCCTGCCCGCGTCCCTCCGCCGGCTGGAAGCCGGCGATACGGCGGGCCGGAGGCCCGCGCTACACATACCACCACGTCTCCACACCTTCCGTCACCAGCGCAATCGGATGCCGCGCCCCCGCCCGCACCTCCTCGATCACCTTCTGCTTCCCCGGCGCGAGCACGAGGCGCACTCCGGCCGCGCGGATCACCGGCTTCGTGATCGTCACGCGCCATGCGTCGAGACGCGGCACGAACACCTCGCTCGCGATGCGATCCTCCACGTCGAGCACCGGCGTCCCCGGAAACAGCGACGCCGTGTGTCCGTCGTCGCCGACGCCGAGCATCACGATGTGGAGGGCGGACGTCTCGTCCGCCGCAGTGGCGGACGAGACGTCCGCCCTCCTCAACAACAACTTCCACTCCTCCTCGAAGACCGCCGCCGTGCGCGCGGGATCATGCAGTTCCGTGTGGAAGCGCAGAAAGCGATGCGACGGCGAGATTCCCTGCGCGAACAGCGTCTTCTCGATCATCCCCGCGTTCGACTGCGGATCGTCGATCGGCACATAGCGCTCGTCCACCACCACCCACGTGATCGCCGTCTTCGCCAGCTCCTCGCGCCACGGCGGCGCGCCGAGCATCGTGTAGAGCGGTTTGGGCGTCGAGCCTCCGGAAATCGCGATCGATGCCGACTGGCGTCCGGCGATGCGTTGCACCAGCGTCCGCGCCACCGCGCGATGCAACTCCTCGGGCGACTCGAAGATGCGGAGGTTCATGCCGCGCGCGCCGCGATCGCCCGCGCGATCGGCAGCGACTTCAGATAGACAAGATCGCTCTCCGGCCGCTTCAGCAGCCGCACGATCAGCTCGTCCAGCTCGTGCGTTCCCGCACGCGTCACGCAGTCGACGGCGATCTCCATCCCGCCGCCGCTGCTGATCACCACACCGCGCTCGCGCTCCACGCGGATCGATGCGGTCGATCCGTCATCGAAGTCGAGATCGATCGACGCGATCCCCGCATCGGAGCCGGCGCTCGTGAGCTCGAACGCCACATCCTCCCCCGTCTGCACGATCAGCCACGCGAGATACAACACCGCCTCGGAGCGCGCGCCGGCGGTCGAGTCGCCGCTGCCGTGCACGATCCGCACGCGCGCGATCTCGCCGAGGCGCTCGCGCATCGCCGGCGGATCGAACAGCGCGGCCGTAGCCGCGCGCCACTCATCGATGCGCGCCCAGTTCAGATCCGCGGGCGCGGTCGTCGTCCGCTGCGCGATGCGCGACACGAGCTCGAAGTCCGCCGCGCTGTTGAAATGGGCGGAGTCGACGATCAGCCGATCCGCAGGATCGAGCAGCGTCTCCACGTACTTGTGCTGCTCGCTCGGCAGATCGCCCACCCACCACACCGCGACCGGCATGTCCGGCAGCAGCAGCGCCGACACCAGCGGCGGCACGTGATGCACGCGCTCGCCCGACGCGATGATCGCCACTTCCTCGGAGCACACCTGCCGCCCCGCGCCGATGAGATGGCAGTTCGCGGAGATGTACGACTGGATCGCCCCGCTGCCGCGCGGATCCGCGCGAATCACGATCGTCCGCTGCGGCACCGCCGCGCTCGCGCATCCGAGGACCTGCGTCGCGAACGCGTGCTGCTCGGAGGTCCACGTGTGCGCGATCACGTTCCACAGCGCGGCCTTCGTGACCGCGCGATCTTCTTCCTGCTGCTCCTCGCGCCAGAGATCGGCGAGGCGCTTCTCGATGGTCGCCGCGTTGACGGGGATGTCGTCGTACATCATGTCATCCCGAGCGTAGCGAGGGACCTGGGTGGCGGGGTGGCACGCTGATCGAGCCTCCCGCCCGACCAGGTCCCTCGCTCACGCTCGGGATGACATCGAATCACGGCCTGCGCCACTTGCGGTTATCTCCTTCGATCAGCGTATCCGCTTCCTCCGGCCCCCACGTTCCCGCCGGATAGAAATGCGGCGCGCGCGGATCCTTTGCCCACCGTACGAGCAGCGGGTCGAGCCACGCCCATGCGGTCTCGATCTCGTCGCGGCGCGCGAACAGTGTCGCGTCGCCGAGCATCGTCTCCAGCAGCAGCCGCTCGTACGCCTCCGGCGGCTCCGCGCCGAACGACGTCGCGTAGCGGAACTCCATCGCCACCGGCGCGGTGCGCACGGTCGGCCCGGGCAGCTTCGAATCGAACTTCAGCGAGATTCCTTCATCCGGCTGGATGCGGATGGCGAGCACGTTCGACTGCGTCTTCACGCCGAGGCGGCTGAACAGCGGATAGGGCGCGTTGCGGAAGTGGATCGAGATGTCGGTCACGCGCTTCGGCAGCCGCTTCCCCGCGCGGACGTAGAACGGCACGTCCGCCCAGCGCCAGTTGTCGATGAAGACTTTCAGCGCCGTGTACGTTTCCGTCGTCGATTCCGGATTCACCTTTTCTTCATCGCGATACGAAGGCACGGGCTCGCCCATGATCGAGCCTTCCGTGTACTGCCCGCGCACGGCGTACTCGATCGGCCGCAGCGCGCGCAGCACTTTCACCTTCTCGTCGCGCACCGCGTTCGCCTCGAATGCGACCGGCGGCTCCATGCCGATCAGCGAGACGAGCTGCAGGAGGTGGTTCTGGATGATGTCGCGCGTGATCCCCGCGCTGTCGAAGTAATTGCCTCGCTTCTCGACGCCGATCGACTCCGCGACCGTGAACTGCAGATGGTCAATATATTGCCTGTTCCAGAACGGCTCGAAGATCCCGTTCGCGAAGCGCAGCACGAGCAGGTTCTGCACGGTCTCCTTGCCGAGGTAGTGATCGATGCGGAAGACCTGCCGCTCGCGGAACGTCGTCACCGCGACGCGATTGAGCTCGCGCGCCGAGGCGAGATCGTGGCCGAACGGCTTCTCGATGATCACCCGCGTGTACGGCCCCTCGCGCTCCGGATCGCTGACCATTCCCTCCGCGCCGAGGTAGTCGGCGATCCGGGCGAAGAACTGCGGAGGCACGGCGAGGTAGTAGATGCGGCGTCCGCCCGTCCCGCGCGTGCGATCGAACTCCTCCAGCCGCCGCCGCAGCCGGTTGTACGCCTCGGGATCGCTGAACTCCCCGCGCACGTAGAAGAGACCGCGCGCGAAGCTCTCCCACACCGCGTCGTCGACGGGCCGCGTGCGCGCGTGCTTGTCGCACGCCTCGCGCATCGACGCGCGGAACTCCTCGTCGCTCATCTCCGCGCGCGCGAGTCCGACGATCGTCTGCCCCGTGGGCAGGAGACCGTCGTGCGCGAGCGAGTAGAGACCGGGAATCAGTTTCCGCTGCGTGAGATCGCCGGATGCGCCGAAGATCACCAGGCAAGACGCCTCGGGCACACGCTCCTGGTCGAGACCCTCGCGCAAAGGATTGGGCTCGAGAGCGATGGCGGTCATGGGGGAATTGTAGTGCTGCGTGCCACGTGCTGCGTGCCCGGAACGCCGACATCCTGTCGGCCGGTACGCCGACTTCCAGTCGGCGGGTTTTGACTCCGATCGGAGATCGGCGGACCGGCCGACTGAAAGTCGGTGTTCCGTTTTTTGTAGCGCGGCCTTCCAGGCCGCCGTGTCGCTGGCTTCCAGCCAGCGATGGCGCCGGCAGGATGCCGGCGTTACGGCGGGCAGGATGCCCGCGCTACAACGCCGCTTGGGCAACGGTAATGGTCCGCCGACTTTCAGTCGGCGTTCCGATCTGACGCCGTGCGGATGTTTTCGCTCGGCGATCTCACCTCGGCGAAGTTCGACGCGTTGATTCCTGTCGACGAGGATTTGCCGCATCAGCAGAACATTGCCAGTTTCGACATTGCCGCAATCGCGGCGCCCTGCAAACAACTACGCCAGATCCCCCCACAACCGCACGTACGTCTCATACCGGGCCGGATGCAGTTCGCCGCGCTCGACGCGGTCCTTGACCTCGCAATCCGGCTCGTGCACGTGCGTGCAGTTGGTGAAGCGGCAGAGCTCCGAGGGTTCGTCGAACTCGGGGAAGTAACCGCGTAATGCCTCGCGGTCGAGGTCCCAGAGGCCGAACTCGCGGATGCCCGGTGTGTCGATCAGGTACGTGCCGTCGCCGAAGTCGTACAGCGTGGATGCCGACGTCGTGTGCCGGCCCGTTCCGCGTTTCTTGTTCAGCGTATTCGTCGCGAGCTGCAGCGACGTGTTCAGGGCATTGAGGATCGACGACTTGCCGACGCCGCTGTGGCCGGCCAGCGCGGCCATCCTCCCCTGCACTTCCTTCCGCAGCGCGTCGAGCCCCTCGCCGGTACGCGTGGAGCAGCCGACGATCGGGACGCCGAGGCCGAGATACGGCGCGAGCTTTTCGAGCTCATGCTCGCGCTCCTCCGCGTCGAGCAGATCGATCTTGTTCACGCAGATCACAGGCCGAGCCCCGCCGCGCTGGATGGCGATGAGAAAGCGATCGATGAGCCGCGGGCGCAGCGGCGGCGCCTTCACCGACACCACATGAATCACGACGTCGACATTCGCGGCGATGAGACGCTGCACGTGCGTGTGCAGCGGATCGGGACGCGCGAGGACGCTGTGGCGCGGCCGCACCGTGGTCACGCGCCACGCGCCGCTCTCCTCGGAAACATGCACGCGATCGCCGACCGCGAGCGCGCTCTTCTGCCGCACCGCGATCTCCGGCGGCACCAGGCAATCGAGCTCCACGCCGTCGCGAAACACGCGGCAGCGCCCGCTCGTCACGCTCATGACGATGCCCGTGTCGCTCGTTTCCGCATCGACGACCTCGGGCGCGGTCGTTTCGTGGCGCAGAACCTCGACGAGCTCCTCGATCGACGGCCGCCGCTTCGACGTTCCATGCTGGTCGAGCAGCGCTTCCCAGTTGTCCTCGGTGATGCGGCGCTCGCGAACCTCGCCCTTCCCCTTCCGGAGCGCGCGCCGCGCCTTTCCTGCCTGTTTCCGCGCCTTCATTTCTTCATACGGGACATGCCTGGCGATGTCCTTCAGATGTCGTTTGGTTGAACGATCCATTCCTGCCGGCCTCCCGCCGGTCGCACATGCGATGGATCGCGCTGGAGTGGCCGGCACGGCCGGCAGCGCTTAATGCCCAAGGCTCCTCGAGGCTCCTCGCAATTGGGGTTGCGATCTGCCGCGCAGAACTCAGACGAAAGCCGCTCGCAGCGCGAAGGCGTGCGGGTGGGAGGTGGCGGCTCTCATAGGCGCTCACAAGTATAAGTTACATCTGAGACGATTCGTACTGGCGCATGCCGCGGATGCCGACGCACGCAGCCACGATCGCGGCGAGATCGTTCGGGTCGAAGGGCTTGCGCACCACGCCGTGAATTCGCCGCGCGTCGAGCTGCTCGATCATGCCGCGATCGGCGGCGGTGATGATGAGCACGATCGTCCCCGTTCCCTCGGCCATCGCGTCGAGCACTCCGAAGCCGTCGGTGACGGGCATGAGCAGATCGAGCAGCACGACCGCGTAGGAATGCTGGCGGAGGAAATCGATGGCTTCCTGCCCGTCTCGCGCGATGTCGACCACCAGCGCCTTCTGCCGCAGCGCCGCGTGCAGGATCTCGCGGACCACCGCGTCGTCATCGGCGATCAGCACCCGGCGATACCGTTCACTGCTCATGCTCTTCACTCTCCGCGAGCGGGGAGTGCCGCGCTGCTGCGGAGACTGCAGTCGCCGTCTATCGAGGAGAGCGAGACGCTCGACCCGGACGAGGCGGTGGCGCGCATTCTGGCGCAGATCGCCGAGCCACGGAAACACTTGATCCGCGGTTATGGACACTACGCGAATGCCGCCCGGGTCAAACGCGCGCGTGAAGCGGCCGGCCTGCGCCGGCGACGCACCATCGCCCGCCGCGGTGGCCGCGGCGGCGAGCGAGCCCGATTCCCCGGAGCGAAAGGCGGCCCGAAAACGATGGGCGAATCTGATCCGCCACATCTACGAGACCGATCCGCTGATGATCTGCTCCCGTTGCGGCGCAGCGATGAAGATCATCGCCTTCATCACCGACAGGAGAGTCATTCGGGCCATTCTGGCTTCGAATGCGCGACTCCCCATCAGCCACGGCCGGCTCGCGCCACCCCCCGCCCTCGGCTCGCCCGGTCGTGGCCGATGGGTAGTAAGAGACGATCGCGCTGACGATCGCTCTGGTCGAGCTCCGTTCGCATACGCCTCCTGATTCAGTAAAACATCGCCATCGTCCCACTTCCACAGAGGCACAGGGACCAGAGGCCCGTCCACTTCAATCCGAAACGGCCCAACGAGGTAGACTTCCGCGTACGCGAAAATGAAAAATTCCTATCCCTTTCTCACGGCAGCAGGCCGCGCACGACGTCGATCTGACGGATCGAATTGACCTCGTCCGATCCCTCGGAGATGAAGAAGCTCTGATCGTCGAGCGCAACCGTGTAGCTCGGCGCCAGCACATTCTCCTGACCACTCTCCGCCACAACAGTCGCGGCAGTCCCGAATGCCAGCGAGCCTTCCCGCGCGGTCACCGGAACCGACTTCAGCCCTTCCTCAGTAACGAAGAAGATCTCGCGCCCGCTGTGACTCCACACGGGAGTGGCTCCTCCACCTTGCGAGATCAGCGTGCGTGCGCCAGCTCGATCGACTCCTTGCACGTAGATCTCGTTCTGACCAGACTCGTCGGACGTGTATGCGATCCACGTCGAGTCCGGTGAGAGCGCCGGTTGCATCTCGTTGAATCTCCCCGCGATCACTGGACGGCTCGTGCCGGTCGTTCGGTCGAGCAGATAGACATCCCAACCGGTCGCGCCGCCCGGTGTCGTTGCGTAGGCAATGAGCCGGCCATCTCTGGAGACCGAAGTACAGAACAAGCTGGGTGAAACGGACGGGAAGACCTTCTTCGGCTGGCCGCCACCGAGAGGAATCTGATAGAGCTGCAATCGACCGGCATCGACGCGCGACACGAAGAATGAATTGCCGTCATGGTCCCATTCGGGCACCATGTTCTCGCCGTTGAACGTCGCGCGGCTGAAGGTTTCGCGCTCGAGGTCATAGATCCAGATGTCATCATTCGCGCCGGTGACTTCGACCAGCAGGCGCTTGCCGGTCGGGTCGATGCGCGGCATGCGGTAATTGCGGCTCTCCAACGGGAGCGTCTTGCTCTTGCCCTGACGGTCGACCTGGACGATTCGCGTGTCGAACCACTTTCGCGATCCGGGCACCGCAACGATCGTTCCGTCGCCGGCTGCATCGACATAGAGCGTGCCGTGCCCTGGTGAGTCCAGAGCGGAGATCGGGAGCTCGACGGGCACACCCGTCGTCGAAAACCTCTTCTCATCGAAGGGAATTGTGTAGAGCTTTCCGCCCCGACCGAACAGGAGCTGGCCACGAACGAATTGCGCCCCATAGGCGCCTTCGAGCACGGTCTGCGCGCGGCCAGTCTCGATGTCGACGACGAGCGCGACCGCTTCATCGTAGGACTTTCCATCCACCTCGGCCGTGTAGAGGACTTGCTTGCCTCCGGGGAGAAAGTGCGGCGTGCCATGCCCGCCCTCATTCGGTCGAACCTTGCTGATGGTCCTGATCGGCCCGCCCTTCGCAGAGACAAGGCTGACAGGACTCCCGCTGGGAATGCCGACGAAGGCGATCATTCCATTCGTAGACCATGAGGCGCCTTTTCCCGGCCCCACCTCACCGAGGTCGGCGACCGAGCCGCCGCTCAAGCTCATCGTGCGCAAGTGACCCTCCTGAAAAAAACCGACGCTCTCTCCGTCTGGCGACAGAAAAGGGCCCGTGGCACCAACGGTCTTGGCAATCACGTGATCTTCGCTGGAGGCCAGCAAGCGAAGGTGAAGCTGCGTGGTGGCCAGATGTCGGGCCACGTAAACGACCTTGCTTCCGTCCTCCGACACTGCAAGCACATTGTCCGTGGTGATCTCGGCCACTGGATCAGGCAGGACCATCGAGAGGTGCCTCACGGGAGTGTGTACCGGCTTCCGGAACAGCATGAATGGGAGCGTCATGGCGATACCGGCGATCAACCCGATCGCGAGAGGGCGCCACCAAAGCGACAGGCCTTGTCTTCGTGGCAGCGCCACGGATTCGTTGGCCAACGTAGATCCGCTGATGTTCTCCGTGAGCGCCTGCAGCTGCAACGTCAGGTCGCGTGCGGTCTGCCATCGATCCTCGGGGTCCTTGGCGAGACAGGTGCGCACGATCCGGTCCAGTGCCGGCGGCGTGAGTGGTTGCAGAGTTCCGAGCGGGGGTGGCTCGTCATGCAGGATCGCTGCGATCAGACTGGCCTGACTGCTGCCATTGAACGGACGCCGGCCGGTCGTCATCTCGAAGAGCACAGCGCCGAGCGCAAAGATATCGCTACGCGCGTCGACCTCCTTGCCTTCCAGCTGTTCCGGCGACATGTATTGCAGCGTGCCCAGGATCGAGCCTTCTGTCGTCAGCGGCTTCACGGTCTGCACGGCGCTCTGTGAAGCCTGCGACAGCAGCCCCGCTTCGCCCGTGAGCTTGGCCAGACCAAAATCGAGCAGCTTCAGGCCGCTTCGCGTCAGCATGATGTTGCCCGGCTTCAGATCGCGGTGGACGATGTGCTGACGGTGCGCGCGGTCCAGCGCATCGCTGATCTGCGTTCCATAGCGAAGCACCTGGTTGAGTGGGAGCGGTCCGCGCGCCAGACGATCGGCCAGCGACTCCCCCTCCAATAGCTCCATGACCAGATACTCGACGTCATCGACAGATCCAACGTCATAGAGCGCGCAGATGTACGGATGGTTGAGACTGGAGATGGCACGCGCTTCACGCTCGAAGCGCTGTTTCAACTCCGGGTTGGCGATCAGGCCACTCGACAACACCTTGATCGCCACCTGCCTGTCGAGGCGCGTGTCGATGGCGCGAAAGACCTCCCCCATGCCGCCCGCGCCGAGAAGAGCGGAGATTTCGTAGGGACCGAGGCGAGTTCCGGGACCGACGTGCAAATCGGAGTGAGGATAGCATCGGCACAGGCGAGATCAGTTCCCTCCACGCAGAGAAGGAGAAGGACTCAGAACTCCCAATCGAGTAGCCTTCTCCCCTCCGCGGAGGGGAGAAGGCTACTTTCGGCGTTTTAACGACCTGCGGTGATGGCTGCTCGAGATCGAAGTCCACATCCGCCGGGGTGTCGAGGTCGAAGCTCATCTCCTCGTCGCCGGCCGAGAAGTCGTCGAGCGAGATCGTGGATTCCGACGAGAAGGATGGCGGAGGCGGCGCGGATGGCTCGAACGTCTCTCCACGAGCAAGGAACTCGCTCTTCACGCTGGCGATCAATCCGCTCTCGCCACGATCTTCGCCATCCTAGCATGCGCGCGCCGCGGACTCACCCGGTGGCCGATGCGTCTCGGCGTCACGAACGCCTTTGAAGGCGGCGCGAACTGCAGCCGGCGTGCCGCCGCCCAGCTACGATGTTCCACAGCGGGTAGGCCGGCGGGCCAGACAGCCAGCCCGCCGTCGGCTCCTGTGTGGAGTTAGGCACCGCGCCGGGTTGCTCTACTTAGAGCCCTTTCCACGGTACGAGGCGAACGAGCAGCGACGAGAAGGAGTGCGCGCGCTGGGCCGACGGGCCGTCGGCGTCCTTGTTCCCGGTTCTGAAGCGTGTTGAGGCTTACACCGATCATGCGCGCGAATTCTGCCTGCGACTTATGGAGCTTTGCACGGATCGCTCGGACATCGTCGGATTTGACGACGAATTGCCGAGAGGGCTTCGCTTCACCGCGATGAATTTTCACGGCCTGTTCGAGGCTTTGAACCAACTTGTCGAAAAGATCCTTCTTCATTTGAAGCCCTCCGCTATCCTGCGCAGCGCTCGCTTCTGGGCCGGCGAGAGATCGGCACGTTCAGCCTTCGAGTAAACGAAGAGCAAGTAAATCACGGACTGGGATGTGTACCAGTAATAGATGATGCGTATACCACCCCGCTTGCCACGAGGCATCAGGTTTTAGCTGGCGAGCTATGGATCCCTGGCATGCGACATAACGACCCTTAGCTCGCGAGGTAAAACGTTGATGCCGCGAGCTAAGACTGTTGACCTCGCGAAGGGGACAACCTCGGCTGGTGAACTGAGCGACTGCTGTTTTCTGTCCTGAAGCGCTTACGCCGAGTGCTGAATCGTTCAGCTCGCGTGCTCACGAGGCTTGGCTCGTGTGCTGAACGAGGCCAGCTCGCGAGCTAACGAGGCGTGGCTCGCGTGCTGACGAGGCCTGGGGTCGCGAGGTAAGGAGGCCTGGGTCGCGAGGTCACGTGCGTGCTCGAGGGTGAGGGGCGAATCGTCGACAAGTCACTTCCCCCTCACCCTGGCCCTCTCCCCCTGGGAGGGGGAGAGGGGACTGGGGACTGGGACGTGAGCTTGCTGGCGATGCGCGCGAGATCGGCGACGCGCTCACCCAGCGGGGCAAACCGCGGATCGTCGGTCTGGCCGCGCACGAAGCGCGCGTAGATCTGCTGAATGACCACGGTGAGCTTGAAGACGGCGAACACTTCGTACACCGCGATGTTCTCGACGTCGACGCTCACGAATATAAGCGACCGGCGGGCTGAAGCCTGCCGCTACGTTTTCGACGTCTCGTACTGGCGCATGCCGCGGATGTCAGCACACGCTTCCACGATGGCGGCGAGATCGTTCGGGTCGAAGGGCTTGCGCACCACGCCGTGAATTCGTCGCGCGTCGAGTTGCTCGATCACGCCGCGGTCGGCGGCGGTGATGATGAGCACGATCGTCCCGGTTCCCTCGGCCATCGCGTCGAGCACGCCGAAGCCGTCGGTGACCGGCATGAGCAGGTCGAGCAGCACGACCGCGTACGAATGCTGGCGGAGGAAATCGATGGCTTCCTGCCCGTCCCGCGCGATGTCGACCACCAGCGCCTTCTGCCGCAGCGCCGCGTGCAGAATCTCGCGGACCACCGCGTCGTCATCGACGATCAGCACCCGGCGATACTGTTCACTGCTCATGCTCTCCACTCTCGCGAGCGGGGATGCTGCACGGCGCGCACCACGCGTGTCAACCAGCCTCAGGGAATCGGATGCAGCCGCGGCGACAGCACCGCGTGACGTTTCCCCGAGCGCAGCGCGAGCTCGAATTCTTCCGCCGGCAACGGCTCGCTGAAGAGGAAGCCCTGCATCTCCGAGCACTGTTCGCGCCGCAGAAACGCGAGCTGCTCTTCGGTCTCCACTCCCTCGGCGATGATGCGCAGGTTCAGCGCGTGGGCCATCGAGATCACCGCGCAGATGATCGCCGTGTCGTCGCTGGTGAGATCGCGCACGAAGTCCTGATCGATCTTCACCGTGTCGATCGGGAAGCGCTTCAGGTAGCTCAGTGACGAGTAGCCGGTGCCGAAGTCGTCGATCGAGATGCGGATTCCCATTTCTTTCAGGCGATTCAGGATCTGGAGCGAGAGCTCCGCGTTCTGCATCGCCGTCGACTCGGTGATCTCGAGATCGAGCAGCGCCGGCGGGAACCCGGTGTCGGCGAGGACCCGCTCGACGATGGTGACGAGCTCCTGATCCTGAAACTGCCGCGGCGAGAGATTCACCGCGACGCGCAGCCACGCGTGACCCGCGTCGTGCCACGCTTTCATCTGCGTGCACGCGGTGCGCAGCACCCACGCGCCGAGGGGCACGATGAGCGTCGTCTCCTCGGCGATGGGGATGAACTCCTCCGGCTGCATCAGGCCGTGCTCCGGATGCCGCCAGCGCACCAGCGCCTCGGCTCCGACGACGCGTCCCGTGGCGATCTCCACCATCGGCTGGTAATGCACTTCGAACTCTTCGCGCTCGATCGCGTGGTGCAGGCTGCGCTCGAGAACGAGACGCGAGTCGCCGCCGTCGCGGCGCGTGGTGACGTATTGATAGTTGTCGCGCCCGACCTCTTTCGCGCGATACATCGCGCGGTCCGCATGCTTCAGCAGACCCTCGGCGTCGATGCCGTCATCGGGAAACACGGCGATGCCGATCGAGGTCGTGACATACAGCTCGTGCTCGCCGACCTGCACCGGATGCCGCACCGCCTCGAGCACCTTCTGCGCGACGGCCGCCGCGCCGCGCCGGTCCAGCAGGTCGGCGAGCAGAATCGTGAACTCGTCCCCGCCCATGCGCGCGACCGTGTCTTCGCCGCGCACGCAGTTCACGAGCCGCGAGCCGATCGCCTGCAGCAGCCGGTCGCCGGCCGTGTGTCCGAGGGTGTCGTTCACGAGCTTGAACTGATCGAGATCGAGGAACATCACAGCGGAAAGCCGTCCCGCGCGCTTCGCATGCGCCAGCGCGACGGTGATGCGATCGCGGAACAGCAGCCGGTTCGGCAGGCCGGTCAGGGAGTCGTGGTACGCCTGATACTCCATCTGCTCCTGCGCGTGCTTGCGATCGGTGATGTCGATGATCGTGCCTTCGAGGATGTTGTCGTCGAGGAGCGAGATGTTCTCGAGCACCCACACCGTCGATCCGTCGCGGCGGCGGAGCCGCAACTCGGTGTTGCTGAGCGAGCCCTGCGTACGGAGCATCTGCACCAGGCGGTCACGCTCGGTGTTGTCGAAGTAGAAGTCGGTCGCGGCGGCATTGACGAACTCGTCGCGCGAGTCGAAGCCGAAGATGCGTGCACACGACTCGTTGCAGTCCAGGATGCGGCCGTCGACGGTCGTGCGGTAGACGCCGGCGAGATTGCGCTCGAACAGCACGCGGTAGCGCGCCTCGTTCGCCTTCCGCTCGGTGATGTCGCGGCCGATGCCCTGAATCCCGAAGGGTTTTCCGTCGCGAGCGATGAGACGCGTGCTCAGCTCGAGCGATACGCGCCGCCCGTCCTTCGCGCGGACGTCGAGCTCGTAGAACGTCGCCTGCGTCTCGCCGCTCAGCTTCCTGCGCATCTGTTCGAGGCCGTGCTCGAGATGCTCCGGCACGACGAGATCGCTGATGCGCATGCCCATCAGCTCTTCGCGCGAATAGCCGAGGATCCGCTCGCCGGCATAGTTCATCGAGGTGACGCGGCCCTCGAGATCGTGGGTGTAGACGAGGTCGTGGGCGTTCTCGAAGAGCTCGCGATACCGCTCCTCGCTCTTGCGCAGCTCCTCCTCGGCGAGCTTGCGCTCGGTGATGTCCTGGGCGATGACCATGCGCGCGCGGCGGCTCGCGGAGACGAACTCGAACGACGTCACCTCGACGTCGATGATCGTGCCGTCCTTCTTCTTGTGGCGATAGTGATTCGGACCGCGCCGCGCTTCGAGGGACGAGATCGACGCCAGCACGAGCGGCACGTCCTCGATCGGACGGATGTCGGTGATCTTCATCCGCAGAAATTCTTCCTGCGAGTAGCCGTAGTGTTTCACCGCGGCGTTGTTGACGGCGGTGAAGGCGAGCGTCTGCAGGTCGTACACCCACATCGGCAGCGGATTGAGCTCGAAGAGCGTGCGGTAGCGATGCTCGCTCTCCCGCAGCGCCTGCTCGGCGCGTTTGCGCTCTCGGAAGTCGCTCCCGACGTAGACCACGCCGATCGGCGTCCCTTCCTCGCTGCGGAGGAACGACGAGGACGCGAGCACGTCGATCGTCGCGCCGTCGGCGGTGCGCCATCCCATCGCGTGCTCGAGGACGCCGAGGCTGTTCAGGAGCTGGCCGGTGGTGAGGTTCTGATCGCGCTGCAGGATCCGGCGGATGTGCGAGCCTCGCAGGTCCTCTTCCGTGAAGCCGAGCAGCGTGCACGCCGCGCGGTTGACGACGCGCATGTTGCCGTCCATGTCGACGACGATGACCGCGCCTTTCATCGTGTCGAGGATCTGTCCCGCTGCGTATTCCGGCGTGATGTCGGAGAGCTCGAAGCGCCACAGCGCCGTGGCGGCGAGAACGACGAAGGCCAGGCTGGCGATGTAGCCGACCGGCTGCAGATCGATGCCCGCCGACGGGACGTAGTCGAACATCGCCAGCGATCCGAGGACGAACGCGAGCAGCAGCGCGCCCGCGCGCTCTTTCGCTCTTCCTTCCGAGGTCCGGTACGCGCGCCAGAAGAGATGAACGCTCGCGACGATGATCGTGCTGAAGCCGAGCACGATCATCCCCGCGTGCGGCTGGCCGTGTGCGTAGAAGCCCCACGAGTAGTGGCGCACCGACGGAATGAACGCGCTCGTGAATGCGCCGATCGCTCCCACGCCGGCGCAGAAGAGCCAGAAGAGCCAGATCGTGACGCGGTACGAGCTGCGGCGCCCGACGTACTCGACCGCGAAGTGGAACACCGCGGCGGGAATGAGCGCGCCGACGCCGAACGCCGCGCGAGACCAGATCAGCGCCGTCGCGGCGTCGCGCGAGGCATACATCAGCACATCCGCGGCGAGCCACCCGGCCGAGAAGAGCGTGACGAGGAAGAAGCGCGTGCTCGCGGCGAGGCCGCGTCCGCGCGCGAACACCGCGCTGCCGAGGACCAGGATCGCCGCGGACGCCAGGGCCGTCACGAATGACAGCGCATTCGCGTCATAACTCCCCGCGGCGAAGAGATGATGATCAGGCACGGTGGAAGGCTGCTGGGGAGATAGTAGCAAGGGTGGGGGTTGGAGAGTGCGGGGGATCACAGGGGGGCGAATCCCGCGTGTCGTGGGCGCTCAGGGATGCCGTCGAATGATGAACGAATAACGATGAACGATGAACGATGAACGATGAACGATGAACGATGAATTATGAACGATGAATGCCGCGGCCCATTCATCGTTCATCGTTCATCGTTCATCGTTAACCCATATACCGATAAAAACGCGGAGGACCTTCTTCATTCTTCACCCGTCCTTCATCCGCTTCTCCTCATTCCTTCACCTTCTCCTCATTCCCTCACCCTTTCCCAAACCCGCAGCACCTCCGCCACGCTCCACGCCTGCGCCGCGCATCCCCGCGGCGTGTACGGCTCCTCGGCGTCGAACACTTCGCTGATCGTGCCGATGCAGGCGTCGCCGAGGTGAGGGGCGAAGCCTTCGAGGAACGCGCGGGCGCCGGCGCGGTCGTCGGGATGCACCTTCAGCCACGCATCGACGAACGGCCCGATCAGCCAGCCCCACACCGTTCCCTGGTGATACGCGGCGTCGCGCGCGCGGAGATCGCCGTCGTAGCGCGGCTTGTAGTCGGGATGATCCCGCGCGAGCGAGCGCAGACCGACGGGCGTGAGCAGCTCGCGCTGCACGGTCTGCAGAACCGCCTCCCATCGCGAGCGATCGAGTACCGGATGATCGAGCGCGATCGCGAAGATCTGATTCGGACGCAGCGCGGAATCCTCGGGATCGACGACGTCGTAAAGATATTGACCTTCGTCGTACCAGAAGCGCGCGTTGAACGACTCGCGCGCGCGCAGCGCGAGCTCCTCGATCCGCCGCGCGCCTGCCGCGTCGCCCTCCTCTTCCAGAAAACCCTGCAGGATGCGCAGCGCGTTGTAATAGAGCGCGTTGATCTCGACCGCCTTTCCGCGCCGCGGTGTCACCACCCACCCATCCACCTTCGCGTCCATCCAGGTGAGCTGGTAGCCCTCCGCGCCCTGCGAGAGCAATCCGTCCCTCGGATCGACGCGGATGTTGAAGTGCGTCCCGCGCACGTGGTGATCGACGATCTCGACCATCTTCGGCAGCATGTCGCGGAGCGTCGCGCGATCGCCCGTCCAGCGGACGTAACGCGCGACGGCGTGAAAGAACCACATCGTCGCGTCGGCCGTGTGATACAGCCCGCCGTGCTCCCCTTCCGGAAACATGTTCGGAATCAGACCGTCGCGGATGTACGACGCGAACGTGCGCAGGATGCTCCCCGCCTCGCGATGCCGGTGCGGCACGAGCGTCAGGCCTTCGAGGCTGATCATCGTGTCGCGGCCCCAGTCGGTGAACCAGTGATAGCCGGCGATCACGGTGCGCGGCGAGTCGCCCGCCGCGGCGCTGCGGGCCTCGTCGGCGGAGCGCGTATGCGGACAGATGAGAAACTGATCGGCCGCGAGGACCAGTTGCGCGGAGAACGGGTCGTCCGCGGCGCCCCCTGCCTTTGCAAGCATCCGATTGCGGCGCGCGTTGTCGGCTTCGATCACCTCGTCGACGCTCAGCGCGTGAATGACGTCCCACGGTTCGACGGATGCGATGACGCCCGCCTTCTCGCCGGCGACGAGCTCGAGCTCGATCACGCCCGGACTCCAGAGCGGCCCCGCGTGCTCGTAGCCGCGGCTCTTTTCCAATCGATAGAGGATGTGGTCGAGCGTTCGCGGATGTTCGACGAGACGCGCGGTGCGGCCGACGAGCGCGATGCGCAGCGGCGGATACGTTTCATTCTCGCGGATCTCGATGTTCTGTCCGTCGGCGTTCACGCTCCACTGATCCGGCGACTCATGGAGCAGCCCTTCATGCGGCCGGAAGTTGAGCGACGGACGCAGTTGAAGCGTGCAGCCCTCCGGGCACGCGACGAAGCGGTAGATGATGTAGGTGGTGTTCTGCGAATACGGCATCAGCACGCGTTTCTCGAGACAAACGCCGTCCGCTTCGTAGCGCCACACCGGAATTCCGGCCTCGACGGCGAACTCGTCGAGAAAATCGGTGTCGGGATGACTCACCTCGCCGTGGTCGTCGCCGCTGAGCCTGCGGATGCGGCCATCGGGCAGGACGAGCCGCTCGTCGAGATGGTTGAACATCATCGTGCGGCCGAGGGGCGCGGGAAGTGCGGCGACGAGCTTGCCGTGAAAGCGGCGCGTGCATGCCCCGCCGATCGTTCCCGACGCGTATCCGCCGAGGCCGTTGGTGACGAGCCACTCGCGTGAGACGAGATCGTCGGGAGAGTCGCCGCGCTTCCAGCCGCGTTGTGTGGGACCGGTCATCGCGAGCTCGCGATGTGCGCAACGCGTGCCCGGCGCGTCAGCGCAACGCCGCGTACTTCTTCGTGGCCGCCGCCAGCCGCGCGCCGGCGAGAAACTCTTCCTTCACGTACTGCCCGCTCTGGAAGCGATAGACGGTCACGCCCGACGGCTCCTCGAAGAAGAAGCGCGTGCCGGCGGCGTTCGCGCGGAAGACGACCTGCCGCCGCCCGTCATTCGACAGATCGGTGAGGAACAACGCGTGGCCATGCGGCAGGATCGCGGGCGCGACCGGCGCGGGCGACGCTTTCTTTTTCGTCGGCGTGGCGGAAACCGTGGCGAGGGCCAGCGCGAGGGCGGCGAGCAGAACGACTTTGCGCATGCCGCGAATTATCTGTCACCTCGGCGCCTCCGTCTCACTCCAATGCAGACAGGAGGACTCGCAAGATGGATCAACGGCTCGAACAGGCATGGTGGGGACTGCGCATCGGTCTCGGCGTGGGACCGTTTCTCGCCGGCCTCGACAAATTCTTCAACGTGCTGGTCGATTGGGAGAAGTATCTCAGCCCGATCTTCACGCGCGTCGTTCCCCTGTCGCCGCGGGTGACGATGGGCGCGGTGGGCGTGATCGAGATGATCGTGGGGATTCTCGTCCTGACGGGAATGACGCGCATCGGCGGCTACGTCGTCGCGGCGTGGCTGACGCTGATCGCGATCAACCTCGTCACGACCGGCCAGTACTTCGACGTGGCCGTGCGCGATCTCGAGATCGCGCTCGCGGCGTTCACGATGGCGCGCCTCAGCGAAGTGCGCGCGCGGGTTGGGGCGCGGGACGCGTCGCTCGGTTCGGCGCTGCGGACGCGGGCGGCGTGACGGTGAGTTGCTGGGTTGCTGGGTTGCTGACCCCAGTCCCCTCTCCCCGCCACGCGGGGAGAGGGTCAGGGTGAGGGGTTGTTGCCTCGGAGCATGGATCGCCCCTCACCCTAACCCTCTCCCCACTGGCGTGGGGAGAGGGGACTGGCCAGCAGCCCCGCAACCCAGCAACCCACCAACCCCATTACACTCCCCCGCGTGCTGCGCGGCATCACGATCTCCATCCTCCTCTTCCTCAACCTCCTCCTCTGGGGCACACCCGTGCTTCTCGGCGGTGTGGTCAAGCTGTTGACCTTCGGCGAGCCGCGGCGGCGCGTGAACCGCGGCCTGCCGTGGCTCGGCCTCCAGTGGGTGCGCTGGAACGATCGGATCTTCGACGCGCTGCTGACGACGGAATGGGACGTCGCCGGCTTCGAGGGACTGCGCCCCGACGGGCACTATCTCGTCATCAGCAACCACGTCTCCTGGATCGACATCTTCGCGCTCTTCCGCGCCCTCAAAGACAAGGCGCCGCTGCTCCGCTTCTTTCTCAAGCGCCAGCTGATCTGGTTCCCGATCGTGGGACAGGCGTCCTGGGCGCTCTCCTTTCCGTTCATGCGCCGCTACACACCCGACTACCTCGCCCAGCATCCGGAGAAACGCGGCCGCGATCTCGAGACCACGCGCATCGCCTGCCGGCTCTATCGCCACATCCCCGTCACCATTCTCAATTTCTGCGAAGGCACGCGCTTCTCACGCGAGAAGCAGGAAGACCAGGAGTCGCCCTATCGCCATCTCCTCCGCCCGCGCGCCGGCGGCATCGGCTTCGTCCTCGCCTCCCTCGGCGAGCAGCTCGACGCGATGATCGACGTCACGCTCGTCTATCCCGGCAACGACGTCACGATGTGGGACTTCGTGACGAATCGCGTGCCGAGCGTCATCGTCCGCGCGCGGCCTCTCGACGTCGACCCGCAGCACTGCACGCCCGCCGTCATCGAGCCGGGACCGGCGCGCGAGCGATTCAAGGCGTGGATCGAGCAGGTGTGGCGCGAAAAGGATGCGTTGATCGAGACCGTGCTCGTCCCAGTCCCCTCTCCCCGCTCGCGGGGAGAGGGCTAGGGTGAGGGGTCGTTCCTCGTGCGATGCACGGAGCCCCTCACCCGGCCCTTCGGCGTGTACGAAATCTTTCGTTGACTCCTTACGAAATCTTTCGTATAGTCCTCCCGTACTGACAAACGGAGGCAAGCCAATGGTCGAGAAACTCCCCAGACCAACCGATGCGGAGCTCGCGATTCTGCGCGTGCTCTGGGAGCGCGGGCCGAGCACGGTCCGCGAAGTCCACGATGCGATGAGCGACACGCACGACACCGGCTACACCACCGTTCTCAAGCTCCTGCAGATCATGACCGACAAGGGACTCGTCGTGCGCGATGAGTCGCAGCGCGCGCACGTCTACGCGACGCGCCACAGCGAGCAGCGGACGCAGCGCCAGCTCATCGGCGATCTGATGGACCGCGCGTTCGGCGGCTCGCCGGCGAAGCTGGTCATGCAGGCGCTTTCCGGCGGACACGCGAGCGCCGAGGAGCTGGCGGCGATCCGGCAGATGCTCGATCAGATGGAAGGAGAAGTGAAATGAGCGCGATGGAGCTGTTGACCGCACCGCTGGCCCAGGCGATCGGATGGGCGCTGCTTCATCTGTTGTGGCAGGCCGCGATCGTCGCGGGCATTCTTGCCGCGACCCTCGCCCTGCTCTCACGCCACAGCGCGAACGCGCGCTACGCGGTCTCGTGCAGCGCGCTCGTGCTGGTGTTCGCGCTGTTCATCGGCACGGCGTATCGCTCGTACGAACGTAGCGACCGGCTTCAGCCGGTCGACGGCGGGCTGAAGCCCGCCGCTACGTCAGTCGAAGAGGAGCTCGTTCCGGTCACGAAGGTCCCCGTGCTCATCGCCGTCGCCGCCACGACGACGTGGCGCGAGCGCGCGATGGAGCTCGTCGCGAGTGCGCAGCGCTCGCTGCCCGCGATCGTCGCGATCTGGCTCGCCGGCGTGATCGTCCTCTCCTCGCGCCTGCTCGTGAGCTGGGCGCGCGCGCGCCGTCTCGCGCGCCACGGCGCGGAAGACGCGAGCGAGCATTGGCAGCGCGTCGCCGCGCGTCTGTCGAGCGCGCTCGGACTGCGGCGCGCCGTGCGCCTCGTCGAGTCGGCCGCGGTCGAAGTGCCGTCGGTCATCGGCTCGCTCCGTCCCGTCATTCTCATTCCCGCGAGCGCACTGACCGGCATGACGCCGGAGCAGATCGAGATGGTGCTCGCGCACGAGCTCGCGCACATCCGGCGCCACGACTTCTTCGTGAATCTGCTGCAGGCGATGGTGGAGACGCTGATGTTCTATCACCCCGCGGTGTGGTGGATGTCGCGGCGCGTGCGCATCGAGCGCGAGCACTGCTGCGACGATCTCGCGGTCGCGGTGTGCGGCAATCCCATCCAGTACGCGCGCGCGCTGACGCGGCTCGAGGAGCTGCGCGCGCACGCCCCGGCCTTGACGGTCGCCGCGAACGGCGGCTCGCTCATCGAGCGCATCCGCCGCCTCGTCGCCGAGCGCGCCGAGTCCACCGGCTCCAGCTCGCGCTGGGCCGCGGCCGTGGCGATGCTCTCCGTCGTTGTGATCGCACTCGCTGTTCCGTCGCTTCCCGCGCTCGCGGATCGCGACGACGAGAAAAAGAAGCAGAAGCCCGCGGCCACGAAAGTCGAAGTGGTGGAACCGAAGAGCGAAGCGGACGCCGATGACGAAGAAGATCTCGTCGTGATCGACGACGATCTCGACATCGACATCGACGTCTCCGCCATGCCGCCGATCGCGGTCGTTCCGATGTTCGCCGCGACTCCGATGCCCGCTCCGGCACCCACTCCCGCGATCGCCGGAATCCCGACGCCTCGTCCCGCGCGCGCGCCTCGCGCGATTGCCGTTCCGAACCTTTCTGCGATCGCCGCTGTAACCCCCGCGCCACCCGCACCACCTGCGATGGCCGCGATGCACGCCGGCTACTGGGGCGACGACGATGAGAATGACGAGAGCGAGAAGCGCGATCGGAAGAAGTTCGGCACCGGCGGCAGGCTCACCGTCGACGAGCTGATTCAGCTTCGCGCCGTCGGTGTGACACCGCAGTACGTCGAGCAGATGAAAGCCGTCTTCCCCGACCTGACCCTCGGCGAAGTGACGAGCCTCCGCGCGCTCAATGTCTCGCCCGAGTACATCAAGTCGATGCGCGACGCGGGCGTCGACGTGAAGACGCCGCGCCAGGCGCAGCAGCTCCGCGCGCTCAATGTCGCGCCCGAGTGGGTGAAGAAACTCGCCGCGGCCGGCTACGCGAATCTCTCCGTCCGCGAGCTCTCCCGCCTCGCCGCGGTGGGCATCGATGAAGACTTCATCCGCGAGATGTCGAAGTACCGCGACAGGAACTGAGGACGAGGTTATCCAGTTGCCCGGTCACCCGGTTTCCCGGTCACGCGCCGGCACCCGCACGGCGCCGCCGGGCAACCGGGCACCCGGGCAACCAAAAGGACGATCAACATGAAAAAGGCCCTCACCCTTCTATTCACACTTCTCGTCGCCACGACGGCGATCGCCGACATCGAGGGCTCCTGGACCGCGAGCACGGACGACGAGAAGCCGGGCAAGTTCCACATGAACATGAGTCGCGGCCGGCAGCACAACTTCGGCAACGCGATGAGCATCGCCGGCTTCACCGGCCTCTCGGACGCGCAGATCCGCGGCGCGTCATCGACGCCCGTGCAGTTCCAGCTCGCTCGCGAGGCCGGCACGGTGTCGTTCGAAGGCTCGTTCCGCAACGGCAACGGTGCGGGACAGTTCACGTTCACGCCGAATCGCAACTACCCCGCTGCCATCCGCGCCCTCGGCATCGAATTCGATCTCGGCGGGAAGCGCGAGGGGAAGAGCGAAGAGGACCATCTCTTCACGCTCGCCGTGCTCGACGTCTCGACGTCGTACATCAAGTCGCTGCAGGCCGAGGGATATCGCGAGACGCTGGAGAAATACCTGTCGATGCGCATCTTCAACGTCACGCCGGAGTACATCCGCGAGATGCGCGGACTCGGCTTCCGCGAGATCGATGCCGATGATCTGGTCAGCACGCGCATCCACAAAGTCACGCCGGAGTTCGCCGAAGAGATGCGCAAGCTCGGGTACAACCTCTCGTTCAACGATCTGATCTCGTTCCGCATCCACCGCGTCACCCCCGAGCTCATTCGCGAGCTGCGCACGCTCGGCTACGACAAAGTCGACGCCGATGATCTCGTCGCGATGCGCATTCACAGAGTGACGCCGGAGTTCATCAGGGAGCTGAAGGACGCCGGCTACAACAACGTGCCGGTCGAGAAACTCGTCTCGATGCGCATCCACAAGATCGACGTGAAGTACATCCGGAAGATGAACGACGTGGATTGACGTGGAGGGCGGACGTCTCGTCCGCCCCAGGTGGGCGGACGGGACGTCCGCCCTCCTCAGTGCCTGACCGCCCGCCGCCGTCCGACCCCGCCGCGCGCGGGCTGCCACCCCAGCTGCACGACCTCGAAGTCGCTCGCCCTGATCGACGCGAACGCCGGATTCAGCTCGTCGTTGTCCCAGCGCGTGTCGTACGTGCCGGTCACGTAGAGATCGGATCCGTTGTCGGCGACGATCAGTCCGTACGTCTTCATCGCCTGAAAGATCTTTCGCACCGGCTCGGAGAACTGCGAGAGATCGACGCTCGCCTTCAGTCGCAGCCGCGCGCCCATCGGTAATGCGCCCGGCGTGTCGCCCGCGCGGTGCGAGGCGGGATAGACGTAGCCGTTCGTGCGCCGCACCGTGACGCGCAGCGCGTGGCGGATCGGATCGGGACCGAAGACTTCGTCGTAGCGCACGAGTCCCGGCAGAATCGCCAGTCCCGCCGCGTCCGCGCTCGTCCATCCCACGGGGCGGCGCGTGTTCGAGTCGAGCGGAAACGTCGCGCCCGATCCCGCCTCCCAGCGCGAGCCGGTCCATCGCAATGCGTAGAGCTCGTAGAGAATGCGGTGATCGCGATCGACGACGAGCATGTGCCGGTCGCCTTCCGCGTTCGGATCGCCGCCCGCGAGTCCGCCCTCGATCCACTTCTGCTGCGTCTTCGCCTCTTCCGGAATCGGATAGCCGGGCGGACGACCCGGCGCGCCGAGGTCGCTTTCGTCGTCGTACTCGAACGTCACGGGAAGGAGAGGCTGCGTTCCGGCCACGACGACGTACGGAATCCCGTAGATCGGGTAGTCGGGATCGCCGCTGTCGCCGCCGAAATCGGGATGCATGCCGTGCGTCGCACCGATGTAGGTGATGAACGCGGCGCTGTTCGGATCGACGGGCGCGCTTCGGATGTCGACGTTCCACCAGTTGTCCGGCGGAAAAAGCGGCAGAGGTGCGGGAAGCGCGCCGTTCCGCTGCGGCGCCTGCGCGGCGGCGAGCGGAGCGAGCACGAGCATGAGTGCTGCGGCGATTCGCATCCCGTGATTGTGCGCGCGAGGTGTCACCGGAAACGTGGGCTGGATCACGTAGAATGCGCGAACCACCCGAGGTGAGGCTATGTCTCTGATGCGTCGTGCCGTTCCCGGCCTGATGTTCCTGTTTTTCGCCGTCGCCCCCGCCTTTGCGACCGACTACTACGCCGACGTCCTGGGCGGACCGTGGACCTCGAGCTCCACGTGGCACCTGATCTCGAACTCGGGACCGGCCGCGCCCGCGGGAACCTACCCCGGCTCGGCGGCGGGTGACAAAGCCATCATCGACTTCCAGGGCATTACGATCACGCTGAACACAACCGTTCCGAACGCGGTCACGCTCGACGCGAACAACGTCTCGTGTTTCGTCGTCGTGAACGCGGGCGCCATGCTCCCTCTGACCGGCGCCTCGCAGATCGCGGGCGGCACGATCCTCCAGCTCACCGGCGGCACGATCGACAACGCCGGCACGCTCGACATCCGGAGCAACTCCGGCTTCACCTGGAGCGGCGGCACGCTGACCGGCAGCGGCTCGACGAATCTCGCCTTCGACGTGACGCTGCCCGCCCTGCTCACGCTCAGCGGCGGCATCCTCGACGCGCACACACTCAACGTCAACGGCAAAGTGACCTACACGGGATCATGGGTGATGAACAACGGGGCGCAGGTGAACATCTCCTCCACCGGCTCGTTCGACGTCCAGACTCTCGGCGCGATCACGACGAACAGCGCGGCGACCGCGGACATCAACAACAGCGGAATCTTCAAGAAGACCGCAGGCGGCGGCGGTACGAACATCGACGTCCCGGTCAACAACAACGCCACGGTGGATGTCACCGCGGGCGTGCTCGTTCTCGGCGGCTCGCCGACACACACGAACGGCACCTTCAGCATCGCGAGCGGCTGTGCGATCGAGTTCCACGGCACGTTCACAGGCACGAACAACGTCACCGGACTCGGCACCGCGAACATCGTCGGCACGCCCGTCATCGACAACGGCGCGACGGTCAACTTCACCAACATCTCGATGAACGGTGGATGGATTCAGGGTCCCGCGGCCGGATCGGGCATCGCAAACGTCAGCGGCACGGTCACCTTCAACGGCGGCGTATGGCAGCGCAATCTGACGGTGAACCTCCTCGGGACTTCGATCACGAACATCGTCGGCGGCGCGGGCGCGTTCATCCACGACGCCAGCGTGGTCAACGACGGCGCGTTCAACATCAACTCCGGAGTCGGAACCCTCGGCATCAACACCGGCGGCAACATCCAGAACAACACGACCATCAGTCTGATCGGCGACGTGACCGTCGACTCCGACAGCGTGAACAACGCGCGCATCGACAACAAGAGCGGTGCATCGATCCTGAAGACCACGGGTGCCGGTACGGCGATCGTGAAGGTGATCCTCAACAACGACGGCATCGTGCAGTCGGACAGCGGCAACATCCAGTTCACGAAGAGCGGCGTGCACACCGGCACCTTCAAGATCTGCGACGCCTGCATCTTCGATTTCGCCGCCGGCAATCACACGCTCGACGGCGCACTGATCCAGTACATCAACCTCGCCGGCGGCGCGATCGCGAAGCTCTCCGGCGCCACGCTCGACATTCCGACGAACGCGCAGATCTCGACGAATCACCAGTTCATTCACACGGCCGGCACGATCACCGGCGACGGCTCGCTGTCGATTTTCGCCGCGTATCTCTGGGGCGGCGGAACACAGTCCGGCGCGGGCGACACACAGCTCGCCACCTACAACCATGTGTTCGACGGCGCGTTCAGCGCGATGAACATCAACGGCCGTGACTTCAACGTCAACGGCACGATCGACTACTCGCCCGTCGGAGCGAACGTGCTCTCGATCAACAGCGGCGCGGTCGTGACCATCTCCAGCGCAATCCTCAACCTCACCACCGATGCCGCGATCAACAGCGACGGCACCGGCGTGATCTCGAACGAGAACAGCACGGTCAACAAGAGCGGCGGCGCGGGCAAGGCGGTCATTCAGGCGATCTTCAACAACCTCAGTCCCATCCTCGTCTCTTCGCGCCGCCTCACGCCGAACGGCTTGTTCTTCGGCGCGTCGCTGAACATCACGAGCGGTCAGGTCGCGCTCAACGGCGGCGGCAGCAACGAAGCGAACATCTTCGTTCCGAACGCGGCCAACGCCGTCATCTTCGAGTCGAACACCTTCACGCTCAACGTCGGGACGAACACGAATCCCGCGGACCTCGGCCTCTTCCGCGTGAACGGCGGCACGCTGACCCTCGGGACCGCACTCACGCTCACGAACGTCGAGCTCCTCGCTGGGACGATCAACGGCGCCGATCTCAACATCTCCCGCAAGCTGGGTTGGAAAGGCGGCACGCTCCTCGGTCCCGGCAACACGACCATCGACGCGACCGCGACGCTCGCGCATCTGGCCCCCACCCTGCCGACGTTCCTCGACAATCGGACGCTCCACAACGACGGCATCGTCGAGTACGAGGGCAACGGCCTGACGCTCACGAACAACGCCGTCATCAACAACAACGCGGGTGCGGAGTTCCGCTTCTTCGGCGGCGTCATCGGAAACGGCAGTGGAACGAACGTCTTCAACAACGCCGGAACGGTGAGAAAGACCACCATTGCCTCGTCCGCCTTCGAAAGTCAGTTCAACAACGACGGTGCCGTCGATGTGCAAGCCGGAGCACTCACCTGCAGCTTCGGCACGCACACCGGCTCATTCACGGCTGCTGATGGGATGACGCTGAGCTTCATCGGTGCGTCGAATACATTCGGCCCCACTTCCTCGATCACAGGCAGCGGCAACGTTCGTTTCAACGGCGACTTCAACACGTTCTCCGGTACCTATACCCTCACCGGCAACGGCAGCACGGTCATTGAAGGCAGTGTCGTCACCTTCAACAGTGCAGCGTCGACCCCAAACCTCGGTATGGGCGGCGGCACGCTCACCGGCAGCGGCGCGTTCGACATCACGGGCGGCACAGGCTCGTTCTGGGCTGGCGGCACGATCTCCGGAACCGGCGCGTTCAACATCGCCGCAGGTGTCATGTTCGACATGCAGGTCAACCTCTTCGGGCCGATGACGCTCGACGGGCGCACCATCACGAACAACGGCGACATCCGGTACTCCCCTCCCAGCGCGTTGACGCTCACCAACGGCGCATCGATCGACAACAACGGCACCTTCGACATCCAGAACAACACCGCCCTCGACATGAGCGGCGCAACGACCTTCATCAACGACGGCACCTTCACCAAGTCCGCCGGCGGAGGCACGACCAGCTTCGGTCCCGCGTTTACGAACAACAACATCGTCACGCTCGCGAACGGCGATGTCGCCTTCAACGGAGGCTTCACACAGAACGGCGGCACTACGACGCTCGCCGGCGGCAACCTGTCGTCGACGCTCGTCGATCTCAACGCCGGCGTGCTCGCCGGCAACGGTACGATCACGGGCAACGTCGACAACGGCGCGGCGATCAATCCCGGCGCGAGCGCGGGATCGCTCACCATCGCCGGCAACTACACGCAGAGCGGCACACTCAACGTCGAGATCGGCGGCACCTCTCCCGGCGTCAGCTACGATCAGCTGATCGTCACCGGCACCGCGACCCTCGGCGGCACGATGAACGCGACGCTCATCGGCGGCTACGTGCCGAGCGGCGGCGAGACGTTCGATCCCGTCACCTTCGCCTCGAGCAGCGGCACGTTCGGCAGCGAGTTTCTCCCGGCCTTCGCCGGCGGCTCCTTCGTCTCCGCCTACCTCCCCACGTCGTACCAACTCGCCGCCATCACCGCGCAGGCCGATGTCATGGCAACGCAGACGACATCCGGTCCCGCGCTGCACGGACAGAACGCCACCTTTACGATCACGATTCAGAACCTCGGCCCGGACACCGCCGGCGGCGTCGCGCTCAGCGACACGCTCACCGGCGGAACCATCGTCTCCGCGACGAGCACCGCCGGTTCGTGCACCACGTCCCCGATCTCCTGCAACATCGGCGTGCTCGCGAGCGGCGACAGCGCCGTCGTCACGCTCGTCGTCAACGCCGACACCGTCGGCACGATCACGAACAGCGCCAGCGTCAGTGTGAGCGGCGGGACGATCGATCCGAACACCGGGAACAACGCCACCGGCCCGGCGACGATCACCGTGTCCGAGGCTGCGGACCTTCACGTGATCAAGACGGGTCCGGGGAGCGCGAGCAGCGGCGACACGATCGTCTACACGATCATGGTGAAGAACACCGGACCCGACACCGCCGTCAACGTCGTCGTCAACGAGCCCACGCCGGCGGGTCTCGACTTCCAGTCGAACAGCGGCGCATGCACGACCGCGTTCCCCTGCTCCCTCGGCAACATGGCGAACGGAGAGACAAAGACGATCACCTCGACGTACTTCGTCAACCCGTCTGCTTCCGGATCGTCGGTCGTGAACAGCGTGACCGTGTCATCGAGCACGGGCGATCCGATTTCCGGCAACAACAGCTCCTCGGTCGCAACGACGATCGATTGCCCGCTCGCCGTGCCGGCAGGTCTCGCTCCCACGGGCAGCGCGCCGATCGACGGCGTCCTCACCTGGAGCGACGCCGGCGCCGACTCCTATGTCGTCTTCCTCGGCGTCGCCGGCTCCGGCTGCGCGACACTCGTCGGCACCACCTTCACGACCTCGCTCCCGTACTCCGGCCTCACGCCGAACACGATGTACGAATGGCGCGTGCTCGCGCTGTTCGGCTCGTGTGCAACCACCAGCGCGTGCGTCACGTTCACCACCGAAACGGAGTGCACAACAGTCGGTGCACCGCTCGCGCGCGTCGTCGGCCAGAACACGACCGGCAAGGACTACGACGTCGAGTTCGACGCCGTCGACGGCGCGACGCACTACACGATCGAAGAAGCGACGAACGATGCGTTCACGGACGCGACCATCACCACCGTTCCGGCCGTGCAACTCTCCGCCTCCTTCACGCACGACGTCGCGGCGCCGACCGCGTACTTCTATCGCGTCCGCGCCTTCAACGACTGCACGCCGGCGGGCGGTCCGTACTCGCCCGTCATTCGCGTGGTGATCATTCCGATCGCGCCTCCGTCAAACAACCCCAACACCAGCGTGCCTGTCGGAACGGACGAATTGATCGTCCAACAGGTGTTCATCCCCGGCGAGCCCGGACAAACACTCTTCTTCACTGCGACCACCGATCAACCGTGGTTGACAGTGCAACCGCCGAGCGGCGTGCTGCCGCCGGAGGGCGTGATCCTCAACGCGGTGGCTGATCCGAGCGAGCTGCCGAACGGCACGTTCACGGCGACCGTGATCGTCACCGTCAGCGACACCAGCGCCGTGAGAACGAACCCCACGGCCACGGTCAGCGTTCCGGTCTCCGTCAGTCTCGTCACTCCCATCACGCCCGTTTCATCGAAGGGCTCGACCTCGCCGCACGCGGTGATCATCCCCGCCGTCGGCCACAACGAGGGCATCGACTCGCACTGGCAGTCCGACGTACGCGTCACGAACGCCGGCTTCCGCGCGTACCGCTATCGCCTCACGTTCACGCCGACCGGCGGAACCTCGCTCGGCGTGAAGCAGACCGAGATCCGAGTCGACGCCGGATTCACGACCGCGCTCGACGACATCGTGCGCAACTGGTACGGCTTCGGCTCCCTCGGCGACGGCACGACCGGCATGCTCGAGATCGTTCCCACCGAGGACGTGGAGAACGCAGCGAAAGCGATGGTCGTCACGAGCCGCACTTACAACGTCCAGGAAAAGGGCACGCTCGGGCAGTTCATCCCCGCGATTCCGTTCGCCAACTTCATCGGCGCGGCCGCCGGCAACGCACTGCCGCCGATCCTCAGCCTGCAGCAGATCGCGCAGAACAACATCTTCCGCACGAACGTCGGCATCGCCGAGGCGTCGGGCGTGAGTGCGAATGCGCTGGTGAGCATCTTCAATGCGGCCGGCACGAAGCTCATCGACATCCCGGTGCAGCTCGCGGGCGGACAGCAGATTCAGATGAACGCGCTGCTCGCGCAGCACGACATCGCCCTCGACGACGGACGCATCGAGGTGAAGGTCGCCGGCGGAGGAGGAAAGATCACCGCCTACGCGTCCGTGATCGACAACGGCACGGGGGATCCGCTCCTCGTGGACGGCATCCTGCTGCAGCAGAGCGGAGCGACGCGCTACGTCCTGCCCGGCGCGACGAGCATCGACACCGGCTTCGCGAACTGGCTGACCGACATGCGCGTGTTCAACTACGGCAGCGCGCCGCAGCCGGCGACGCTCACGTTCTTCCCCTTGAACAACGGCACGCCGCGCGTCGCGCAGATCATCGCGAATCCAAATGAAGTGCTCGCGCTCGACAACGTCGTGAAGTCGCTCTTCGCCGGCGAGAACATCGGCGGCGCCGTGCATGTCGACACTCCGTCGCCTTCCTCTCTCGTCGTCACCGCCCGCACGTACAACGTGACCTCGGCCGGCACGCTCGGACAGTTCATCTCCGCGGTCACGCCGAGTCAGGCCATCGGCGCGAACGAGGGCTCGCTCTACATTCCGCAGGTCGAGGACTCCGTCCGCTATCGCACGAACATCGGCGTTGCCGAAACGACCGGGCAGGAAACGGTGATCGAGCTGCAGGTGAAGCTGCCCGACGCGAAGATCACGCCCGTCGTGACGCTCACCCTCGCGCCGAACGAGTTCCGCCAGCTCGCGCTCATCCGCGAGCTGCAACTCGGCAACGTCTATAACGGGCTCGTCACGGTGCGTGTCGTGCGCGGAGGACGCGTGACCGCGTACGGATCGGTGATCGATGAAGCGACCGGCGACCCGACGTTCGTTCCACCACAGAAGACGCGGTAAACGGTCGGGGCCAGCGTGTTCAGGAGGTCCAGGTTGATGGTTGGCAACTAACCCGCATTTCTCACGCTGTCGCAACGTTGCCCGCTGAACCTGTGGAAAATGTGATTCGTTGGTGGCTGACACCAGCCGGCTCGATGCCCTGAGTAAAAAGTGCACACATATGTGTGCATTCGGTAAGTTGGCCGCATCTGATTGGTTGTGGAAAACGGTGGAAAGGACGACTTCGGACACACCGATTCTCAGCGCAACCGGAGGAGTGGCGAATCGGCGGGCGTTGCGGTTGAGATCAGGGCGAGGCGTGAGCAAGATTTCTGCAGACGCGCGCGAAGAGTTCCGCCATTGGGTAGCTGCTCGAGAGCGAGACCCAGATCTTGCGAGCAGTAACTTTGATGCGTGCACCGATCTTGAACAGTTTTAGCCTGATCGTGTCGCACTGTGCGTTGGCCATATCCGTGTCCTTCAGGCCCAGCCTTCGCAATGCGCTCATCAGCAGATAGGCCACTGACGAGAACCAGAGCCGCAACTGGTTCGCGCGCATCGTCGCCGCGGAAGTGCGATCTGAAAACAGAAAACTCTTCTGTTCTTTGATGCGGTTTTCCATGTCTCCACGCGCGCAGTACTCGTCTTCATAGAGCATCTGGCCACTGATGCTCTCGATAGCTCGCGATGTCACGATGAATCGCGCGTTCTTCTTGTCGGTCAGATACTCGGCCTTGCCCACCACCCGTCTCGTACGACTCCAGCTATCGAGCGTCTGATACTCAAAGTCCTTGTAGAGCCGGGACGGCTGTCCGGTGAGTTTCGATGCGGCACATGCCTGCTCCATCTCGCTTGCGATCATCCGCTCCAGACGGGCGTTCCGAGCTAGTCCGATCACGTAGTCGACATCGTGCTTCTCGCACCAGCTCAGGATGTCATCGCGACAGAATCCGGAATCGGCGCGGATGCAGATCTCCACATCTGGCCAGCGTTGACGAATCTGCGACACAATCCGCTCCAGCTCTTCGACCGTTCCCTCCGCAGGACCAACGTTCGCCTGGCGTAAGCGGGCACACAACAAATCCTCACCGCTGAAAACGTACAGCGGCAGGTAACAGTACGATCTGTAGTACCCGTGAAAAAAGCGCCCTTCCTGGCCACCGTGAATCTCATCGTCGGTCGTGTCCAGATCGAGAATGATCCGCTTGGGCGGCGCAGTGGCATAGGCCTGTAAAAACACGTTCACGAAGAAACGATCGATCGCTTCGCCGTCGTACACGATCCTCTTGTATCGATCACCGCCGTTCCCTTCAGGCGTCAGCTCCAGCCGGTTCAGCGTGCTCTTTCCTGCCAGAGGTTGGGTTGGGTCGGTCTTCTCGATCAGCGTCGCTATCAATGGATCGTGACGCAGTTGATCGTGATCATTCAGATCCTCATATCCGAGCCCCAGTCCGATCACTCGCTGGCCGATCAACGATCTCAGCGAGTGTTCCACCAGCAACGGGCTCCGGAAGTCGCGGAAACATTCGGCGAACTGCTCCACGATCCTGGTGCGTCGCTCAGTCTCGCGGAGCAGCAACCCTCCACCATCAGAGCTGAGTTGCCCGCCATCGAACTTCGCTACTACTTCCCGCCGTCCCACTCCTTGGAAGTTGAGCTGTTCCCCGTTACACTCTGTCTGTTCCACGCCGCCGCCTCCCATGCTTCGAAGTTGTTGTTCACACTCAACTTAATAGCATGGAACGGCGGCTTTCTCTTCTGCAGCGTGAGAAATGCGGGTTAGC
>DATLFB010000098.1:0-22525 GCA_035525285.1 Thermoanaerobaculia bacterium
TGCGCTACCCAGGTTTGTCATCCCGAGCGTTAGCGAGGGACCTGGGTGTGTGTGCGGCTCGAGTCTCGTGCCACCCGCCCACCCAGGTCCCTCGCTCACGCTCGGGATGACAAACCCCTCGTTACAAACTTGAACGAGCACTAGGTATCCAGCCCTTCGCGCAGATACTCCTCCTCCACGAACTTCCGGAAGAGCTCCTCGTACTCGGGCGTGCCAGCGCGCGGAGCGTGGCGCATCGACGCGATGCGGCGGCGCGCGCTCTCCTCGCGTTCTTCCTCGCGCCGCAACTCATCGGTGAGGGCGTGCGCCATCGCCTGACGCACCACTTCCCGATCCTTGAGCAGAATCACGGAACGGGAGCGCGCGAGTGCGTCGAGAAGCTCGCGCGCGAGGTGATTGAGGCGGTCCCGCGTAGGGCGGACCATCAGCACGATTTTAGCCGGTACGACCGGCTGCGCGGATTGCCCAAGGCTGCTTCACGAGATTTTCTCGATTCAACATTCCTGCAGCTCCAACGCTAGTGCACGGGTTCTTCGCCCGTGCCGTCCGTTTCGGGTTCGGTATCGCCTTCGGGCTCGCCGCCGTCCTCCGGCTCGCGCTCGACGACCTTCACCGCCGCGACCACGCGATCGTTCTCGTCGAGCTTCACGATGCGGACGCCGTGAATGTTGCGCCCCTTCGCCGGAATCGACGCCACCGGAACGCGGAGAATCATCCCCTGCTCGCTGATGACGAGGAGCTGATCCTCCTCGAACACGACCGCCATGCCGGCGACCTTTCCGTAGCGCTCCGTCTTGATGTCGATCACGCCGTAGCCGCCGCGGTGCTTGGTCGGATACGCCGCCACCGGCGACTTCTTGCCGTAGCCGCCCTCGGTCACGGTGAAGATGTAGCCGCGGCTGTCATCCATCACTTCCGGCGTCTCTTCCGCTTCCGCTTCCGTGTCGACGTCGTCCTCGACGATCGCGCCGGCCGGCAGAACGTCCATCTCGACGAGGTGATCGTCCTCGCGCAGCGCGACCGCACGAACGCCGGCCGCGCCGCGGCCCATCGGACGAACGTCGGCCTCGTTGAAGCGAATCACGCGGCCGCCCGCCTTGCCGACGAAGATGTCCGAGTTGCCGTCGGAGAGACGCACGGCGTAGAGATCGTCGCCTTCCGTGATGTCGATGGCGATGATCCCCGTCGCGCGCACGTTCGAGAACGCCGCGAGCTCGGTCTTCTTGATCTTGCCGCCGCGCGTGGCCATCACGACGTACTTGCCTTCCGTGAAATCGCGCGTGGTGAGCAATGCCCGCACGCTCTCGCCCTGCTCGACCGGCAGCAGGTTCACGATCGCCTTGCCGCGCGCGTTCGTACCGGCCTCGGGGATCGTGTGCACCTTCAGCCAGTACATGCGTCCACGATCCGTGAACACGAGCACGTACGCGTGCGTCGAGGCGACGAAGAGATGCTCGACGATGTCTTCTTCCTTCGTCTGCATCCCGATACGGCCTTTGCCGCCGCGGCCCTGCGCGCGGTACATCGAGAGCGGCGAACGCTTGATGTAGCCGCCGCGGGAGACGGTGATGACCATGTCCTCATCCGCGACGAGATCCTCGATCGAGATCTCGGTCGTGTCGGGCACGATCTCCGTGCGGCGCGGGTCGTTGTAGTTCTCTTTGATGTCGCGCAGCTCGGTCGCGATGATCTCGAGGACGAGCTGCTCCGAGGCGAGGATCTCGCGGAGGCGCGCGATCGTCGAGAGAACCTCCTGATACTCCTGCACGAGCTTCTCGCGCTCGAGCCCCGTGAGGCGCTGCAGGCGCATGTCGAGGATCGCCTGCGCCTGAATCTCGCTGAACTCGAAGTTCGAGACGAGGCCGTCTTTTGCTTCCTGCGGCGTGCGGCTGCCGCGGATGAGCGAGATGATCGCGTCGAGGTGGTCGAGCGCCTTGACCAGGCCTTCGAGCACATGCGCGCGCTCCTCGGCCTTGCGCAGGTCGAAGCGCGTGCGCCGCACGACGATCTCTTTGCGGTGCTCGATGAAGTGTCGCAGGATCGTCGGGAGGTCCATGACCTCCGGCTTGTTGTTGACGATGGCCAGGAAGATGATGCCGAACGTCGTCTGCATCTGCGTGTTGCGATACAGGTTGTTCAGCACGATCTCCGGAATCGCGTCGCGCTTGAGCTCCACGACGATGCGAATGCCTTCGCGATCCGACTCGTCGCGCAGATCGGAGATGCCTTCGATCCGCTTCTCGAGCACGAGGTCGCGGATCTTCTCCAGCAGCCGCGCCTTGTTCGTCATGTACGGCACTTCCGTCACGACGATCTGCTGCTTGTCGCTCTTCTTCTGCGTCTCGAAGTGCGCCTTCGCGCGCACCTGAATGATGCCGCGGCCGGTCTGGTAGGCCTGGCGGATGCCTTCGAGGCCGTGAATGAAGCCGCCGGTCGGGAAATCGGGACCCGGCAGCACGGTCATGATCTCCTGCCATGTGACTTTCGGGTTCTCGATCATCATCTGGCAGGCGTCGATCACTTCGCCGAGGTTGTGCGGCGGGATGTTCGTGGCCATGCCGACGGCGATGCCGGAAGAACCGTTGACGAGGAGATTCGGGAACTTCGCGGGAAGCACCGAAGGCTCGGAGAGCGAGCCGTCGTAGTTCGGGACCCAGTCGATCGTTTCCTTGTCGATGTCGTCCCGCATCAGCTCTTCGGCGAGCCGCGTGAGGCGCACCTCTGTGTAACGCATGGCCGCGGGGTTGTCGCCGTCGATCGAGCCGAAGTTGCCCTGGCCGTCGACGAGCCGGTAGCGCATCGAGAAGTCCTGGGCCATGCGCACGACCGTGTCGTAGATCGCGCTGTCGCCGTGCGGATGGAACTTGCCCATCACGTCGCCGACGATGCGGGCCGATTTCTTGTACGCCTTGCCGGCCGTGTTCCCCTGCTCGTACATGCCGTAGAGGATGCGGCGGTGGACGGGCTTGAGGCCGTCGCGGACGTCGGGCAGCGCACGTCCGATGATGACGGACATCGCGTAGTCGAGATACGACTTGCGCATCTCGTCTTCGATGTTGACGGGGACGCGCGGCTCGTTGAAATTGGGATAATCAGTATCTGCCATGCTTTATCGCAAGCAATTACATGCTTCGTAATCGTAACTGTTAAATGTCCAGATTTTTGACCTCGAGGGCGTTGTCCTGGATGAACACGCGGCGCGGCTCGACCTGGTCGCCCATGAGAATCGTGAACAGCTCCTCGGCGCCGACGGCGTCCTCGATCGTCACCTGGAGCAGGCGGCGGGTCTGGGGATTCATCGTCGTGTCCCAGAGCTGGTCGGGGTTCATTTCGCCGAGGCCTTTGTAGCGCTGAATGGTCAGCCCCTTCTCGGCGAGCTTGTAGATCTGCTCGAGCAGATCTTCGACGCTCGTGTAAATCGTTGTCTCCTCGCCGTGCTGCACCGTGTACGGCGGGAAGCCGAACGCGGAGAGCTGCTCGTACGCCTTCGCCATCTGGCGGAACTCGTACTGGCCGAGGAGCTCGGTGTTGACGACGACCTTCTTGCCGCTGCCGTTGCTGCCGGCGTTGAACTGCAGGATCGGCGTCTCGGTCTCTTCGTCGGTGAGCACGCGTACGTTCTCGAAGCCGGCGTTCGTCAGCGCCTGCTGCACGGACTGCAGCTTCGCGTCATCGGCAAACGCCGTGCGGTCGAAGAAACGCTCCGCGGCGAGCACGTCGAGCGCCGCACGCGGTACGCCGCGCGTGGCGACCTTGCGCGCGTGATTGCGGTACTCCTCCATGCGCTGAAGCATGTTGATCAGCGCTTCGCCCCGCACGGCGATGCCGCCTTCCGGCGTGACCGCGATCGATTCGGCGATGCGGCCCATGAGGAAGCGCGACTTCTCGGTCTCGTCCTTCAGGTACGTGTCCTTCTTCCCTTGCGAGACTTTGAACAGCGGCGGCTGAGCGATGTAGAGATGCCCGCGCTTGATCACTTCCTGCATGTGCCGGAAGAAGAACGTCAGGATCAGCGTCCGGATGTGCGATCCGTCGACGTCGGCGTCCGTCATGATGATGATCTTGTGATAGCGGAGCTTGGCAACGTCGAAGTCGTCCGCGCCGATGCCCGTGCCGAGGGCCGTGATCATCAGGCGGATCTCCTCGGAGGAGAGCATCTTGTCGAGGCGCGCCTTCTCCACGTTGAGGATCTTGCCCTTGAGCGGCAGGATGGCCTGGAAGCGGCGATCGCGTCCCTGCTTCGCGGAGCCGCCCGCGGAATCGCCTTCGACGAAGAAGATCTCGCAGAAGCGCGGGTCGCGCTCCGAACAGTCGGCGAGCTTGCCGGGCAGTGACGCGGAGTCGAGCGCGCCCTTGCGGCGCGTCAGCTCGCGTGCCTTGCGTGCGGCCTCGCGGCCTCGTGCGGCGTCGATGATCTTTTCGGTGATGCGCTTCGCCTCCCGCGGGTTCTCCTCGAGATACTCCGCGAGGCGCTCGTTCACGATCTGCTCGACCCACGTCTTCACGTGCGACGACACGAGCTTGTCTTTCGTCTGCGACGAGAACTTCGGGTCGCGGATCTTCACCGAGACGATCGCGGTGAGGCCTTCGCGGATGTCATCGCCTTCGAGCGAGAGCTTGAGCTTCTCGAGCACGCCGGTGTCGACGACGTACTTGTTCACCGTGCGCGTGAGCGCGCCTTTGAAGCCGACGAGGTGCGTGCCGCCGTCGATGTTCTTGATCGTGTTGGTGAACGTGTAGAGGTTCTCGGAGTAGCCGTCGTTCCACTGCAGCGCGATCTCGACGCCCTCGCCGTCCTTCTCGTCCTTGATGAAGATCGGCTCTTCGTGGAGAGGCGTCTTGTTCTTGTTCAGGTCGCGCACGAAGGAGACGATGCCGCCTTCGTAGCAGAACTCGTGATGCTTCTCGGTGCGCTCGTCCCTGATGGCGATGAGGATGCCGGAGTTGAGGAACGCGAGCTCGCGCAGGCGCTGCGAGAGCGTCTCGTAGTTCATCTCCGAGACGGAGAAGATCTCCGTGTCGGCCTTGAACGTGACGCGCGTGCCGCGCTGCGTGGTCTTCTCGCCCTTCTCGAGCGGCGCGACGGGGAGGCCGCGCTCGAAGCGCTGGCGCCACACGTGGCCGTCGCGGTGAATCTCCATCTCCAGCCATTCGGAGAGGAAGTTGACGACGGAAACGCCGACGCCGTGCAGGCCGCCGGAGACTTTGTAGGAGTTGCTGTCGAACTTTCCGCCGGCGTGCAGCTCGGTCATGATGACCTCCGCCGCCGAGCGTCCTTCTTCCTTGTGGAGGTCGACCGGAATGCCGCGTCCGTTGTCGTCGACAGTGACGGAGCTGTCGACGTGAATGGTCACCTGGACCTTCGTCGCATAGCCTGCGAGGGCTTCGTCGATCGCGTTGTCGACGACCTCGTAGACCATGTGGTGCAGGCCGCTGATGTCATCGGTGTCGCCGATGTACATGCCCGGGCGCTTGCGCACCGCATCGAGCCCTTTGAGGACTTTGATGTCTTCCGCTGTGTAGTTTTCCGCTGCCATCAGGACTTCACTTTCCGGTTGTCGTACGCGGGTGAGCGGGCGCCGTCACGGCGGCCGAAAATCGCGAGAAATGCACCGCGGAAGAGAACGTCAGATTGTAGCGGGAAAATTGCCTTTTCCGCCGCTTTTCATGCGAAATCCCGGACGCCCGTAACTCTCCCGCCTTCAATGGTTAGACGGCGGTGCGGACCCGCCTGAAGTGCCTCGAGAAAAACCTCTTTCGCGGAGGTCGTGAAGACCTGCGTTTTCGCGGGCAATTTCGTGAGCAGATCGCGGAGAATCTCGAGGTCGAGCTCGGCATCCACATCGTCCAGAAGGAAGAGCGGCGCGTCGTCGTGACGGCGCCGGAAAAGCTCGAGCTTCGCGAACTTCAGAAAGAGCACGATCATCTTCTGCTCGCCGCCGGAGAGCACTTCCGCCGCCGCTCTCTCGCCGGCGAAAAAGTCGATGGCGTCGCGCTGCGGTCCGGCGAGGGTCATGCGCGCGCGAATCTCGTCGCGGCGATTCTGCACGAGCTCACTCGGCCCGTAGCGCATGACGACGTTCGCAACGTGATAGCCGTGGCGCCGCACGATCTCCGCGAACGCGCTCGAGAGATCCGCGGCGTACGCGGCGCGCGCGCGATGCACGATCGCGGCGGCTTCTCGCAGCTCCTCGTCCCACGCGTCGAGCGACGAGGGCGACTCGCGATGCGTGGCGATGCCGGCGAGGAGCGCGTTGCGCTGCCTGAGCACGCGCGTGTAGCGCGTGAGCTGCTCGAGGTACGCCGGATTCACGCTCGCGATGCCGCGATCGAGAAAGCGCCGCCGTTCCTCGGGCGCGCCGCGGATCACGTCGAGACGCGCTGATGAGTAGGCGAAGACGCTCATCGCGTTCAGGTACGCAGGAAGCGTGACCTTTTCGCCGTTGATCATCAGCACGCGGTGAGGAGGGCGGACGTCCCGTCCGCCTCCCGTGGGCGGACGGGACGTCCGCCCTCCTTCGACGCCCACGGACAGCGTCCGCTCGATGCCCTCGCGCTGCAGCGCGCCGCTCACGAACACACTCGCCGCGCCGAAGCGAAACACGCTCGCGATGCGATTCGTGCGAAACGATTTCGTCGTGGCGAGAAAATAGATCGCCTCGAGGAGGTTCGTCTTCCCCTGCCCGTTGCGGCCGACGAGGATGTTCGCGCCGGAATGGAGCGGCGTGTCCGCCTCGGCGAGGTTGCGAAAGTTCTGGGTGGTGATGCGTGCGAGAATCAAGCGAGCCGCATCGGCATCACGACGTACAAATAGTCGTACGGCAGATCCTCGCCTGTCGACGCCGGCTTGCCGATGCACTGGCTGTTCTCGTCCTTCAGATCGAGCGAGACGCTCGGCGTGTCGGTCGCGCTGAGAAAGTCCATCACGTACGCGGCGTTGAGGCCCACGAAAAACGGCTGCCCCGCGTAGTCGATGGGAACGGTCTCGCGCGCGTCGCCGAGCTCGGGGTTCGTTGACGAAACGGTGAGCTTGCCGGGCGCGAAGTCGAAGCGTACGGCGCGCGTGCGCTCGTTCGCGACGAGCGAAATGCGCTTGATCGTCGACAGCAGACGCTCGCGATCGACCATCACGTGGCGGTCGTTGTCGCGCGAGATCACTTCCATGTAATTCGGGAAGTTCACGTCGATCATTCGCGCGAGCAGGCGCCGGTCTCCCGCCTCGAAAAAGAGCTGATTCTCCGACACGCCGAATTGCACGTTGCCTTCCTCGCCGCCCTCGAGACGCAGGATCTCGTCAAGTGCTTTGCGCGGAATGAGAATGGTGAGATCGGAGCCCTTCTTGCCCTTCGAGTCGGTGATCCCCGACGGAAAGTTGATCAGCGCCATGCGATGGCCGTCGGTTGCGACCATCTCCATCTTGTTCGGCTGCACTTTCAGCAGCGCGCCGTTGAGCTGGAAGCGCGTCTCCTCATGTGTGATCGCGAACTTCACTTTCGCGACCATCGTTTTGAGCTCGTCGAGCGGGATCGTGAAGCCTTCCTCCACGTTCACCGTCGGCAGCGTCGGGTAGTCCTCGGCGGGGAGTCCGAGAAGACGAAATTTCGCCGTTCCCGACTCGATGAGCATCGAGTTGTTTTCCTGCAGAGCCATGT
Source organism: Thermoanaerobaculia bacterium (assembly GCA_035525285.1). Lineage (GTDB taxonomy): Bacteria > Acidobacteriota > Thermoanaerobaculia > Gp7-AA8 > Gp7-AA8 > QHVT01. Next base: position 7,653 of record DATLFB010000098.1, read on the forward strand.
GCACGTCTTCGTCGGGGAGCGAGCGCACGACATCGAACAGGCGCTTCGCTTCGATCGTCACTCCGCCGGGCGTGATGATCTTCGCCCCGCAGGAACTGAGGATCGTGACGTCGAGATCCGTTGCGGCGATCTGCAGGCGTCCGTCGGCAGCCTTCAGAAGGACGTTCGACAGGATCGGAATGGTCGAGCGTTTTTCGACCACGCCCTGGCAAAGCTGGAGTTCCTTCTGAAGATCCGCTTTTCCGACGGTCAGCTCCATTTGGCCTCTTCCTTCAACATGAGTCTTTATCTCTTAGTAGCAGTAGTAGCAGGTGCTGCGGATTTCGTTCGGCTTCTCGCGCAAACGCTTCGAAAGTATAGCAGTGCGGCGAATAGGAAGTTGTGAGTCTGTCGGTGGAAAAGCGCCGAGATTTCCTCCGCTTTCCGCAGCTTTCATGAATCGTTGATTCATCGCTCTTTTGCGTCCACACTTTTTCAGGCGGCTTTCCGCAGAGTGCTGCGGATCATCGGAGTTGTTTTGAAAGGCCTTCCACGGCGCGGGCAAACTGCGGATCGTTCTCCATCTTCCGCTTGATCTGCTGGACCGAGTACATCACGGTCGAGTGATGCTTGTCGGAGAAGTGCTTGCCGATCTCGGGATACGAAAGCTCCGTCAGCTCCTTGCACAGATACATCGCAACCTGTCTCGGGAAGGCGATCGTCTGCGCGTTGCTCTTCTGCTTCAGATCCGAAGACTTCAAGCCGTAGTGCGTGGCCACGATGCGAATGATCTCCGTCGGCGTGATCGGCTTGTTCTCTTTCGACAGAACATCCTTCAGCGCTTCCTTCGCGACGTCGACGCTGAGCGCTCGTCCGGCGAGCGACGCATACACGACCAGCTTGTTCAGATGTCCTTCGAGCTCGCGCACGTTCGAGCGCACGCGCTCGGCGATGAAGAACGCGACGTCCTGCGGCAGATCGATCTTCTTCTCTTCCGCTTTCTTGCGGAGGATCGCGACCTTCGTTTCGAGATCGGGCGGCTGAATGTCGGCCGTGAGTCCCCACTCGAATCGCGAGCGCAAACGTTCTTCAAGAGTTGGAATCTCTTTCGGCGGACGATCGGACGTGAACACGATCTGCTTCTGCGCTTCGTAGAGCGCGTTGAACGTATGGAAGAACTCTTCCTGCGTCCGCTCCTTGCCGGCGATGAACTGGATGTCGTCGAGCAGCAGCGCGTCGACCGAGCGATAGCGATCGCGGAACGAGGCCATCTTGTCGAAGCGGATCGATGCGATCAGCTCCGTCATGAACGCCTCGGCCGACATGTACACGACTTTCATGTTCGGCCGCCGCTCGCTGAGCTGGTGGCCGATGGCCTGAATCAGATGCGTCTTGCCGAGTCCCGCGCCGCCGTAGATGAAGAGCGGGTTGAACGAGCCGCTCGGATTCTCGGCGATCGACTTCGACGCCGCGTACGCGAGCTGATTCGAGTTGCCGACGACGAACGTCTCGAAACGGTAGCGTGGAATGAAGGTTGCGGACGGAAGCTCGTCCTTCGGCGGCGCGATCGGGACCGGCAGATCGTCGGCGGAGTTGGCGTCGATGACGAAGTGGACCTGCAGCCGCTCGGCGGAGACCTCGTTCAGAAAGCCGCGGATCTGGGCCCCGAACCGCTCGCGGATCTCATCCACGTAGCGCTGCGAAGGGACAGAGATATCGAGGGTGTCGCCTTTCTGGGCAACGAGGCGGGTCGGAGCGAGCCAGTTGTCATACTCCGATCTGTCAACGACTTGCTCGATTCTGGCGAGCACCTGGCTCCATGCATTCATGAGGGGGACCGGGTGTATCTCCTTGAAAATCCACAGCTTTTCCACAGTTGTGGAAATTCCGAGGGGTTGTCAAGGGGGAGCGAGTCTAACCGAGGATTCGGTCAATCTGCAACGGGAATTCTCGTGTGAGGTCAGCGGGTTTGCGCGCACGGCTCCGGCACGTTCCGGAATACGCTTGTTGACCGTCTACGGGGCCACGTCTATACTCACCGCTTTCTTTTCAGAGGGTTAGCAAATGGCATCGAAGCGTACATTTCAGCCGAACAACCGGCGCCGCAAGCGGACTCACGGTTTTCTCGTCCGCATGCGCACCAGGGATGGTCAGGCCGTCCTCTCCCGTCGCCGGCGCAAGGGCCGCAAGCGCCTCGCGGTCTAAGCGGGCGCTCGCGGCACACGCGTTGGAACGCCCCCGGCCTCAGGCGCTTCCGAAGGACAAACGACTGGCGAAGCGTCGCGAGTTTCTTCGAGTCTACGAAACAGGCCAGAAGCACTTTTCCCGGTACGCAGTTCTGTTCTTCGCCGCGAACGGTCTGCCGTACTCACGGATCGGCATCACAGCGACGAAGAAGGCCGGGAAAGCCAACGTTCGCAATCGACTGAAGCGGTGGACTCGCGAGGTCTACCGCGTACAGCGCGAGCCGCTCGGAATCGACCAGCAGTCGCTCGACATCGTCGTCAACGTGAAGCCGAACGCCGCAGACGCAACCTTCCTCGACTACAGCCGCGACCTCGCGCGCGCCCTGCAGCGCGTGGGCGGCGCGCGAAGCTCATGAACGCCGCGCAGTGGCTCGTGCTCGTTCCTCTCCGCGTCTACAAACGCGTGATCTCGCCGATTCTCTGGCCGATGTGCCGCTTCGAGCCGACCTGTTCGGTGTATACGATGCAGGCCATCGAGAAGTACGGCGCGCTGCGCGGCATCTGGATGGGCGTCCGCCGTCTGCTCCGCTGCCATCCGTTCAACCCTGGAGGTTGGGACCCGGTCCCTTGACATGGAAAAACGCATCTTCATCGCCATCGTGATCTCGATCGCCTTCCTCTGGTTGTGGGCGGCGGTCGCACCGCAACTCTTTCCCGAGCTCGCGAAGAAGCCGGAGCCCGCGAAACCCGCGGCGCAACAGCAGCAGCAGACCACGCCGCCGCCTCCGCCGGCAGCGACAGACACCGCAACCGCGGCGCCTTCCGCTGCAGCGCCTACGCTCGCCGCCGCGCCGGACACCACCGAGCCGGTGAGCGCGCAGCTCGTGCAGCTCAGCGTCGTCGACACGCCGGAGTTTCACGCAGTTCTCAGCAACCGCGGCGCGCAGCTCGTGTCGTTCAAGCTGAAGAAGTACCCCGAGAAGGGCAGCACGCGGCCCGTCGATCTCGTGAAAGCGCGCGAGCCGAACCGCATCGACTATCCGTTCTCGATCCAGGGGCGCGATGCCGCGCTTACGAATCGTCTGAACGCCGCGCTGTACGCGGTCACCGATACGACCGATGCGAAGGGACAGCGCGCGATCGTCTATCGCTGGTCCGACGGCCGCATCACGTCGACGAAGACCTTCCGTTTCACGCAACAGCCGTATCGCTTCGACTTCTCGGTACAGATCGCGCCGCCCGTTCCGTATCGCGTCGCCGTCGGTCCCGGCATCCGCACGCTGCGTCCGGAAGAAGTGGATTCGCAGGTCGTCATCACCGGCAACGGCGTGCTCGAGAGCGAAGGAAAGTTCAAAGTTCTCCAGCGCGAGAAAGGCGGCACCGAGTCGTTCCCCGGAATCGAATACGTCGGCATCGAAGACAACTACTTCCTCACGATCCTGCGCCCGTCGCGCGGCGGCGAGGGAGTGTTCCATCGCGCTTCGTTCGCGGTGCCGAACAGCAAGCAGAAGCGCATCGATCTCTACGCCGCCGTCAACGCGCCCCCGGACGGCACGGTCGCGGGCGAGGCCTTTTTCGGGCCGAAGGAAGCGGAGCTGCTCGAGAGCTACGGTCTCGAGAGCGCGCTGCAGTTCGGCTGGTTCGGCGTCATCGCGCGTTTCCTGCTCACGGCGCTGGTCTGGATCAACCAGTACACGCTCAACTACGGCTTCGCGATCGTCGTGCTCACGATCTTCATCAAGATCGTGCTCTACCCGCTGCAGCACAAGCAGAACGTCTCCATGAAGAAGATGCAGCGCGTGCAGCCGAAGATGGAGGCCATCCGCAACAAGTACAAGAAGTCGCGCACCGACGCCGAGCAGCGCCAGAAGATGAACGTCGAGATGATGCAGCTCTATCAGAAAGAGGGCATCAATCCGATGGCGGGATGCCTGCCGCTGATCCTGCAACTGCCGATTCTGTGGGGCTTCTACAACCTGCTCTCGCGTGCGATCGAGCTGCGCGGCGCGCCCTTCATGCTCTGGATTCAGGATCTCTCGGAGAAGGATCCGTACTACATCACGCCGATCCTGATGACGGCGACGATGTTCCTGCAGACCTGGATGATGCCGGCCACCGGCGATCCGATGCAGCGCAGGATCTTTCTCATCATGCCGCTCGTGTTCGGTTTTCTCTTCAAGGACTTTCCGAGCGGTCTCGTGCTTTACTGGCTGGTACAGAACATCCTGACGATCCTTCAGATGTGGATCATGAATAAGTGGTGGAAAGAGCATCCCACCGAACTTCAGAGCACATAGACGATGAGCCAGCGATTCGAAGGCCGTAATCTCGAAGAGGCGTTGCAGCACGCCGCGCAGACATTCGGTGTCGAGCGCTGGCAGCTGACCTACCACGTGTTGATGGAGAAGCGCGGATTCCTCGGCGGCGTGAAGCGCGTGGTGATCGAAGCGGATAAGAACGAAGAAGCGGCCGCACCCGCACCACCTGCGCCGGCACCCGTCGTCGAAGCGCGCGCGCCGCGCGGGGATCGCCCGCGCCGCGGTGGCGGCGGCGGCGGTGGCGGTGGTGGACGCGAGCGCCGCGGGAACGGCGGAGAGCGCGGAGGCCGCTCGCGCGGCGGACGCCGCGACCGCATCCACGAGCTGCAGACGGGCGACTTCGAGCGCTACATGGGCGAGATCCCCGAGCAGGGTCCCGAGTCGGACGATGCGCGCTCCGTGCGCGAGTGGCTCGACGACGTGATCGCGCTCGCGCGTCTCGACCTCGTCGCGCGCACCACGGAGAACGAGGAACAGATCCTCGTGAAGCTCTACGGCGCGGATGGCAAGCGGCTCACCGAAAAACATGGCGAGCTGCTCGACGCCCTCCAGGTGCTCGTGAACAAGGCCGTCATCGGACGCAAGAGCGAGAAGGACATCGAGCTCGATTGCGAAGAGTTCAAGGGCCGCCGGCTCGAGGAGCTGGGGCAGCAGGCGCGTGAAGTCGCCGACCGCGTGCGGCGCGACGGACGCGAGGAGCTGCTGCCGGCGATGACGCCGATCGAGCGTCGCATCGTGCATCTCGCGCTTCGCGATGATGCCGAAGTGACGACCGAGTCGCGAGGCGAAGGGTTCTACAAGCGGGTGGCCATCGTTCGGCGCACGGAGGCGCCGGGAGGCGTCGACGTGGCGCCGGAACAGTGACCGCCGGTTTCGACACGATCGTCGCTCCCGCAACGCCGCTCGGGCGCAGCGCGCTCGCCATCGTCCGCATCGACGGACCGCACTCCATCGGCATCCTGATGTCGCTCTCCCGCACCGCCGCGCCCGCGGTGCGGCACGCCGCGCTCACGCATCTGCACATCGATGACGAGCTGCTCGATGAATGCGTGGCGATCCGCTATGAGGCGCCGCACTCGTTCACCGGCAACGATCTCGTCGAGCTGACGCTGCACGGCAATCCGCTGCTCGTCGAGCGCGTGATCGCCGCCTGCGCCGCCCTCGGCGCACGCATGGCGGAGCCGGGAGAGTTCACCGAGCGCGCGGTGCTGAACGGGAAGATGGACCTCGTGCAGGCGGAGTCCGTCGCGGATCTGATCAACGCCCGCACGGCGCTGCAGGCGAAGCTGTCGCTGTCGAATCTCGAAGGAGTGCTGAGCCGGAAGGCGAGCGCGATCCGTCAGACATTGCTCGACGTGATCTCGCGCCTCGAGGCCGCGCTCGATTTTTCCGAAGAGGGCTACGAGTTCATCACTCGCGCCGACGCCCGCGCGCGCATCGAGACCGCGCTGCGCGAGACGAACGCGCTCGCGGAGACGTATCGCCGCGGGCGTGCGACGACGAGCGGGTTGAGCGCGGTGATCCTTGGCCGGCCGAACGCGGGAAAGTCGACGCTGCTGAACCGTCTCGTCGGCAGCGACCGCGCCATCGTCACGCCGATTCCGGGAACGACGCGCGACATCGTGCGCGAGACGATCGAGATCGGCGGCCTGCCGGTCACGCTCGCCGATACCGCGGGGTTGCGCGAGAGCGCGGACCTCGTGGAAGGCATCGGCATCGGGCGAGCGCGCGAGGCGGCGCGGCAGGCGGAGATCATCCTCTATCTGATCGATGCGAGCGTGGGCTTGACGGAAGAGGATACTCGCGAGTGCAAAGTACTTGGCAATAATGTTCTACTCGTCTACACAAAGGCGGACCTGGCCGCGGCGCCGGCGGATGCGCTGGCGATCAGCGCGGTGACCGATCACGGCATCGACGAGCTCCTGCGTCGCCTCGACGAACTGGTTCGCGCGCGCTTCGCCGCGCCGGAAGGCGCGCTCGTCAACGAGCGGCAGCGGCAGGCGGTCGCGGAGTGCGCGTCCGGCCTCACCGCGGCGATCGAGTCGATCGACGGCGGCCACGAGGAGCAGATGATCGTCGTCGATCTCTACCGCGCCTCGAACGCCCTCGGCGTCCTCACCGGCGCCATCACGCGCGACGAAGTGTTCACCGAAATCTTCGGAAAGTTTTGTATCGGCAAGTGACGCGCGCATAGTCCGCATTTCTCACGCTGTCATCCCGAGCGTCGAGCGAAGGACCTGGGCGGGAGGAGCTCGATGTGCGTGCTTGCCGCCCCCACCCGCGCAGATCCCTCGCTACGCTCGGGATGACACGGGGGGAAACTCGTGTTCCACGTGGAACATGCGCGAGCAGTGCTTCGACATCCTCGTCATCGGCGGCGGCCACGCGGGCGCTGAGGCTGCTCGCGTCGCCGCGCGCGGCGGCGCGCGCGTGGCCATGGTCACGATGCTCCGCGACGCCATCGGCCGGATGTCGTGCAATCCCGCAATCGGCGGCCTCGCCAAAGGCAACCTCGTCAAGGAGATCGACGCGCTCGGCGGACTGATGGGCGAGGCGACCGACCGGGCCGGCATCCAGTTCAAGGTGCTCAACCGTTCCAAGGGTCCCGCCGTGCAGGGTCCGCGTGCGCAGTGCGACCGCGACCTTTACGCCGCAGCCGTGCAGAGCCTGCTGGCGGCCGAGCCGAACCTCACCATCGTCGAGGGAGCCGTCTCCTCGCTGATCGATGGCGCGCGCGGCGTCGTGCTCGAGAACGGTACGCGGCTGCATTCGCGCGCGATCGTCATTACCACCGGCACATTCCTCCGCGCTCTCATGCATTCCGGCGAAGTGAAGACCGTCGGCGGCCGCTTCGGCGAGCCGTCCTCGACCACGCTCTCGGACTCGCTTCGAGCGCTCGGGCTCCGGCTCGGCCGTCTCAAGACCGGAACTCCGCCGCGTGTCGACAAGACAACCGTCGACTTCGCGAGACTCGAAGAAGCGCCGGGCGATGAACGCCCGCGTCCGTTCTCGATCCTCACCGATCGGCTGCCGCAGCCGCAGGTGCTCTGCTGGCTCACGTACACGAGCGAAGTCGCGCACGAGCTGATCCGCGCGAATCTCCACCGCGCGCCGATGTATTCGGGACAGATTCAGGCTGCCGGCCCGCGCTACTGCCCGTCGATCGAAGACAAGGTCGTGCGCTTCGCGGAGAAGGAGCGGCATCAGGTCTTCGTCGAGCCCGAGGGGCTGCGGCATCCGTGGCTCTACATGAATGGAATCTCGACTTCGCTGCCGCCCGACGTGCAGGACGCGGTCGTGCGCTCGCTGCCGGGATTCGAAGCGGCGAAGATCGCGCGCTACGGCTACGCGGTCGAGTACGACTTCGTGAATCCCGAACAGCTCGACGCAACGCTCCAGGCCCGCGGCGTCGACGGACTCTTTCTCGCCGGACAGATCAACGGGACGTCCGGATACGAGGAAGCCGCGGCGCAGGGACTTCTCGCGGGGATCAACGCGCTGCAGTTCATCCGCGGAGGCGAGCCCGTCGTGCTGCGCCGCGACCAGGCGTACGCCGCCGTGATGATCGACGACCTCGTCACCCTCGGCACCGAGGAGCCGTACCGGATGTTCACTTCGCGCGCGGAGCATCGGCTGCTTCTCGGATGCGACTCCGTGTACGAGCGGCTCTCGCCCGTCGCCGAGCGCCTCGGCATCCTCGACGACGATCGCAAGCGCCGCATCGACGCGCGCATCGCGCGCATGCGCCGCGCCGCGGAACTGGCCGAGACCGAGCTCCGCCCCGATCGCGAGACGAACGCGTGGCTCGCCGCCGCGGGCATCGAGCTCACGACGCAAACGACGTTCGCGAAGCTGACCCAGCGCCCGAGCGCAGACCTCGAGCAGATCTCCGCGGCCGCGGCCGATGCGCTGCCGGAGCTGGCGGACGCGTTCCGTGTGCTGACCGAGGAGGAGAGGGAAGGCGTTGCCAGCCAGCTGCGCTACGCCGGCTACATCGAGCGCCAGCGCCGCGAGGCGGCGAAACTGCAGGAAGACGAAGACCTCGTGATTCCACGATCGATGACGTACGCGCTCCCGGGCCTCTCGCGAGAGATGGTCGAGAAGCTCACGAAAGTTCAGCCGATGTCCCTCGGCCAGGCGGCGCGCATCTCCGGAGTGACGCCGGCGGCGGTGGCGATCGTGCGGATGCACCTGCGGAGTAGGCGAATGAAGGCAGAAGGCAGAAGGCAGAAGGCAGAAGTAAGAAGTTCTGCCTTCTGAGTTCTGCCTTCTGCCTTCTGCCTTCATATGGACGCGCGCATCGAGCAATACAAATCCGAGCTTCTCCGCTGGAACGCGAAGGTCAATCTGATCGGCCCCGAGGCCCGCGCCAACCTCGATGCCCACATCGACGAAGCCTTGGCCGCCGCTGAGATCCTGAGGCCGCGCGGCGAAGTCCTCGACTTCGGCTCCGGCGGCGGATTGCCTGCCATCCCGATGGCCATCGCCTCGGACGCCAATCAGTGGGGGGCGCGCTTTCACCTCGTCGAGGCGGACCAGAAAAAGTGGGCGTTTCTGAAGCACGTCGTGCGGGAGTGCCGATTGAACGCGGTGGTGCACGGTGATAGATTGCAGCGCCTTTTGCCGCGGCTTTCCGCCGATCTCCGGTTCTCGCTCGTGGTCTCTCGCGCGGTCGGGAACCCTGAAGAGTGGGTGCCGCTGCTGGAAGGTCACCTGGAGGACGGCGCGCGAGTGGCGCTCTTCCAGGGAACGCCCGATGCACCGGAAATGGCCGGATTCCGGCCGGAAACAGCGGTTCCGCTCCCTCGCGGCTCCTCCAACTACCTCGTGTTACTGACGTTCCACGTGGAACATCCATGACCAGAATCGTCTCGCTCGCAAACCAGAAAGGCGGCGTCGGCAAGACCACGACGGCGATCAACCTCGCCGCGTCTCTGGCGGCCTGCGAGCGCAACATTCTGCTCGTCGATCTCGATCCGCAGGCGAACGCCACGTCCGGTGTCGGCCTGCCGAAAGACGACGAGAAGTCGATGTACGCCGTCCTCACCGACGGCATGAACATCCGCCAGATCATCCGCCAGACCGAGCTGCCGAACTTCCACGTCGCGCCGTCGTCGGTCGACCTCGTCGGCGCGGAGCTCGAGCTGTCCGACGCCATCGGCCGCGAGTTCTATCTCCGCAAAGCGTTGGCAGACGTCGCGAGAGACTACGACTACGTCCTCATCGACTCGCCGCCGTCCCTCGGCCTCCTCACCATCAATGGCTTGACCGCGGCGCACTCGATCCTCGTGCCGATGCAGTGCGAGTACTTCGCGATCGAAGGCATCGCGCAGCTGATGAACACCGTCGAGCGGGTGCGCGACATGCTCAATCCCTCGCTGCAGATCGAAGGCATCGCGCTCACGATGTACGACGACCGGGTGAACCTCGCACGGCAGGTGGCGGAAGAGGTGAGGAACCACTTCGGCGACAAGGTCTACAAGACCGTGATTCCGCGGAACGTGCGGCTGGGCGAGGCGCCCTCGTTCGGGAAACCGATTATGCTCTACGACATTCGCTCGCGCGGGAGCGAGGCCTACATCAACCTCGCCAAAGAGTTCATCCAGCGCGCGGAGGCCGTTCGTTCATGAGCACGAAGAAAGCTCTCGGCAGGGGACTCGGCGCGCTCATCCCGTCGCGCTCCGCGGACGCCGCGCCGCCGGCGCCCGCAGGCCTCGCGCAGATTCCGATCGAGCAGATCCTGCCGAATCCCTTCCAGCCCCGCAAGATCTTCAATGAAACGTCGATCGACGAGCTCGCGCGCAGCGTGCGCGAGCATGGCATCGTGCAGCCGCTCGTGGTCACGCGCGTGGGCGACCATCGTTATCGACTGATCGCCGGCGAGCGCCGCTTCCGCGCGGCGCAGAAGGCGGGGCTGACCAGCGTCCCTGTCGTCATCAAGGAAATGACGACCGACAGCGACGTGCTGCAGATCGCGCTCATCGAGAACATCCAGCGCGAGGACCTCAACCCGATCGAAGAAGCGCACGCGTACCACCAGCTCCACGAGGACTTCGGCCTGACGCAGGAAGAAATCTCGCGCCGTGTCGGCAAGGAACGCTCGACGGTCGCGAACTTTCTGCGGCTGATCAAGCTGCCGGAGAGCGTGAAGAAGCTGCTCGCGTCGGGGCAGCTCTCGATGGGGCACGCGCGCGCGATCCTGGCCGTCGAGTCGCGCAGGAAACAGGAGCAGCTCGCCGAGCGCGTGGTAAAAAAGAACCTCAACGTCCGCCAGACGGAGATGCTCGCCGCCGAGAAGTCTCCGAAGGCGGCGGAGCCGGAGAAGGAAAAGGACGTCTTCACGCGCGACGCGGAAGAGAAACTGACAAGAACTTTGCGTAGCAAAGTAGAAATCGACCGCAAGCGCCGCGGAGGTGTGATTAAAATCCGCTACGGCAGCGAGGACGAGTTGATCCGGCTGGTCGACGGTCTGATGGGGAGAAGGCGATGAAAGGCAAAAGCGGCGATCTGAACGGATTCCTCGATCGCGGCTCGTCCTTCAAGGGCGAGCTCGAGTTCGAGGACACGATGCGCATCGACGGAAAGTTCAACGGCAAGATCACCTCGAAGAACGAGCTGATCGTTGGCGAGGCCGCGCACATCGAAGGCGACGTCCACGTCGGACGCATCGCCATCAGCGGCACTGTCGTCGGCAGGATCGTGGCCGACCAGCGCGTCGAGATCCACCGCAACGGCAAGGTCTACAGCGACATCGACACGCCCGCGCTCATCATCGAAGAAGGCGCGATCTTCCAGGGGAACTGCACGATGGGGGAGCGCAAGGCGGGGAACGTGACGAATATTGCGGCGAAGGCTTGAGGTGAGGCGGAATTGAAAATTGAAAATTGAAAATTGAAAATTGAAAACGAAGCTCCGACACGCTGCCTCTTTCAATTTTCAATTTTCAATTTTCAATTTCCATCAAATCCAGCCCCGAAGACGCGCTGCGAGCACAATCGCCTCGGGAATGGTGAATTCGTCTTCGGGGCCTAAAACGTCCTCCCACTCCAGATCCCACGCCGCGCGATTCTTCTCGCGCTGTGATGCGCTCGTGAAGTTCAGCTCGCAGATGTCGCCGAGGTAGTTGCGGCCTTCGCGCAGCGGCAGGCCGAACGTGCGGCAGACGAGCGGGCGGTGCTCGTACATCATGCACGCGCCGTTCTCGTCGAGATTCGGACACGGCGTGGACTTCGTGCGCTCGAAGAACGCTTCCTTCTCGTCCGGCGTGCACTCGCGCAGATCGGGATGCGCGCTCGACTCCACGATCTCCAGCGCGCGGCGGATCACCTTCTTCCGCCGCATCGGATGCAGCTTCTCCAGTCCTTCCGCGATCACGGGAACGTCGCCCGAGCCGATCTCGAACAAGCCATAGCAACAGAGCGAACAGCCGCGCCCGCATTGCAGGTTCTGCGGCTGCTCACGCATCACCGAATCGAAGTGCTCGTCGGCGCGCGCGAGGATGGCGCGGTAGTCGTTGGAGGTCCGTGACAAGGCGTTTCTCGTTGTGGTATACAACGCCGGCTTTTCGGGGATTTCCGCGTGCCTGGATCCCTCCCGCCGCGTCCCGGAAAGCGTGCGATTCCCGACAACTATGCAGATCAATTTGATGCCCGATTACTCTCTGCTCGCGATCATGGTGATCTTCATCATGAACTACCTGGTCGTGCGCAGGTTTTTCCTCGAGCCGGTGAACGAAGTGCTCGAGGCGCGCGAGACGGAGACGAAGTCGGCCGATAGACTCTACGAAGACGCGCTGGCTCGTCTCAACGACGCGACCGCGCAGATGGAAGCGCAGCTGCACGGCGCGAAGCGCGAGGCCGCGCAGCTTCGCGATCGCTTCCGCGGAGAAGCGGCCGCGCATCGCCAGCAGGTCGTCGACAAGACCAGCGCGGATGCGAAGAGCGTCGTGGCCGAGGCGGATGAGAAGCTCTCGCGCGACGTGGTGCAAGCGCGCGAGACGATCGTGCGCGGCGCCGACTCGCTCGCGCGCCTCGCGGCGGAGCGCCTCCTCGGGAGGGCCGTCTGATGCGCAGACTGCTCGTGATTGCTCTTGGCATTGTGCTTCTTGCAGGCGCCGTCTCTGTCCTGAACGCTTCCGAGCCGGCCGGCACGCACGCGCCGCAAGCGCAGGCCGAAGGCGAAGGCCATGCGCCGGCGACCTACTTCGGCATCCCCAGCTGGATTCTCAAGCTCGCCAACATGCTCCTCTTCATCGGCGCGCTGGTGTACTTCATCCGCAAGCCGATCGCGACTGCGATGGCGAACCGCAGCGAAGCGATCCGCCGCGCGGCCGAGGAGGCGAAAGAGCGGCGCGTGAAAGCGGATCAGATGGCGGCCGGCATTCAGGCGCGCCTCGCCGCGATCGAGACCGAAGTGAAAGCGATTCACGAGCGGGCCGTCGCGGAAGGGGAGCGGCAGAAACGCGAGCTGATCTCCGCCGCGGAAGCGGAAGCGCAGAAGATCCTCCAGACCGCGCGCAACGAAGTCGACAACCGGCTCAAGCACGCGCGTCACGAGCTGACCGAGTTCGCGGGCCAGCTGGCCGCGCAGCGCGCCGAGCAGATCCTCAGCGAGAAGATCACCGAAGACGATCAGAAGAGGCTCTTCCAGGAGAGCCTGAAGCAGGTCGGTGAGGTGCGAGCATGATGGTGAAGCAAATTGAAAATGCAAAATTGAAAATTGAAAAAACAAGGCTGCAGACTTTTTCAATTTTCAATTTTCAATTTTCAATTTGGCCAATTTGGACGCCGGAGGCGGCCCGATGATTCGCCGCTTCGCTCGTCCCTACGCTCACGCGATCATGGATGCCGCCGGCTCGCCGCAGAAGGCGAACGAGCTGCGCGGCGAGCTGCTGCGCTTCGAGAAGGCGATGCGGGATTCCGCGGAGCTGCGCGAGTTCTTCGCGAATCCGGCCATCGATGAAGCGACGAAGCTTTCCGTCGCACAAAAACTCGCGGGCCGCATGCAACTGTCCGACCTTGCCGTGAAAGCGCTCGAAGTGCTGGTGCGCTTCCATCGCATCAACGACATCAGCGCAATCCTCGCGGCACTCGCCGCCTACGTGAATCAGGCCCTGGGCGTCGCCGTTGCGGAAGTGCGCAGCGCGAAGAACCTCAGCGCGGACGAGATCGCGCAGCTCGCCGACACGCTCAGCAGGAAGGTCGGCAAGAAGGTCGAGCTGGACATCCGCACCGATCCCGCGCTCCTCGGCGGCTTCGTCGCCCGGATCGGCAGCGAGATCTGGGACGCGAGCGTCATCGGCAAGATCCACAAATTTCGTGAGTCACTAGCCTAATCAATTGTTGTCGCCATTACTGGAGATCGCATGGCTGTCGATTTGAGAGCAGAAGAAATCACAGAGATTATTCGTCAGCAATTAACAGGCATCGGACGCGGCATCGATGTGTCCGAGGTCGGGACGATCACGTCCATCGGCGACGGCATCGCGCGCGTTTACGGACTCGATCGCGTCATGGCCGGTGAGCTCATCGAGTTCGGCCACAACGTCACCGGTCTCGCCCTCAACCTCGAAGAGGACAGCGTCGGCGTCGTGTTGCTCGGCGAATACCAGGTGCTGAAGGAAGGCGACCAGTGCAAGCGCACGGGACGCATCATGTCCGTGCCGGTCGGCAAGGCCGTCGTCGGCCGCGTCGTCGATCCGCTCGGACAGCCGCTCGACGGAAAAGGGCCGATCAACACCACCGAGTACTACCCGATCGAGCGCCTCGCGCCGGGCGTCATCGACCGCAAGCCCGTGAAAGAGCCGTTGCAGACGGGTCTGAAGGCCATCGACGCGATGATTCCGATCGGCCGCGGCCAGCGCGAGCTGATCATCGGCGACCGCGGCACGGGCAAGACCGCCGTTGCGATCGACGCGATCATCAACCAGCGCGACACGGACGTGATCTGCATCTACGTCGCCGTCGGCCAGAAGGGCTCGACGGTCGCGCAGGTCTACGAGCGCCTGAAGGACGAGGGCGCGATGGACTACACGATCATCGTCACCGCCGCGGCGCACGAGGCCGCTCCGATCAAGTGGATGGCCCCGTTCGCGGGCGCCGCGATGAGCGAGCACTTCCTCTACAACGGCCGGCACGCGCTCGTCATCTACGACGACCTCTCCAAGCACGCGGACGCGTACCGGCAGCTCTCGCTGCTGCTGCGCCGCCCGCCGGGCCGCGAGGCGTACCCGGGCGACGTCTTCTACCTGCACTCGCGGCTGCTCGAGCGCGCCTGCAAGCTGAACGACGACCTCGGCGGCGGCTCCCTGACCGCGCTCCCGATCGTCGAGACGCAGGCCGGCGACATCGCCGGCTACATCCCGACGAACGTGATCTCGATCACCGACGGG
>DATLFB010000103.1:0-11985 GCA_035525285.1 Thermoanaerobaculia bacterium
ACGTTTCGACGCCGTCGACTGAGCGCAGTTGTCATGAGCTTGCCTCCCTCGCCATGTTATATAGATAGGAGAGTCGCGAGAGCGAAGTTTCCTACCCTCCGGGCATGTTTGTGGAGCGTCCGCGGACTCTTTCTTCGTCCGGCTAACGTCGTTGGTGTAAGCTGCACGGCCAAGGCCCACGTGCCGAAGCCGGAGCGGCGCGCTGGTTGCCGCGAATGACGTTCGCAGAACCGAGTCGCGATCTGCAACCAGCGTGACGCCGTCACGCTGGCGCTGAAGTAGGCAGCTCGGCTGCCGGGCCGAAGCCGGGCCGGGCCAGCTTCACACCAAAGTTAGCCAGCGATCTACGAGCATCGCCCGCTCTCGGGCGACCGCCTAAGCGTAAGGATTTGCGAGCTCCAGTGGTTGCGCCTGCGGAGGTGCATCGCTCGGACGTTGGCGCCTCGGAGTTGCTGGCGACGAGCCGCGAAGGGGTGATCGTGGCCTCCGAAACACGCAGTGAGTATAGAGTGGGCCGGCAAGGCCTCACGGTCGGTCAAGTAGCGACACTCTACAATGCGTAGAGCCGACGCGGAAGTGTCGATTACATGCTACATTGAGCTATGAATCTTGAGCAGCAGATAGGTGACATTCGAGACGAACAGACGCAGATAGTCCTACGCGAGATGTGGCGCCGGATTCGAGAAGCAGTGGCGACGATTGACAATGAGGTTGCCACGGTTCGAGCGCACGCTGCCGAACTCGACCAACGTTTGCGAGTTCTTGAAAGCAGCGCGTCACGCCGGTAACGTGACACGGCCTGTCTCGTAAACGAAGCGGCTGACGAAGGGGGAACCCATGCGTGTTAACTTCGCGCATCTTCGCGAGCGTTCTACGGCAGGTGGATTCATCGATTTTGCAGTCTTCGACGCGAACGCAAATAGCGGTACTGACGATGATCGCGCAGACGTTCTTGCAGACTTGACCATGAAGGCGCGATACTCGGGGCTGAAGGTGGATGCGTCTGCGCTCGTCTACCGGGAGCACGGGCAGATGCGGACGTACGGTGATCGAATCGTCGTCGACTACCTTTCACGGATGGGCATTCCCCGCTGGACAAATTGGATGGACGTGTAGCATCGGGTCGATGACGCGGCGACAGTTTCGCGTGACTGCGTTCGGGTGCCTTTTCGTCTGGCTAACGTCCTTGGTGTAAGCTGCACGGCCAGGGCCCGCGTGCCGAGGCCGAAGCGGCGCGGCGGTTGCCGCCAATGACGTTCGAAGAACCGAGTGGCGAACTGGTCGGGTAGACCGAGGCGATTGCTCGCCCCGGCCCCCCTGCAGATCCGGACATGCGGGATTATCGCATCCGGCTCCTCAGATCAAGGCTTCGCTGCGCGGCGTACGCGTGAACGATTCTCGGCCGAGGCAGCACATACCGTCGCAGCATCTGCTCGAACCGTTCCCATGTCATGTTGTTGCGTTGCGATCGACGGTTCAGCCACCGTTGCCACTCTCGACGCACCGCTTCGTAGAAGCTGTGCAGCGCACGACCATTCCCGGTGATCCCGTAGTACTGGTAGTGACCGCGCAGCTTCGGAACGAGATCCCGATGCTGATCGGCGACCTTGCGGTGCCGGTTTCCCCGGAACCACTCCGCCACCTTTCGGATCGCTCGTGTCAATCGGCTTTTCGCCGTCTTTTGCCCGATCACCCATGCCCGACCGCGATGGCTTCGCCGCCAGTAATGAGTGAACCCGAGCAGATCGAACGTCCCCGATCCTCCATCGCCGCCCTTATGGCTCGACGTGGAGGCCGGTTTCGTAAAGCGCACCAGACGAGTCTTCTCGGGATGTAACGTCAGACTGTATCTGCCGAACCGCTTTGGCAGAACAGCCATTAGCTTATCCGCGTCGCTCTTCATCGCGCACACGATCACGAAGTCGTCGGCATAGCGGACCAGAAACGCTTCTCCTCGAAGCTTCGGCTTCGCCATGTCGTGGAACCACGTGTCGAGAGCGTGGTGCAGATAGATGTTCGCCAGAAGGGGCGAGATCACTCCTCCCTGCGGCGTTCCGCCGTCGGGGTAGTGCACCGCTCCCTCTTCGAGAACTCCCGCCTTGAGCCACTTGTCGATCATGCGACGCAATACTCCGTCGCGCACCCTCTGATCGAGAAAACTCCGAAGCTGCCCGTGGTCGATCGTGTCGAAGAACGACTTGATGTCCACGTCGAGCACCCATCCCCCTTGCATCTTCCTCAGGCCCTCGCGCAGCGTCTCGAGTGCCCCATGTGCGCTCCGTCCCGGACGAAAGCCCCACGAACAGTCCAGAAAGTCCTGCTCATAGACGGCCTCCATCACCATCGTCACCGCTCGCTGAAGCACTTTGTCTTCGAACGTCGGGATGCCAATGGGCCGAGTCGTCGTTCCATCTCCTTTCGGGATGTGAACGCGTCGCACGGGCGGAGCCCAGTACGTCCCTGATTTGAACCGCTCCAGCAGCGAGATCAGATGCTCATCGAGCTTGCTCGCATACTCCTTCGCGGTCATCTCGTCGACGCCTGTGGCCCCATCCTTACGGGTTCGTCGATACGCCTCACGTAAAAACTCGAGGTCGATGTGGTGGGATAGCGTACTCAGTGCCGCCTGCGGCATATGTCTCGCCAGTTTCGCTATCTGCTGAAGTCTCGTTGACACGGAGATCAAGCTCGAAGTCCTGTTCGTGTTTCCCATCAGCAGTTCCTTGATCCGACGCCTCGCTTCCCTCCACCGGATCGCGCGGGATCACTTCTCCGGCTTCTTCGGTACCATCAAGGCGTTCCGACTTCCTGCCGTCCCTTTCGCCCGACTCACTGCTCGTTCGTCTGGCGATACCACGCACTGCTGCGGCTCGTGAGGAAGCGGGGAGTTGCCGTTTGCCGGCTCCTTATCGGAACTGCGCCGGTGCCTCAATCCTCTTCCTTCGTCCGCGCTCGTGGAGACAATGCAGGATCTCCCAGGTTCCTGGGCAGCCCCTTCGCGAACATGCTCTGCTCTTCGACCCCGGCGGACCAAATGCATCCGGCCACTACGACGCACTCAGTGTTGCCTTCCGTTCAGTTGACAACGTCGGCTCCGCGATCGGTCACCTTTCGAGGCTCAATCACACGGCCTGTTCGCTCGCTGTCTACGCTTCGCGGCTCGGATTACTCCGATCACACCACGCAAGACTCGCTTCCCGCTGGCGGCCAACCTTGGCGGGGCAGGACTTGAACCTGCTGGGCTGCTTTCGAAGGTTTCTCTCTGTAATGTCACTTCACATCACTTCGATCCCCCTTCGCCAAGCTTTGCCTGGCGCACCAACCGCCGTGACGCCGTCACGCCGGCGATGAAGCAGCCGGCTCGGCCGGCGGGCCGAAGCCGGGCCGTGACAGCTTCACACCAAAGTTAGGCGGCGGTTCGCGAAGCTCGGTTGCAGCCCGCTTTTAGTCTCGCTTTCTTCTGGCCGGCTGCTTTTCGTAGTTGCGATACAACCGGTCGAGGTATCCCGCGAGCTCGACATCGAATCGCGAAGGGCGAAACCCGATGTCCCACGTCGTCAAACACACCGTCAGCGAGCAGTAAATATTTTCCCATCGCGGATGATGATTCATATTGCTGATATACGGCGCCGCCTTACCCATGAAGTCCACGACCTTCTCGAACGTAGGGAACTGAAACGTTCGGACTAACTCAGTTTGCGTATTTGGCTCCCGGCCAGCGATCGTCGAGGTCTGAACTCGCCACTGTGGAAGTTCGCGGAGGGCTGCCTTCAGTTCTTTCTGCGTCAGTTCTTTCGGCCAAACGTGCGGCTTTGGATAGTGAACGTCTGCGGCAACGCGCCGGCATCCGAGTGCTTCCAGTCGTAGCATTAGGCCGAGCAGGTCCTGCTCCCAGTACTCGTCACGAACCTCGTAGGCTTGATGCTCAACGATCCTTGTGATGCTCTCCGGGAGAGCGGGTGCAGTCGGAAGCTTTGCTCGGCCAACGGTCAGAGGGATAAGTGGTATGTTTCGGTCAAGCAACGCCTCGATCTCTTGCCTCACCCAATCACCGGGTAAATCGAGGCGCCTTCGGCCGTAATCGTCGGCATCGCGCAGCCACGTGGGGCCCATCGTAATGATAGCGACTGTAGCTTTACGGAGCGCCTTCGTAACTCGTTCCGGCCATTGCTCACCAGCCTTGATCGTTTCCGTGTCGACGAACACGCTCGCCGCGCCGAATGCCTGTCGGAGTGTTGCTGAGACCGCCCGGACAGCCGCCCCGCTGTCGGCACGACGATAGCTGACGAAAATGAAGAAGTCGCGCTCGAGTCTCGCCATAGTACTTTCGCAATGAGAAAGAGTACTCTTCGGCGGGACTTGGCGCCACCAGCGTCCCCACCTGACAGCGCTACGGTCTAACGGCGGGCGGAGATGGGAGAGCGCGGGCAGCGGAAACGTGCGGCCACGGGGACTGAAGTTTGTCCGCCTAACGTCCTTGGTGTAAGCTGCACGGCCCGTCCCGCGTGCCGAAGCCAAAGCGGCGCGGCGGTTGCCGCCGAGGAGTTGCGCAGCCACGACTGGCGACCTGCAACCGCCGTGACGCCGTCACGCTGGCGATAAAGCAGGCAGCTCGGCTGCCGGGCCGAAGCCGGGCCGTGCCAGCTTCACACCAAAGTTAGGCGGCGTTTGCACGCTAGGATTTGTCCATCTCACAAAGCGGCGCCAGTCTATTTCCAAGTAATAGCAATGATAGAGTCGCGCCTCAGTTCAACCAACTGTAATGTGCCGTCGTCCAGGCGCGCGCGAACAACAGCCGAATTATCGTTAAGAGCAATAATCTCCACTTCCGCAGACCGGATAATCCCAACGGCCGTTTCGACGGGTGGTGTCTGGTTTATTAGCCTGACTACTAATTCTTTCGAAAGGTCATGCACCTTAAGGTCGAGGTGGGCACGGCGAGGCTGGCCGCCTCCCAACGCGTGAGGGATACGTGGAAAAGCCCACCGTACGTAAGTGGCAACAATCGCTACGGTTCCGGCGCCGACGAATAGCGTCCCCATCACGGTCGAAATAACTAACGCCGCAGAAGAGCGAGACGGGGAAAGAACGGCAACCGTACACATGAGGAATGCGGCTGTCAGAGCGACCTGTACTCGCTTTGTTCGCCTGAGAACAATCCACGCTACGGCCAATACTGCCAGCGATAACACGTCGAGCCAGGAAAACAACTTGCCGCCGGTGAATCGGCGAAGGTAGTCGTTCCAGACCTTCAGCCAGCCGTGCAGATAGACTAGAATGACAACAGAAACGCCGATCACAATGCTTAGCGGAGCTCCGATGACGAAGTACTGCGCGTCCAAAGCCCGAACAGAGCCCATACGATTCATGTGTGTATACATTGCCCAGGTTACTAGCCCAACAACATACACGGCTGAAACTAGCATCAAGACGGCGTCTCGCAAATCTGCCAAATCCTTGATGTAAGCGGTGAGATATTGCACGGCGACACACTGTATCACGCGCCGCGTCAACTACGAGTAGTCACGAGATGACACGAGAAACGCGTGCACGCCGATCGCGGTGCGGCGACGTACAGAACGGCCGATGCATGGACGCGTCGTTGTCCGCCTAACTACTTGCTAAGGTGAATTTAGGCGGCGGGCTGGATGCACCTCATCTCGGGATATGCAAGAACAATCTGTCGTGTAGCGCATCCCTCCTCTCGGTCTCCCGGGTGTTATCCGACCGGCGATGTCGGATAAGGCGATATGCAGCAGCGACGGCACCCGCACGCTCAACCGGCGCTCGCCATCCTGGCACTTGAATCCGAAGCGAGCTTACACTTCAGCCATGCAGTGGCACTCACGGTCGAAACGCGCGTCATCCTGGCGAGTCGCGGCCGTTCTCGGCGGTGTGGCGCTCATTGCAGTACGCCGCTCCAGCCATGTGCCGGCATGCCTGAGGCGGCGCGGATGGCAGCGAGCAGCCGGGCAAGGTCGTGACGGCCGGACCGTCCTACGCAATCGTCGATGGCGACGCCTTCCGCCTCGCCTCCGTCTCCTCCCGCGTCGGAACCGCACGTCCGTACGACTGCTCGTACGCCGCTCGCATGCGCTCGACATGCGCTGCGAGGGGCGCGTGCTCCGGCGTGCGAGCCATCTCCTCGGCGGTGTAGTAGACGTCGAGGCATTGTTCGTAGACTTTGGCGGCGGCTTCGTCGAGGACGGCTTCCAGGTCGGTGACCATGCCTTCGAGGGCGTCGGCGATGGCTTCGGCTTCGAATTCGTCCATGGTCCCGGCGGTCATGCGCGAGGTTTCGACGTGCTCGCGGCGCGAGGCCGGTGACTTTCTGCGGGGAATCGACCGGTTGAGCTCTGTGAGCCTCTGGAGAATCGATTCGACGACCAGCTCTTTTTCCATCTCGTTTCCTTTTCATGGACCGGGCGTGCTGCAGCACGCCCGGTCGCGGGATATGACTACTACGACGACTGCGGTACGACGAGAGGCGGCGCCGGCGGAGCCGGTGCGACCGGCTGCGGGGCGTTGCGGCGACGGCGGCCGAACTTGTTCACACGGCGCATCGCGGCGACGTGCGGCATCAGGTCGGCGTTATCGCGACTGCGCATGAGCTGACGGGCGATGCTGTACGTCTGCAACGTCGTCAGGCCGACGCGATGGCGCCGTGAGAGGTTCGCGGCGGCGACGCCTTGCAGCATCGCGCGCAGCTCGGCCTCCACGGCGCTCCAGCGGCTCACGGCATCACGCTCGGCGGCGACCGCCTCGGCCTTCACGCGAAGCGCGCCGGCGACGGACGGAGACGCGCCGAGGGTGTTGATCGCCTCCTGCGTGAAGTCGGCGTCGACGTGCGCGGTCCTGCGCAGCGATGCGGCATCCGGGACGCTGAGCGGCCCGAAGTCCGGCACGTGCTCGCGCAGCATGCGGAGTTGTTCCACGATCTGTTCGGGCGTCAACGGCTCCTGGCCGTCCGCCGTCACAGCCGCGGGTTTGGGGACATTCGTATTGATGGTCATTTTCTTCTCCCTCGATCCGGGGAGTCCGCTCCTTTCCAAACGGACTCCTCCTGCGTAAGCCGGACGAGAAACGACAGAGCGTCGATTGGACGTTCGGTGGATTCGCCGGCTACACGCCGCCGATTCCGGTTGTCAAACCCCGAGCCGCACGGTCTCGGGAGCCACTGACGGCATCGACGAGCGCTAACGCCGATACCTGACTCCTGGGGAAACCGGCTGGAGGAGCTCCACTACGCTCGACTCCACGTGGGACGCGGTGGCCGCTACTCAAGCTTCCGCGCTACGCTCGCCCGCGACGGCCATGTACTTCCCGCCTGCCGCGACGCTCGGGATTCGGACGCCATTACACAAGCGTCGCCTCTGCGTTGTGAAAAGGTTGCACCTGCCCGAGCCGATTGTCAAGGGAACGGCTGTTACAATTTCTGTGTCGCCTTCAAAGGACACGACAATCGATTTAATTGATTGCTGTAATGAAGTGATTGAAGGCTGAACTAAATTGATGACAGGCAGCTTCCGTTTTGATCGGTGGTGTCATCAATTTGATCCTCGTGAGTGTTCTCGTTAACCGGCAGTGGATTCAATTTGATACCACGCGCAGTTCTCGTCGATCGACGGCGGTATCAATTTGATGCCGGCGCGTGGTGCGAGGAAGACACGGAGGATTTGAATTGATCGCGGCGGGTATCACTTTGATGCGCGCGAGTTTCAGATTGATTGCTCGCGTCACGAGGGAAGATCCTTCGCCGTCTACGCGGCTCAGGATGACACGAGGGCGGCTCACGATGACACGAGGGCGGCTCAGGATGACACGATGGCGGCTCAGGATGACACGAGGGCGGCTCACGATGACACGAGGGCGGCTCACGATGACACGAGGGCGGCTCACGATGACACGAGGGCGGCTCAGGATGACACGAGGGCGGCTCACGATGACACGATGGCCGCTCAGGATGACACGATGGCGGCGAGCGCGGCGCGATAGCGTTCGTCCCAATTTCCGCTCACGATCTCCCACTTCGTCTCGAACTCGTCGAGGGCGGCGCGGAAGGCGTCGAAGAGGTCTTCGCGGTCTTCGCGGTCTTCGCCTCCCCTGTCGCGAGCAACGTCGGGTTGCCAGTCGACGTCGGTGTCGAGGAGGAGGTAGAGATCGGCGCGGCGTTTTTGCGCTTCGGCTTCGATCCATGGCGGGCAGGTGCCGTAGTAGTGGCGGGCGTAGACGACGGTCGAGATCAGGTCGGTGTCGAGGATGACGAGGGGGGCGTCCCCCGCGCGTTCTTCGTTCGCGAGCTGGCCTCGGGCGATCGGGTCGCAATCGGCGGCGGTGAGCTGGTTGCCGCAGCGCTCGGCGTACTCGCGAGCGAACTCAGGGACCCACGGCGCGCCGAGGTCGCGGGCGAGGCGCATCGCGAGCTCGGTCTTGCCCGTGGACTCGGGGCCGGTCAGGCAGATTCGGCGGCGAGCGAGCGGCGCCATTCGAACGTTCCCCAGCAGCACAGCGCGAAGAGCACGACGTAGAGCGCGGCGAAGAGGTGCAGGCCGCGCGTCCAGTAGGTGAAGACCGCGATCACGTCGACGGCCATCCAGAGGAACCAGTGCTCGTAGAGCTTGCGCGCCATCATCCACTGCGCCACGACGCTGAAGCCGGCGATCGCGGCGTCCCAGTACGGCAGCGCGGCTTCGTACTTCTGCGCGGTCCAGCCGATCGCCGCGGTCGCCAGCACTCCGACAATGACGATCACGGGCCACATCCACGGCTTCGTGCGATGCACGCGCAGCGCGGTGTGCTGCTCGCCGCCGCGCAGCCACGCGTACCAGCCGTAGATCAGCAGCGCGAGAAAGACCATTTGCAGGCCGGCGCTGGAGTAGAGACGCGCCTGGAAGCAGACGATGGCGAAGAGCGTCACGCCGATGATGCCGGTGGGAAAGCACCAGATGTTCTCGCGCGCCGTCAACGCGACGTTCAGCAGGACGAAGAGTGTCGAAACGATCTCGAGGACGCTCACTCAGCGCACGAGTGTACCGCGCCAGCGGCGATATCCCTGGATGCCGAGCACGAAGAGAATCGCGTAGAGCAGCGCGGTGAGCCAAAGCTCGCGCGTGACGTAGAGCGGCACGGCGATGACGTTCACGGCGATCCAGAGCAGCCAGTTCTCGAGCCACTTTCGCGCGGTCATCCACTGCGCGACGATGCTCCATGCGGCGATCGAGGAGTCGACCACCGGCGCGGGATTGTCGGTGAAGGTGCGCTGGATCCAGACGATCACCGCAGTCATCACCGCACCGCTCACAATCGCGGTGATCCATCCCCATCGAGGGGTGCGCGAGACGGGCAGCTCGCGGCGGTCCGCGCCGCCGTGCAGCCATTCGTACCAGCCGTAAATCATCAGCACGAGCCAGACGAACTGCAGCGCGGTCTCGGCGTAGAGGCGCGCGCCGAAGAAGATCCACGCGTACAGCAGCACGCTGACGATGCCGGTCGGGTAATACCAGATGTTCTGGCGCGTCGCGAGCCAGATGCTGGCGATGGTGATGAGGAAGGCGGGGAGCTCGATCATCGGTTACCCGTTGCCCGGTTGCCCGGTTGCCCGGTTGCCCGGTTTGCATGCGCCGGGAAACCGGGTAACCGGGAAACCGGGCGACCCTAGAAGTCCAACTCCACCAGCACCACCGCATTCCGCGTCGCCTGCGGATAGAAATACGCCGTGCCCGTGCGCGCGCCGTCGAATTCGTAGAGGTAGCTGTAGCCGCTCGGATGGACGCGGTCGTTGTTCAGGGCGTTGTTGACCTGCAGCGTGACGCGCGCTGCGCTGGTGATCGCGTACGACGCGGTCACATCGAGGACGAAGTAGGACGGCGCGGCGAAGTCGCGGTTGTTCGTGTTGTCCAGATACGAGCGGCCGGCGTAGCGGGCGGTGGCGCCGAGGGAGAGCCGTGAGGCTGGTGCGTACTCGACGGACTGGGTCACGAGCACATTCGGCGTGAGCAGCGGCTCGACGTTGCGGAACGTCTGCGCGTTCGCACCGATCCAGTTGAAGTCCGCGTCGTAGACGTCGAAGAACTGCGTCCACGCACTGATGCGATTGCGGCTGACGTTCGCGCTCGTTTTCAGCCGCAGCAACGGCGTCGCGTGCCAGTCGAGCTCGAGCTCGATGCCGCGGCGGTAGCTGCGATCGACGTTGCGGCGGAGCGGGAGTCCGATCTCCGACAGCTCGCCGCTCGCGGCGATCTCATGGCGGAACTCCATTGCGTAGACGTTCGCGGCGACGTCGACGCTCCCCGCGCGCTGGCTCCATCCCGCCTCGAAGTCGTACACGCGCTCCGGACGGACGGCGCGGAGGTCGTACGCGATGCTCGGATTGTCCTCGCCGTGGAAGAAGTCATTGCGCGCCGGCTCGCGCGTCGACATGCCCGCGGACGCGTACACGCTCGCGCGCGGCGAGAGTGCATAGCGCGCGCCGATCTTCGGGTTGAAGAAGGTCCACGAGGTCGAGTCGATGTCGACGTCGCCGTGATAGTCGAAGGTCGTGTGACGGACCTGCGCGTCGCCGTAGAGCGTCCAGCGCTCGCTTTCCCAGCTCACCTTCGCGAACGCGTTCGCTTCCCCCTTCACGCCGTAGTTCGCGTAGTCGCGCGTCTTCGCGGCGAGATCGTCGCGCGTGTGATCGCGCTGAAAGCGATTCATGTGTACGCCATAGTTCGTCGTGAAGGCGCCGGCGTGATGCGAGTAGGTGAGCATCGTGCCGAGGAGCATGCCGTCGAGGCCGTACTGGCGCAGAACGTCGGTGCCGAAGTCGTAAAGGCGGTACCAGCCGTAGCCGCGCTGGTAGTAGACCGACGCGGTGAGATCGGAGCTCGCATCGAGCGCGCGGATGTACTGCAGTTGCGCGAGGTCGTATCCGAAGCTGTCCTTCTCCTCCGGACGCAGCGGATTCGCGCGCAGATCGTTCTCCAGCGTTTCGGCGTCGGTGGCGAAGAACGAAAGCTGCTGGTCTTCGTGTCCCGAGAAGCCGGTGAGCTTGAGCCGCGCATCGCCGAGGTCCTTGACGCCGCTGAAGAAAAGGTTGCGCTGGCGCATCGCGGAGTTGTCGCGGAAGCCGTCGCTTTCGAGATACGAAAGACGCGTGTAGAACGCGAAGCCGCCGGGGAGCGTGCCGGAGTGATAGCCGGCACTCGCCTGGCGGTTGCCGAACGAGCCGAGGCCGAGCGTGGCGTCGATCTTCGAGTCACTCGCGATGTCGATGCTCTCCATGTTCACCGAGCCGCCGAACGACGGCGTTCCGACCGTCGACGTGCCGACGCCGCGCTGAATCTGAATGCTCTCCAGCGAGCGCGCGAGATCCGGGAAGTCCGCAAAATACGTCCCCATGTCCTCGGAATCCGCGAGCGGGACGCCATCGAGGGTGAAGTTGATGCGCGTCGCGCCGATGCCGCGCAGCGAGATGTACGAGTAGCCGGCGCCGCCCACGCCCGACTCCGCGTAGGCGCTGATCGACGGCGCGTCGCGCAGCAGCAGCGGGACGTCCTGCCCGTGATAGCGCCGCTCGATCTCGTCGCGCGCGATGTCGGTCTTCGTGACCGGCGTCTGTTCGTCCGCGCGGATGGCGGAGACGACGATGGACTCGTTGTAGGCAGGTTGTGTGACTGTGACTGTGGAGAGAAGAAGAAAAAGAAGTGTGTGCATCTCGCCTTCCCTACGCCGGTGTCAACCGGATCAGGTTCCGCGGGTTTGATCTCAGGCCGTGAGGCCACCCCGAGGCTGCGAGGAGTCTATCACCCCCGGTCCCTTCTCCCCGCTTGCGGGGAGAAGGTGGCCCTGACCCCGAGCGTAGCGAGGGGGAAGGGCCGGATGAGGGGACGTGCCCCCCCCCAAAACCCCCCCCCGCCCGCCGGGGGGGGGGGGCGGGGTGCTTTGCGCCCGCGGGGGACCACCCCGCCCGGCGCGCCCCCCGCGCGGCGGGGAGAGGGGACTGAT
>DATLFB010000124.1:0-7763 GCA_035525285.1 Thermoanaerobaculia bacterium
TGTGTCGTGCGGCGCCGCCCGTCGCGGCTGACGATGTCGGAAAGGGGCGACTGGGGTCGCCGCACTCCATACCGCTGCTCGCGGTCATCGCACTTGCACTGTTCGTCGCGTGTAAGAAGCAGGACAAGACCGCGGCGAACATCAACGCCGCGAATCGCGTCGCCATGCGGGAGGTGCGGCTCTACTACGAGTCGCCGCAGATGCTGTTGATCGGCGAGACGCGCAGCATCGCGTTGCCCGAGAGTCCCGCGGCCGCGATTCCGGTCGTCGTGCGCGAGTTGATGAAGGGTCCGGCGACGCCGGCCGGCGGCCTGCGGCTCTTTCCGGCGGACACCGTCGTCCGCGGCGCGTACCTGCTTCCCGGCGGAACGGTGATCGTGGATCTCGGTGGATCCACCCTGACGCAGGGATGGGGGACCGGAAGTCATCAGGAACTGATGGCCGTCTACTCGCTGGTGCAGACCGTGATCACCAACTTCGCGGATTCGCGCCGCGTCCGCATTCTCGTCAACGGCGCCCCGGCCGAAACCCTCGCCGGACACGTCTCCCTGACCCGTTCCCACCCCCCGGTTCCGAGTTTGGTGGACCCTCGTTTCCGATAACGTGTGGACCGAACGGTCGTTTTGCTTTAGCCTCCCTCTGAACCACCATTCATGGCGTATCCCTCAGCCGATCATAGAGTTGTCACAGTGCAGTTACATTGGGAAAGTTTTCACAAGGTCGTGTTATCATCCGCCCCAACGATGAGAACCGAGTTACTGGATGGGCAGGCGCAAGCCGCTTTCTGTTGTACCAGCCTGCCACTTGCTTTTCCGCCTGTTGAGCTCTTCCTTGAACCTTACCGACCCGAATAGCACGCCACCCAAGCGACCCAGGCTTCGTCCCATCCAGTAGAGTTCCCCCGACCCCGCCGAAAGGCGGGGTCGCTTTTTTTGCCCCAGGAGACCGCGCGGCAGAAAACAGTGGAGGACAGGCAATCCTGCCTGTCCTTGGAGGCCGGACAGGCAGGATTGCCTGTCCTCCACTACACCATGCTGTCGGCCGTGCCGGCTACACCAGCGCCGCCACCACGGTCTCCGCGAGCATCCTCGGATCCGCGTTTACGGTGAGCCAGCGGATCGCGGCCATCGCGTTGTCCGCGGCGGCGAGCAGCTTCTCGCGCGGGATGCGCTCGCGGATCTCGGCGAGCTCTTTCGAATCGAGCGTGGCGGCGTCACAGAGGATCGCGCCGAGGAGGGCGATTGCGTCCTTCACGTCGTCGTGATTGGAGACGAGCGCCGCGAGCGCGAGGAGTGCCGCGCTTTCGCCGCGCGTGGCGAAGCGATGCAGCAGATCGGTGATGTCGGACGCGAGCTTGTCGCCGTCGTCGAGCAGCGCACGCTGTTGGATGCGAGTCGCGCGTGCCGCACCGACGTAGATCTGCTGCGCGCGCGATTTGATCGTCGGCAGAAGCAGATCGGGCGAGCGGGTGAGGAGGATGAACGTCGTGTCGCTCGCCGGCTCCTCGAGCGTCTTGAGCAGCGAGTTCGATCCGCTCACGCTGAGCGCGTCGGCCGGATCGATGATGAACACCTTCCCGCGTCCTTCGAACGGACGCATCACGGCGCCTGCGAGGATCTCGCGGACCTGCTCGACCGAGATCAGCTTCCGCTCGCCGCCGACTTCGATGAAGTGCACGTCGGGATGAATGCGCCGCTCGATACGGTCGCAGGACATGCAGTCGTCTCCCGTTGACCCGTTCGTGCAGTTGATCGTCTTCGCGATGCGCGAGGCGAGATCGCGCAGAAGCGCGGCCGACGGTCCCCAGAGAATGATCGCGTGATGCAGCTCGCCGCGCCGCGCGGTGTCGAGGACGAGCGACGAGACGGTCGTCACGCGAACACCTCCGGCGCGCGCCGCACGAGCTCGGCGAGCGTGCGCGCGAAGACTTCGTCGACGCTGCCGTCTCCGTCGATCGCCACGTACCGCTTCGGCTCCGCGACCGCCATGGCGAGATAGCCCTCGCGCACGCGGCGGTGGAACCGCAGGTCCTCCGCCTCGAAACGCCCCTCGTCCTGCACCGCGACCGCGTTGCGCGCGTTGGCGCGCCGCAGTCCCACTTCCTCCGGCAGGTCGAAGAGCAGCGTGAGATGCGGCACGAGCGCATTCGTCGCCCAGTGGTTCAGCATGCGCAGGCGATCGAGATCGATGACGCGTCCGAAGCCCTGATACGCGAGCGTCGAGTCGGCGTAGCGGTCGCACAGCACGACCTCGCCGCGCGCGAGCGCGGGCTGGATGACTTCGGTCGTGTGCTGCCGGCGCGACGCCGCGAACAGAAACACCTCGGCGATCGGATCGATCACGTTCGCGCTGTCGAGCAGGATCGCGCGGATCCGGTCCGCAAGCGGCGTGCCCCCCGGCTCTTTCGTGATGATGACCGTCCGCCCGCGCGCGCGCAGATGCTCCGCGACGCGCTGCTGCTGCGTCGTCTTGCCGGAGCCTTCGATGCCTTCGAACGTGATGAACATGCGGCTTGTCATCCCGAGCGAGAGCGAGGGACCTGAGTGGGCGGGCGGCGCGATCCTCGCGTCACCGCCGCCCAGGTCCTTCGGCGTCTGCGCGCCTCAGGATGACACGGCGGCAAGCCCATCGCGCAACCCCCTCAGATAATGCTCCCTCATCAGCGTCTCGAACACCGCCGGCCGCGCGAACAAACGAAACCGCTCCCCGAGGCGGGCTTTCCGCCGCAATCGCTCGAGCTGCTGCGCGGACGGCGCGGGCCGCGTCTCGATCTCATGCACGCCGAGGAAGTGTCCGAGCTCGGGATGCTTGCGGTAGAAGATCGCGCCCGACTTGCCGACCGTGTACTGCCGGCGCGCGAACGAGTCGACGTTCATCGGATGGTAGTGGCGCGTGACGGCCTTCGCGTTGTAGTGGATCTTCAGCCCGCGCGCGTCGAGGCGGTAGGCGAGCTCGATGTCTTCCCACGCCGCTGACGGAAACGTCGTATCGAACGGATGCGCCGCGAGCAGCTCGCGATCGATGGAGATGTTCGACGTGTAGAAGAAGTTGAACGGCGCGACCTTGCCGTCTTCGATCAGCTTGTAGCCGAACTGCAGGCCGTAGTCGTTGATGTAGTCCATGAACGCGGTGACGCGCTCGCCGTGCGGCCAGCCGGTGTATCCGAGGCAGGCGGCGAGCGCGTCGTCGTTCGAGGCGGCGTGCACGCGCGCGTGCTCGGCGAGGAAGCGTGGCTCGGGAACCGTGTCGTCGCCGATGAAGACGACGAACCTGCCTCTGGCGAGCGTCACGCCGTGATTCCGCGCGCGGCCCGGTCCGCTGTTTGGCTGCGTGCGGAACGTGATCTCGCGGCGCTGCGCGAGCACGCGATCGGTGTCGTCGGTCGAGCCGTCGTTGATCACGATCACTTCGAACGAGGGCGCATCGGCCTGGTGCTCCAGCGCGTCGAGGACGCGAAGGAGCATGGACAGGCGGTTGTGCGTGGGGATGACGACGGAGAAGTAAGGCATCGTGATCATCACGAGAGGGAGATGAAGGCAGAAGGCAGAAGGCAGAAGGCAGAAGTGAGAATCCGCAAACCGCGCCCGGCTGCAGCCTCACTTCTGCCTTCTGCCTTCTGCCTTCTGCCTTCTGCCTTCATTCGTCTACGCCGAGGCGCCACCGTCAATCGCGATCACCTGGCCCGTAATTCCGCTCGCGTCATCGGACAGGAGGAACGCGATCGCGGCCGCGACTTCGTCCGCGCGCACGAGCCGCCGCATCGGGATCTGCCGGATCATCTCCCGTTTCGCCTCGGGATCGAGGTCCGCAATCATGTCGGTGTCGACGAGCCCCGGCGCGACGCAGTTCGCGCGGATGCCGCTGCGCGCGATCTCGCGCGCGAGCGAGCGCGTCATCGCGATGAGCGCGCCTTTCGCGGCGGAGTAGTTCGTCTGTCCCACGACGCCGTGCATGCCGGAGAGCGAGGCCACGTTCACGATCGCGCCGCGGCGCTGCTGCATCATCGCCGGCAGCACCGCCTTCGTCATCGACCACGCGCCGCGCAGGTTGGTGTCGAGCACTTCGTTCCACTGCTCGGCAGTCATGTTCGCCATCAGCGCGTCGCGCCGCACGCCGGCGTTGTTCACGAGCGCCTCGATCGATCCGAACTTCGCCAGCACTTCCTCGGCCACACGCCGCGACGCATCGTCATCGCGCACATCGGCCTCGAACGCCACCGCGCTGCCCTTCGACTCCACCTCGAATGCGCGCGCCGCTTCCTTCGAACGGCTGTACGTGAACGCGACCGACCAGCCGTCGATCAGCAGGCGCATCGCGGTCACGCGGCCGATGCCGCGGGAGCCGCCGGTGATGAGGGCGGTTTTTTTCATGGTTGCCCGGTTGCCCAGTCGCCCGGTTGCCCGGCGACACCCGTGACACCACACACCGGGTAACCGGGAAACCGGGTGACCGGGCAACCCACGTCAGCTCTCCTCCTCATACTTCTCCTTCAACGTCGCCACCACCGTCGGATCCGCGAGCGTCGTCACGTCGCCGAGGGCGCGGCCTTCGGCGATGTCACGCAACAGCCGCCGCATGATCTTCCCGGAGCGAGTCTTCGGCAGGTCGGCGGTGAAGAGGATCTTCTCCGGCCGCGCGATCGCGCCGATCTTTTTGGCCACGTGCGCCTTCAGCTCCTGCTCGAACGCTTCCGGATCTTCCGCGGCGTGCGCGCGATCCGCTTCCTTCACGATCACGAACGCCGCGATGCCGGTGCCTTTGATGTCGTGATGAATGCCCACCACCGCGGCCTCGGCGATCGAATGATGATCGACGAGCGCCGACTCGACTTCCATCGTTCCGATGCGATGCCCGGCGACGTTGATCACATCGTCGACGCGGCCGAGGAGCCAGAAGTAGCCGTCTTCGTCGCGCTTCGCGCCGTCGCCGGTGAAGTAAATGCCCGGCCACTTCGACCAGTACTGCTGCTGGAAGCGCTCCGGATCGCCGTAGATCCCGCGCAGCATCGCCGGCCACGGCGATGTGATCGCGAGATAGCCGCCGCCGACTTCGACGCGATTGCCGCGCTCGTCGAGGATCTCCGCGTCGATGCCGGGGAATGCCTTCGTCGCACTTCCCGGCTTCGTCGGCACGATGCCCGGAAGCGGCGTGATGAGAATCGCGCCGGTCTCGGTCTGCCACCACGTGTCGACGATCGGGCAACGCTCGCCGCCGATGTTCTTGTTGTACCAGATCCACGCCTCGGGATTGATCGGCTCACCGACCGTGCCGAGCAGGCGAAGCGACGACATGTCGTGCGCCTTCGGCAGCTCCTCGCCCCACTTCATGAACGCGCGAATGGCGGTCGGCGCGGTGTAGAAGATCGAGACCTTGTGGCGCTCGATGAGGTCCCAGAAGCGATCCTTCTTCGGCCAGTCGGGCGCGCCCTCGTAGATCATCACGGTCGCGCCCGCGGCGAGCGGGCCGTATACGACGTACGAGTGGCCGGTCACCCATCCGATGTCGGCGGTGCACCAGTAGATGTCGTCGTCCTTCAGATCGAACACCCACTTGCACGTTGCGAGGCACTGCGTGAGATAGCCGCCCGTCGCGTGGATGATCCCTTTGGGTTTTCCCGTGCTGCCGGACGTGTAGAGCATGTAGAGCATGTGCTCGGAGTCGACCCACTCCGGCTCGCACGCCGCATCGGCGCTCGCGATCACGTCGTGGTACCAGACGTCGCGTCCGTCCTGCATCGGCACGTCGTCTTCCGAGCGCCGGCGCACGACGACGACGTGCTGAATCGTGGGACATTCGGCGACCGCGGTGTCGGTCGTCTTCTTCAGCGGAACGAGCGTGCCGCGGCGGAAGCCGCTGCTCGCGGTGATGACGAGCTTCGCCGCGAGGTCCTGAATACGATCCTTGAGCGCGTCGGCGGAGAAGCCGCCGAAGACGACCGAGTGTGCGGCGCCGATGCGCGCGCAGGCGAGCATGGCCACGACCGCCTCGACGATGAGCGGCAGGTAGATCGCGACACGGTCGCCGCTTTGAACGCCGAGGGACTTCAGCGCGTTCGCGAACCTCGAGACCTCGGCGTGCAGCTCGCGATACGTGACGCGGCGAATCTCGCCCGGCTCGCCTTCCCAGATCAGCGCGACCTTGTCGCCGCGCGCGTCGAGATGGCGGTCGATGCAGTTGTACGACGCGTTGAGCGTTCCACCGACGAACCACTTTGCATACGGCGGATTCCAGTCGAGGACGCGCTCCCACCTGGTGTGCCAGTCGAGCTGTTCGGCCCATCCGGCCCAGAAGCCTTCGCGATCGGCTTTCGCCTTCGCCCAGACCGCGGGATCGTTGACGTTCGCGTTGCGGCGGAAGTCCTCGGACGGCGGGAACTCGCGGGTCTCCTGCAGCAGTGCGTCGATCTCGTGGGCCATGTGGTCGCTCCTCCGGGGCGGTCGATTCTAAGCGAAACTGCTCGAACGGCTCGAACGTACTAATCGCATGATCAGAAAACTTCTGGCCGGCGCGGTACTCGCCGTCATTGGTGCGTGGCTGTTGCTGTGGGGTGCCGCGGAAATCCTGGAGCGGCGCTATGCGGCGCGCGCGTGGCCCGCCGGCCTCGGCTCGCTGGACGAAGTGCCGAAGCGCTTTCCGCCGACGAAGCAGAGCGCGGGCGCGACGAAGCTCGTGCAGCTCGCCGCGGCGGCCCGGATCAATCTCGATCCCGCAAAGCGTGCGGAGGGCGGACGTCCCGTCCGCCGGAAAGAAGGCGGACGGGACGTCCGCCCTCCACATCTCGAACTGCTCGGCGACTACCAGCGCGCGCAGTTGGAGCGCAGCGCCGATGCGATCGATCCGCTGCCGCCCGCGGTCGCGGAGTCCTTCGCGAAAAACGATGCCGCGCTGAATGCGATCCGCGATCATCTGCTGAGCGGCGCGACCATCGCCTGGGAATCCGACGTCACGCGCGGATTCGAGGCGCCGACTCCGAATCTCCTCGGGCACATGTTCCTGCAGCGGATGCTCATCGCGCGCGCGCTCGAGAAGGCGCGCAACAATGATCCAGCGTCGTGGAACGAGCTGCGCGCGTCGTGGGAGCTCAGCCGCGGGCTTTGGTCGCGCTCCGATCTGATGTCGATCCTGATCGCGCTTTCGTCGACGCGCATGAGCAACGCCGCGGCGCGAAAACTGCCGCTGCCCGCACCCGCGTGGTTCGCCGAGCAGCAGACGTTCGACGTCCGCCGCGCGATGGCCGCGGCGCAGCAGGCTGATGGGTGGGCGATCGCGCACTACGAGGTGCCGAAGATCCCGACGCTCGAGCACATCAGGATGTTCGCGCTGGGTCCCTGGCACAAATGGAGCGGTGCGAGCGGAATCGAAGTGATGCGCGGCTACAACGCGGAGGCGCTGCGCGCCGGCGCGTGCGACGTCGACAGCACACAGTATGCGAAGGTGCGCGCGAGGCTGTGGACGTACATGCCCGAGCTCACGCTGCCGAATCTGACCGAAGCGTGGCGCCGCACGCTGCGCTACCGCGCAGAAGCCGAGGCGACCGAACGCGTGCTGCAGCTGCGCGCGGGAGAAACGCCGTCGGCGAAGTCGATGTGCTCCGACGGCACGTGGGAAGTGACGGCGACGTCGATGAAATTCACGCGCCACGTGAAGGTGGAGCCGCCGGGGATCAAGTATCCGCTCGAGTACGCGCGTTAGGTGTGGAGTGCGGCGACGCCAGTCGCCGCTTTCCTACCGGCGTAGCACGGCGGCGACTGGCGTCGCCGCAC
>DATLFB010000109.1:0-1408 GCA_035525285.1 Thermoanaerobaculia bacterium
TGTCGGCGCAATGTGAAAAGATCCCCTATGGAGCAAAGTAGAACGATCCCCTTCCGGCAAGAGAAGCTAAGGGGTGAACGAAATCGTGGCATTGAGCAAAATCGAGCGGGACCGGTTGGTGGTGTTGAGGCAAGTCAAGGAGGGGAAGCTGACGCAAGCGGCGGCGGCGCGGCAGTTGAAGCTGAGCGCCCGCTGGGTCCGCAAGCTGGTCAAGCGACTCCGCGCGGAGGGCGATCGCGGGCTGGCGCATCGGCTGCGCGGCCGGCCGTCGAACCGCGCGCACGACGACAAACGGCGCCGACAGGCGCTGGCTCTGATCGGCGAGCGCTACGACGACTATGGGCCGACGCTGGCGAGCGAGATGCTGGCAAGCGAGCATCAGATCGTGGTCAATCGCGAGACGCTGCGGCAGTGGATGAGCGGTCAAGGACTGTGGAAGCCGCGCCGGGCGAAGTTGAAAAAGGTGCATGTGTGGCGGCAGCGGCGGCGCCACCGGGGTGAGTTGGTGCAATGGGATACGTCCGACCACGACTGGCTGGAAGGGCGCGGCCCGCGGTTGTATCTGGTGGCGATGATCGATGACGCCACGAGCGAGCTGACGGCGCACTTTGCCGCATCGGACTCGACGGCCGAGAACATGCGGTTGTTGTGGCGGTATGTGGAGTTGCACGGGCGTCCGGTCCAGGTCTACACCGACAAGGCGAGCCTGTTTCAACTCAACCGGCCGTTGCATCACAACAAGCATTTGGAGGCGGCGCCACCGCCAACGCAGATCGAAAGGGCGCTGGCCGAGCTGGGGATCGGAAGGATTCCGGCGCACTCGCCGCAAGCGAAGGGACGGATCGAGCGCAGTTTCCAGACGATGCAAGACCGGCTGGTGAAGGGCTTGCGGCGGGCCGCGGCGAGCAGTCTGGAGGAAGCAAATCGTTATCTGCAGCAGCAGTTCGCGGTGGAGTGGAACGAGCGATTCAGACGTCCGCCCGCCGAGGAGGCCGACGCCCACCGGCCTTTGCGCAAGGACCATGTCCTGGCCTCGATTCTGAGTCGGGTCGAGCGGCGCGTGATCGGCAACGACTACACGATTTCGTGGCACGGGCGACGGTATCAGGTGCCGGCGGAGCAGGCCAAACCACGGATGAGGAAGGCGGGGGTGCGGATCGAGCAACGGCTGGACGGGGAGTTGTGGCTGCGTTGGCAACAGGCCGCGATCGGGCTTCGCGAATGCTTGGAAGCCGACGGCACGCCCGCTCGGTCGACCGCCCTGGCGGTCCTCAAGACGCCGGTCCCTGCCAAACGACCGCAGAAGAAGAGCCGCTGGATGGACGGCTTTGTCGTCGGCGATCCGGCCAAGCGCGGCGGGCCATTGCCCGCAACTCCAGTCGCCCTACGGGCTCCTTCCGTCGCGGGC
>DATLFB010000135.1:0-44935 GCA_035525285.1 Thermoanaerobaculia bacterium
TGGTCGCGCCGCCCGTCCCCCGGGTCCCTCGCTCACGCTCGGGATGACATGTTGGTTGTGTCACCACGGCATCCTCCCGTAATAAAACACGGCCGCGATGTGCACCGCGGCGAACACGAGCAGCGCGATCGTGAACGGAATGTGGATGTAGAGCCAGGCCTCGAGGACGTTTTTGTACCGCTGCTGGAAGATCAGCCGCAACAACAACTCGCGGCGCTGGCGCGAGACGACGAGCATCTGCCGCAGCTCTTCCTGTTCTTCCTTCGGCACGAGGGCGATCAGGCGCGCCCAGTCGGTCTCCTGCTTCGTCCGGCGTCCGAGGCGCGAGACGAGGAGGCGCCAGCCGGCGATGGCGCCGGGGGTCGACTGGCGCACGAGCTCATCGTGAATGCGCTGGAACGGCGCGGAGCGCCCCGACGCGATGCGGGCCATGGAGCGCGCGAGTTGGTTGAGCTGATCGGAGATGTCCTCGACCGTGAGGTTGCTCTCGACCTCGGTCAGCATCCGCGGCACGGTCGCGTACAACACCGCCCCCACCGCGCCGCTCGCGACGACGATCACCACGAGCACATACGTCGCCACCGCCCACTTGTCGCTGAACCGCCCGCCGGTGTGAAAGTACAGCAGGATCACGACGAACACGCCCAGCCAGATGTGCGACTGCAGCCACTGCTCGAGCGTCCCGAACGTGGAGCGATACCACCGCTTGCGGATGCCGAAAAAGGCCAGCAGAAGAATGAGCGCGGTGCCGGCGATGCCGTAGGCGAGACCGGTGGTCGAGCCGCCGTGAGGGAACTCTTTGTTCGCGTAGAAGAAGAAGTAGTGGATGGACGTGGCGATCGCGAGGATCGCGAAGATGGGACGCCAGAGACGGCCACTGTGTGCGACGGACATGATCGTAGAAATTGAAAATTGAAAATTGAAAATTGAAAAAGCCGTAGCGGCTCTCTCGTCTTTCAATTTTCAATTTTCAATTTTCAATTCCGGTCATCTCTCGCCCCGAGAGATGACCAACTCCTCCAACGTCTCCCGATACTGCTCCGGCGTCAACCGGATCGCCGCTCCCGTCGGGCATCCTCGCACGCACGCCGGGCCTCCGCTGATGCCGCGGCATAGATCGCACTTCACGGCCACGGTTTGTTCCGCCTCCTCCTTCGCCTTCACGAACAGAGTCCTGATCCAGCCGAAGAGGGAGAACGACGGTTCTTTGTGCACCATGAAGATGTTGCCGTAGGGGCAGTTGCGCTCGCAGTTGCCGCAGCCGATGCAGTTGCTCTTGATGTACACCTCGCCGCGCGGGTCGCGGGCGATCGCGTCGGGCGGGCAGTCGAGCATGCAGAGCGGGTTCTCGCACTGCCAGCAGGAGTTCGGCGCGAGGAGGTTGTAGAGCTTGATGCCGGTGAGGGAGAGGCGGGCCTGTCCGTCGTCGTGCACCCCTTCGCAGGCCGCGATGCAGTTCCCGCAGCGGATGCAGCGGTGCTCGTCGATGAGCAGCGTCTGCGTGCCCATGACCACTTCCTCCCGAATCAGATCGCCGAGGATGTTCCCCGATCCCGGCGTGGCCTCGGCCACGAGCCCTGCGATGCGTCGCTCTTCGAGCTTGCGCAGTGGCGCCTCGCGCAGCTCGGGATGCGCGGCGAGGAAGTTGTCGAAGTCGCGTTTCGAGAGCTTGATCAGATCTGACGGGAAAATGGTCGTGACTGTCGCCGTGCGCGCGGCGTCGGAGAAGAGCGCCGCCTCGCCGAAGAAGTTTCCGGCGACGAGGTACGAGAGCACGACGTCCTTGTCGCCCGATTTCTTCGAGATTTTCACCATGCCGTTGCGGATCAGATAAAACGCCTCGGCCTTGTCGCCCTGCCTGAAGACGACCGCGTCCTTCCCGAACGTCTGCACGACGGCCTTGTCGACGAGCTCGCCGAGAAGCGCCTCGTTCACGCCGGGAAAGAGATAGCCGCCGAACGCGCGCAGGAGAAACGCCTGATCGACGAGCGCCTTCGCGCGCGGCGCGGAGGCGAGCAGCTTGAGGATCGCCTTGCGCGGGATCTCGATCATGCGCGTCGGTCCGACGGCGCGCGCGGTCGCGGTGCGGCGGCGGCCGGAGATGAGACTCATCTCGCCGAAGAAGTTGCCCGCGGTGAGCTCCGCGATTTTCGTCTGCGTCTGCGACTGCTCGGGCCTCTTCCACAGCTCGACGCGTCCGCCGGCGATGATGAGGAAGTCGTTCGTGTAGTCGTTCTGGCGGATGATCTCCTCGCCGCTCGCGAACTCGCGCACGCGCGTGGCGAGAAAGGTCTCGCGCAACTGCTGTTCGTCCGCCGCGGCGAGCAGCGGCACGCGGCTGCGCAGCGCGGCGATGCGCTCGCGCACGGAGCCCTCCCAGTGCGGGAGCCTCTCCTTCAGCACCGCCTCATCGGCCGGCTCGACTTCGTGGCCCAGGAGATGCTCGACGACTTCCCATCCCTGGTTCATGCCGAGCTTGATCAGATCGCGGCCGCTCGCGGCGCCGATGAGAAAGAGTCCCGGAACGCTCGACTCGTGCACGGGACTGAGCACCGGCCGCGCGTCGGTCTCGGCGCCGCTGTAGCGGATGCCCACGGCTTCGAAGAACTTGCGCGGCGCGTCGGCGCCGAGCTTCAGGAAGATGAGCTCCGCGGGCACGCGCACGATCTCGCCGCGCACGTTGAGATCGGCGTAGCCTTCGTAGACTTCCTTCACGGTCGTGTTGAAGTGGATCGTGAGTCGTCCCGCGGCCTGGCGCGAGAGCACTTCGCGCGTGAGGATCTCGTTCGCGCGCGTGATCTCGGGACCGCGCACGACGAGGCCGGCGCGGTTCTCATCCGAGAGCGCGATCGCGATCTCGAGCGCGGAGTCGCCCGCACCGGCGACGAGGAGGTCCTGATCCTGATGTTCGGCGGGATCGACGAGGCGATAGCGGACGTGCGGGAGGTTCTCGCCGGGACATCCGAGCTTGCGCGGGTTCCCCTGCGTGCCCATCGCGAGCACGACCTTCGCGGTGTCGTACTCGCCGCCCGCCGCGGTTCTCACGATGAACCGCGAGCCCACGCGATCGAGTTTCTTCACCTCGGCGTTGAAAGCGATGTTCAGGTTCTTCGCGCCGGCATGTTCGCGCCACGCGTCGAGGATCGACTCGCGCGATCCCGCCTCGAACGGCAGCTCGCCGCGCGCGGGAATCATCACCGGCTCGGACATGACGAACTTGCGCGCCTGATACGCGAAGATCGTGTCGGCGAGATGGTCGGTGCGCTCGAGGAGGATGTAGGAGAGGCCGCTGGCCTGCGCGTGGGAGGCGGTGGCGAGACCGGCCGGGCCGGAGCCCACGATCGTCAGGTCGTATTTCATGGTTGCCCGGTTGCCCGGTTACCCGGTTGCCCGGTCCCACCCGCCCCGGGTTTTTGCCGGGAAACCGGGCAACCGGGCGACCGGGCAACCGTTCACACCACCCTCACCTCCGGCTGCGTCGTCTCCCCCGCCTTCGCTTCGCGCGCGACGTTGAAGGTCATGATCACTTTGCCGACGCGAAGGAGATCGCCGTCGGCGAGCATGCGGCTGTCGTCGACTTTTTCGCCGTTCACGAACGTACCGTTGCGGCTCTGCAGGTCTTCGATCACGAATCCTTCCGGCGTGCGGACGATGCGGGCGTGGCGCGAGGAGACGCTGCCGTCGGCGAGCTCGATGTGATTCGTGTCCGTGCGGCCGATCATGCACACCGATTCGAGCAGTGGATAGACCTTGTCCGGCGCGCTGTCGGGCGTGAGCGAGCCGACGAGCGTCCGGCGGCGCACCGGCTTCGCGCCGGGGTCCGTTTTCGCCGGCAGTTCCTCGCGCATCAGAAGTCCGAGCTCCTCGAGATGCGCGAGACGCTCGGTGAGCTCCTTGCGCGTGACGCCGAGCTCGTCGACGAGCTCGCCGAATGCGCGTCCGCTCGTGAGCTTGAAAAGGAGCTTCAGATCTTCCGCGGTGAGGCTGATCTGCTGCTGCAGCGAGAGGTTTTCGACGATGCGGAAGCTCGTGGAGTTGCGGTACATCGTCGCCGCCGCGACGCGCCGCTTCGCTTCCTCGATCAGCGGCTCCAGCTCGAGCGCAAGCGCCTTCGCCCCCTCGGGGAGGATCGCGCTGTCGATCAGCGTGAACGCGCCGGCCGTCCATTCGAACGCGTCGAGGATCGCGTCGACCGCCTCGCCTCCCCTGCTCGATTCCGCCCACGTGATCCGCTCACCGTCGTAGACGATGCGCGTGCGCTTCCCCGGCGTCTCGAGATCGAGCGTGCCGGCCTGGCCGCGCGGCATCAGGAACGACAGGAGCTCCGTGGGCGGGAAGTGCTTCAGACTTCCCTGGAGGATGACCTGCATGGCTTGAGGCTAGTTTACACGCCTGAGATGTACCTTCTCCCCGCGCGCGGGGAGAAGGTGGCGCGCAGCGCCGGATGAGGGGCGGCCCCTGACCCTGGCCCTCTCCCCGCGCGGCGGGGAGAGGGGACTGGCAGCGCTGCACGGCGGAAACCGCTCCGACGAGCGACGCTCCCGAAGGAGCCCTGGGCATCCAGCGCGGCCGGCCGTGCCGGCTAGAACAGCTCTTCGATCGGCAGGTAGTCGCCGTACTTGGCGCCCGGGACGTAGTCGAAGCCGCGGCCGAGGGGATCGTCGGTGCGGGTGGTGGTGAAGTCGATGCCCAGCGCGGAGTAGAGCGTGCACGTCACATCCTCGGGGCGCACATCGCGTTGCGCGCTCCACTGATAGTCGACCACCACATCGCCGTCCGCGTCGGTTTTGCCGATGACGCGGCCGCCCTTGATGCCGCCGCCGGCGAAGACGTACGAGTTGCGGAGGAAGTGATCGCGTCCGCCCTGATTGTTGAGCGGACCGACGGTGCGGCCGAACTCGCCGAGGATGACGATCAGCGTCTCGTCGAGAAGAGTCTTGCCGCCCGTGACTCCGGGCATGGTCGAGAGATCGTCGAGCAGCGCGCCGAGGGCGTTGTCGAGCTGCGCGGACTGCGCGTAGATCGACTGCGCGGCGTTGCGATCGTAGATGTCGGAGTGATGGTCCCACCCGCCGAGCGTCGCCTGCACGAAGCGCGCGCCCTTATTCGCCGCGACGAGATTGCGCGCGACGATGAGCGAGTCGCCGAACGTCGTGGAGCCGTAGCGCGCGTGATCGGCGTCGTCGAACGTGAAGAGCGTGTTGATGCCCGGCGCGCGCATGAGCCCGCGTCCCTGATCGTAGAAGTCGTTCATGTCCGTCGACGGCTTGCCGAGGGAGCCGTTCGTGCGCGCGGCGTCGAGCGCGTGCAGCAGATCCCAACGGCGATCGAAGCGCGCGGTGCCGTCGGGATGATTCAGCGTCGTGAGGCCCGTCGCGTTGGTCGTCAACCCGAACGGAGCGTATTTCGCGGGGAGATATCCCGAGCTCGGAATCTGGCCGGAGTTGAGGGCGATGAAACCGGGGAGCACATCGGCCGGCGTGCGGTTCACCTGCGACTCGAGCGAGACCACCGCGCCGATGTGCGGGGCGATCGAGCCGGTGGCGCCGGTCGGGTTGCGAGAGATCTGCGCCCAGGTCTGGCCGAGCTGATGCACCGCCGCCCACGCCAGTCCGCAGCGGACGAGGGCGAGCTTCGAGAGATGCCCAGCCGTCTTCGGCATGAGGCCCTGCGGCCAGCGCACGTCGCCGTAACTCGCCGGCGCGAAGTCGTTCGGCGTCCACGAGCCTTCCTTCAGATCCCACAGGTCGGTCTGG
Organism: Thermoanaerobaculia bacterium; assembly: GCA_035525285.1. GTDB lineage: Bacteria > Acidobacteriota > Thermoanaerobaculia > Gp7-AA8 > Gp7-AA8 > QHVT01. Next base: position 5,757 of record DATLFB010000135.1, read on the forward strand.
CTCGACGCGCCGTTGGTGAAGATGAAGATGCAGCTGCGCGCCGTGTTGCGCAGCGTGACGTTGCTCGCAGTTTGTGCCTGCAGCAGACGCGGATCGAGCACGTCGGCGAAGTACGAAGCGACGAGGCCGGTGCCGGCGACGCGAAGGAAGTTGCGGCGCGAGAAGCCTTCACCGAGCAGCGGGAAGGAGCCGGAGGGGGTGCAGGTGCATTTCATATCGATATCAGACGTAGGGACGGGCTTCAGCCCGTCCTCGCCCGGCTGAAGCCGGGCGCTACGTTTCCTCACTGAAACAAAAACTCCAGACTATTCAACAACGCGTACTGCAGATCCTCCGTCCGCTCGGCGAGCGTGCCGGCGCGGAGGTAGTCGATCGCGGCCTGACGCTCCGCGGCGCTCGGTCTGCGCGAGAGCGTGGCGAGATAGAGCTCGTCGGTGATGGTGCCGGGATCGGAGGTCGCGGCGAGAAGTTTGTTCACCGTCGAATTCGGCGTGGAGCGTTTGACGCGCGTGGTCACGTTCTGATCGTTCATCAGCGCCAGCGCCTGCGAGATCGAGCTGTCGTTCGTCCGCATCACGTCGTCGCGATCGCCGCGGCCGAAGTAGTTGATGAACGTCGTCCCGGGAGCTCTTCGTCCTTCCAGCGGATCGGGGAGCTGCATCGCCTTCGGCACGTTGTTCATCCCCTGCACGGTAAAGCTCGCGGGGACGTTCGTGGCGGTCGCGATGGCGTCGAAGGCGACTTCCGCCATCAGACGGCGCGGATAGCGGCGCGCGAAGTACGGCACCCACGCTTCGTTCCACGGGTACGGATAGCGCGACGAGAGTTGATAGGTGTTCGAGGTCGCGATCGTGCGCAGCATCGCCCGGAGGTTGTAGCCCTTCGCGATGAACTCGCCGGCCATGGCCTCGAGCAGGTCCGGATGCGTGGGCTGCGTTTCGAGTTTCGAGAGATCGAACGCGTTGACCGGCTCGACGAGGCCGAGACCGAACATCTCGCGCCAGAAGTAGTTCACGGCCGCGCGCGCGAACTGGCGGTCGGCAGTCAGCATGCGGCCGTAGGCAATCCGTGGCAGCTCGCCCGCGCGCGGCGTTTCGCCGGTGGTGATGAACGCGGGCGTGACGACGTCGGACTCTCCCGGCGCCGGCTGGCGCGGCGACTTGTTCCCGTCCGTCGTGTTGAGACGGTAGGTGCTCAGCGCGTTCGCCGTCACGTTGAACTGAAAAATCCGGTTGTTGTTGTTGTTCGGATCGAAGTACTCGACCGGCCGCGACTGCACCTGCGCGAAGAACGCGGCCATCTTCCAGAAGTCGGTGCGGGTCTTGTTGCGCAGCCACCAGTTCACGCTTTCGAGGTGCTGCACGCCGCCGTGGCAGGAGATGCAGAGCAGCGGGATGCCGAGGAACTTCTCGGCGGAGTGCGTGGCGAGATTGTCGTACGCGTCCTGGCGCGGACCGTTGTTCTGCATCTGGCGCACGACGTAGTTCGCCACGCCGCTGGTGAAGCTCATCCCCTCGCCTGCCAACGCGTCGCGGACCATCTGGTCGTACGGCTTGCCGGCCCGGATCGAGTCGCGGATCCAGTTGTAGTAGACGTTGCGGCCGATGTAATACTCGCGGGAGTTGTTCGCGAACTGCACGTTCTGCACGAGATCGCCGAACCACATCGTCCAGCGATCGACGAACGCATCGGACGCGAGGAGCTCGTCGATCTTCGCGGCGCGCTTCGTCGTGGAGGGATCGGCGAGGAAGGCCTGCACCTGCGCCGCGGTGGGAATCGTGCCGGTCAGATCGAGATGGACGCGGCGGAGGAACTCCTCGTCGCCCGCGATCGGCGCGGGCGCGATGCTGTCTTTCGCCAGCTTCGCCGCGATGGGTGCGTCGATGAAGTTCGCCACCGCGAGGGGCGGCGGCGCCGAGGGGACTCCGACCGAGCGTCGCTTCCCCCCCGATTTGGCCAGCAGTTCGGCGTTCGAGGAAAGGGTGCGGATGATGCGATCGCGTTCGACCGCGGGAGCGATTCCCTGCGGACACCAGGAATCCGCGAACGCCGGCGCCGCGGCGAGCAACGCCGTCACAAGGGCTTGTGATGCTCGGTTCATAGGCAATGGACGCGCGGGGTCGATGCGCGTTTACATGAAGTTCAGGACTTTCCCGTCAGACCGGAACGTGATCCAGATCATCCAGTTTCCGAATCTCGACGCTGATCGCCCCGCTGCAATTGTGCTACAACGCGCCGATGCTCGATCAACTGACCATCGAATCGTTCGAGCCCCACGTGGGGACGACGTTCTGGGTCGAGTTCCCGAACGGCTCGAAAGTGGAGCTGCGTCTCATCCGCGCGGCAAAGGTGATGGAGAGCGAGGCCGCCCGGCTGCCGCGGCATCCGTTCTCGCTGTTCTTCATCGGACCGAAGGCGTATCTGCTCCAGCAGCAGATCTATCACCTGACACACGAGTCAGCCGCGGCGATGGACTTGTTCCTCGTGCCGGTGGGCATCGAGGGGAACGCCTACCTGTACGAGGCCGTGTTCACGTAGGCGGTGTTTTTTGCCATTAGTCGAAAACACAAGCAGTGATTTTTGACTGTGGTCTAAAAACACCGTACGCTCGCAGGCGCCATGGCCGTCGAGAAGCGCTATCTGCTCGCGCAGATCCGGGCCGACCTTTCCCGCAAGATGGTCTTCGTCGCGGGGCCGCGCCAGGTCGGAAAGACGACCCTCGCCTTCACCATCCCCGGCGCGCGCAAGGCGTACCTCAACTGGGACGTCGCCGCCGGCCGCGAACGAATCCTCAGGCAGGAGCTTCCCCCGGGAAAACTGTGGATCTTCGACGAGCTGCACAAATATCGGCGGTGGAGAAACTACCTGAAGGGAATCTACGACGGACGGCCCGCCCGGCAGCACATCCTCGTCACGGGAAGCGGCAGACTCGATCTCTATCGCTTCGGGGGCGACTCGCTTCAGGGACGGTATCACCTGCTCCACCTCCATCCCTTCTCCGTGGCCGAACAGCGCATTCGCGATCGCGATGGGTTCGAGCAACTCCTGGGTCTGGGCGGGTTCCCCGAGCCGTTTCTCGGTGGAAGCGAAGAGCAGGCCCGGCGCTGGTCTCGCGAATACCGGACGCGCCTGATCCGGGAGGACGTCGTCTCCCTCGAGCGCATCCAGGACCTCGGCCACCTCGAGCTCCTGATGATGAGACTTCCGGAGCTCGTCGGATCTCCGCTCTCGATCAACGCCCTGCGTGAAGACCTGCAGGTCAGCCACAAGGCGGTCGCGTCATGGATCGCGGCCCTGGAACGGCTTTACGCCGTCTTCCGTCTCGCGCCGTTCGGCGCACCGCGGATCCGCGCCGTCAGGAAGGAGCAGAAGCACTATCACTTCGACTGGTCGATCGTGCCGGACGACGCCGCGCGATTCGAGAACCTCGTGGCATCCCATCTCCTCAAATGGGTTCACTTCGAACAGGACGCCCGTGGAAAGGACGTGGAGCTTCATTACTTTCGCGACGTCGACGGCCGTGAAGTCGACTTCGTGGTGACGGACCGAAAGAAGCCGCTGCTCCTCGTCGAGTGCAAGTGGGCGGATACGCCGGTCGACAAGGGACTGCGCTATCTGAAGGCGAAGTTTCCCGGCGCCGCGGCGTGGCAGATCTCAGCGACCGGACGGAAGGACTATCAGAGCGCCGAAGGGATTCGCGTGGCGCACGCGCTCGAGCTGCTCGAGACGCTAATCTGACGGCGTCCACCTCATCAGAAAGTACACGCCGTTCGTGTCGACCTTCTGAAATCCGAGACGCTCGTAGAGGCGGAGCGCAGGGTTGTAGGCCTCGACGTGAATGGTCACCGCCTTCCCGGCCTTCGCTCCCCGCTCGAGGACGTCGTGAAGAAGGCGCGAGCCGACACCGCTGCCGCGCCCCTCGGGCATGAGGGCGATGTCGACGAGGCGGATCTGGTCGCGCCACTCATCGATCCAGAGGCGGCCGATGGGCTGGCCGTTCTTCTCGATGATGTTTTTCTCGCAGGTGGGGTAGTGCAATTGGTAGTGCTGGTATTGCGCGCCGAACTGCTGATCGAGGAACTCCCGCTTCTGAAACTCGTCGAAGGGGAACTGCTTCATCTCCTCTTCGCGCGTCGACTCGTAGAGGCGCCGCATGAAGTGGTAGTCGGCGGCGGTGGCGTGGCGGAGGCTTGGCCAACCAGCGCAGCCGGCCGTGCCGGCCGAGCGAAAAGGCTATAATAGCCTTATGAAGACAGCCACGATCTCCGAGACGAAAAACCAGCTGAGCGCGCTTCTCGATCGCGTGCGACATGGCGAATCGATCCTGATCACGGACCGCAGCCAACCGGTGGCGCGACTCGAGCCGGTGGTGAGCGAGGGAGATGCCGGCCCGGACGAGGGACGCCTGGCCCGACTGGAAAGAGCAGGTGTCATCCGACGTGCGCGCCATAGCCGGCTCGAGGAAATCCTGTCCGTTCTCCCACCTGCACCCAAAGCGGGCGGCGATATCGTTGCGGCCGTCCTCGAGGAGCGCAGGAGCGGCCGTTGAGGTTCTGGGATAGCTCGGCGCTTGTGCCACTCGTTGTTCGCCAGAGTGCGTCGAGCCGCATGCGCTCGCTCTATCGCGCGGATGCGCGTGTGCTGGCGTGGTGGGGGACACGGCTGGAATGCGAATCAGCGATCGCGCGCCTCGAGCGTGCGGGCAAGCTTCAGCCTCGCTCGGCGGCGGCGGCACGTGGCCGGCTGCAGCGCTTTGCCGTGACGTGGCAGGAGGTGCAGCCGTCTGAGGTGCTCCGGGAACACGCGATGCGCTTTCTGCGCGTCCACGAACTTCGTGCCGCCGGCGCGCTGCAACTCGCCGCGGGCGTCGCGGCGGCCGAGGGCCGGCCCACAACTCTGGCGTTCGTGTGTCTCGACGATCGCCTGACCGCGGCCGCTGAACGCGAAGGCTTTCCCGTCGCCGGCATGCAGACTCCAAATAAGGTAGTCACGCTGCAGTCCCGATGAACACCCCGCCGTCACTCCCGATACCAGGTCACGATCGTGTAGCGGTCGCCGTGCGTGACCGGCGTCACCTCGTGCGTCGTCTCGGACCGGAAAGCGACCAGCGCGCCGGGCATGGCGGGAACGATCTCGCGTTCGGCCACATGCGGATAGGAGCCGTGCAGGACGAGCGAACCGCCGCCGTACGAGCCCTCCTGCGGCCCCGAAGGCGCGTTGAGGAAGATGACCGCCGAGATGCGGCGGCCCTCGGCATCATCGCGAATCATGCCGGTATTGCCGTCCTGATGGGCGACGAAAAAGTCCCCGGCCACATAGTGCAGGAACTGCGGTGACTCGAACGTATGAATGGGGAGGCCGAAACGGCGCGCGAGCGCATCCTCAGCCGATGCGAGCAGCCGCGTGACCAGCTCCCGGACTTCGATCGACACCTCGACGATCCGAGCGCGCCGTACGCGAGAGTCGACGGCGCCGTCCGGCTCTGCACCGTACACAGGCGCGGCGCTGCCCGCGGCGGTCCGCAGGTCGCGCAGGATCCGCTCCCGCGCCGGTGCATCGAGAAACTCCCCCAGGATCATGAGGTCGGGCATGCGCGCCGATTGTACGGCTCCCGCGGTCGTTACTGAATCGGCGCCGTGTGCTAGAACCCTCGTTCGGTCTGAATCGTGATCACTCCCCTCCACTACACGCTCTCGCTCGAAGCGCATCCGGAACAGCGCTCGTTTCACGGAGAGACGTCGATCGAAGTCGGCATCGAAGAGAAGGTCGAGCGGATCGTCCTCGATGCGGTGGGACTGCAGATCGAGAGCGCGTCGGTCGACGGTGCCACGGCCACATTCGAGATCACACCCGGTGCAGTGGCGATCATTCCGCCGGCGCCGCTGAAAGCCGCACGATCGACGATTGCGCTTCGATACCGAGGGCAGCTCGACGAATCCGGCAGAGGGCTGTTCATGAGCGGCGACTGCATCGTCACGCAACTGCAGCCGGTCTACGCGCGACGCGTCTTCCCCTGCTTCGACGATCCCCGCTGGAAAACGCTGTTCGATCTGACCGTCGCGGCACCACGGTCTCACATCGTGATCGCGAATGCTCCGCTCCTGCACGAGGAGGAGCTCGGCAATCGACGCCGTCTGACGTTTGCCACGTCGCCGCCCCTGCCGACGCATCTGTTCGCGCTCGCCGTCGGGGAGCTCTCGGCAATGAACGCGGATGTTGACGGGGTCCCGCTGCGCTTTCTCACGCGGCTCGGAGACGGGCGTGAAGCATTCGCTCTGGAAGCGGCAAGCCGATTCATCGCCGTGCACAGCCGCATCCTCGGCGTCGCCTATCCCTGGCCGAAGCTCGATCTCGTCGCCGTGCCGGAGTACGAGGCCGCGGGCATGGAAGCGACGTCGGTCATCTACTTCCGCGAGTCGGCCGTTCTCGTCGATGACGACGCGACGCCGGAACGCCGAACCGAAGTGGCGGCACTCGTCGCGCACGAGCTCGCGCACCAGTGGTTCGGCAGCCTCGTCTCGCCGGCGTCGTGGGAGGAGCTGTGGTTGTCCGAAGGGTTCGCCACGTGGGCGGCGGCGAAAGCACTCTCATCGGAGAACGGACCAGCCGCAGAGGTGGCGAGCACAAGGGCAACCCGCGGGGCAATGGCCGTCGACTCGCTCCCCTCGTGCCGAGCGCTGCACTCCGCGGCGGCCGCGAATCAGCTACAAGAGCTGTACGACGTGATCGCCTACCAGAAAGGGGCGGCCGTGCTGCGCATGCTCGAGCAGTGGCTCGGCGAAGAGACGTTCGCGCGAGGCGTGACGCTCTACCTCAACCGCCACGCGGGGGGGCATGCAACCTCCGACGATCTCTGGAGCGCGCTGCGGGAAGCCTCGGGAGAGGACGTGGCGGACGTGGCGGCTCCGTTCGTCCGACGAAGCGGTGTGCCCACGATCCGGTTCGACTGGAGCGGACCGGCCATCCGCGTGACGCGCTCGGGCGACGAGGAGCTCGCAGTGCCGGTCGCGATGAAGATCGGTCTCGCCGGCGGCGGCGTGGAACGACGTCGCGTTCTCCTGAGAACGGCATCGGAAGTTGTGGAGATGGCGGACGAGGTCTCGTGGGTTTTCGGCAACGAAAACGCGGCCGGCTACTATCGCTGCCGCCATGCCGGGCCGAGCGCGATTCCAGCGGCGGAGCTCAGCGATCCCGAAGCGGTAGCGCTGCTCGCCGACACCTGGGACGCGATGTGGGGCGGCACGGGCGATACGCTCGAATATCTGCGGGTGCTCGACAATGTCGGACGGCGGACGGCGCTCGGTGGAATCGCCGGCGAGTATCTCGCGGATCTTGCGGCGCTGCTGGCGGGCGGTGGCCGTCTCGCCCCCTTCGCGGCGTGGGCGAGCTCGCGCTTCCCTGGAATCGATCTGCGCCGCGGGAGCGACGCAGCGGCCGATCTCGAAGCGCTCGGCAGCGCCGGCACCGACGAGACAGCGCGTCTGCTCGAGAAGGTTTTCGCCAATCCCGACACGGCCGGCGCCGCGTGGATGCACCTCAAGGAGCACTGGGATGAGCTGCAGCGAACGGTCATCTCATTCGGTGGGCGCGGCGCGATGACGGCGCTGGCCTCAGTGTGCGACCGCGCGATGCGCAACGACATCGCGACGTTCTTCGCCGGCCGCGCGATTCCTGGCGCCGAACGGACGTTGCGGCAGACGCTGGAGACGATCGACAGCCGGCTCGCGTTCCGCGAGCGCGAACAGCCGGTGTTCGATGCCTGGCTGGCGCGTCAATCCTCGTCCGCCGTCGCCGCGGACGAGTCGCTTCGGGCCGGTCACGCGCTACTGAACGCGCTGGCCGCCGGCTTTCACGGCGCGCTCGTGCACCGCGGCTGGATCGAGGGCCTCGGTTTGACGCCACCGCCATGGATGCAGCGGAGCGACGATCTCGCTCGCGTCGCGGCCGCGCTGGAACGCCGGCTGCTGGCTCTCTTCGCCGGAAAGGTGGTGATCGACGCGGCACTGCTCGATCTGGCGGCACGCCTGCACGAGGATCTGATCGCGTCCGCCGATCTGGCCGACTCGATTCTCGCCGCCGGTCACGAGAGCACGTCCGACGTGTCGGTCTGGATGCTGGCAGCGCTGCTCGCACGTCAGGCCGCGGTGTACGAGCGTCTGGTACGCGGCGCGATCGTCTTCGCCGAGCTCTTTCGAATCGATGACGCCGCGCGCGTTCTGCGCGGGCGGCTGTTCGCGAGCGAGGAGGAACGGGCGCGCGTGCGTGCACTCGTTCGGCGAGCAGGTTCCCCTCCCCCGACGCTGGAGCTGCGCGCGTCGCTATGGAGCGAAAGCGCGCCTCTTCCCGCTCTTCAGCGATCACAGGCCGCGGAGGTGGCGGCGCTCAGTTCGTGGTGGAGAGAGCGAATGAGTACGGGGTAGCGCGGAGCGTGTGTTACAACATCATCGCCAGCAGGAATGAAGCGAGGAGGGCGGGTGCTCGATCAGTTGACCTACGAAACAGCAAAGGATCTGGAGGGAACGAGCTTCTGGGTGTATCCCGAACCCGACCACAAAGTAGAGCTGCGCGTGGTCGAAGTCGCCAGGGTGATGGAGAGCGAGGCGGCGCGACTGAAACGCAATCCGTTCTCGGTGTTCATGCTTGGCCCGGACTCGTACCAGCTCAAGCAGGGAAGCTTTCCAACGACGCACGAGGCATTCCCGGAGCCGTTCTACATGTTCGTGACGGCCGTGGGACAGGAACCGAACGGCTACGTCTACGAGGCAGTCTTCACCTGACCGGCGACCACTGCATGAGGTGATAGGCGCCGCTGCTGTCGACCTGCTGGAAGCCGAGGCGCTGATAGAGACGCTGTGCCGGATTGAAAACCTCGACGTGGATCGTCACCGGCTTTCCGGCGGCACGACCCTCATCGAGAATCTCCTGCATCAGCATTGATCCGATGCCGCTGCCGCGCGCGGCTGAGACAAGAGCGATGTCGACGATGCGGATCTGATCGGCCCACCGATCGATCAGGAGCCGGCCGATCGCCTGACCATCCCTCATGATGATGCGCCAGTCGCACGTCGGATAGTGTTCGCGGTAGTGCTTCCACTGACAGTCGAACTGCCAATCGAGGAACGCGCGCTTCTGCGCGTCGTCGAACGGGAAGTTCTGCATCTCCTCGGCGCGCGCGTCATGGTAGAGGAGACGCTGAAAGTCGTAGTCGTCGTCGGTGCCGGGACGGCAGGTGATCGCGTCGCGTGTTACCGCGACGCGATCACCCGCGGAAGATGAGCTCACTGACTCGCACCCGCGGCCGCGGCGGGGGCTGCGGCATGGTCGACGCGGACGACGAAGTGCTCGAAAGGCGCGGGCGTTCCGGCGACGCTGTACACACCCCACCGGCCGTTCACTTTGCGGACCGCATACTCCCACCAGCCGGGGGCGGACTGCCCGTCCAGAAGCGGAACGATCACGTAAAAGCCACGTTGCAGGCGGATCGGGCCGTCGAGCGACAGTTCGAGGGCGAGCGCCGACGGACTGGTTTGGGTTTTACCACGATTCACGCCACGGCTCCGGCGGCGCGTCTGCGATGCCGGCATGACGGCCGTGACGGAGAAACGGATCCGGTCCTCGTGGTCGAGCGGAACGACGAAACGTATGGGACCGCCGCCGCCGGCCCAGGCGTGGAAAAGTACCTCGCGGCGCACACCGCCTTCGGAAACGGTGTAATGAACATCGAACGCAAGCGAGCCACGGGAACGCGCCTCGCCGCCGCTGACGCCGTACATCGAGATCCTGGCGCCGTGACGGAGGAACGCGCGATCGGCAGCGCCGATGCGCTCGGCCGGGGTAAGCCAGAGCTCGACGTCGCCGGGACCTGCGGGATCGAAGTCGAACGGCGCGAACCCGGTGGCGATCGACCGCGGCGGCGCCTGCTGCCCGGCGAGCAGCTCCGGCCCCACCACGGCAGCCGCAAGCGCACAGGCGGACGTCGTCAGAAACTCGCGACGTCCCAGGCCCTGATGTCGGCTCGTGCTCATGATGATCTCCTTATGTCTCTCTCTCGATCGATGCCGATACGACGACTACGGGCGCTGCGGGAAGATCCCCTGCACAGCGATACAGAAATTCAGGGTGAGATACGGCTGCATGTTGTTGTGCGGGAGCCCGCCGCCGGCCGCGCCGATCGTCTCGAGCGCCGTCAGCTGCAGCCCCGCGTTCGAGGTCTGATAGAGGAAGGCGCCGATCGAGCGGCCCATGATGCGATCGGCCGCCGGCGTCTTGAACTCGCCGTCGTCCGGGGTGCCAACGACGTTGTGCGTATGGAACGGCATCTCGCTCTGGAGAAGCGTGATGGTCTGGACACCGCTCATTTCGCCCAGATCCCGCAGCGACAGTCCCTGTCCCTGTCCAGGCTGCATCGGGGCATTGCCCTGCATGTCGGGCAGCGCAAACGTTGATTTGCCATCGCCGCCGTAGACTGTGCCGAGGAGCGCGAACAGCGCAGTGTTCTGCGAGATCGGCATCAGCTGTCCGTCGCAGAACGCCCAGCCCGTCGGCGCAAAGTTGAAGGGGAAGATTCTGATCTCAGCTACGAATTGATCTGACATGGTTCTTCTCCTTCTCTCTAGGTCTGGCTCGGGAACACGCCGAAAAGCGAAATGATGAAGTTGATGCAGAGGAACGGCTGCGTGTTCTCGTGCGGCTGGCTTCCGCCGGTGGGCGTGATGGAGCTCGCGTTCATCGGCGTACTGACGGGGTTGATCAGAAAGAGGTTGATCGTCCCCTGCTCGCCGAGCGAGTTGTTGAGCGGAGAGCTCTGCGTGGCCGGATTGAGCGAGACGAGGAAGGGGTGAGTATGACTGGGGATCTGCTGCGTGGTGAGCGTCTCCTGCTCCGTCCCGGCCATCTCGCCGATCTGGTACGTCGTGCCATCAGGTCCCGTGCCCATGTGGATCGGAATGCGGCTGGCCAGGTTCGGGAGATTGAACGTCGACACGCCGTCGCCGCCGTAGGTCGTGCCGATCAGCTGAAACAGAACCTCGTTCTCCGAGATCGGAAGCGTCGCTCCCTCGCAGAACATCCATCCGTTCGGGGCGAAGTTCCCCGCAAACATGCGAATTTCTCCGACATAGGGTTGTGCCATGTGTCGTTCCTCCTTAATTCCGTGACGGGAAGATGCCCTGAAGCGCGATGATGAAGTTGAGCACCAGGTACGGCATCATGTTGTTGTGCGGCTGGCTGCCGCCGACACTCGAGATGGTGTTCGGCGAGAGCGTCGTCGCGTTTCCGAACGGGACGTAAGCGTTGTTCGCGGCACCGAAGAAGTTGCCCCCGAGCACCGGGGTGTCCGCGTTCGTGGGCGAGGCCTGCAGCGTGTGGATGTGCGTCGGCAACTGCTGAATGTTGATCGTGACCGAGGTGCTGCCTGCGGCCTCGCCGAGGGTGAATCCGTCGCCCATGTGGATCGGCACTCGCCCCCGCAGGTTCGGCAGCGCGAAATTCGTCTGACCGTTGCCGCCGTACGTCGTGCCGAGCAACGCGAAAAGGGCCTGATTCTGGTTGATCGGCAGTAACTGCCCGTTGCAGAGCGTCCACCCCTTCGGTGGGAAGTTGAATGAGACCACCTTGATCTCGGACAGGAAGGGTTCAGACATCAGCTTCTCCTTTCTCAATCATGTCAGGGGAGCGTGCACGCCGCTCCCCCGACGAATCCGTTCGAGGCGATGTTGGCCAGGGTCGAGTTTCCGCTGTTGTTGCCTGAGACGTACGCCTGGACAGCAGCGGCGTCGTTGAAGGCGCCGGAGTAGCCCGGGAGGCGGATGGTGGTGTTGAAGCGCTGACGAAGACGGATGTCGGTGAACCCGCCGGCGTTGTTACCGTCGAAGTTGTTGGCGAGCGCTCCCACTCCGCCGATCGAGGCGCAGACGAAGTGGCCGTCGCTGACGCCGTTGATGTTGAGCGACGTCGCCCCCGCATTCAGGTAGAAGCCCTCCCGCGCGGACGCTCCGACCATCTCCGCCACCACGTTGCCCGTGGCGGTGAGGTTCACCGAGCCGTTGCCGTCCTGGGCGATGACCTGGATCCCGCGATCGAAGCAGCGGCGCACCTGGTTGCCCGCGATCGACACGGTGTGCGTGCCGTCGTCGAACGACTCGACGCTGATGCCGGAGCCCTGGCTCGAGCAGGAGCTCGCGACGCCCGCGGTGCCGATCGAATTGTTGCGGATGTGGCCCGACATGACGGCGCTCGTCGCCGAGAAGCCGAGGACGGCGCTGATCGCGTTCGTCTTGGCGCCGTTGAAGACGTTGCCGTCGACGTCGTAGCTGAACGTCCCGGAGAATGCGCCGCCCGCGTTGAGCGAAACACCCTGGCCGAGAGCCGACGCATGGCCGCCGCTGAGCGTGTTGCTCTTGAACGTCACGCTCAAGTTTCCGGTGCCGACGCCGATGGCCTGGAAGTGATCGCCGCGGTTCGCGGTGAAGGTGTTGTTCGTCGCCGACACGGTCGCCGTCGCGGTGCCGCTGATGTGCACCTGCAGGCCGTCGTTGCCGGTCGCGGAGTTGCTGCTGATCGTGCAGCCGCTGACCGTGATCGTCGCCGATCCCGTGGTGTTGCGAATCGCCACGTTGTCCTCGGCCGATCCGGTGACGGTCGAATTGGTGAGATTGACGGTGCCGGTCACGTCCGCGAAGTCGATTCCCGCCTCGCCCGCCGCGTTGCCGTTCGACTCGACGGTGCTACCAATGAGGACGAAGCCGGAAACGGTCGTGCCGGAGATGCCGCTGCCGAGATTCGACTTGATCGCGACCGTGTCCACCGTGACCGAGGAGGCGTTGGTCAGCGTCATGCCGTCGCCCGTCGCTCCCGTGATCTCGAGGCCGGCAACCGTGACGCCGGAGACACCAGTGGCCGTGACACCGCTGCCGCCGATGTTGGTGATCTTCGGCTTCGTTCCGGCCGGCAGCAGCACGGTCGGATTGGCGCCGCCGTTGACGCTCACCGGAACCGTGAGCGCGACACCTTCGCCGAGAAGCCGTTGGCCGCTCTGCAGCTTGAACCCGGAGTCCTGGAACTGCGTCGTGCCGTCGCCGGCGAAAATGTAGATCGTGTCATTCGGCGATGATGCCGACTGCGTCATCACGCCGCCTCTCTCTACCGCCATGCCGGTTTCCGAGCGCGCCCCGGCCGAATGTTGCCTTTGTGAGCTGCCGGATACTTCGACGGGCCGTACGAAACTTGCCGCATTCAGCAGCACGAACGGCTCCGTCGAGCGGCCCGTCCCCGGCGCGACGCCGTTGTTGCGGACGTACCAGACGCGCCCCTTCAGCGTGATCGTCACCACTCCGGTGGCCGAAGCCGAGCCGTCGCTGACCTGGTAACTGAAGCTGTCGGTCGCGCCCGCGTAACCCGCCGGCGGGAGATAGGTGAACGTTCCGTCGGCATTCATCGTCACGACCGCGCCCGCTGTCACCGAACCCGCGACGAGCGAGGCGGTGAGCGATCCCGGCGGCGCGTCGACGTCGCTATCGTTGGAGAGCACTGAACCGGCCACGAAGACAGCCGGAGAGGCTACGGTCTGCGATGCCGCCACCTGGAGCAACGTGTTGCCGATCGTGTCGTAGGCGTCAGCGCCCGCGACCGGTGGATCATTCACCGGGTTGACCGCGATCGTGAACGTCACGGTCGCCGAAGTGTCGACGCCGCCATTCGCGGTGCCGCCGTCGTCGGTGAGATAGACGCTGACCGTCGCCGATCCGAAGGCGTTCGGAGCCGTGGTGAACGTCAGTACGCCGCTGGCGGAGATGGCTGGCTGCGCGGTGAACAACGCCGTGTTCGAGTTGGCCGTGACGAACGTCAGCGTCTGGCCGGCTTCATTCGGGCCGGCGGAGATCGACGTCGCCCACGCGATGCTCTGCGGACCAGCGTCTTCATCGACGGTTGCGTCGCCGCCGGGAACGAACGACGGCGCGTCGTTGACGCCGACGATCGTGATGGTGAACGACTGCGGGGCCGACGTGTTCGATCCGCCGCCGTCGTCCTGCGCCGTCACCGTCACGGTCGAGGTGCCGAACGCATCGGGCGCACCCGTGAACGTGAGATCGCCGTTCGACGACACCGCCGGCTGGACAGTGAAGAGAGACGGATTCGTCGCGCTGACGATGAACGTCACCGACTGCCCCGCCTCGTCGGCCGGGCCGGCGGAGACGTTGGTCGCCCATCCGGCGATCGTGTGCGCGCCGGAATCCTCCAGCACGCTCTGATCGGGTCCCTTCGTGAACGACGGCGGATCGTTGATCGCGTTGACGGTGATGAGGAACGACTGCGGCGCGGACGTGTCGACGCCGCCGTTCGCGGTACCGCCGTCGTCCGTAAGGACTACCGTCACGTTCGCGACGCCGTTTGCGTCCGGGGCAAGCGTGAAGGTGAGCACGCCGGAGGGCGAGATCGACGGCGCCGCGCTGAAGAGCGAGGCGTTGTCGTTGGTGAGCTGGAACGCCACCGTCTGCCCGTCCTCGTTCGGACCGGCCGAGATGCCGCTCGCCCACGTCGCGGAGTAGGAGCCGCTGTCCTCGTCGACCGTAACGTTGCCGCCGGCGGTGAAGGAGGGCGCGTCGTTGACCGGAGTGATGCTGATCGTGCCGTTCTGCGGCGCGGAGGTATCGTTGCCGCCGTTCGCCGTGCCGCCGTCGTCCTGGGCGACGATGGTCAGCGTCGCGGAACCGTAGGCATCTGCCGCGGAGGTCCAGGTGAGCGTCCCGTCGGCGGCCAGCGCCGGCTGGACGGAGAAGAGGCTCGGATCATCGTTCGTGACGCTGAAAGTGACGCTTTGGCCCGCCTCATCGGCCGGCCCGGCCGAGATCGACGTTGCCCAGTTCGCGTACGACTGCGGGCCGGCGTCCTCGAGCGAGATCGCCGTCGGACCGGCGAGGAACGCCGGCGGATCGTTGACCGCCGCGATGGCGATCGTCACGGTGGCGTCGTCGGTTCCGCCGTTTCCGTCGTTCGCCTGATAGACGAACGCGTCGATGCCGTTGAAGTCGTCGTTCGGCGTGTAGACGACTGTTGCCGAGGTGGAGTCGACCTGCGTAATCGCACCGAGTGATCCGTTCGACGGCCCCGAGACGATCGAGAAGGTCAGCGCGTCCCCATCGGCGTCGCTACCGCTCAGCGTCACGGTCAGGGAAGTGTCTTCGTTCGTCGACGCGGCGACGTCGTTCGCGACGGGCGGCGTGTTGCAGGTGACGAGGACCACGCCCGCCGGGAGCGACGGCGCGGCCGGCGAGCAGGCGCCGGTGGTGACCGCCGGGAAGATGCCGGTCGGCGAGCCGTTCACCGGGAACGAGCTGCCGGTCGTGTTGACCGTGCCGCACGCGGTGATCGTGATCGTCCCCTGATCGATGGGCGGCAGTCCGGAAGCCGAGCCGGTCGGACGCACATCGCCGATGCCGTTCGTCCAGATGACGTTGCCGGAGTACGAGCGGACGGTGATGGAGCCGCCGCCGCGCGCAGGGTTGTTGGTCGACGAGTCGCCGAACGAGCGGATCACCGCGGTGGCGAGACTGACATCGCCCTTCGCGGAGATCTCGACCGGACCGCCGGTGGCGCCGGCAGCGGAGCGGCCGTCGTGGATGACGTTGCCGGAGGCATTGACCGCGTCGCCCGTGGAGACGAGGCGGATCAGACCGCCGACGCTCCTCGAGTCGTTGACGCCGGCGAGCGCTGTCAGCGGGAAGAGCGAGCTGGAGGCGGCGGCGGGGCCGAGGACGTCAACCGTCTCGGTGGCAAAGAGCTCGAGCGCGTGGTTGACGGCGGTGCCGGACGGGGCGTCGGCGCGGATGCGGCCGAGGCGGCCGAGCGTCGCGCCCGTCACGCCGAGGTCACGCGCGTCGACGAGGATGTCCTTGCCGGAACGGATCGAGACCTTCGACGTCGACTCCTTGCGGGAAAGCGCGGCGACGAGACCTTTGATCGTGATGCCGCAGCCCTCGAGGATGACCGGGCCGGCGCCGTTGTTGTCGCCCTGCGACACGATGTTCGCGTTGGAGCCGACGACGAGCGCCGGCTCGACGAACGTCGCCGACGAGATCCTGATCTCGCCGCCGATCTGGTTCGCGGTGCCGCCGTCGAGGGCGGCGCCAGTGAGCCGCGTCGCGAGAACGGTGCGGCTCGGGCCGGACAAGACGTTGCCGTCGACCGAGACGCTACCGGCCGCCGCGATGTTGATCGTCCCGCCCCTGGCGTTCGACGAACCGGAGTCGATCGTGCTCCCCGAGGCGAGGCTCACGTTCCGGGACACGGTGGCGGTGATGCTGCCGCCCGTCGAGCCGGCGGCGCTCTTCGCGGCGGTCGAGATGACCGCGCCGGAGCTCACCAGGAGGTCGCGTCCGGCATTGAGCCCAATCGCGCCGCCCGTGCCGCCGCCCCTGCGATTCTCAGCGTAGAGCGCGCCGCTGACGACGATGTCGCCGCTGGCGCTGAAGGCCATCGAGCAGGCGCTCTCGGTCGAGTCGTCGTTGCAGTTGACGGTGCCGGCGACGACGAGATTGCCGTCGCTGACCGTGAAGACACCGTTCACCACGCCGTCGTGATCCGAGCTCGAGCCGTCGAGCGCCTGGAACGTGGTGGTTCCGGAGATCGTCACGTCGTGTGCCAACGCGACGGACGGCAGGACGATGATGAAAAGAGACAGCAGCAGCCGAGCCGACAGGGATCGCATTCTCCCTCCGTGGATATCTCTCACCGGTTGTAAACCTGATGGACCTGCTGACTACAAAGTCTCCGCTGCCAGTGGCGGAGTGCCTGCGTCAAAAAAGCAAAGGGACTCTCTCTCTCCGTGTAGACCGTGGACAGCAGACAATTTAGCGTTACTTCGGCGCATTCGCAACCTCGATCTTGAATTCGATTGTCGCCAGACGGTGAATTGAAAAAAGGGGCGGCCCCGCGGCCGCCCTTTCTACTCCATAAAGAGTCTTCGCTACGGTTGCGGACAGGGGTTGCCCGAGGGCGTGTTCGCGAATGCCGAAGCGAAGGTGTGGTCAACCAGAGCCGTGCCGCCCGCGGCGTTGCGGCCTTCGATGTACGTCTTGACGGCCGCATCGCTAATGAGCGTGCCGCCGTAGCCCGGCATCTGGATCTGGACGTTGCTGCGCTGGCGGATGCGGATCTCGTCGACAGCGGTCACCGCGAGCAGGATATTGCTGGCGATGTCGGCGCAGACGGTCGCGGTCTCCGTCGTCAACGACGAGCCGGTCTCGAAGTAGATGGCGTTGCGGCTCGCCGCGTTGACCAGTTCGTCGACGTTGTTGCCGGTGATCGTCGCGTTGACCGGCGAGGCCGCCGTGTCGCGCGCCGCGAGGACGTAGATGCCGCGGTCGAAGCAGCGCTTGAGGGTGTTGCCGCTGATCAGGACGTTGTAGACGCCCGGCGTGCCGGTGCCGTTCGTCTCGGCGAGAATGCAGTCGCCCTGGGTGGAACCCGAGAGAGAGACGCCGGACGTGCCGACCGTGTTGTTGCGAATCCTTCCGTTGATCGTGCCGCCGGCCATCGAGCCGGAGCCGGTGTTGATCGCCGTCGGAATCGCGCCGTTGACCGAGTTGCCGTTGATGTCGAACGTGTACGTGCCGCTGAAGTTGCCGCCCACGCGCGTGGTGATGCCTTGGCCGAGCGCCGTGCCGTGGCCGCCGGTGAGCGTGTTCGGCGAGGCCTGCGTGCCGAAGGTCATGTTCGCAATCGCGCTGCCGGAGAGCGCCACCTGGAAGTGATCGCCTCGGTTCGCCGTGAACGTGTTTCCAGTCAGCGTGAGCGTCGCGTTCGTACCGGCGCGGCCGTCGTAGAGGAAGCCGTCCTCGCCGCTCCCGCCGTTGCTGCTGAACGTGCTGCCGGTGACCGTCATCGACAGTGCGGCCGGGCCGGCCACGCTGTTGAGGATGCCGAAGTTGTTGCCGAAGTTGCCGGTGAAGATCGAGTTGGTGACGCTCACGGTTCCGTACAGGCCGACGAAGTACGCGCCGTTCTCCGATGCGCCGTCGCCGAAGTTCTGGACGGTCACGTTGGAGATCGTCAGTCCGTTGACGGTCGAGCCGACAATTCCGTTCTCGACGCCGCCGTTGAGCGTCATCCTGTTCAGGGTCGCGCCGGTGACGGAGGTCAGGTCGACCGCGCCGTTGCAACCGGCGACGGTGGCCAGGTCGCACACGCCGGCGCCGCCACCGTCGGTCGTGTTCGCGTTCGTGAGATTCATGAAGTTCAACGACAGGCTCTGCGTGCTCGTCGCGAGCACGCCGCTGCCGGTGGTGTTCTGGATCGTGCCACCGGAGCCGAGCGTCGAGCCGTCACCGGTGACCGAGAAGCCGGCCGTACTGCCGGTGTTATTCACGACGATGCCGTTCGCTCCGCCGCTGACGGCGACCTTCCGGAAGACCACGCCGCCGGTGCCGATCGTCGAGTTTGTGATGCTGACGCCCGGTCCGGTCGCCGACGTGACGTTGCCGACGATGTTGTTCGCGTTCGTGGCCTTGATCGTCAGGCCGGTGCCCGAGACGGTGAAGACCGCCCCAGTGTTGTTGAACGTCATCGCGCCCGTGATGTCGACCGTGCCGCCGGTGCCCGCGACGGACACGCCCGCGCCGCCGTTGCTGCCGATCGCGCCCGAGAGCGTGATCGTGCCGCCGGTGATGCCGGAGATGTTGACCGCCCGCTGGCTGGCGGTGTCCTGGGTGATGTTGCCGGCGTAGCTGAACGTCGCGCTGCCGCCGCTGACCAGGAACGCGGAACCGGTGTTGCCGCTCAGATTCCCGCCGCTGCCGACGGTGTACGTGCCGCCGGTGACATTCGTCAGCGAGATGCCGTTCGCGCCCCCGCTCGAGGCGATGCTGGTCATGCCGGCGCCGTTGGTGAGTGCGACGCCGCTGAGCACGAGCGCCCGGTTCGCGCCCGTGATCGTGCTGCCGGTGCCGCCGAGGGTGCCGCCGCCGAGCGTGACGATGTCGGCGCTGGCATTGCCGCTGATGGTGGCGTTGGTCAGATTGAGCGTCCCGGTGAACGCGGTCGTGGTGCCGTCGATCGCCCTCGAGGTCGCGGCGGTACCGCCGCTCAGATCGATGGTCGGGTTGTTGACGCCGGCGTTCACGTTGATCGTGCCGGCCCCGCTGATCAGCATGCCGGCCTTGTTGCCGTTTCCGTCGAGGAAGAGACCCGGGAGGTTGATCGTGCCGCCGATGTTGCCCGAAGCGCTGAAGCCCGGGGCGCTGTCCTGGAACGTCACCGCGGCATTGGAGATGGTGATGTTGGTGCTGGTGCTGTTGATGACGCTGATGCCCGTCGCACCGGTGTGGTTCTGCGTCAGATCGCCCGCGGCCGGCGCGCCGCGCGTCATCGTCAGCGTGCCCGGCGCGTCGAGGTTGTCGACCGCGATCATCGCGCCGGCGCTGGTCTTGTTGATCGTGCCGCTGTACGTGATCGCCGCGGTGACGGCGCCGCCGCCGCCGCTCACGTTGAACGCCGTGCCGGCGGTCGTGTTGGTCGTGTTCACCGCGAACGTAATGTTGCCCGACTGCGACGGTCCGATGGTGATGCCGCCGGCGCCGCTGAATGTGTTCGACTGGTTGAAGTTGTAGGTGCCGGAGCTGTTCGAGATCGACAGACCCGTGCTCGTGCCGGTCGAGCTGACGTTGCCGTTGAAGTTGATGATGTTCGAGTTGCTGGAGGCGATGGTCACGACGTTCGCCGCATTGGCCTGACTGATCGAGGGACCCCAGGTGATCTGTCCGCCGCCGCCGCCGTTGACATTGAACGTCGGACCGCTGGCGCCGGTGAGCGAACCAGCCGTCGCTCCCCAGTTGCCGGTGACCGCGCTCAGATTGACGCCGTTCGTGCCACCGGTGGAGTTGACCTGGTTGAACATGCCGCTGATCGCGCCCGTGGTGAGGTTGAGACCACTCGTGCCGCTGACGTTGTTGGCCGTGCCGCTGATCGTCAACGTGCCGAAGGGATTGCCGAGAATGGCCTGGCCGCTGGAGCCGGTGATGACCACCGCCGTGAGCGTGGTCGCGGCGGTCGCGCTGCCGATGTTGATGCCGTTGGTGCCGCCGCCGGTGATGAACACCGTATTGAGGTTGGTGGTCGGTGCGGTGCCGCCGATCAACACGCTGTTCGTCGCGTTGGTCAGCTTGACGCTGTTGATGTTCACCGCGCCGCTTCCGGTCACGCCATTGTTGACGATGCTCGAGCCGGTCTGACCGGAGATCACGCCGCCGGTGCAGTCGGTCGGAGGTGTGTTGTTCGCCACGTTGCACAGTCCGCCGGTGCCGGCGATGGTGAACGTTCCGGTGCTGCCGGCCGCCGGAGAAATGCTGACACCCGTGTCACCGCCGGTGATCGTGACGTTCTGGAACGTGATGTTCGAAGCTCCGATCGCCACGCCGTTGATGCTGATGCCGGTCGTGCCGGCCGCGAGCGCACTGATCGAAACGGTGTTGTTTGCGCCGCTGATGTTCAGCGTGCCGCCGCCGCTGGCGTTGATCGCCGCGCCGCTGGTTGTGGCGATCGCCAGCGTGCCGCTGAAGTTGGTGAGGCCGGCGTTGGACGTCAGCGTCACCGCGGAATTCGTGGTGGTCGTGAGCGTCTGCGTGCCGGTGAAGGACACCGTCGCCGTGGCGTTGCCGTTCGTGACAGAGATGCCGGTGCCGTTGTCAGTAATGCCGGCGCCGATGGTGGTGCTGGACGCTGCGCCGAGGTTCGTGAAGTTGATGGAGCGCTGGCCGGCGTTCGCGCTGATGGTGTTGGTGCTGTCCATCGTCGTCGTCGCCGTGCCGCCGTTGATCGTGAAGCCGAACGGCGAGTTGCTGATGGCGGTATTCGTCAGCGTCACCGCGCCGGTCGGGGTGGTCAGCACGAGGCCGGACGAACCGGCGCCGGCGCCCTGGATCGTGACCGTGTCGACGGTCAGTCCGGCGGTGTTCGTGCCGATCACGCCGTTTCCGGACGGACCGGTGACCGTGACGCCTTTGACCGTGTTGCCGTTCGCGAGAGTCACCGCGTCACCCGCGGTGTTCGTGATCAGCGGCTTGCTGCCCGCCCCAACGAGCGTGTGGGTGTTCACCACGAGCGCAACGCCCTCGCCGATGAGCTGCTGGTTGTTCAGCAGCGTCAGCGGAGCGTCGTAGTCGGTCGTCGTGCCGTCGCCGAAGTAGACGTAGATGATGTCGCCGGCGGCGTCGGTCGCGTTGGTGTTGAAGATCGCGATCGAGTCGAACGGCGACTGCGACTGGCCGTTGCCGCCGCTCGCCGCATTGTTCCTGATGTACCACACGCGGTTCGCGAGATTGAGCGTGACCGTGCCCATCGCCTGCGTCGGCGTGCCGGTGCCGCCGGTGTCGCTCGTGATCGTGTAATTGAAGGTGTCGCTCGCGAGCGCGCTCGCCGTGACCGGCGGCGTGTAGATGAACGTGCCGTCGGCGGCGATCACGACGTTGTTCGTACCGCTGGCCGACGAGAACGTGCCGGCCACGACGCTCACGCCAGCCGAAGGCACGTCGTTCGTGTCGATATCGCCGGTGAGTGCGACGAACGGCGTCGACGGCGATGACGTCGAGCCCCCGGTGACGACCGCCTGCGTGTTGTTCACCAGGTTGTTGTAGGTGTCGCCGTTCGCGGCCGGGTTGATGGCGATGCTGAACGCCAGGAAGCCGGTGCACGAGCTCGCGTCGGTCGCCGTGACGGTGAAGTTGAACGTGCCCGTCGCGGTCGGCGTGCCGCTGATCGTGCCGTCCGAGTTGAGCGTGGGTCCGGTCGGGAACGTGCCCGCGGTCACGGCGAACGTGTACGGACCGGTGCCGCCGCTGGCCGTGAAGCTCTCACCCGCATACGCGACGTTGAACGTGCCCGCCGGGAACGCGCCGCCGCCCGTGCGGGAGACCGTGATCACCGGACAGACGACGTCGAGGGTGTACGTGTCGGAGATGTCGAAGCAGCTGTTCGTGTCGGTGACACGCACGGTCACGGGATACGAGCCCTGCACCGTCGACGAGCCTTCGAGCTGGCCGCTCGTCGCGTTGAGCGTAATGCCCGTGGGCAGCGTGCCCGATTCGAGCGTCCACGCCGCGGTGCCGAGAATGCCCGTCGCGGTGAACGTGTACGCCGCGCCGGCGCTCTGTCCGGCCTGGATGCTCGTCGTCGCCGGATTCGAGACGATGATGGTCTGGCAGTTGATGATGATCGTGTACGTCGCGCCCGTGCCCGAGCAGCCGTTCTGATCGGTCGCCGTCACGGTGATCGGGAAGTTGCCGGTCTGCGAGGTGACGCCGGAGAGCTCGCCCGTCGAGGTGTTGATGCTGATGCCGCTGGGCAGCGTGCCACTCGTCGACCAGGTCACTGTACCGACCGCGTCGGTCTGCGTGAAGGTCTCACTGAACGCGCTACCTGCGGTGCCGGTGGCATTGACCGGATTCGTGACCGTGATCGTCTGGCAGGCGATGTTCAGGTTGTAGGTCGCGCTCGTGCCCGTGCAGCCGTTGCCGTCGGTCACGACGACCACGATCGGGAAGAGGCCATCCTCGGTCGGCGTGCCGGCGAGGAGACCCGCGGTCGACAGCGTGATCCCGGCGGGCAGCGTGCTCGACGTGGCGAATGTCGCGCCGCCGAGAGCGCCCGTCTGCGTGAACTGCTCGCTGAAGGCGGCATTCACCGTGCCGGTCGTGTTCGTCGGGTTCGAGACCGCGATGGTCTGACAGTTGATGACGAGGTTGTACGTCGGGCTGTCGCCCGTGCAGCCGTTCGCGTCGGTCACGGTGACGACGATCGGGAAGTTGCCGAACTGATTCGTCGTGCCCGACAGAATGCCGGTGCTCGAATCGAGTGAGAAGCCGGCCGGCAGCGTGCTCAGTGTCGAGAACGTCGCCGTGCCGTGCGCCGCGCTTTGCGTGAACTGTTCGCTGAACGCCGAGCCGACGGTGCCCGTCGCGTTCGCAGGATTCGTGACGGTGATGACCTGACAGTTGATCGTCAGCGTGTACGCCGAGTCGTCGAAGCAGCCATTGACGTCGGTCGCCCGAATCGTGAGCGCGAACACGCCATCCTCGGTCGGCGTGCCGGAGAGCTCGCCGGTCGCGGAGTTGATCGTGATGCCCGCCGGCGGCGTGCCCGTCTCGATGCTCCACGTCACCGTGCCGTGCGCGCCGGTCTGCGTGAAGGTCTGGCTGAACGCCGCGTCGACCGTGCCGGTGTTCACACCCGGATTCGTCACGATGATGGTCTGGCAGTCGATCGTGATCGTGTACGCCGAGTCATCGAAGCAGCCGTTCGTGTCGGTCACGCGAATCGTGACCGGGAACGAGCCGTCTTCCTCCGGCGTGCCGGAGAGCTCGCCGGTCGATGAGTTGAGACTCAGACCGGCAGGCAGCGTGCCGGTCTGCACGGTCCAGTTCACCGTGCCGAGGACGCCGGACTGCGTGAACGTCTCACTGAACGCCGCGTCCACCGTCCCGGTGCTGTTGCCCGGATTCGTCACGGCGATCGTCTGGCAGTTGATGGTCAGGTTGTACGTCGCGCCCGTGCCCTGGCAGCCGTTCTGATCGGTCGCCGTGACTGTGATCGCGAACACGCCGGCCTCATTGGTCGTGCCGGAGAGCTCACCGGTCGAAGGATTGATCGAGATGCCGGAGGGCAACGTGCCGTTCACCGACCAGGTGATCGTCCCCTGTCCGCCGGACTGCGTGAACGTCTCGCTGAACGCCACGCCCGAGGTGCCCGTGCTGTTGCCCGGATTCGTGACGGCGATCGTCGGGCAGGTGATCTCGAGCGAGTAGCTCGGGTTTGTACCCGTGCAGCCGTTGTCGTCGGTGACCGTGACCACGATCGGGAAGTTGCCGCCCTGCGTCGGAGTGCCGGAGAGCGTGCCGTTCGCCGCGAGCGAGAGGCCCGTGGGCAGCGTGCTGCCCGTCGTGAACACGGCGGTGCCGATCGCGCCCGTCTGCGTGAAGTCGATCGATAGAGATGTACCGGCCGGCGAGCTCGTGGTCGCCGGGTTGCCGACGGCGATCGTCTGGCAGGCGATCACCAGGGTGTAGGTCGCGCTCGTGCCGGTGCAGAGGTTGTCGTCGGTGACCGTGACCACGATCGCGAACGAGCCGTCCTGCGTCGGCGTGCCGCTGAGCACTCCGTCGGTCGCGAGCGTGATTCCCGCGGGCAGCGGGCTCGCGGTGGTGAACGTCGCGGTGCCGATCGCGCCCGTCTGCGTGAACGTCGCGCTGAAGGGCGAGCTCACCGTGCCTGCGGTGTTCGCAGGATTCGTGACCGTGATCGTCTGGCAGGCGATGTTGAGGTTGTACGTCGCGCTCGTGCCGGTGCAGAGGTTCGCGTCGGTGACTGTGACGACGATCGCGAACGCGCCCGTCTCGGTCGGCGTGCCGGAGAGCACTCCGTTCGTCGCGAGCGTCAGGCCGTCCGGCAGCGTCGACGCCGTGGTGAACGTCGCCGAGCCGATCGCGCCGGACTGCGTGAACGTCTCGCTGAACGCCGCATTCGCGGTGCCGTTCGTATTCGCCGGATTCGTAAC
Organism: Thermoanaerobaculia bacterium; assembly: GCA_035525285.1. Lineage (GTDB taxonomy): Bacteria > Acidobacteriota > Thermoanaerobaculia > Gp7-AA8 > Gp7-AA8 > QHVT01. Next base: position 30,298 of record DATLFB010000135.1, read on the forward strand.
GGTGATCGTCTGGCACGCGATGTTGAGGTTGTACGTCGCGCTCGTGCCCGTGCAGCTGTTCGCGTCGGTGACCGTGACCACGATCGCGAACGTGCCGGTCTGCGTCGGCGTGCCGCTGAGCACTCCGTTCGTCGCGAGCGCGAGACCCGCCGGGAGCGTGCTCGCGGTCGTGAACGTCGCGGCGCCGATCGCGCCCGTCTGCGTGAACGTCTCCGAGAACGCCGAGCCGGCCGTGCCGTTCGCATTCGCGGGATTCGTCACGTTGATGGTCTGGCAGGTGATGGTCAGCGTGTAGGTCGAACCCGTGCCCGTGCAGCCGTTGCCGTCGGTGACGGTGACGACGATCGGGAACGTGCCGGTCTGCGTCGGCGTGCCGGACAGAACTCCGTTCGCCGCGAGCGTGAGACCGGTTGGAAGCGTCGACGATGTCGAGAACGTTGCGCCGCCGAGAGCGCCCGACTCCGTGAACGTCTCGCTGAACGCCGCGTCCGCGACGCCGGTGTCGTTCGCCGGATTCGTCACGGCGATCGTCTGGCAGCTGACGATGAGGTTGTACGTCGCGCCCGCGCCGGTGCAGCCGTTCGCATCGGTGACGGTGACGACGATCGGGAACGTGCCGAACTGCGCCGGCGTGCCGGACAGAACTCCGTTCGCCGCGAGCGACAGACCATTCGGAAGCGTCGACGACGTCGTGAACGTCGCCCCGCCGACTGCGCCGGTCTGCGTGAACGTCTGCGAGAACGCGGTGCCGACCGTGCCCGTCGTCGTCGCCGGATTCGTGACCGTGATCGTCGGACAGCCGATGACGAGGTTGTACGTCGCGCTCGTGCCGGTGCAGGCCTGCGAGTCCGTCACGGTGACGACGATCGGGAACGTGCCCGTCTGCGTCGGCGTGCCGGAGAGCGTGCCGTTCGCCGCGAGCGTGAGTCCGTTCGGCAGCGTGCTCGACGTCGTGAACGTTACCGCGCCAATGCCACCGTTCTGCGTGAAGGTCTGGCTGAACGCCGTGCCGGCGGTGCCGGTCGTCGTGGCCGGATTCGTCACGGCGATCGTCGGACAGGTGATGGTGATCGTGAACTGCACGACCGACGTCGTGTCGACGCCGCCGTTCGCCGTGCCGCCGTTGTCGTGCAGCTGCACATCAACGGTTGCACTGCCGAGGACGTTGCCGGCGGGCGTGAACGTGAGCGTGCCGTCCGGCGCGATGGCCGGCTGCACGCTGAACAGCGCGTTGTTGTTGTTCGAGACGATGAAGTTCAGCACCTGCGATCCTTCGTTCGGACCAGCGCTGATGCCCGTCGCCCACGACTGCGAGTACGGACCCGCGTTCGCGGAATGCGTGATCGGTGACGGGCCCGGCGTAAACACGGGCACGTCGTTGACTGGATTGACGGTGATGCTCACCGTCGCGACATTCGATGTATCCGATCCGTCGTTCGCCGTGTACGTGAAGGAGTCGCTGCCGAAGAAGTCGAGGTTCGGCGTGTAGGTCAGATTCGGGGCCGTGCCGGAGAGCACGCCGTTCGCGGGATTCGTGACGTTGAACGTCAGCGGATCGCCTTCCGTGTCGGTCGCAGTCAGCGTGACGGCGACGGGCACTTCTTCATTCGTGGTGACCGACTTGTCATCGGCCACCGGAGCGTCGTTCACGCTCTCGACCGTGATCGTCACGGTCGCGGTGTCGGTTTCCGAACCGTCGCTGACCGTGTACGTGAACGAGTCGGTGCCGAAGAAGTTCTCGCTGGGCGTGTACGTGAATCCGCCGTCGGTGTTGAGCACGACCACGCCGTGACTCGGTTCGGTGAGCAGCGAGGCCGTGAGCGTGTCGCCGTCCGGATCGGTGTCGTTCGCGAGCACGCCCGGCGCGGGAACCGCGAGCTGCACATCCTCGGTCGTGTTGTAGTTGTCGTCGACGCCCACCGGCGGACCGTTGCCGATCGACACCTTGATCTTGACCTTCGCGACGTTCGAGTCCTCGGTGCCGTTGTTCGCCTTGTATTGGAACGAGTCGGTGGCCGGGATGTTCGGATTGTCGGGCGTATACGTGAAGCTGCCGTCCGGATTCAGTGTGACGCTGCCGTGATTGGGCGTGCTGACCGGCAGCGCCGTCAGCGGCGCGCCATCGGGATCGGCGTCGTTGGCGAGCACGCCGGGCGCGGGAACGGTCAGGCCGAAGTGGATCGGCCGCGTGTAGTCATCGTCCTGCGCGTACGGCGAGTCGCTCGAGACGAAGCCGTCGAAACCGAAGTAGAGGAAATCGTCGGCACCGCTGCCGAACATGAAGATCTTGAGGATGCGGATCGCCTCGGTGCCCGTTTGCGCGGACCCCTTCACGTGCGGATCCATCGCACCCCAGTCGGCCGGGCTGTGGTCCATGACGATCGTGCGCGGATCGAACGTCGACCGGCGGCGCGGCGTCGTCATCGGAGGGAAGAGGATCGGCGTGTTGTTAGGATTGGTCAGGATCGAGTGCGTGGTTCCGAATGTCTTCGCCTCGAATCCGAAACGCATTCCGCGTGGCAGCGTGCCGCCGAACACGGCGTACGGAATTCGGGTCTCGAACCACAGATGCCCGCTCGGCACCTGCAATCCCGCCGGCCAGCCCGTGGTGCTGGGATCGAGCTGAGGTCCGAAGAACCCGCCCGTACATTCGAATCGGTGCGAGCTCGTGACGCTGGCGCTCGTGTCCGTCGTTTCCACACGGGTGACGAGGATGTGCTCGACGCCCGACATGCCGGAGACGTTGCAGCCGGTGGTGGCGTCGTTATCGGAATCGATCAGGACTCGGAAGTCGATCGTGACCGCCGATGCCTGGCTCGGAAACACGAGAACGGCGGCACAAATGGAGAGAAAAAGCGCGAAGCGAATTCGGCGCATCGAGACCATGATCAAACCCCTCATTTGACGACCCCGGATGACCGGAGGACCAGCGAACGGGAACGGACGGACGACGCAGATAATAACTCACTTTAGGAACGTGAGTTCGTCCGGAGAAACGGAACGTGGCTGAGACGGCTTCCCGCCGGAAAATCTGAAAGGCCGGCGGTCGCCCGCCGGCCTTCCCACGCCCCGCCCGGCGCGCCGATGCGCGCCGTGCCACTCCCGTAATGGAGGACAGGCAATCCTGCCTGTCCGGACAGGCAGGATTGCCTGTCCTCCACTCCTTATTTCTTCTGCTTCTGCACGATCACCAGCAGCGCCGTCTTCGTCCCGTCCGCCGCCGTCGACGCCCTCACGTGCACGCGATCGTCTGCCTCCAGATCCGCCGGCGTGAGCGGCGTGTTCCCCTTGCGGATGACCGTATCGGCGTTGAGCACGAAGGTCACTTCCTCTTTGTGCGAGTCGAAGATCACGAGCTCGGTGTCGCTCGCGCTGCGGACCACGCCTTGATACTCGCGCCGCTCCGGCTGCTCCTCCTCATCGTCTTCTTCCTCGGCCGGGTTCTGCACGATGACGAGGAACGCGGTGAAGACATCGTTCGCCTGGTGCGCCTTCACGTGGATGCGCGTGCCGGGCGTCAGCGTCGCCGGATCGACCTTCGTCTGTCCCTTTCGCACGACCGTCTGCGCGTCGAGCACGATCGTCACTTCGCCTTTCCTCGAGCTGATCATCACGAGCTCGGTCGCGCTCGCGCTCACCACGAGTCCTTCGAATTCGTAATGCTTCTCCCCACCCGTTCCACGCGACGCTGAGCGGCGGCGGCCTGATTTCGCGCCGGCCGGAGTCAGCTCGACGTTGAGAAATTCGCTGTGCGCCTCGACGGCAAGCGAAGTGTCGATGCCGTCGCCGCGGCGGAACACGAGCTCCGCGTTCTCCGGCACGCCGGCAAACGCGAAGCCTCCGTCCGCGCCGAGGATCGTGGTCATTCCAGTGCCGCGCACCGAGACTTCGACTCCCGCCGGGCTGCTGTTCTCCATCCCGCTCACCACCACCCGCCCGCTCAGCATCCCGCTGCCGTAGCCGCCGGTGATCGACGTGCGCTCGCCGCGGCATGCCGCGACGGCGATCAGCGCGGCGGCAATCACGATCGTCTTCAGTCTCATTGCGTTTCCTCCGGAAAAACAAACGGGGGGCGTGTGGTACGCCCCCCGTCGGAAAGTCGATGTGTTCTGGGCCGTGATTCTCACGCAGTCGTTCGCGAATGCGCGTGACCTGCATCACGGAACGCCGGCAGGATGCCGGCGATACGGCGGGCCGGAGGCCCGCGGTACACTCGGCGTTGTAGCGCGGGCTTCCAGCCCGCCGTCATGCGGGCTTCCAGCCCGCGGAGCGCCGATCGGAGATCGGCGGACCAGCCGGCAAAATGCCGGCGTTCCGTTTTTGGTAGACTTGCGGAAAGTCCCAGGTCCAGGCGGTAGCGTCTGCCGCGTTTTTTGCACGTCGTGCAAACGGGTACCTTCGAGGTGTCTGAACAGCCCACTCCGATTCACCTCGTCCGCGGCGACGCGATGCGCGATCCCGACACGCGCGACGCGGAGCTCGCGCGCGTCCGCGCGGAGCTCGAGGCGCGCGACCGCCAGGAACGCGCGATCGCGGAGCTCGGCCAGGGCGCGCTCACCGGCGTCGATCCGCTCATCCTCATCGGCCAGGCCTGCGCGCTCGTCGAGCTCACGCTGCGCGTGAGCCACAGCCGCGCGCTCGAGATCACCAGCGGCGGACGCATGATCGTCCGCGCAGCCCTCGGCGCGAACGAGACCTTCCTCCACTGCGAGCGCGACGCCGACGAAGACGAGTCCCTCGGCATGGTCACGCTCCTCGCCGAAGGTCCGTTGACGTTCAACCTCGCCGAGGAAGAGACGCGATTCAAGGCCACGCATCTGCGCAGCTACCACAACGTTCGCAGCGGCGCGGGCGTCGTCATCCGCACGCAGTACGCCCCGTTCGGCGTGCTCCTCGCCTACTCGAATGAAGAGCGCGTCTTCACCGACTACGAGCTCGCATTCCTGGCCTCGACGGCGAACATCGTCGGCGAGGCCATCATGCGCGCGCGCACCGAACAGGCGCTGCGCAAGTCGGAGGCGCGGCTGCGCCAGCTCATCGCATCGACCCTCGACGCCGTGATCACCGTCGATCGCGCGCTCAGCGTCGTCGAGTGGAACCCGCAGGCGGAGGCCGCGTTCGGCATCCGCACGCGTGAGGCTCTCGGCGCGCCGCTGCAGCAGTCCCTCTTCCACGAGCGCGATCTGCATACGTTTCACGCGATCCTGAATCGCTACCGTCACGGCAGACCGAGCCGTCTCGTGCGCCGGCGCTTCGAGACCATCGTGCGCCGCGCGAACGGCGACGAGTTCCCGGCTGAGATCACCATCGCGCCCGCGGGCAGCGGAAACGATCTCACCTTCACGGCATTCATCCGCGATATCTCCCGCCGCAAGGTCGCCGAGCGCGCGCTCGCGCAGCGCGAGAAACGCTTCCGTACGATCGTCGAGAAGAGCTGGAGCGGCGTCGTGCTGCTCGATGCCGATCTCCGCTTCGCCTTCGCCGGCTCGTCGACGCAGTACCTGATCGGCTACGGCGACGAGGAGCTGATCGGACGATCGTTCTTCGACTTCGTGCATCCGCGCGACCTCATCGCCGCGCGCAAAATCTTCGGAGGCGTGCTCGATTCGCAGAATCAGGAGGCGCACGGCGAGCTGCGCTTCCGCCACAAGAACGGCACGTGGATCTGGCTCGAGGGATTCGGCCAGAACCTGCTGCACGAGCCGAGCGTCGGCGCGATCGTCCTCAACTACCGCGACATCTCGCAGCGCAAGGAGACCGAGAAGCAGCTCGAGTACCGCGCGTACTACGACTCGCTCACCGGCCTGCCGAACCGCCTGCTCTTCCGCGACCGCCTGGTGAACGGCCTCACGCACGCGCGCCGCAACCGGGTCGGCCTCGCGGTGATGTACATCGACGTCGATCACTTCAAACTCGTCAACGACGGACTGGGACACTCCTTCGGCGATGTGCTTCTCGCCGACATCGCCCGGCGGCTGGAGAGCGTGATCCGCGCGTCGGACACCATCTCGCGCATCGGCGGCGACGAGTTCAGCATCCTCCTTCCCGAAGTGACCAGCGCGGATAGCGTCGCCGGCGTGGCGCGGAAAATTCTCGACTCGTTCGCGCGTCCGTTCCGCGTCGAGCGCCACGAGCTCTTCGTCACCGCGAGCATCGGCATCAGCTGCTATCCCGCCGACGGCGAGGACGCGGAGACGCTGCTCAAGTGCGCGGACGCGGCGATGTACCGCGCCAAGGAGCTCGGGCGGAATCAGGCCCAGCTCTTCACGGCGAGCATGAACGAGCGCTACGTGCGCCGTCTCGCGCTCGAGCAGCATCTGCATCACGCCGTCGAGCGCGAACAGCTCGAGCTCTGGTATCAGCCGATCTACGACCGCGCGCGGCGGCGCATCGTGTCGCTCGAAGCGCTGCTGCGCTGGCGCGATCCGAACCGCGGCCTCATCGAGCCCGCCGAGTTCATCGGCCTCGCCGAGGAAACGGGGATGATCATCCCGATCGGCGAGTGGGCGCTGCGCACCGCCTGCCGGCAGCTCCGCCACTGGCACGACCAGGGGCTGGCGACGTTGCGCATGGCCGTCAACATCTCCGCCGTGCAGTTGCAGCAGCGCGGACTGGTGGACATCGTGCGCGACGCGCTGACATCGGTGGACCTCGCACCGGAGATGCTGCAGCTTGAGATCACCGAGAGTGCCGCGATGCAGAACTTCGAGCTGACGATGGGCGTGCTCGAAGAGCTGCGCGCGATGGGCGTCAGCGTCGCCGTCGACGACTTCGGCAGCGGCCAGTCGTCATTGATCTACCTCAAGCACTTCCCCATCGACACGGTAAAGATCGACAAGGAGTTCCTGCGCGAGGTGACCTCCGACGAGACGGCGGCCGCGATCGTGTCGTATGTGATCAATCTCGCTCACACATTGCAGCTCAAGGTCGTCGCCGAAGGCGTGGAGACCGAGGAGCAGTACACGTTCCTCCGTCACTACGCGTGCGACCTGATGCAGGGCTACCTCTTCAGCCGCCCCATCCCGACGAGTGAAGTGTTCTCCTTCCTGCAGCAGACGATCGTCCGCCCGAAGACGCTCGAGATGAAGAGGCCGGGGGCGTAGGATCGGATTGCTCAGAGGAGGGCGGACGTCCCGTCCGCCACCGGGGAGGAGGGCGGACGTCCCGTCCGCCCTCCATGCCACCACCTGGGAGGAAGATCTGGCGCGAATTGGAGGCGGCCTACGCCAGCCGCCCGCGCGGCCTCCTGCACGCTTCCCTGTCATCCCGAGCGTCAGCGAGGGACCTGGGGGCTCGGGAGGCCGCATGAATGCTTGTTTTTTGCGCCGCCCCAACCGCCAGGTTCCTCGCTCACGCTCGGAATGACAGCTTGCGAAGACGGCGAAGGATGACACGGGCCACCGCGACAACCGCCATGTGTCAGTCTAAGAGCAGAGAGATTCCAGGCTTGTCCAGGCGAGTCGTGGCGGTGGATGCGTTCTACGAGTCGCTCGCTTTGCTCGACGACTCCGAGGAGAACGTGCGCGTCGTCACCGCTCTGCTGCTGCGTGCCGCAACGCGTCCCGAAAACACGGCGCCTCTCCCCGGCCTCCACATGCGCGTGCTTGCCTCGCGGAGCAAGGGTCCATTGCCCGCGCTCCGGCTGTTCTATTGGATCGGAGACGAGAACGTGTATCTGCTCTGGATCGAGCACTACGACGAACTTGCCTGACTGAGTCGCCGGAGGATGGAGCGCGCGTCGTCCACGACCTCGGAGGAGAGTGCTCCAGCCGCAGCTCGCTCGCCCACGAACGCCAGCGCGCGCAGTGCTTCACGCGTCATTCCGCCGGCGGTAAACATCGCGACGAGATCAGCGGCCGCCGCGGCAACGCGGTCGTTCCTGCCGGTCATCACGAGGATCTCGAGCGCATCCAGGCGGGCGACCGCCGCATCGAGCGGGACGCCGATCTCCAGCAGCTCCACTGCGATCGTCTCCATCTCCGCGACCGCCGCATCGATGAATCCCTCATCCGCCGCGAGCTGCGCGATGCCCCACAGCGCGCGCGGACGCGCCGCGATCATTCCGTGTTGTTCGTAGAGATGGAGCGCGCGCGTGAGATGGTGCGCTGCGACCTCCCGATCGCCGAGAAGCTGCGCGCAGTGGCCGAGGTTCGTGTGAAGAGCGGCGATCCTCACGACATCGTCGAGCGATTCCGCGAGCCTCATCGCTTCGGTGAACGCGTGGCGCGCGTCTTCATATCGCCCCTCATCGAAGTCGATCGCGCCGTCGAAGATCAGCGAACGCACCAGATCCGCCGTGTGGTTGTGCGCGGCGAACACTTCGAAGCTCGCGCGGATGATCCGCTGCGGCTCTCCGCTCTCGCCGAGCTGATGCCGCGTGAACGCCGCCGCCCTCTCGGCCGCCACGAGCTCCGGCAGCGCGACGGGGTCTGCGCGGAAGACTTCGGCAGCGGTCTCGTACGCGCGCAGAGCGCCGGAGAGATCGCCCGCATAGCGCAGGGCGCTGGCGTGCACGCGCCACGCGTCACCGCGCAGAAACAGCAGAAACATCGCGAGCTCCGGCGCCGGCTCCAGCCGATCGACGTGCCGCAGGACGAACTGCGATAACGCGAGCGAGACCTGCGGCTCGTGCTCTTCCTGCATCGAGGCCTCGTCGATCAGCGCTCGAAATGTAAAGAGGTTGCGAGCTCGCGGGTGCGCCGCGAGCCACGCGTCCCATTCCTCGGGAGAGATCTTCAGAATCGCGCGGACGTGCTCGCCGCTCTCGTCACGCGACGCGTTCAGTGCATCGACCAGCCGCCGGATGCCGGCCACGCGTTGCTCGCGCATCGCCCCTACGATACACCGCGTTCACTTCTTCTTGTCGCGCAGGTGCTCCCAGCCGTGCTTCTCGATCAGCTCCTCGGCCCGGCGAACGTCATCGGCCGTACGGCTGCTCTCGATCACAGGCTCCCGGTTCCCGGCGCCCGGGGAACGCCGGCGCGGCTGTTTCTTCGATTTCCGGCTGCTCTTCTTCGCGTCCACTACTGAAGGAGTGTGCGCAGCGCGGCGTTTCCTTACCCTGACTTTTGAGGTCGAGGCCCGGGGCCTCAGCCCGAATAGAGGAAGTCGATCGCCGCCTGCCAGCTCTTCCCCTCGGTGTTCTGGTAGTGCCAGTACTCCATCTTCGAGAAGTTCACACCCTTCGTCGTCCATCCCTCGTGCGCCGGAATGCGATGCCACCCGAACGTGCCCGCGAGCTCGGTGAAGTCGACGAAGTACGCCTTGATCTTCTTCCCGTTGACGTTCGTGAGCGTGCGCAGCGTCCCGAGAGAGCCATCCTGCGAGGCCACCTTCAGGTACGACCGGAAAGCACGACGACCACCGTCTGTTCTACGGCGAAGAAGATGGCATAGGGAAAGCGGCGACGCTAGCCGGCACCACGGTGTTGTGGAGGACAGGCAATCCTGCCTGTCCGGCCTTCAAGGACAGGCAGGATTGCCTGTCCTCCACTGTTTTCTGCCGCGCGGTCTCCTGGTAGCGCGACGAATGCCGGGTGAGATCTCCGGGAATGACGCCGGGCGCTCGGAGAACCGCACGCGCTACTGTAGCACCCACCATGCCGGTGCGGCGGGTCCAGCCGGCTGGAGCGCGTAGTTGGACGGCGGGTCTATGGCTCCGGTATCTGAAGATCTCGGCAGATCTTTCGCGTGAGGAATTCATCGACTTCGCGGTGACGGGGCACTGACGACGCTTTACCAACGGCCCTGTTCACGTACACAGAGTGATTCCCGCCCTCTCGAAGGAACTCGCAACCATTTCGCTCCAGGTGGGCGATGAGGTCCCGACGCTTCATTTCTACGAGATCGGAAGCAACTCTCGAATCGCCTCTTTCCCTCGGATGCTCTCTTCCGCGAGAGTTCGATTTGCCTCGAGTACCAGCTCGATCGCTTCATGAAGATTCGATCGAGCTTCCTCCAGGGTTTCCCCCTGGGTGTTGGCACCGGGCAATTCCTCAACGAAGGCGATGTAACCTTGCGGTGATGGAAGGTAGACGGCTGTCCAGTTGGTCACGAGAGCATGGTAGCGGAAACGCTACTGCGGGGCCATTCCTACGCCAGGTAGAGGCTTCCGACGCCCAACGGTTCAGCGGTCAGCCGCGCGGCCCGCGACGCGATGGCAGCGCAACTTGCGGGACAAGAACGCAGCGGGCTGCGTCGGCTGCAACCCAGAGTTGGACGGCTGTTCTACGCGTAGAGGAGGCGGCGGCCCTTGGGTTCCGGGATCTGATCGCCGTGCTCGTGCGCAGTCTCGAGCCAAAGAGGGATTGCTTCCTGAGCGTTCGCCAGCGCTTCTGCATACGACGATCCGTGCGCCATGCAACCAGGCAGTTCGGGCACGTCGGCAATGAACGACTGATCCTCGTCACTCCAGAAGATGATGATCTCGTAGCGGCTGGTCATTCTTCGTTCCCTACGTTCCCTGCCAACTTGTACTTCAAGATTACTGTCCGGACCTGTTTGACCTGATACGGCTTCGCGTTTCGCCCGTCGCGTTGCAGGTTCACGCGTTCTTCAATTCCCGACTTTCTGAACAGATGGTGACTACCCCTCGTTCGCTCCTCGAATCCAAGGTCGAGGAGAATGCCACGCAGATCGTCGAAGTCGATGTTCGCGTCCGCTCGGCCGCCGAGCAAATCGGCCATCAGCTTCTCGCGCCGCGTCACTCCGGCAGATTACCATCTGGACGCGGGATGGGCGAGCCGTCCAACGTTCAAAGCTGAGCGGCTTCGGCCCACTCGACGAACGCGCAAGTAAGCGTATCAGACGCTGGGCCGAAGCCGGCTCCAGCGTCGAGTTGGACGAAGCCGCTGACTGGAATTCTCGGACACGTATCGGTGTACACTTTGCCGATGAAGCGGCGGGACTTGGAGCAGCGCTTGGCCAAATGTGGCTGGCGCTTCCTCCGGAGCGGTGGTCGACACGACGTTTGGACCGACGGAGACCGCGAAGAGGCTGTTCCTCGACATCGGGAGATCAACGAAGACCTGGCACGATCGATCCTGCGGCGTGCCTGCGGGAGGAAGCAGTGAGATTCGAAGGACGAGTCGTTCGAGATGGAAAGTGGTGGCTCGCGGAGATTCCCTTGCTGGAAGCGATGACCCAAGGACGGACGCGGAAGCAAGCGCTCCTGATGGTCGGAGACTGGCTCGAGACGATGGTGGATCGAAAGGGCTTTCGTGCGACGGTCTTTCCGCGCGGCAAAGCCGAATTCGAGGTGGCCGGCTCGGATGCCGCAGCCATGACGGCCCTTCTTCTGCGCCGTCGGCGGGAGGTCAGTGGGAGCTCTCTGCGGGAGATTGCCTCTCGACTCGGCGCGTCGTCCAGGAATTCGTACGCACGCTATGAGCGCGGAGAGGCCGTGCCGACCGTAGAAAAACTTGACGCGCTGCTCAAGGCAACATCACCGACCAGCGATTTCGTGATTCGTGAATCCGGCACCTGATCTTCCGCCGCCCAACGTTCCAAGCTCACCGGCGTGGACCCGCACGCCGAAAAGTATAGCTCTTGCGACTCTCGCGGCACGGGTCCGCGTCCGGTGGAGTGCCGAGTTAGGCGCCGCTGCTTGCTGAACCGCACAGCGAGGTTCCCCGCTCCGGGATGAGTTGTGCCTCCGCTCCACGATGCCGGCGCTGCCGCGTGGTTGACCGGAGATTCATCCGCGTAATCTACAGTGAGTAAGAAACCAGCTTCATTCGTTCATTGTCGCGCACGAAAACGACAATGAGGCCGGCGGCATTCGCCTCCCGGTACTGCTCGACGAGAAGTGCCTGCGAGCGTTCGCTCAGATCCGCGAGGAATGCAGGATACGGATAGGCGTACACGCGTGCTTCCTGAAGGTCAACGAGGATGATGGGCCGATGCTCTTGGTGCGCCCGATAGGCCTGAACAATAACAGCCCAGTACTGGTCTCGCACGATGTCCAGGTACGGGTCATCGGAGGGCGGCTTCCTGCTCTTGGGGCGCTGGCGAACTGCCGGTCGTGACACGACGAGATCCTACCATGACCTTTCACGCTGGGTTCCTGCCAGGAGGACGAACGTGGGCGGGCGCCTAACGGCCGCGGTCCAGCCGCGCGGGCCGCGACGGGAGGATGGTACACCTTGGAGGACAGAAACGCAGCGGACCGCGTCGGCTGCGCGGAGTTGGGCGGCGCCCGGCCTACTCGCCACGTACAGCTTTGATGTACGCCGCGGTGTCGTAGTAGTTCCTGACACGAACAACCTTGCCGCTTGCGAACGTGTACAGGCGCACGATTTCACTGCGAAACGGTTTCCCCGTTGCTCGTGCGACGCCTTCGCCGACGAAAATTGCAGCCACATCGTCGCCGCTAACGATGTACCGCTGTAGTTCAACCTTGTCGTATCTCATCGTTTCGCTGAGTTTCTTCTGGAACTCGGCCACGCCTTCAATCCCTCGCCAGGTCCCAGCGAACGGTAAGATCTCAGATGGGCCGGCCACCCACCATTCAACGTTGTCCGCGAGCGCTCCCGATTCACGAGCACGCTGAATGATGCTCCGACCTCCGTGGATGAATGCGATTGCCTCTAGATGTTGCCGTTCAAGCCGAGACAGGTGACCGGAAAGCGACCGAGCTTCCGGAGGGAGATCCCTTGATGTCGCTGAAACACAAGCCGCTAAGGGGATGCACAAAAAAGCTAGCAGTGCCAATCGCATGATCACCTCGCTGAACGTTCCACCGTCCGCCTAACGGCACCGCGCTCAGCCGCGCGGCCCGCACGCGCAACTCTAGCACCCGCCGAGATGATGGTGCGGGGCGCGTCGGCTGCAGCGCGAGAGTTGGACGAAGCCGCATCCTTACTGAAGATGTTCAAACCGCTGCAGGATGAATCGAGCTACCGAGGCAGGGTCGAAAGCTCGCGCATCGATGAATCCGTCGATCGACAAAACGCCATCGACGTGAGCATCGTCGAATCGCACGAACATCACCCGGTTGTCGTCCTTGGCTTTGATGATGTCCCGGACGGCGCGCCATTCAAGTCCGCACCACTGCTTCGTCGCATACTCCCCTGAAAGAAACACTACGATCATCTGACTTCTGTTCCGGTAGATGTCCTGAAGCAGAGTGTCGAGGTTCGGTCGCGCCAGCTGGGCCTGGTAGTCGAAATCGTAAAAGAGCGAGTCTGGCCCAAGCGCGGGACGCAGATTGTCGGCGACATCAGAGACGAAGTGTCGTCGCTCGCCAGGGAACGACAGCGCGACCTTGAAGGGTGAGATCGACCAAACTGCGGCTCGATCGGTCGGCCTTTCCGATCGCTTGGTCTCTCGCAAGGCGCTCCAAAGCAAGCAAGGAGAGCGAGAAAGGATCGGGCTCAATCCTATGAGAATGTTCGCGGCCGGGGTGTGTCAATGAAAGGTGGTAGAGCAGGAAGTTGATCCACACCGCGAGAGGATTCCTGTTCGAGACGGCAACCGGTTTGGCGGTTGAGTTCTCAGCCCGTTCACGTGAACAAATCTCATCGACAACACGCGACGCGAGGTTGGCGATCTCGTCGGCGTCGAAGAGATTCCCCGAGCGTTGGGCCATTCGGACGAACAGGTCGTACTTTGGCCCCTCAAGAAGCGCGAACGCCGACAGCGCTGCACCTCGCATCGCCCAGTCCATGTTGCTGTCTCGCAGTGCGTCAACGGCACGGTCGACATCTCGTTCCGACTCGACCAAGCCCCAGTACTGCCAAAGCATGATTGTGTGGTTCGGCTTTTCGAATTCGCGATTCGTGCTTGCTGCGTTCTGCGTCAGGAAGAACGTGCTTAGGCGAGTGCCATGAAACTGCGCCGCCTCTTTCTCGAAGGCATCGATCAAGCGCCGGATTTCGACTGTTTGGTTCGACAGCGGCATTCGTATTCCTGGACGTCCAACGGCCTGACGCTCACCGGCGCCGACGCACGCGAGAAGTATAGCTCTGGGAGTGCCGGCGCAGCGGTCGGCGTCCGGTAGCGGTTGGGCGGCACTTTGACTCACGGCGCGTCGGATTCTTTAGTGATCTCGATGTCTTTCAGGCCACACGAGGAATCGAAGCGGAATTCTGCGTACACGTACGGGACGACGGGAACGCCAACTCTCAAATGCCCGATTTCAGCAATGAACGATCCACCCTTAAATGGACCAGTTTGATTGCAGCCACCACTGCTCGACGACTCACGCCACCCGTGATTGACCACCTTTCGTTGAGCGTCGAGATAAGTCGTTCCTCGGGGAACAACCTGCGCCACCCACCATTTGATGACGGGTGTTGGAACCAGCGGCCAGAGGTGACCTCGCACAGCCAAGACCGCGAAAACAGCGAGGAGAGCGATCGCCAGAACTGCACCGGTTCGCCTGTTCATAAGGATCGCATGCCGCCTAACGGACAATGCCGTTCAGCCGCGTGGACCCGCACGGCAGAACGGCAAATCTGCGAATATGATGGCGCGGGTCCACGTCGGCTGCAACGGCTAGTTGAACGAAGCCGCTGCGCGGCATAGCCGCCCGCCCTTCCTTGCGGCTGCGCGAGTCGCGGCGATGGGGGCTACGGTGATCCACTGATCCGATCTCACTGAAAGGAGATCGGTCATGGCCCCTTCACCCCTTCGTCAAC
>DATLFB010000007.1:0-55099 GCA_035525285.1 Thermoanaerobaculia bacterium
GAGTTTTGGTGTTGCCACAACTTTGCTAATGCTTTATACTATTATCAGTTTTTTAGATTTTAGCTTTTTTTGGATGAGCACTGGAATCTCATTGTGATTTTAAATATACTTAATGATCATTCAAATATCTTTACTTATGAAGCATTTTAAGGTAATCATGGCAGCCAAACCTTATCTCTCTTACTTCCCAAAACTCTTCTAAGTCTTAAGTAGACAAATAATGAATTGATTCCCCCACCCCCCCCCACATTTTGTCTCTTTATTGCTTGGGTGAAGCAGTTGGTTTGCTTGGGGGAGTCTAGTTTTGTACTTATTAAGAGAATCCTCATTTACTGACAGACGTGTCCCAATTTGGACAATAAATTTGTGGGCCATTCTACTTACATCCATCATCCCTTCTGCATTATTTTTAAAGCTTTTCTATCTGGTTTCACTTGTTCATTTATTCTATCATTGCTAAGCTCTTACTTTATGCCAGAAATAGAGATATATAAGACATGGCTCAGAGGTAAAGAATCCTCCTGCCAATGCGGGAGATACGGGTTCAATCCCTGGGTCAGGAAGATCCCCTGGACAAGGAAATGGCAACCCACTCCAGTATTGTTGCCTGGAGAATCCCATGGACAGGGGAGCCTAGCAGGCTACAGTCCACAGGGTCGCAAAAGAGTCGGATATGACTCAGCAACTAAACAACAGCAGCAATGAAAGGCATCCCTAGCCTTAAGGTCCTAAGCATTGTGGAAGAAAACAGGTTATAGAAGAACTGTTTTAACTGATTCAGTCACAGCTTTGTTACCCCATTACCTACGCTTTCAATGTTGAATGTCCACTAGTAACTGTGACCAGCACCAGCCGACCAGGACACTCGGCCGTTCCGTCACGCCGTCGCGTGGCGGATGTTGTACTTGCGATCCACCTTGATCACGCCGTCGAGATCGGCGAGCGAGCGCCGCACGCGCTCGAGATGTTTGAGGTCGGCGATCTCGAGCACCAGCTCCGCCGTCGCCTTCCCGTCGCCGGTGCGCGTCTCCATCTGACGGATGTTCGTCTTCAGGTTCGCGATCGTCGACGTCACGCGCGCGAGAATGCCCTGGCGATCCTCCATCAGGATCTCGAGCTCGACCTGGAACTGCGCCTGCCGCTGGTCCGCCCACTCCACCGCAATCTCGCGGTCGGGGTTGAAGATCAGATTCTTCACGTTCGGACAGTTCGCGCTGTGCACGGCCACGCCCTTGCCGCGCGTGACGTAGCCGACGATCGGCTCGCCCGGCAGCGGGTTGCAGCACTTCGCGAGATACGTGAGGAGATCGTCGTAGCCCTTGACCTTGATCGTCGCCGATGAGGAGAAGGGGAAGATCTTGCGGACGGCCTGCTGGATCACGCCCGCGGGCTGCTCCGGCGCGGGACCTTTTTCTTTCTGCTCGTCGGTGACGAAGCGCTCGACGACCGAGCGCGCGGAGATCTTGCCGTAGCCGACGTCGGCGTACAGGTCGTCGAGGCGCGGCAGCCCGAGCTCGGCGACGACGCCGTCGAGCGCGTTCTCGGCGACGAGCTTCCGCCACTGCACCTTGAAGCGCTTCGCCTCGCGCTCGATCAGCTTTCGTCCGAGCTCGACCGAACGATGCTTCTGCTCCGTGTTCAGCCAGTGCCGGATCTTGTGCTTGGCCCGCGAGGTCGCGACCATGTTGATCCACTCGCGGCTCGGCGTCTGCGTCTGGCTGGTGACGATCTCCACGATGTCGCCGTTCCGCAGCTGCGTGCGCAGCGGCACGAGCTTGCCGTTCACGCGCGCGCCGACGCAGTGCGAGCCGACGTCGGTGTGGATGCGGAACGCGAAGTCGAGCGGCGTCGCGCCGCGCGGGAAGGCGAAGACGTCGCCCTTCGGCGTGAAGGTGTAGACCTCGTCGGGGTACAGATCGATCTTGAGCGAGTTGAGAAAGACGCGCGGGTCCTTGATGTCGTGCTGCCACTCGACGAGCTGCCGCAGCCAGAGAAAGCTCTTGTCGTCCGGATGCGCGCCGACGCGTCCTTCCTTGTACTTCCAGTGCGCGGCGATGCCCTGCTCGGCGATGAGATCCATCTCCTTCGTGCGGATCTGCACCTCGAAGGGCTGCCCCTTCTCCGCGACCACGGTCGTGTGCAGCGACTGATAGAAGTTCGGCTTCGGCATCGCGATGTAGTCCTTGATCCGTCCGGGAACGGGACGCCACATCTGATGAATGATGCCGAGTGCGCCGTAGCAGTCTTTGATGGTGGGCGTGGTGATGCGGAAGGCGAGGTAGTCGTAGAGCTGGCCGATGTCGATGTCCTGGCGGCGCAGCTTCATCCAGATCGAGTACATCGACTTGACGCGCCCGTAGACCTCGCCCTCGATGTCGTTCTCGCTCAGCTTCTGTTCGAGCGTGGCCTTGATGCGGCCGACGATGTCGCCCGACACGGCCATCTTCTCTTCGACGGCTTTCTGCAGCTCTTCCGATTCGCGCGCGTGAAGGAAACGGAATGAGAGATCTTCGAGCTCGTGCTTGATGCGGCCCATGCCGAGGCGGTTGGCGATGGGCGCGTAGATCTCCATCGTCTCTTTCGCCACCGCGATCCGCTTCTCCTCGGGGAGGTACTGCAGCGTGCGCATGTTGTGCAGCCGGTCCGCGAGCTTGACCAGCACCACGCGCAGGTCGGAGACCATCGCCAGCAGCATCTTGCGGAACGTCTCCGCCTGCTGCTCTTCCTTCGAGACGTACGCGTAGCGCGAGATCTTCGTGACGCCGTCGACGAGCTCCGCGACCGAGTCGCCGAACACTTCCTGCAGCGTTTCCTTCGTGGTGAGCGTGTCCTCGAGGACGTCGTGCAGCAGGCCGACCGCGATGGAGGTCTCGTCGAGCCGCATGTCCGCAAGAATGTGCGCGACGGCGATGGGATGGACCAGATACGGCTCGCCCGAGCTCCGCACCTGCCCGCGATGCTCGCGCGCGGAGAAGATGTAGGCTTTCTGCAGCAACTCCTCGTCGAAGTCGGGTTTGTAGGACTCCACCTTGTCCAGGATGTCTTCGAATCGGATCATGGCGCGCGGGTCGAGTATAGCTTCGCCCGGGAGGGTAAAAGGCAAAAGGTAAAAGTGCTTCGCAGGGATGTGCGATCGCGGCCGAAGGCGAAGCACTTTTACCTTTTACCTTTTGCCTTTTACCCACTCCATTCATGAGTCAGGCACGCTACATGCTGGGTGAACAGCCGAAGCCGTTTCGGGGCGGCGCGTCGCCGTTCCGAGGCGCCGGGAAAAATAAGGAGGATTGTTCGTGTCCAAGCGTTTGTCGAAATACGTATTCTTGGTAGTTGCCTTTCTTTTGATTGCGGCGATGCCCGCGTTCGCCGGTCCGGTCCCGTCAAAGACCGCGGCCAACCAGAGCCTGGAGTCTCGCGATGCAGATCTGGCTCTCGTGCGCAGCATGACTGCAAACGACCAGGTCGCGGCCGTACTCTCCGCGAATGGATTCACGCAGGAGCAGGTCGACCAGCGGCTCGCGCAGATGTCGTCGCAGGATCTGCATCAGCTCGCGCAGAACCTCGAGCAGCTCCAGCCTGCCGGCCTCACCCGCCAGGAGTGGATCTGGATCGGAATCGGCGCGCTGGCCGCGCTGATCCTGGTCGTCGCGCTGTCCTGATGCAAGCTCCCGGCGCGGGCTTACCGGGCGAGCGCCTGACGGCGCTCGCCCGAAATGGAAAATGCAAAATTGAAAATTGAAAAATGAAGATCGCCGCTCACCGTTCCCCTTTTTCAATTTTCAATTTTGCATTTTCCATTTCGCTTCTCACCACGTCCTGCGTCTACTGGACCCCCCTCTCCCGCCGCCCCACCCCCGGCGCCACCACCATCGAAAACGTCCCGATGCAGAAGTGGGACATCAAGTCGTGTGGTGCGGGTGCGCTGTCGGCCGTGCTGCAGCATCACGGCGACATGACGACCATGGACGAGTGGCAGGAGAAGCTGCCGAAGACGCGCGGCGGGGTGATGTCGATCGATCTCGTGCTCGCCGCGCGCGAGAAGGGATTCGACGCGCAGCTCGCGACGGGCGATGAGTCGATCGTCGCCGGGGAGCTTCGCGCGCGGCGGCCGGTGATCCTGATGCTGCAGGTCATCCAGGCGCCGGGGAAGAGCTACGACTTTTTCCACTACATCGTCATCGACGGCCATGACGAGGCGCAGAATCTCTATCGCGTGCAGTTCGGCGACGGCAAGCCGCGCTGGACGACGATGCAGCGGCTCGAATCGGCGTGGAAGCCGACGAAACACGCGACGATTCTGATCCGCGCCGCCGATCCGGTCGCGGGCGCATTGCGCGCCGCGGTCCGCCTCGAAGATGAAGGAAAGCTCGCGCTGGCCACACATGCCTATCGCGAGATTCTCGCGACGCATCCCACCTCGACGATCGCCTGGACGAACCTCGGCAACACCGAGATGCGCCTCGGCCGCCGCCCGGCGGCGGAAGAAGCGTTTCGCAAAGCGCTCGAGCTCGAGCCCGATTCCGCGGATGCGCTGAACAATCTCGCCTGGCTGCTCTTCGAAGCGAAGCGCGTCGATGAGGCGGAACCGCTCGCACGCAAAGCCGTGCTCGCGAAAGCGCCCGATGCCTGGATGCGCCTCGACACGCTCGCCCGCATCCTCGCGGCACGCGGCGCATGCGATGAGGCGCGCAGGACGTTCCAGCAGGCGCTCGCCGCGGTGCCGCAGAATCGCGCCGGCGAAAAGCAGGCCATCGAAGCCGCCGCCCGCCAATCCTGCAGCTCCTGACGTAGGGACCGGCTTCAGCCGGTCCGCGAGACGCCCGGCTGAAGCCGGGCGCTACGTTACGATCCGCAGGCATGTTCTCGCATCGCACTGACTGGACGGCCTCGCTCAACAAGCTCACCGTCGAGCGGCGCAAGCGCAGCGATCTCCTGGATCTCACCGAGACCAATCCGACGCGCGCCGGCATCGGCTATCCGCAGGACGAGCTCGCGGAGATCTTCGCCCGCGCCGCGCGCGCGCCGTACGATCCCGATCCGCGCGGGCTCCGATCGGCACGTGAAGCCCTGGCAGCCGCGATCGAGTCCCCTCTCCCCGCCGCGCGGGGAGAGGGCCAGGGTGAGGGGTCGTTCCCCGTCACTCCAGCCCCTCACCCTAACCCTCTCCCCGCACGCGGGGAGAGGGGACTGGATGCCGACGAGTTCATCCTCACCGCTTCGACGAGCGAAGCGTACTCGTTCATCTTCAAGCTCCTCACCGATCCCGGCGACGAGGTCATCACCGCGACTCCGTCGTATCCGCTGCTCGAACACCTCGCCGCGCTCGAGCTCATCACGCTTCGAACGTTTCCGCTCGAGTTCCACCGCCGCTGGGAAATGCACGGCACGTACGTGAAGGACAACACGCGCGCGATCGTGGTGGTCAATCCGAACAATCCGACCGGCTCGTTCGTCACGCCGCGCGAGCAGGACGCGGCCGCTGCGATGGGAATCCCGGTCATCTCCGACGAGGTGTTTCTCGACTATCCACTCGACGCAACCGGCACGACATTCGTGCGCGACGACGTCCTCACCTTCACCCTTGGCGGTCTCTCGAAGTCCGCCGGTCTGCCGCACTACAAACTCGCGTGGATTCGCGTGAGCGGTCCCGGCAAGCGCGAGGCGCTCGATGCGCTGGAGCTGATTGCCGACAACTTCCTGTCGGTCGCGACGCCGGTGCAGGTCGCGCTGCCGGAGCTGCTGCGGATCGCCCCGCGCATCCGCGACGCGATCCGCGCACGGACGCGCCGCAATCTCGACATTCTCCGCGCCGCCTCGAGCCCGCACGTGCAGGTCCTGCCGGTGGAAGGTGGATGGTCGGTCGTCCTGCGCGTCCCGCGGACGATGACCGACGAGGAGCTCGCGCTGAAGATCCTCGACCGCGGCGTGGTCGTCCAGCCGGGATACTTCTTCGACTTCGCGACGGACGGCTATATCGTCCTGTCGCTGCTCACGCGCGAAGACGTGTTCGCCGAGGGAGTGCGACGCGTGATCGAAAGCATATGAAGGAACACTGGACACTCGATCCGGCCATCACCTTCCTCAACCACGGCTCGTTCGGCGCGACGCCGCGGGTCGTGCTGGAGAAACAGAGCGAGCTCCGCGCGCAGATGGAGCGCGAGCCGGTGCGCTTCTTCGTGCGCGAGCTCGAGCCGCTGCTCGACGACGCGCGCCGCACGCTCGCGCAGTTTCTCGGCTGCGATGAGGAAGGGCTCGCGTTCGTGCCGAATGCGACCGCGGGCGTGAACGCCGTACTTCGCTCGCTCGATCTCGACACGCACGACGAGCTGCTCGTCACGAATCACGAATACAACGCGTGCCGCAACGCCCTCGAATACGTCGCGGGACTCGCCGGCGCGCGGGTCGTGGTCGCGGACATCCCGTTTCCGATCGCCTCACCCGACGTCGTGGTCGAGCGCATCGTCGAGAAGGTCACCGATCGCACGCGACTGCTGCTGATCGATCACATCACCAGCCAGACCGCGCTCATTCTTCCGATCGAGCGAATCGTCGCCGAGATGTCCTCGCGCGGCGTCGACACGCTCGTCGACGGCGCGCACGCTGCCGGATTTCTCCCGCTCGACGTCCGCGCCACCGGCGCGGCGTACTACACCGGCAATCTGCACAAGTGGGTCTGCGCGCCGAAAGGCGCGGGGTTCCTCTGGACGCGCGAGAACCGGCGCGGCAGCATTCGGCCGATCGCGATCAGCCACGGCGCCAACGCGCAGCGCACGGATCGCAGCCGCTATCTCATCGAGTTCGACTGGACCGGGACGTTCGATCCGACCGCGTGGCTGTGCGTGCCCGAGTCCCTGCGCGTGATCGCGTCGCTCGTGCCCGGCGGATGGCCGGAGGTGATGCGCCGGAATCGCGAGCTCGCGCTGCGCGCGCGCGACGTCCTCTGCAACGCGCTGCGCATCGACAGGCCCGCGCCCGACGAAATGCTCGGCGCGATGGCGTCCGTGCCGCTGCCCGATGGAACGCAGACCACCGCACCCGCGCTCTACGGCGACCCGCTGCAGGACCAACTGCTCTTCGAGCATCGCATCGAAGTGCCGTTCGTCCCGTGGCCGCATCCGCCGAAACGCATCCTTCGCGTCTCAGCCCAGCTCTACAACACGCTCGACGAATACGAGCGCCTCGCGGCACTCCTCGTGTAGAAGGAGTTCGTGTCGAAGGCGGGCATGGCCGGACTCGCGGAAGTGCAACTTGCGCAAACGGTGGCGGGGAGGGTGTGATCAGTCCCCTCTCCCCGCCGCGCGGGGAGAGGGCCAGGGTGAGGGGCCCCTCATCCGGCGCTGCGCGCCACCTTCTCCCCGCGAGCGGGGAGAAGGGACATTACGCTGACTTCACCTTCGCGACGAGGTAGTCCCGATTCATCCGCGAGATGAAATCCGTCGAGATCTCCTTCGGGCAGACCGCCTCGCATTCGCGGAACAGCGTGCAGCTGCCGAAGTACTGCTCCATCACGTCGACCATCTGCACCACACGCTCGTAACGTTCGGACTGTCCCTGCGGGAGCAGTCCGAGGTGCGAGACCTTCGCGGCGGTGAAGAGCTGCGCCGCGCCGTTCGGACACTGGGCGACGCACGCGCCGCACTGGATGCACGCCGCCGCATCCATCGACAGCTCCTGCACCGCCTTCGGCACGGGAATCGTGTTCGCCTCGACGGCGCTCCCGGTATTCACCGAGATATAGCCGCCGGCCTGAATGATCCTGTCGAGCGGGCTGCGGTCGACGATCAGATCCTTGATCACCGGAAACGCGCGCGCGCGCCACGGCTCGACCCACACCTCGTCGCCGTCATGGAAGTGGCGCATGTGCAGCTGACAGGTCGCCGTTCCGCCGAGCGGCCCGTGCGCGGTGCCGTTGATCATCATTCCGCACGAGCCGCAGATGCCTTCGCGGCAGTCGTGCTCGAAGTGAATCGGCTCTTCGCCCTTGGCGGTCAGTTCCTCATTGACGACGTCGAGCATTTCGAGGAAGGAAGCATCGGGACTGATGTCCTTCGCAGCGTAATCAACGAAGGAGCCATCGGAGTCGCGGGACTTTTGCCGCCAGATGTGAAGTTTCAGATCCATTCATCCGCCCTTGAGAATTAAGAATTTCGAATTTCGAATGAAGAATTAAGAACTGAGAATTCCGCCGTTCTTCGTCCCAAATTCTTAATTCTTCATTCGAAATTCTTAATTCACTTATAGCTCCTCGCCGCCAGCTTCACTTCCTCATAAACCAGCGGTTCCTTGTGCAGCACCGGCTCGTTCCCCTCGCCCTTGTGCTCCCACGCGGCGACGTAGAGGAAATCCTCGTCGTTGCGCTGCGCTTCGCCGTCGCTGGTCTGGTACTCGACGCGGAAATGGCCGCCCGCCGATTCCTGGCGATGCAGGGCGTCGATGCACATCAGCTCCGCGAGCTCGAAGAAATCCGCCACGCGTCCCGCTTTTTCCAGCGCCTGATTCGGCTCCTCGCCCGTGCCGGTCACGCGCACGTCGCGCCAGTACTGCTCGCGCAGCTCGCGCACCATCGTCAGCGCCTTCTTCAGGCCGTCCGCGGAGCGCGCCATGCCGCAGTAGTCCCACATGATCGAGCCGAGCTCTTTGTGGTACGAGTCGACGCTGCGCGTGCCCTTCGCGGAAAGGAGCCGGTTCACGCGATCGTTCGTTTCCGCGAGTGCGGCCGTGAACTCCGAGCGATCGTTCGCGACCTTCCTGCCGAACTGCGTGGCGAGATAGTCGCCGATGGTGATGGGTAGCACGAAGTAGCCGTCCGCGAGCCCCTGCATCAGCGCGCTGGCGCCGAGGCGGTTCGCGCCGTGATCGGAGAAATTCGCCTCGCCGATCACATACAGGCCCGGGACGGTCGACATCAGGTTGTAGTCGACCCACAGTCCGCCCATCACGTAGTGCGGCGCCGGATAGATTCTCATCGGCGCCTCATACGGATCCTCGGCCGTGATGTCGTGGTACATCTCGAAGAGATTTCCATAGCGCTCTTCGATGACGTTCCGTCCGAGGCGTTTGAGCGAGTCCGCGAAATCGAGATAGACCCCGCGGCCGCTCGCGCCGATGCCGCGCCCTTCGTCGCAGACTTCCTTCGCCGCGCGCGAGGCGATGTCGCGCGGCGCGAGATTGCCGAAGCTCGGATACTTCCGCTCCAGGTAGTAATCGCGCTCGCTCTCCGGGATGTCGCGCGGCGCGCGCTTGTCGTTCTGCTGCTTCGGCACCCAGATCCGGCCGTCATTGCGCAGCGACTCCGACATCAGCGTCAGCTTCGACTGATAGTCGCCGCTCTGCGGAATGCACGTCGGATGGATCTGCGTGTAGCAGGGATTGGCGAACGCCGCGCCGCGCTTGTGCGCACGCCAGATCGCCGTCGCATTGGAGGCCTTCGCGTTCGTCGAGAGATAGAAGACGTTCACGTAGCCGCCGGTGCCGAGGACCACCGCGTCGGCGGCGTGCGCCTCGATTTTCCCTGTGACCATGTTGCGCGTGATGATGCCCTTCGCGTGGCCGTCGACGACAACGAGATCGAGCATCTCATAGCGGTTGTATTGCTTGACGGTGCCGAGCGCGATCTGGCGTTCCTGCGCCTGGAACGCGCCGAGGAGCAGCTGCTGGCCCGTCTGTCCGCGCGCGTAAAACGTGCGCGACACCTGCACGCCGCCGAACGAGCGATTCTCGAGCGTCCCGCCGTATTCGCGCGCGAACGGCACGCCCTGCGCGACCGCCTGATCGATGATGTTCACCGACAGCTCGGCGAGGCGATGGACGTTCGACTCGCGCGCGCGGTAGTCGCCGCCTTTGATCGTGTCGTAGAAGAGGCGGAAGATGCTGTCGCCGTCGTTGCGGTAATTCTTCGCCGCGTTGATCCCGCCCTGCGCCGCGATCGAGTGCGCGCGGCGCGGCGAGTCGTGATAGACGAAACACTTGACGTTGTATCCGAGCTCGCCGAGCGTCGCCGCCGCGGACGCGCCGGCGAGTCCGGCGCCGACGACGATGATGTCGTACTTGCGCTTGTTCGCCGGGTTCACGAGCTTGTAATGCGACTTCGCGTGCGCCCACTTTTCTGCGAGCGGGCCGGGAGGCGTTTTCGAATCGAGTTGCATGGTCATCGCACAATCCCTGTCAGCACGGCCAGCGGGAACGAGATGTTCGCGAGCGTGATCAGCAGCGCGAACGTCGTTGCGAACGGACGCTTCCACGCGCTGATGCGCGCGTGCGTCACGCCGAGGGAGCTGAACATGCTCCACACGCCGTGATAGAGATGCAGGCCGAGCGCGAGATTCGCGACGATGTACACCGCGGCCACCCACCAGATCCGAAATCCGGTCACGAGGTTGTGGTACGGATCGTCCTGCACGAAGTCGTGGTGCGCATCGCCAGTGGTGAGATGGAGCAGGTGGTAGATGATGAACAGCAGCAGGATCACACCGCCCCAGCGCATCGTCCGCGCCGCGTACGTCGCCTTGACGTAATCGCGATCGCGATAGCCAACCGGCCGCGCCTCGCGATTCATCATCGTCAGCGCGAAGGCGGCGTGGATGTGGAAGACGACGCAGAGGAGCAGTACGAGGCGGCTGATCCAGAGCAGGCCGGTCTCCGGCATCGCCGGCGTGCCGATCGCGCGCAGCCAGTGCGCGTATTCGTTGAGATGGACGGGACCGAGGTAGATCTTCAGGTTCCCGACCATGTGCAGAAAAATCCAGCCGAAGAGGATGAGGCCGGTCGCGGCCATGACCGCCTTCTTCCCGATGGCCGAGCGGTAGAAGTTCACGAGCCAACGCATGTCGCGCCGCATCATAGCTTTCAGCTTCGCGCGGTCAAGTGATGGAGTCACCATGTGAGGGCTTCCCGGTTTCCGGTTTTCCGGTTTCCCGGTTTCCCGGTTTCCCGGCGCGGCTCGGTGGTCCGAGCCGCAGTTGGCGCCGGCACCCGCACGGCGCCGCCGGGCAACCGGGAAGCCGGGCAACTGGGCGACCAAGCAACCGGGCAACCTGACACTCGTCACCCCCATTCACTGACGTTCTCCAATAGGCGCGCGCTTCCCGCGAGCGCATCGTGTGCACCATGAGCACCGCACTCGCCTTCCACCCCGCCTTCCCCGCACCCGCGCAGCTCACGGCGGTCACGAAACACTACGGAGACACGCACGCGCTCAAGGGCATCGATCTCACCATCGAGCCCGGCGAGCTCCTCGCCCTCCTCGGCGCGAACGGCGCCGGAAAGACCACCGCCGTGCGCATCCTTCTCGGCCTCGCCGCGCCCACCTCCGGCGAAGCGCGCGTCTTCGGTTGCGATCCGCGGACACCGCGAGCCGCACGCGCGTCGGCGCCGTCCTGCAGATCGCGCGCGTCCCTGAGACGCTGCGCGTGCGCGAGCACATCGATCTCTTCTCGAGCTACTACCCGAACCCGATGACGATGGGCGAAGTCATCGACGCCGCCGGACTGGCCGGCCTCGAGCGCCGCAAGTACGGCGAGCTCTCCGGCGGCCAGCAGAAGCGCGTGCTCTTTGCGCTCGCGATCTGCGGCAATCCCGACCTGCTGATTCTCGACGAGCCGACCGCCGGCCTCGACGTCGAGGCGCGCCGCGCGATGTGGAAACAGATCCGCTCCTTCGTCGCGCGCGGCAAATCGGTCCTCCTCACCACGCACTGGCTCGGCGAAGCGGAAGCACTCGCCGATCGCGTCGTCGTCATCCACCGCGGCGTCGTCGTCGCCGAGGGGACACCGCAGCAGGTGAAGGGGGAGAGGGCGACGCTGGAAGATGCGTTCATCGAGATGATTGGAGTTTGAGTGGGTTGCCCGGTTTCCCAGTTTCCCGGTTACCCGGTTTCATGCTGGGCAACCGGGAAACCGGGTGACCGGGCAACCAAAGGAGCCACCCATGAACCGCACCACCCGCATCCACCTTCTCGAGATCAAATACGAGTTCCTCAAAGCGCTGCGCATGCCGCAGTACTCGCTGCCGACGATCCTCTTTCCGATCGTCTTCTATGTCTTCTTCGGCGTGATGTTCGCCGGGAAGACGGGGACGCCGAAGCGGATGGCCGAGTACCTCATCGCGACCTACGGCACGTTCGGTGTCATCGGCGCGGCGCTGTTCGGCTTCGGCGTCTCGGTGGCGATCGAGCGCGGCCAGGGATGGCTCGAGGCGAAGCGGACGACGCCGATGCCGATCAGCGCGTACTTCATCGCGAAGATGGCGATGGCGATGATCTTCAGCGCGATCATCGTGCTGCTGCTCTTCGCGACCGGCGCCATCGGCGCGGACGTCCATCTCCCGCTCGCAACGATGGCCTCGCTCTTCGGGATCCTCGTGGGCGGCTCGATCACCTTCTGCGCCCTCGGCCTCGCTCTCGGATTCTTCTGCGGTCCGAACTCCGCGCCGCCGATCGTGAACCTCATCTATCTGCCGATGGCCTTTCTGTCGGGACTCTGGATTCCGATCTCGTTTCTCCCGAAGGCGATTCAGGACCTCGCGCTCTGGCTGCCGCCGTATCACCTCTCCCAGCTCGCGTTGCGGGTGATGGGTGGCTCGCGCGGCGAACGGGTCGCGTTCCACGTCGGCGCACTCGTGATTGGGACGCTGCTCTTCTCGACGATCGCGTACATCGGTTATCGTCGTGACGAAGGGAAAATGTACGGGTGAAACGGCTGCTCCCGCACGACAACGACCTCGGATGGACGCCCTACGCGTGGGTCGTCTACATCGTGCCGTTCGCGATGACGCCGATGGTGAGCTCGCGCTTCAACAACGCTGGGGGCTGGACGCTGTTCGCCGTCGCGACGCTCGGGTTTCTCGCGCTCTATTTCCGCAGCTACTGGGCTCGCGGGCGCGAGCTCATTCTGATCTCGGCCGCGATGCTCGCACTCGGCATCGCCTTCTGGCCGATCTCCCTCGGCGCGGGCGCGATGTTCATCTACGCCGCCGGCGCGATCGGGATGCTCGAGCCGTCGAAACACGCCGTGCGCGGCGTGGTTATCATCGCCGCGATGGTGGTGCTCGAGGCGTGGGTGCTGCAGCGCGCGTGGTTTCACGCGTCGTGGCCGTTCATCTTTTCGATCATCATCGGCGCAATCAACATTCACTTCTGCCAGGTCGGACGCGCGAACGCACGGCTTCGCCTCGCGCATGACGAGATCGAGCATCTCGCGAAGATGGCGGAGCGCGAGCGGATCGCGCGCGATCTGCACGACCTCCTCGGACACACTCTCTCCGTCGTGATCCTGAAATCGGAGCTCGCCTCGAAGCTCGCGGACCGCGACGTCGAGCGGGCGCGCGAGGAGATCCGCGACGTGGAGCGGATCTCGCGCGAGGCGCTCGCACAGGTGCGCGCGGCCGTCGCTGGCTATCGCTCGGGCGGACTGGAGAACGAAGTGCGCCACGCGCGGAGCGCGCTCGCGAGCGCGGGTGTCGCGGTCGAGGCGAATCTCGCGAAGACGCAGCTGCCGCCGGCGCACGAGGCGGTGCTCGCGCTGGCGATGCGCGAGGCGGTGACGAACATCGTCCGCCACGCGGGCGCGCGGCGCTGCCGCATTCGCATCGACGTCTCCGGCTCGGAGTGCGTGCTCGTCGTCGCGGACGACGGCCGCGGCGGCAATGAGCCGTTCGGCAGTGGTCTGAGCGGAATGCGCGAGCGCGTCGAAGTGCTCGGCGGGACGATGACGCGCGACGGCCGCGACGGCACGACGCTCGTCGTGTCGCTGCCGCTCGCCGCGTCGCGGATCGAGGAGCGGACGGCGTGATCCGCGTCGTCGTCGCGGAAGATCAGGCCATGGTTCTCGGCGCGCTCGCGGCGCTGCTCGAGATCGAAGGCGACATCGATGTCGTCGGCCGCGCGAGCGACGGCAGCGCCGCGCTGACGATCTG
The DNA here is from genome assembly GCA_035525285.1 of Thermoanaerobaculia bacterium. GTDB lineage: Bacteria > Acidobacteriota > Thermoanaerobaculia > Gp7-AA8 > Gp7-AA8 > QHVT01. The sequence continues at coordinate 13,909 of DATLFB010000007.1, forward strand.
TCGCGAGAAGCGCCCCGACGTGCTGCTGACGGACATCGAGATGCCGCGCATGACCGGACTCGAGCTCGCCGCCACGGTGAAGCGCGAGGCCCTCGGCACACGCGTGATCATCCTGACCACGTTCGCGCGCGGCGGCTATCTGCGCCGCGCGCTCGAAGCCGGCGCGTCGGGATATCTATTGAAGGACTCGCCCGCCGAACATCTCGCGAATGCCGTGCGCCGCGTACACGCTGGCGGACGCGTCGTCGATCCCGAGCTCGCCGCGGAGGCGTGGAGCGAGCCCGATCCGCTCACCGATCGCGAGCGCCAGGTCCTGCGCATGGCCGGCGAGGGACAGACCAGCGCCGACATCGCAGCGCAGCTCAATCTGTCCGAGGGAACGGTGCGCAACTATTTGTCGGAGGCGATCAGTAAGCTCGGCGCGGGAAATCGTGTCGAAGCGGCGCGCATCGCGCACGACAAGGGGTGGCTTTAGTGGACATTCAACCTTGAAAGCGCAGGTACCAGGCCTTGTCATCCCGAGCGTGAGCGAGGGACCCGGGGGTAGGGTGGCACGAAGCCCGCGGGTCGCGCCGCCTCCCGCCCAGGTCCCTCGCTCACGCTCGGGATGACAAGCATTGGCACCCCATTCCTTCAAGGTTGAAGGTCCACTAGTGAACCGGCGTTAACGTCTTACGCAGCTCGCTCCGCACCTTCAATCCCGACTTCTCCTTCTCGCAGAGAAACACATCGCGATACGCCACGTTCGCGAGATAGTCGGTCGTTGCGACGCGAACCTCGGCGCGCGTTGCGGTACCGGACACGATCGCTTCGGCGTCCGTCCCCGCGCGTGATGCACTGAAGTCGAGCACGCGCTGCCACTGCTGCGCGGGCATCGTGCAGACGATGATCTCGTTGTCGTACGGCAGCACGCGGCGAAGCTCTTCCATCGTCAACACACCCGCAGGCAGCGCGCCGCGAAAACTGCTGATGGTCGACAGGGCGACGTCCGCGCTCGTCACGCGGCGCATCGACTCGAGCGCGCGTTGCGCGAGCGCTTCGATGCCGAGGGGCTCGCGGAGCTCCGCGACCGGCGCGAACAATTCGCTGTACGCGGGATCCAGCTCGAGCTTCCGATGCATTGAGCGCACGCGCCGCGCGATCGCGCGATCCTCACGCATGCGGCGGTCCACCGGCATCAGCGCGCCGCGAACGTCCTTCAGCCGTCCATCCGCGAACGTCATCTGCACGCGGCTGATGTACGCGAGGTACTGCCACGGCGAGATGAACCACGTCTGCGTTCCTTCGATGCGCGTGAAGTCCCGCTTCAGATGACTGTGCGTCCCGAAAATCAGATCGATTCCCGGCACGGCGCGCGCGAGCGCTTCGTCCGCCTCGGCATGTTCATGTCCGATCATCACCACGGCGTGCACGCGCTCGCGCTCGCGCAACTCCTGCACGACCACGCGCGCCGCACTCACCGAATCGCGGAACGACAGCTCCGGCAGTCTCACGAGCGTCGGGAAATCGGGACCGGCCACCGCGAAGACGCCGATGCGAATGCCCTTCACGACGAACACTTCGTATCGTTTGAAGCCGGCGGTATTCGCACTGAGGATCGGATAGGTGACTGTCTCGCGGCAGCGCTCGAACGCGGCGAGGCCGTAGTCGGCGTCGTGATTGCCGAAGGCCATCGCGTCGACGACACCGTTCCACCACGGCCATTCCTCGCAACCATATTTGTCCGACCAGGCCGGCGAGCCTTTGTTGATCGTGTCGCCGCCGTTGAACACGAGCGCACCGTGGCGCTTCTCGCTCGCGAGATAGCGAATGGCGCGGGCGATCCCGCCCCGCTCGCCTTCCTCGGTGTAGAACGGCACCGCGTGCGAGTGATAGTCGGAGAAATGCAGCAGCGTGATGGTGGTGGCGAGGATGAAGGTGCGAACCACGCGCGAGAGTGTAATGCAAAGCAAAAGGGCGCACCGAGGTGCGCCCTTTCATTCGAGAACGGATTGGGTCTACTTCTTCAGCGAGTCCTGCATATCCCTGATGGCCGACTCGCGGCCCTTTTCCTTCGCAATCCTGGCGAACGCGGCGCGGCGCGTGGGGGGGAACTGACGGACCAGGGCGAGGTAGCGGCCCTGAAGCTGACGCGATGCGAGTTGTTGCGGCGTAATGCTGGAGCGGCGACGGCCTCTCCTCTTTCCGCCGGCTTTCGCCGCGGCTGGAGCGGCTGGAGCGGCAGCCGATGCGGGCGGGCGTCCCGGTCCACGGCGTCCGGGCGGGCGTCCCGGCGGACGTCCGGGGCGACCCGGTTTGCGTCCCGGCGGGCGTCCTGGTCCACGGCGCGCAGGCGCGGCGGCGGTGGCGCCACCGTGTGCGGCTTTCAGTGAAGCCAGACGCTGTTCGAGATCGCTGATCTCGCGGCCCATTTCGGATACATACCGATTGACTTCGCCCGGCGACAGGCGCCGTTCACTGATCAATCGATCGATCACATAGGCCGCCTGACCGGGGGTCACCGGTTGAGCAGAACCTGTTTGTCTCGGTCTGGGCATTTCCCCTCCTCCTTCAAAATACTGCACAAGTCTGTAGTCAACTCGCTGGGAAGTCAATGCCTCAATAGCGGTAATGGTCTGATTTATAGGGCCCCTGGGCCGGAATGCCGAGATATTTCGACTGGTCGGCGGTCAGTTCCGTCAGTTCGACTCCCAGGTGGCCGAGATGCAGACGGGCCACTTCCTCGTCCAGCTGCTTGGGCAGGACGTAGACCTGTTTTCCGTACTCGCCCTTATTTCCCCACAGCGCGAGCTGTGCAAGGACCTGATTGGTAAACGAGGCCGACATGACGAAGGACGGATGGCCCGTCGCGCAGCCGAGGTTCATCAGGCGTCCCTCGGCGAGAATCAGCACCGAATGACCGTCCGGGAAAATCCACTCGTCGTACTGCGGCTTGATGTTCACCTTGCGGATGCCCGAGACCTTCTTGAGGCCGGCCATGTCGATCTCATTGTCGAAGTGGCCGATGTTGCTGACGATGGCGTTGTGCTTCATCCGCGACATGTGCTCGGCGGTGATGATGTCCTTGTTGCCGGTCGCGGTCACGAAGATGTCGGCCTTCTCCACCACCGACTCCAGCCGCCGCACTTCGAACCCTTCCATCGCCGCCTGCAGCGCACAGATCGGATCGATCTCCGTCACCACGACCCGCGCGCCCTGCCCGCGCAGCGCCTGCGCGCAGCCCTTGCCGACTTCGCCGTAACCGAGGACCACCGCAAGCTTGCCGGCGAGCATCACATCCGTCGCCCGATTGAGGCCGTCGATCACGGAGTGCCGGCAACCATAGATATTGTCGAACTTCGATTTCGTGACCGAGTCATTGACGTTGATCGCGGGAAACAGCAGCGATCCCGCGTCCTGCATCTGATAGAGGCGATGCACGCCCGTCGTCGTCTCTTCCGACACGCCGCGGATGTCTTTGGCCACGCGCGTCCAGCGCTGCGGGTCGCGGGCGAGCTCTTCGCGCAGCAGATGGAGAATCACGCCCCACTCTTCCGGCTCGTCGCTCGGATTGAAGTCGGGCACGACGCCCTTCCCTTCGAACTCGACGCCCTTGTGCAGGAGCAGCGTGGCGTCGCCGCCGTCGTCGACGATCAACGTCGGACCTTTTCCGTCCGGCCACATCAGCGCTTCCGAGGTGCACCACCAGTACTCCTCGAGCGTCTCGCCTTTCCATGCGAACACGGGAATGCCGCGCGGGTGGTCGATCGTGCCGCCGGTCTCGGGACGTCCGACCACGACCGCGGCCGCGGCGTGATCCTGCGTCGAGAAAATGTTGCAGCTCACCCAGCGCACGTCGGCGCCGAGGAGATGCAGCGTTTCGATGAGCACGGCGGTCTGCACGGTCATGTGCAGCGAGCCCATGACTCGCGCGCCGGCGAGCGGCTTCGCGCTCGCGTACTGTTCGCGGACGGCCATGAGTCCCGGCATCTCGTGCTCGGCGAGCCGGATCTCGGAGCGGCCGAGAGTCGCCTCGTGGATGTCTTTGACCTTGAAGGGCACACGGTCCGCGGCAGTCGCCGCATCAAACTGATGAGTCAATTCGAGAGTCGCAGTCACTGATTCACTCCTGAAGTTTTGTTCGGTGGAGGACAGGCAATCGTGCCTGTCCGTCCGGACAGACAGGATTTGTCTGTCCTCCACGAGGTCGGAGCGCGCATTGTACCGCACGGCGGAGTAGAATCGAGGCCTTCGTCCCAACAGAAAGACAGGTCCGACACCATGTTCGAGAGCTCTTCGGTTCCACCGCGCTTCAAGGCCCGGTTCCCGCTCAAAGTACCGTCGTTCAGCTTCCAGGGCGGCCGCATCGCCGGCACGCTCTTCAAGCTGTTTCTGCTGATCCTGCCGCTGATCCTGCTGCGCGGCTGTTTCATCACCTACGTCGCCCCCGATCAGATCGGCGTACGCCAGGTCGCCCTCGGCCCGAACAAGGGCCTGCAGAAGAAAGTGATCGCGTCCGGCTATCGCCGCCAGATCCGCGGTTACGAGACGGTGCGCACGTTCCCGCGCGACCTGCAGATCATCGACTTCACCAACAACGCCGCCGAGCGCAGCCGCGATCACCGCACGGTCAGCGCGATCAACGTGCCGACCGTCGACGGCTACCCGGTTGCGGTCGACGTGACGGTGATGTATCGCATCAACGATCCGTTTCTCGTCGTGTCGAAGTCGGGCTTTGGCCGCGCATACGAGGACAATGTCGTCATCCGTTTTACCGATCCGATCGTCAAGCAGTTCCTCGGCGAGCTGCGCGCCGAGGAGTTCTATCTGGACCAGCGTCTCGCCAAGGCGCGCGATCTGAAGATCGCGCTCGCCGAGCGCCTTCACGCGCACGGCCTGCAATTGCTCGACATCGTCATCCGCCAGTACGACTATCCCGACGTGTTCCAGGCGCTCACCGAACAGAAGAAGCTCCAGGACCAGTCGGTGCTGACGAATCGCGCGCTGGCCAAACAGGCGGAAGTCGACACGCGGCTCAAGATGACCGCGCAGCAGGGCCAGAATGCGATCAACTTCCGCACCGTGGAGTTTCAGGCGCAGATCACCAATCTCAACGCGCAGCGCGAGCTGTACGAGCGCTCCAGACACGCCGAAGCCGATCTGCTCGTGCGGAAGGCGGAGGCGCAGGGAACGGAGCTGATGAACCGGGCCATGGAAGGCGCGGGCTCCGACAAGCTGCTCAAGCTGCGCAAGGGGCTCGCGCTCCTCAACAGCATCAAGGGGCCGATCTACATCACCGAGGATCCGACCGATCTCCGCCGGCTGTCGTCGAATCATTAGGGAGCGCTGCGATGAAAACGATCATTCTTCTTCTGCTCACCGCCGCTCTGATGACGCTCACCGCGTGCACGCCGCACTCGGTGGCCGCGACGGAAGTCGGCGTCCGCTTCAACAAGATCACCCGCTCGACGGAGATCGCACAGCCGGGCGCGACGTACTTCTTCGTGCCGATCGTGAACGACTGGACGAAGTTCGACGTGTCGACGCAGAACCTCGTCATGACCGCGAAGACGACCGAAGCCGGACGCGAGAAGGACGATCTGCGCTTCAAGACGCGCGACGGCAATGACATCGAAACGGACGTCACCGTGCGCTGGCGCATCGATCCGAGCAAAGCCGCGCAGATCTGGCAGGTCGTCGCGCCTTCGACGGGGGCATTGAAAGAGCGGCTCGTGCGGCCGCAGGCCCGCAGCTACGTGCGCGACGTGCTCAATCGCCTCGATTCCGAGGAGTACTACAACCCCGATCTCCGCTTCCGCGCCGCCAGCGACGCGACCAAGCTGCTCGCCGCGCATCTGCAGCCGTACGGGATCGTGGTCGAGCAGGTGATCCTCGGCGATTTCGCGTTCAAGCCGGAGTATCAGAACCTCATCAATCGCCGCAAAGAGGCGGAAAAGCAGGCCGAGAAGCTCGAGTCGCAGATCCTGGCCACGCTCGAGGCGAACAAGGCCACTCTGCAGCAGAAGGTCGCCGAGATGACGGAACTGTTCACGCGCGCCGAGGGCGAATTGCAGCAGGCGCGCGCGGCGGCGGACGCGTACGTCGTGCGGCGTGAGCAGGAAGCGCAGGCCGTGCTGGCGGAGAAGAGTGCCGTCGCGGAGGGCATCCGCAAGGAGCGCAACGCGCTCAGTGGCAGCGCGGGCGATGCGTATGTCAGCCTGCAGCTCATCGACGCGCTGCAGAAAAAGGAGATCCGCCAGATCCCGAAGCTGCCGAACGGGAATGTGATCATCGACGGGAACAAGCTCCTCGAGCAGCTCGGCGTCATCCGCTATTCACAGCAGGCACAGGCACCCGAGGGGCAGCAATAGACGATGCTCAACATCGCCGGACCGGAATACGACTTCGCGAACGTGGTCTTCGTGGTGCTCGGGGAGTGCGAGCACCGGCGCCGCGGATTCGAGAACGAGCATCTCGAGGAGCATCTTCTCGAGATCGCGCGCGCGAAGCTGAAGAAGATCAAGGCCGCGTACGACGAGTTCGGCGGCTCGGCGGCGTACTGGCAGGCGCTGGAGACGGAAGTACTCGAGACGGCGGTGCCGCAATACATCGACTCGGCGCAGGAGATGAACCGGCTGGAGCGCACCGGCTACGACGTCTTTCGCGGCGGCGATCTCTCCGCACGCCTGCTCTTCGCGCTCGCCGGCCTGCTCCTCGGCATCGTGCTGCTGGCGCTGCCGTTCGTGCCGAAGTTCTACGAGGCGGCATTCGCGTTTCTCCTCGCCGCCGGCGGCTTCGCGTATCCCGATCTCAAGCGCTTCACCCACGAGCGCCGTCATTTCCGCCTGCTCAATCGCCTGGTCGACGACGCCGCGCGCTATCAGCAGAATTCGCGGCTGCATTACATGACCACGACCGACATCCGCGAGTCGTTCCACATCGCTCCCACGCCCGAGATCGGCGAGGAGAGCAGCGATAAGCAAGCCGAAGCCGAATGAATCGCGCCTGCCCCGGCTGCGGCCTGGAAATGCCGCTGCGCGAGAGCGCCGTCAATGCCGGTGATTACAATGCCTCGCCCGAATGCTGGGCCGTGTACACGGAAGTGCTCGCGGCCGAATACAGCAACGCGCTCATCTTCGGCCGCGCCCACCAGCTGACCGTGGATACGTACGCGGTCCAGCACGCCGGCGGCCCCCACCCCGACAAGTCCGTCGCCATCCACCTCTGCGGCCTGCACCTGACCCTCGACCGCGGCGTGTCCCCGCCCACGGTCCCGCCGATCCTCCAACGCGTCGCCGCCGAAACGACACAATGGCCGCACTTCCCCCCACCCCCACCCGCCACAATGCGCTTCATGACCGTCTGCGACATCGCCCTCGCCGCTTCGCCCGAGGAGCACGTACAGAAGGTGCGAGCGTGGGCGGAGATGGTGTGGAGGGCGTGGGCGGTCCATCATGGGGCGGTGGCGGGGTTGGTGGGGGGAGTGGGGGTTGATTAAGCAGTAAGTTTCGGCGGACGAACGCGAGGACTGGTGTCGCAAGGTCTTCAGCGACTGGAACTTCTGGTCCAGGCAACCTGAGGAGCGGAAAGTGTCGGGTAGAATCCGGTGTGATGCCTCAGATCAGTCGATTCTTCGGTATCGTGATTGCGATGTACCATGACGAACATCCGCCACCGCATTTTCACGCACGTTACGCCGGCAAAGAGATCCAGGTCGGAATAGCGGACGGGCGCGTGACGGGCGAGTTCCAGCCGAGGGCGAGAAGTTTGGTCCTGGAGTGGTGGAGTCTCCACCGGGAAGAACTCGAGCAGAATTGGAAGTTACTGTCTGATGGCAAGCAACCGAATTGGATCGACCCTCTGGAGTAACTCATGAACGACGTCGTTGAAGTTCGGTATGTTCGTGACTATACGATCTGGCTGCGGTTTCAAGACGGAACATCCGGCGACGTTGATTTGCGCGAGTCGCTACGAGGGCCGGTATTCGAGCCGTTGCATGACATCGAATACTTCAAACGTGTAAGCGTCGACCCCGAAATTGGTACGATCGTCTGGCCAAACGGCGCGGACATTGCCCCCGAAACGCTTTACCAACGCGTTCGCGTAGCGGTCTGACTCCTGGACGTCATGAATACGAAACTCCTGATGGGTGCCAGCGCGCTCACGATGGCGGCGTTGGGCGTCGCCGGATCCTTCCTGCCTCGCGAATTTCTCGTGTCGATCGACATCGCTCCGGCGGGCATCATGCCGGCAGTCATTCAACTGCATGCCGCGCTGCTCCTGGGATTTGCGATGGTGAACTGGATGGCAAAGGACAGCCTCATCGGCGGCATCTACAACCGCCCTGTCGCCGTCGGCAATTTGCTCCATTTCGCCTCAGGAGCGATCGCACTCGGCAAATTCGTATTCGGCCGCGCGGTTCCGCCGTTCGCGATCATCGCCGCAATCGTTTATGTCGCATTCGCCGTCGGTTTCGCGATCGTCGTGTTCGGCAGTCCCGTGAAGGTACAATCCTGAGGGCATGGGATTCCGTGACCGCCCGGTGCTCACGCTGGTGGCTCTATTCCTGCTCGCGCCTGCACTGGCGGCGGTTCTCATTGCCACGCTGCTGCTCGTTGGTGTCGACCCTCATCTGGTCTTTCTCCCCGGGCATGCCGTCAGGTCCGGACTGAAGGCGTTGGGCGTTCACGCTCCCAATCCGGTGGGCGTACTGAGCACCTTTGTCTTCTGGTGGGGAATCATCGTATCGGTCTGGCTGACGCTGCGACGCACTTTGCGCAGCAGGGGACCAAATGCCGATCCAGCTCCACAGTAGCGCACCCGTGTTTTTCGTCGCCGACATCGCGTCCACGATGCGCTGGTATCAGGCGGCGCTCGGATTCGACGCCGATCCTTTCCCCGAGACGACGCCGCGCTGACCTCAGCGTGGGCCGCGCCAGCGCACCTGGAACTCCAGCTCGTCCTCGCCCGCAACGCGCTCGTGCTCGATGTTGAACGCCGCGTCCGCGGGAACATGCAGCCGCTCGCCCGCGACCTGAATCACGAACGCGCCGCCCCGCTCGATGGCATCGGCGAGGCGCCGCAGCTTCGCGGCGAACTGGCTTCGGGAGTACGTGCGCTCGATGTCTCGATTCCGTCGTCTTGCCATTTGCGCATCGTATTCCGTGTACCATGCCGCGCGCATGGCTGAGCTTCGGCGTGGGATCCCTCTTCACACGAAGATCCTGATCGGACTGATCGCCGGCGCGGCGATCGGCGGCACACTCAACGCGATTTTCGGCGCCGGCGCCCCGACGCTCGTCTTCATCGCCGATCACTTCACGAATCCGATCGGCCAGCTCTTCCTCCGCCTCCTTCTGCTGCTCGTGGTCCCACTGGTCTTCTCCAGTCTCGTCATCGGCGTCGCGGGCCTCGGCGATCTGCGGCGCATCGGACGCATCGGCGTGAAGTCGCTCGTCTACACCCTGATCGTTTCCGCGATCAGCGTCGTCATCGGCCTCACGCTGGCGAACACGATCCGCCCCGGCGAGCGCGTGTCGAAAGAAGTGAGCGACCGCCTCGCCGCGCAGTACGGCAAGGACGCCACGGAGCGAGTGGAGGGAGCGATCGGCGCCGCGAAGACGACCGACACGCCGCTGCTGAAAGTCGTGAAGACGATCGTCCCGACGAACGTCTTCTACTCGGTCGGCCGCGAGACGCCCGACATGCTCGGGCTGATGTTCTTCGCGCTCTTCCTCGGCATCTGCGTGACGATGATTCCGAAGGCGACCGCAGCGCCGCTGCTCTCCGCGCTCGAAGGCGTCTTCGGCGCGACCGAGGCAGGCATTCAGATCGTCATGCGCCTCGCGCCGTACGCGGTCTTCTGTCTCCTCTTCACGATGACCGCGCGCTTCGGCTTCGGACTGCTCGCGAGCCTCGGATGGTTCGTCGTCACCGTCCTGCTCGGACTCTCGATTCACATGTTCGGCGTCTACTCCGCGTCCGTGGCGCTGCTCTCGCGCATCAATCCGCTCGTGTTCTTCCGACGGATCAAGACCGTGATGATCACGGCGTTCTCGACCTCCTCATCGAACGCCACGCTTCCGACCGCGCTGCGCGTCTCGGAAGAAAACCTCGGCGTGCCGCGCGACATCAACTCCTTCGTCCTCACCGTCGGCGCAACCGCGAACCAGAACGGCACCGCGCTCTACGAAGGCGTGACGGTGCTGTTCCTCGCCCAGCTCGCCGGCGTCGATCTCTCGTTCGCCGAGCAGTTGATGGTGGTCTACCTGGCGATCCTCGGCGGCGTCGGCACCGCGGGCGTGCCGTCGGGCTCGATCCCGTTCATCATCGTCGTGCTCGCGCAGATCGGCGTGAATCCCGCGCTGATCGCGATCATCCTCGGCGTCGACCGCATCCTCGACATGTGCCGCACGGTCCTGAACGTGACCGGCGACATCACCATCGCGACGTACGTCGCGCGGAGCGAAGGCGCGGAACTGCTGAAGGAAATACCGGAGCCGCCGGCCGTCGATTTGTGATCGTGGAGGGCGGACGTCCCGTCCGCCTCTCTTCGGCGGACGGGACGTCCGCCGTCCATCGTCAGTCCAGCCGGAAGCCGACTTTCATCTTCACCTGATACTGCGAGACCTTGCCGTCCGTGACGCGGCCGCGCAGCTCGGTGACTTCGAACCAGTCGACGTTGCGCAGGCTCTCCGAGGCGCGCTCGACGCCGCGCGCGACGGCCTTGGCGAATGATTCCTCGGACGTCCCGACGATCTCGACGAGCTTGTAGATTTTCTGATCCGGCATGCGATTCCTCCTGGGCAGGCGCATTCTAGTGCGTCCGGTTTAGAATGAACGGTCAATCGTCTGCACAAGAATGGGTGCATCGGGAATGAGAGCGGCTGCGAATCAGCGAGTGAAGCGCCGGGTGGTGCGGGAGGCCGTGGCGGAAAACGTCGACGTCATCCGAGGCATGCCGCCGCGCGCCGTGCGCCCGATGAACCGCCTTACCAGGGTGTGGCTGCGCCGCGCTCCGCTCCTGCTCGTGCCGCTGACGCTCGCCGCCTCGTCGTATCTCGTCTCCGAAAGTGGAGGACAGGCAATCCTGCCTGTCCCGATCACACGCGCCGCGATCGCAGCAGCCGGACAGGCAGGATTGCCTGTCCTCCACGAGACGACGACATCGATGGAGCGCGTCACCTCCGCGGCTTTCCCGCTCGCGGTGCGACGCGTCGTGCTCGACGCGGGACACGGCGGATCCGATCCCGGCGCGACGACGGCGCAGGTGACGGAGAAGGCGATCACGCTCGACATCGGACGGCGTCTTCGCACGCTGCTCGAGGCGGAAGGATTCGAAGTGATCGTCACGCGCTCGGACGACCGGACCATCGCGCTCCGGGAGCGCGCGCGGCTCGCGAATGACGCGAACGGCGACGTCTTCGTGTCCATCCACGTGAACACGATCGCGAAGCACACCGCGAGCCGCGGCATCGAGACCTACTACCTCGGGCCGACGAACGATCCCTCACTCACCCAGCTCGCCGCCGCCGAGAACCGCGTCAGCGGCTACTCCCTCGGCGACATGCGCAAGCTGCTCGACGGCGTTTATGCGGACGCGCGCCGCGACGAGTCGCATCAGCTCGCGAGCGCCGTGCAGCAGCAGCTCTACACGAACCTCCGCAGCAGCGATCCCGGACTCGAAAACTGGGGCGTGAAACGCGCGCCCTTCATCGTCCTCGTCGCCACCGACATGCCGGCCGTGCTGGCAGAGGTCGGATGTCTCTCCAACGACAAAGAAGCCGCGATGCTGGCCCGGGCCGATTACCGGCAGAAGATCGCCGACGCGCTCTTCCACGGCATCCGCGCATATGCGAGCGCAAATGATGGACCGAAGAAGAAACGAATCCAGACCCATGGCTGAGATCCTCCACGTCGGCATCGACCTGGGCACGTCGCGCAGCGCGATCTCCGCGTCGAACGGCGAGCGCTTCGTCGTCGACAGCTTCGTCGGCTGGCCGGTCGACATGGTCGCGCGCAAGGTGCTCAAGCGCGAGGTGCTCATCGGTCACGAGGCGGTCTCGAACCGCACGATGCTCGACCTCCATCGCCCGCTCGAGCGCGGACTCCTGAAAGAGGGCTCGGAGAAGGACGTCGAGGCGGTGCGCGAGCTGCTCAAGCATCTGCTGCGGCTCGTCGGCGTGAATGGGAGGACCGAGGGGTCGAACGTGCGGGCGGTGGTGGGAGTGCCGGCGGCGGCGCTCCGCACGAACAAGCAGTACCTGCGCAACTCGATGAAAGGAATCGTCGACAGCCTGCTCATCGTCTCGGAGCCGTTCGCGGTCGCGTACGGACTCGACGCGCTGCTGCACACGATGATCATCGACATCGGCGCGGGCACGACCGACTTCTGCGTGATGAAGGGCCGCTATCCGACGGAAGAGGATCAGCGCACGCTGACCATCGCCGGCGATTCGATCGATACCCAGCTCCTGACGCTGATCGAAGAGCGATACCCGCAGGCGAACGTGACGACGTTCATGGTGCGCGAGTGGAAGGAGAAGCACAGCTTCGTGGGCGAGGCGCCGGACCGCGTCAGCGTGACCGCGCCGGTGAAAGGCGTGCCGACGGAGCTCGACATCACCGCCGAGATGCGCACCGCGTGCGAGACGATTCTCCCGCCGGTGATCGAGACGATGATCGACCTGCTCGCGCGCGTCGAGCCGGAGTTCCAGGAACGCGTCCGCAACAACATCATCCTCTCGGGCGGCGGAGGCCTGATCCGCGGGCTGTCGGATGAGCTGCAGGACGCGCTCGCCTCCGTCGGCGGAGGGAAAGTGCGGTACATGGAGGATCCGGTCTTCGTGGGGTCTGATGGGGGGCTGGCGCTGGCGATTGATGCGCCGGAGGGAGACTGGGAGAAGTTGACGGCGTGAGTGGATGAAGGCAGAAGGCAGAAGGCAGAAGGCAGAAATGAGAACGAAGAACCAGCCGATCGTGCACTTCTGATTTTTGCCTTCTGACTTCTGCCTTCTGCCTTCTGCCTTCATATGACCCGCATCCTCACCTTCCTCGCCGTCCTCCTCCTCGGCATCTATCTCCTTTCCCTCTACCTCCGCAAAACCGGCATGTTCTTCCCCGACAAGTACCCCACCGGCCGGTGGGACACGAAGCTCTTCATGGTCGAGCCGGAGGAGCATTGGTTCACGACCAGCGACGACGTGCGGCTGCACGCGTGGTTCTTTCGCGCGAGCGACGCGAACGCGCCGGTGATGATCTGGTTTCATGGCAACGCGGGCAATCTCACCGACCGCGCGGACATGGCCGTCGAGTTCGCGAAGCGCGGGATCTCCGTGTTCGTCTTCGACTACCGCGGATTCGGGCGGAGCGGAGGCAAGGCGTCGGAGTCGAAGATCTATCGCGACGCGCTCGCGGCGCATGACTACGTGAAGACGCTCGCGCGCGGGCGGATCGTGCTCTACGGCGAATCGATCGGCGGACCGTACGCGGCGTACGTCGCGAAAGAGCGCGAAGGCGTGCGCGCGGTGATCATCGAGAACTCCTTCCCCTCGCTCATGGCCCTCGGCAACGCGTTCTATCACCCGCTCCCGCTCGGCCTGACCGCCCCGTTCGCGCTGCGCACGGCGAAGTGGTTGAACGAGGCGAACGTGCCGGTGCTGGTCATGCACGGCACGCGCGACCAGGTCATCCCCTACGCGCTCGGCAAGCGGCTCTATGACGAGCTGCGCGTGCCGAAAGAGATGCTCACGGCGAACGCGGGGCACTGCGAGATCCCGCTTTTCGAGGCGACGCGGTACTATGAGACGGTCCTGCGATTCGTCCAATAACCGCCTGCTATGCCCTTCCACTGCCTCCGTTGTAAAGCCGAGATCGAGTCGACCTATCGCGCCTGCCCGCACTGCGGGGAGGCCATCACCGACTTCACGCGCCGTTACACGAGCGAACTGCTCGACGGGAAGTACCAGATCGTCGAGCGCCTCGGCGCGGGCGGCATGGGCCAGGTCTACAAGGCCGTGCACACGTATCTCGGAGCGACGCGAGTCATCAAAGTCGTCCATCCGCACATCTCCGAGAGCAAAGACGCGCACGATCGGTTTCTGCGCGAGGCACGCGCGGCGACGAAGATCCAGCACACGAACGTCGCCGGGATGCACGATTTCTCCGAGCTGCCCGACGGCTCGCACTACATGGTCTCGGAGTACGTCGACGGCGAGAATCTCGCGCAGCGCCTCCGCGCGCGGGGCACGCTGCATCCGCGGCAGGCCGTGCGCATCGCGATCCAGGCGCTGCATGGGCTCGAGGCGATCCATCGCGCGGGCATCGTCCATCGCGACATCAGTCCCGAGAATCTGATGATCACCGCCGACGAGACGGTGAAGGTCATCGACCTTGGCGTGGCGAAAGTCGACGACACGAGCCAAACGATGGAGACGCAGACGGGCATCTTCGTCGGCAAGCTCCGCTACGCCTCGCCCGAGCAGCTCGGCTTTCTTCCCGACGGCGAGAAGATCGACGGCCGCGCCGATCTCTACGCCCTCGGCATGGTGCTCTTCGAGCTGCTGACGGGACGTCCGCCGTACGAGGCGACCTCGCCGCACGAATACTTTCGCCTGCATGCGCGGCAGCCCGAGACGCCGAACATCGAGCTGCCGGCGGAGATGCCGGCGCGCGACGCGTTGCAGAACGCGCTGAATCGCGCGCTGGCGCGCGACCGCAATCAGCGATTCTCCAGCGCGCGCGAGTTCGCGAGCGCGCTCGAGGAGATCGACCGCTCGCTCCCCGATCAGCGCGCGATGCCGACCGTCGCCACGCCGCTCGACGGCGACGCAACGATGCGCCAGACCCCTCCGGTCGATACGCTGCATCGCGAGACGGTGCGGACGGGCGCGTCGCCGACGCCGTCGCAGGTGCAGGCAACGGTACGCACGAACGTTCCAGGCGCGCCCGCGCCGCCAACCGTCCTCACGCCGATGCCGGCGCCGATGCCGTCAGCGGCAGCCGCCGGAACGCCCGCGCCGCGGAGATCGAAAGGCATCAACCCACTCGTCGTCGTCGGCGTCTTCCTCGTGCTGTTCGGCATCGCCGCCGCCGCGGGAGTACTGCTCTGGCCGCGCGTGAAGACGATGCTCGATCGTCCGCAGGAAGTCGCACAGACGGAGACCGTGACGACGACTACCGCGGCGCCCGAGCCGCAGTCGAAAGTGGCCGAGGCATCGGTGAGCGTGGTGACGACGACGAGCGAGCCGGCGCCTGTGCCGGTACCGACTGCGACGATCATCGAGCGCATTCCAGCGACAACGACGACGCAGGCTCCTTCACCGATCACTACGACGACCGCCACGCCACTGCTCACGGAGACGATCGCGCCTCCGCCGCCAAAGAAACGCATCGTCGCTCCAGAGCCCGCGCCTGTTCGCGAGGAACCTGTTTATCAGCCCGCGCCGTCGAACCTGCTGACGTACATCGACGGCAACGACGACGGCTCGAACGACGACGCGCTCGAGCGCTTGCGCCAGCAGACGCGCGGCGTGAGGCAGATCGAAGTGCATGGCGGCGCGATGAATGATCAGCTCGCCGAAGCGATCAAAGATCAACTCCCGCATGTCCGGATCATGAGCTCCGCCCCCATCGAGATCCGCTTCGAAGGGAAGCTCGAGTTCACCGGCCGCGGACGCAAGACGCGCGAGGCGCGCGCGACGGTGTACAAGAACGGCCGCCCCATCTTCCGCTACGAGCTGCCGACCGAGGTCTATCGCGTCGGCCTCCCGCCCGCCCACGCGTTCGCGCGCGTGCTCAGCGACGCGTTCGAAGAGGAGTGACCCTCAGCCGCACACGCGGTCGCGTCCGAGACGCTTCGCCTCGAACAGCTTCTGATCGGCGTGATGCAGCATCTGCGACGGGGAACCACTGGTGATGTCGTCCGAGCAGCCGAAGCTCGCCGTCACATGCAGATCGGGATGGACGTCGTGCCACGGGTACTCCGCGATGGCGCTGCGGATCTTCTCGCACACGATCAGCGCCGCCTCGCGGCCCGTTTCCGGCAGCAGGATCGCAAACTCCTCGCCGCCGTAGCGCGCGACGGTATCGACGGAGCGGATGCTCGTCTTCATCAGCCGCGCGGCGATGCGCAGCACCTCGTCGCCGATCGCGTGCGAGAAGCGGTCGTTGACGGACTTGAAGTGATCGACGTCCGCCATCACGATCGTCAGCGGGCGTTTGAAGCGCACGGCGCGATCGAACTCCTGCTGCAGCTGCGCGTCGAGATAGCGCCGGTTGAACACGCGCGTGAGCGCATCCTCGCGCGCCTGCAGCTCGAGCTGCATCTCCTTCTCGCGCAGCTCGGCGGCGAGCTGCTGCAATTTCGCGTGCGCGGTCTCGAGCACGCGCTTCTCGATCCGCTCGCGCTCGAGCGCCTCCTCGCGCGCCAGGCGTTCGCGGTCGGGGACGACTTCAAACGCGATCTCCGCCGGGTCGCTCCACTCCCCTCCCCAGTTCCGCGCCTGCACCTGGAAGCGATAGCGCCCGGGCCGCAGATTCGTGTAGCGGATGCTTCGCTCGTCGGTGACCTTCGACCAGTCGCGGTCGAAGCCCTCGAGCCGCGTGCGATAGCGGACCTTCTGCGGCGACACGAACTCGACCGCGCCGTAGCGGAATGCGAACTCGTGCTGCGAGTCTTCGATCGGGTCGACGCGATCGAGATCCATCGGCTGATCGTGCACGAAGAACGCGGTGAGGTAGACGCGGCATGGCGCAATGCGTTCGGGCACGTCGCGCGGATCGATGAAGGAGACGCCGCCGAGGGTGCCGAACCAGAAACGGCCGTCCCGATCGCGCAGGGATGCGCCGCCGTTGCATTCGTCGTCGGCGAGGCCGTCGGTGCGGTCGAAGGCGATGATCACGTCGCGCGTTTCCTCGAGACGGAGACGGAACACGCCGCGATTGGTCGACGCGTAAATCGATCGCTCCGATTCGACGAGCACCTGGTAGATCGTGTCGTTCGGCAGCCCGTCTCTCACCGTGAAGTGGCGCAGTTGATCGCCGTCGACGAGGGCCAGTCCGCTGCCGCCCGTGCCGATCCACAGCCGCCCCGCGGAATCCTCGGCCAGGCAATAGATATCGTTCGCGGGCAATCCCGTTTCCTTCGAGTAGAGAACATCCCATCGTTCGCCGTCGAAGATCGCCACGCCGCCTTCATACGTTCCGGCGAGCACGCGGCCGCGGCTGTCATGGAGGATGCTCGACACGCGATTGCTCGGCAGGCCGTGCGCGGTCGTGTAGTTGGTGAAGCGAGGCTCCGCCTTTTGCGGATCGAAGTCCGGATCGACGATCGAGATGCCGCCGCCGTCAGTGCCGATCCAGAATCGTCCGTCGCTCCCCGGACGAATCACGCGCACCGCGTTGCCCGCCAGTCCGTCGGCCGTCGTGAACGTGCGCCAGTCGCGCGTCGAGGGGTCGAATCGCGCGAGACCTCCGCCGAAGGTGCCGAACCAGATCCGGCCGTTCGCATCCTCGAAGATGACGCGGACGATGTCGTTCGGCAGCCCACAGTTCGTATCGAACGACTCCCACAGCCGGTCGTCGCCGCGGAGCGTGAGCGACGTCGCGCCGCCGCCGTACGTGCCGAACCAGTAGCGCTGCGACGAGTCCTGCGCGATCGCGGTGACCAGATTGTGCGCGAGTCCGTCGTCCTGCGTGAAGCTCGTCCATCGCTTCGCGTGATCCATCCCCTCCGGCTCGAAGCACGTCAGACCGGCGAGCGATCCGAACCAATGGATGCCGTTGCGATCCTGCAGGATCGACATGGTCATGTAGTCGGTGAGACCGCCGGGGAGCGACGCGAGACGCGCGACGCCGAGGCCGCGGTCGATGCGCGCGCAGGTCACGCCGCCGCGCTCCGTGCCGATCCAGAGATTCCCCGCGCGGTCGAAGCGCAAAGAGAGCACCTTCTCGTCGTGCAATCCCTCGGCAGTCGCGATCGCGCGCACGCCGCCGCTCACCGGATCGAGACGCAGCACGCCCGTGTCGTACGTGCCGATCCAGATGATGCCCGCCGCGTCGGCAGCGAGCGCGGTGACCTGCGACGACGGCAGCACGAACGACGTCCACCGGCCCGTCGCGGGATCGAGGCAGCCGAGCCCGCGGCGTCGCGAGCCCGCCCAGATCCGTCCCGCGTGATCGCACAACACTGCCGATACGTCTTCCGCCGCGGCGCTCTCCGCGAAATTCGTGATGCGCATCGTCGCCGGATCGAGACGCGAGAGGCTGCGGCGCGTCGTCAGCCACAACATGTCGTCGTCGGCCACGGCCATCGCGCGCACGTCGTTGTCCGCGAGTCCGTCGTCCGTGGTGAAGGAGCGCCACGCGTCGCGGCGCAGATGCATCGGATCGAAGCG
This sequence comes from Thermoanaerobaculia bacterium, assembly GCA_035525285.1. GTDB lineage: Bacteria > Acidobacteriota > Thermoanaerobaculia > Gp7-AA8 > Gp7-AA8 > QHVT01. The sequence continues at coordinate 32,283 of DATLFB010000007.1, forward strand.
GGAGAGCCCGCCGACGCGCGTGCCGATCCAGATGCATCCGAAACGGTCTTCGGCGATCGCCTGCACGAAGCTCGAGACCAGTCCTTCGGCGATGCGGTAGTGCCTCCACTCCATGCCGTCGAACCGCGCGACGCCTTCCTCGGTGCCGAACCAGAGGTAGTCGCGATGATCCTGAAACGATGCGCGGATCGAGTTCTGCGGCAGGCTGGGCGTGCGATAGATCGTGATGCGGCCATGCAACGGCGGCACCGCCGGAGCTGGAGGCATGGAGGCAGTGTACGCGGTTTCTCCGCCGCGGCAGCGCGTGTCCAATCGACATGCACGCCGAAATCAACGTCACTCCTCTCGTCGACGTCTGCCTCGTGCTGCTCATCATCTTCATGGTCGTGCTGCCGGCGATGGTCAACGACGTGCAGCTGCCGGAGACGTCGCAGGGCATCGAGCTCGAGAAACGGATCTTCCCCGTCACGATCAAGACCGACGGCACGGTCTATCTCGACACGCTCGTCATTCGCCGCGATGAAGTGCCGGCCGCGCTGCAGCGATTGCGCAAATCGGACGCGCAACGCCCGATCGCCGTGCGCGCAGACAAACGCGTGCAGTACGGCGAGGTGGTGTCGGTGCTCGCCGCGTGCCGAGATGCCGGCTGGCACGACGTGACGCTCGTAGCCCGGAACGCCGACTTCCAGTAGGACGGTTCGCCGGCTTCCAGTCGGCGCCGATTACAAATCGGCGGACCGGCCGACTGAAAGTCGGCGTTCCGACTCTACGGCAACTGCCTGCTCGCGACACTGTAGCGCGGGCTTCCAGCCGGCGCTACAGCGCGGCCAGGATGGCCGCGATACGGCGGGCAGGATGCCCGCGCTACTATGCCTCCTCGCGTGCAAAGTTGTGTCGGTGCTCGCCTCGTACGCAATGCGGGATGTGTGTAGCCCGGAACGCCGACTTCCAGTCGGCGTTCCGACTCTACGGCAACTGCCTGCTCGCGACACTGTAGCGCGGGCTTCCAGCCCGCCGTAGCGCCGGCTTCCAGCCGGCGCTCCAGCGCGGCCAGGATGGCCGCGATACGGCGGGCAGGATGCCCGCGCTACTACGCCTCCGCTTTCCACGTCCAAAACCCTGCCTCGGAACGCAAATCAATACGCGTTTTCGTGCTTCAGTCCGTGCACAACCGTCAGAAACAGAATCTTCACGTCCAGCAGCAGCGACCAATTCTCAATGTAGTAGAGATCGTGCTCGATCCTCATGCGCATGGACGTGTTGCCGCGCCAGCCGTGGACCTGCGCCCATCCGGTCATCCCCGCGCGAACTTTATGGCGGAGCATGTAGTGTGGGAACTCGGCGCGGAACTGTTCGACGAACTCGGGGCGTTCGGGACGCGGGCCGATCACGCTCATGTCGCCGATCAGCACGTTCCAGAGCTGCGGCAGCTCATCGAGCGACCATGCGCGCAGAAAGCGTCCGACGCGCGTCCGCCGCGGATCATCCTTCTCCGCCCACACCGCGCCCGTCTCCGACTCTGCGCCGACGCGCATCGAGCGGAACTTCACGATGTCGAACGGCTTGCCGTCGAGGCCCATGCGGAGCTGGCGATAGAACACCGGTCCGCGATCCTCGAGCCAGATCGCGATCGCGATCAGCAGCATCGCCGGCGAGAAGAGGATGAGCGCGCTCGCCGCGACGGCGAGATCGAACGCGCGCTTGACGAAGCGGCTCCATCCTTCGAGCGGCGTTTCGGAGAGGTTGATCGTCGGGAGGCCGTCGAGATCTTCGACGCGCGAGCGCAGCACCATGAACTGCAGCAGGTCGGGCACGACGTGAATCGACACGATCGAGCGCGTGAGGCGATCGAGGAGAGCCATCATCGCCTGCGACGACGCGTGCGGCAGCGCGACGAACACATGATCGATCGCGTGCGCCTTCACGACCTGCTCCGCCTCGGCGACCGTGCCGAGGCACTCGAGGCCCGCGAGTGCACCGTCGTCGCCGTTGCGGAGATAGCCGACGATCCGGAATCCGAGCTGATCGCGATGGGCGTTCATCCGCTCGAGCACCGCGCGCGCGAGCTCGCCGTTCCCGGCGATCAGCACGCGATCGAGATCCTTCCCCGCGCGATGCCGTCCTTCCACGACGGATCGCACGAGGGCGCGTCCCGCGATCACGAAGAGCATCGCGCAGATCATGAAAATGCCGAGGGTCGCGCGCGAATACAACACATCGCCCGTGCCGGGGCGCACCCAGAGCAGCACGCCGGAGAGCACGACCGTCGCGAGCACCGAGCCGATCGCGACCGACAGCGTTTCCTCCGCGCGCCCGCGCGTCGGGCGAATCCGATACAGCCCCTGCACCGCGAACGCGAGCGGAAAGACGATCGTGACGATCGGCAGGATCTTCGCGTACGTGTCCAGATCCTGCTGCCCTTTCGTGACCGGAATCAGCTCGAACTGAAAACGAAGAAACCACGCGCAGAGCATGGCCAGGTTCGAGGCCACGGCGTCGTTGATCAGATAGACCGACGCGAGTGCTTTGTGTTTCTTCTCGATCATGATGGAAGAGCCGCGAGCTGTTCTCGAAATTCGCGATCGAACCGCGCCCGCGAAAACCGCATCGCGTGCGCGCGCAGCTCGGCGCGATCCCACGTCCGACGCTCCACTTCGTCGAGTGCCCGGCGAAGCGAGTCTACCTCCGGCCGATCGAAGAAAATTCCGGTCACTCCTTCCACCATCGTATCGAGGACGCCGCCCGCGCGCAGCGCGACCACGGGCGTGCCGAGGGCCATCGCCTCCAGCGGCGTGATCCCGAAATCCTCCACTCCGGGCAGGATCAGACTGCGCGCGCGCGCGACGCGTTCCATGATCTCCGCTCTCGATACGGAGCCGAGCATCGTAACGTCGCGTCCGCCTCTCTTTTTCAGCTCTTCGAACAGCGGCCCTCCGCCGATGACGACCACGCGCCGGCCGCTGCCGACCGCCAGATCGACGCGCTTGTACGGAACGAGCGCCGAGACGACGAGGTGGTAGTCGTCGCGCTCTTCGCGCAGCGGCGGCTCGAAGAATGCGTCATCGACGTACGGATGCACGACGTCCGCATCGCGATCGTAGAAGCGGCGGATGCGGTCGCGCACGAAGTGCGAGTTCGCGACGAAGCGCGTCACTTCGCTCGCGGTCGTCCGGTCCCACCTCCGCAGCCACGGCGCGACCGACATCGCCGCCGCGCGGCGCAGCGGCCGCGAGCGCGGGAAGTAGTCGTCGAAGCGATCCCAGATGTACCGCATCGGCGTGTGGCAGTAACAGAGGTGCGGCTTTCCGCGCGCGTTCACTCCCTTGGCCACGCAATGACTCGACGAGACGATCAGGTCGTACGCGGAGAAGTCCCACTTGCGGACCGCGTGCGGAAAAAGCGCGAGCAGATAGCGATAGTCGCTCGCGCGCGCCGCGAGGCGCTGGAGCTCCGAGGTGTGAATCACGCGCGACTCGATTTTCCCGGAGACGGAGCCGGGGAAATGGAAGAGGGTGAAGAGATCGGCCGTGGGGAGAACGTCGAGGATGGCTTCGAGGACCGCTTCACCGCCGCGCATGCCCGTCAACCAGTCGTGAACGACAGCGACGCGGCCGAACGAGGAACGATGATCGATGATCGATGAACGATGAACGTCGGACGCCGCGGATTCATCGTTCATCGTTCATCGCTCATCGTTCATCGTTTTCTTCTTCGGTTCCGGCGTCAACGCCAATGGATACTCGTCACTCTGCGCGCACGCGTCGCACATCTGATCGTTCCGAAAGTACTCTTCCGTCGTCACTCCCGCCAGGCAGCGGATGCAGTAGTGTTTGCCCGTGCGCTCGTTGAGCTCGCGCGGCGGCGGGTCGTCGTGCATGGATCGAGCATGATAGCGCCGCGGAGGAGGCATGATCACCATTCGCAGAGCGGAGCAGCGCGGGCACTTCGACCACGGCTGGCTCGACACGAGTCACACGTTCTCGTTCGCCGATTACTACGATCCTGACTTCATGGGCTTCCGCACGCTGCGCGTGATCAATGAAGACCGCGTCGCGCCCGGCCGCGGCTTCGGCACGCACGCCCATCGCGACATGGAGATCGTCACCTGCGTCCTCGAAGGCGCTCTCGCGCATCGCGACTCGATGGGCAACGGCTCGGTGATCCGGCGCGGCGACGTGCAGCGCATGAGCGCGGGAACGGGCGTGATGCACAGCGAGATGAACGGCTCGGGCGACGAGCCCGTGCACTTCATGCAGATCTGGATTCTCCCGGAGCGGCGCGGGATCGATCCCGGCTACGAGCAGAAAAACTTCTCCGACGAGCAGCGCCGCAACACGCTGCGCCTCGTCGCCTCGCGCGATGGCCGCGACGGCTCCGTGACCGTGCACCAGGACGCGTCGATGTACTTGTCGCTCCTCGACGGAACGGTGTCGCACGACTTCGCGAGCGGCCGGCATGGCTGGCTGCAGGTCGCGCGCGGCGAAGTCGAGCTGAATGGAGGGCGGACGTCCCGTCCGCCACAGGAAGGCGGACGGGACGTCCGCCCTCCGATGACGCTGAAGGCCGGCGACGGCGCGGCCATCAGCGGCGAGTCTCGCATTACGATGACGGGGATCGGTGCTGAGTTTCTGCTCTTCGACCTGAACTGAATGCTCCTCTTCTTCCGCTTCTGTCTGGCGATCCTGAAAGGCCGCTTGCGGCGCCGCATCGGCGTCCTGGACGAGTCGTCGCTGCGCTTCACCGTCCTGCCGACCGACTGCGATCTCAACTTCCATCTCAACGCCGGCCGCTTCATCAGCCTGATGGACGTCGCGCGCATGGAGCTGATCACGCATTCGCGCCTCCTCCCCGCGCTCGTGAAGAAAAAGTGGCGCCCGATCATGGGCGGCATCGTCGTGCGCTACCGCCGCTCGATTCTTCCTTTGGAGCGCTTCACGATCCGCTCGCGCGTCCTCGGCTGGGACGAGAAGTGGTTCTACATCGAGCACATCGTCGAGAAGGACGGCGTCTTCTGTGCCTCCGGGATCGTGCGTATGCTCGTTCGCGGCGCGACCGGCAACATCGCACCTCCTGACGTGCTCGCACTCACCGGCGCCGCAATGCCGAGTCCTCCCCTGCCCGACTTCGTCCTCGGCTGGCGCGCGCTGGAGGACGCGCGTTGAAGCGCCTCGAGAAAGCGAAGCGCATCGGCGAGATTCTCGATCGCCTCTATCCGCAGCCGCCGATTCCGCTCCAGCATCGCGATCCGTTCACGCTGCTCATCGCCGTGCTGCTCTCCGCGCAAACGACGGACGCACAGGTGAACAAGGTCACGCCCGCGCTCTTCGCACGCGCGCGCACGCCGCGGGAGATGGCAAAGCTGAGCGAGAGCGAGATCCTCTCGCTGATCCGAAGCTGCGGTCTCGCGCCGTCGAAGGCGAAGAACATCAGGCGCCTCGCGCAGACGCTGGTCGACGAGCACGGCGGCCACGTGCCGCGCGACATCGAGGCGCTCGAGCGCCTGCCCGGCGTCGGCCACAAGACCGCGAGCGTGGTGATGTCGCAGGCATTCGGCGAGCCCGCATTCGCCATCGACACGCACATCCACCGCCTCGCCGCGCGCTGGAAGCTCTCGCGCGGGAAGAACGTCGAGCAAACGGAGCGCGATCTGAAGAGAGTCTTCCCGCGCGACGAGTGGTCGCGGCGGCATCTGCAGATCATCTACTTCGGACGCGAGCACTGCCCGGCGCGCGGACACGACATGGACGCCTGTCCGATCTGTTCGTGGGCCGCACGCGTGTCATCCTGAGCGGGTTAACGGCGCACGCGCCGGTGAAGCAGAGATGAAGTTCTCGCGCAGCTTTGTGTTGAGCAAACTTGACTCATGTTGCCTGGTGGACGTTCCTTGAAAGCATGCGCGGCCAGCCTTGTCATCCCGAGCGTGAGCGAGGGACCCGGGTGTGTGTGCAGCTCGAGTCTCGTGCCACCCGCCCACCCGGGTCCCTCGCTCACGGTCGGGATGACAGGCCTTGGTACCTACGCTTTCAATGTTGAATGTCCACTAGTGAGTTGTTCATTCTAAAGAAGGACAAAATGACTTCATTAGAAGCCGCCCTTCGACTCCGCTCAGGGCAGGCTCCGACGGCGAAGGATCTTCCACGACGCAACGGAGAAGATCCTTCACTGCGCTCAGGATGACACAGTCAAATAACTTGTTATAATCCGGTCGCTTGCGGTCCACGAGCATCCTCTTTCTCGCACTATTCGCGGCGCTGCCAGTCCCCGCGCGCGAGCTCGACGTCCGCCCGGCGCCCGCGTGGGTCGAGCGCGCGGAGGCCGATACGTCCGTCGCCATCGCGCGCGAGAACGTGCGCTGGGGCATCTACGACATCCTCAGCGATCATCAGGTCCGCGTCACCGACACCTCGGAATCGCAGTACTTCCGCACCGTCCGCCGTGTGCTCTCGCCGAGCGGCGTGCAGAACGCGTCGGAGCTGTCGCTCGACTTCGATCCCGATTTTCAGCGCCTGACGATTCACGATGTGTCGATCGTGCGCGGCAACCGGCGCATCGACGCGCTCGATGCGGACGAGATCCGCGTGATCGACAAGGAAGACGACGCCGATCAGCGCATCTACGACGGCCAGCGCACGGCGCTCCTGTTTCTGCGCGACGTGCGGCCGGGCGACGTGATCGACTACGCGTGGTCGCTCGACGGGCGCAATCCGGTTCTCGACGGGCGCTACACGGACGAGTACGACCTCAGCTCCGGGGTGCCGACACGCCGCGCGCGCCATCGCCTGGTGTGGCCCGCGGGCCGTCCGCTGCAGTGGCGCGGCGTCGATCCGCTGATCGCGATGAACGGCCGCGAGCAGGTCTTCGTGTGGGAGCGCAGGGACATCCGCGCGCTCGACGTCGAGGACTCGATCCCGTCGTGGTACGAGCCGTGGGAAACGGTGCAGGTGACGGAGTTCGCGTCGTGGAGCGAAGTCGCGGTGTGGGCAAACGCGATGTTCCAGCTCGACGAGCGCTCGTCGGACGAAGTGAAGAAGCTCGCCGCGCGCATCTACGGCGTGAGCGCGTCGCACGAGGCGCGCGTCACCGCCGCCATCCGTTTCGTTCAGGACGACATCCGTTACCTCGGCATCGAGATGGGCCGTAACTCGCACGAGCCGCATCAGCCGTGGGAAACGCTCTACTCGCGCTGGGGCGACTGCAAGGACAAGACGCTGCTCCTCGTCGCGCTGCTGCGCGAGCTCGGCGTGGAAGCGTATCCGGCGCTGGTGAACACGCGCATCGAGCATCGCCTCGCGGACAAGCTTCCCTCGCCGTTCCTGTTCGATCACGTCATCGCGCAGGTCATCGACCGCGGACGGACGTACTGGGTCGACGGCACGATCTCCGACCAGGGCGGCACGCTCGCGTCGATCGAGACGCCGAACGACGGCCGCGCGCTGATCGTGCGCGCGGAGACTCACGCGCTCACGCCCATCGTCACGAACACCAACGGATCGATGCTCGTCGAGCAGACGTTCACGACGACGGATTACGCGAAGCCGACGCTGCTCTCGGTGAAGACGACGTTCACCGGCGGGCGTGCGGATGCGATGCGCTCGGAGCTCGCGAGCCTGTCGCTCGAGGACTTCGCGAGCGGCCGCATCAACGATCTGGCGATGGACTCGCCGAAGATCGAAGCCGGCGGCGCGCCGAAGATCCACGACGACCGCTCGCGCAACATGATCGTCGTGACGGAAAAGTACGTGCTCCGCGATCTCTGGAAGGACGGGCACTGGACGTGGTACCCGCGCGTGCTCGAGTCGCACCTCCGCCGTCCCGACACGATGATCCGCGCGATGCCGCTCGATTTCGACTATCCGCTCGATGTGCGGCAGACGGTGACGTTCAATTTCCCCGAGGTGATCGCGGTGGAGGAGAGCACGTCGGTCACGGAGACGCCGACGTTCCGCTACGAGTACGTCGTCGATCGCAACGGCAGGACGGTCTGGATCAAACAGTCGCTGCGCGCGCGGCGCGGCTTCGTCGAGGCTAAGGATGTTCCCGATCACCTCACGAAGATCAGCGCGATCTGGAGCGAGATCGGCTATCGCCTGGCGCTGCCGCGCAGGGATTCACCAACACCGGCGCCATTGAAGTGGGGCGTCGGACTGTTCATCGTCGCCGCGTTCGTGGCGTTCTGCTGGATGCTCGCGACGCGGCGGCGCGTCGTGCCCGCACTCGTGTTTCGTCCCGGCGAGGCACCCGCATCGGCGCTCGCCGTGAACGGCACCGACGAGATCCATCAGCATCTCGCCGGCCTTGCCTGCGCCTGCGGCGCCGCGCTCTACTCCGCCCCCGAATTGCAGCGCGCGCGCTACGCGGAGCGCGAGATGACCATCATCACGAGACAGTGCGGCGCCTGCGGCCGCGAGCAAAGCGTGTACTTCACGGCGGCTTAGTAGCGCGGGCCTCCGGCCCGCCGTATCGCCGGCTTCCAGCCGGCGATGGGGCCGCCGGCAGGATGCCGGCGCGACGGCGGACAGGATGTCCGCGCTACTCCAGCACCCTGACCGAGCCGTCGCTCAAACGCACTCTTCGCGGCACCTCCCCACCATCCACCCGCGCGTTCACCTCGCGGATCACGCCGCCCCGCTCCGAGGCAACGTACGCGCGTGACTCGCCGCGCGCCCACGCCCACGTCATCGTCGCCGGCGTGACCACCGCCGCGGGCGCGACCAGCGTCTGATCGACGATCCCGCCGTCCGCGCCGCGCGAGTGCGCGTGCCACAGCTCGCCGTCGCGGCGGAAGCGCGTACGCGTCGTCGTCGCGCCGCGCGTCGTGATCTCCACGAACGTCGGCCCCGCCCACGTTTCGATCGATGTGCCGTCTCGCTTTCGAATCATGCTGTGCACGATCCGGCCTTCGTAGATCTCGAACGTCTCCGTTCCCTCGAAGCGGCGTCGCGCGTCGCGCAGCCGGTACGTCCCGCGCGTCACCAGCGCGCCGCGCTCGTGGCGTCCGGGATGGGTCTGAGGCGTGCCGTACGCGATGTCGGCAATGTCGCCCTCGATCGTCGTGCCCGCGGGCGTCTCGACGAACCGCCCGACCTCATTCGCGCCGCGGCGCACGATCACCGTCGGCACGTTCGTGATGTTCTCGCCCTGCACGAGCTCCATCGGCGAAAGAAACTCGGTCCCGATGCCGATCAACTCGACGGTGAGATTCGGATTCGCCGCGCGCTCGATCGCTTTCAGCAGGCGCGGCACGTGCTGCCGGCTGTCGCCGCACCACGTCGCGAGCACGACCTGCAACTGCGTCGGCTCCGCAATCGCGCGCAGCCGCTCGACGACCGCCGCGTCGGGCTCGTACTGCTCGGCGATCGCGCGCCACACCGGCGCGGTCTGCCACAGCTCGTCGAGCGACATTGCTCCCGCTTTGCTCTGGTGCGCGCTCACGAGCAGCGTGCGTCCGCCGAGTGTCAGAAGGTACGTCGATTCGTTCGGCTGGATGACTTCGCCTGCGGTTGGGCGGACGGGACGTCCGCCCTCCTCTGCAGCCTTCGTGCGATCGGGCGCGAACGCGAGCTCCGATCGCGGCGCACGCGAGACGGCCTTCGATTCCGGATTGAAGATCACGACCTCCTCGCCACACACGATCGCGAACATGCGTGGCGAGCTCGTCACGAGCGTCTGCGCGTTGCGGTCGAGTTTTCCGTCGATGTAGACGTCGCGGATACTGTCGCGCCACTCGCGCGGTGCCGCCGTCAGTGCCGTGGAGAAGAAGAGGATCGCCAGCAGTCGCATCAGGAGCCCCCTTTCGCTGGTCCTCGGACGCGGCATCGATGATTCAGGTTCCGTTTGGAAATTTATTAGCGCGGGGGGCAGTTGCGTCCGGCACTATATCTCCGTATGAGTTTGGAAACGGAACAAGCAACAAGAAGGAGAGCCTCGGCAATGCGTAGCACCGGTAAAGTCAAGTGGTTCAACGATGCAAAGGGTTTTGGTTTCATTACGACCGACAGCGGCGAGGACGTGTTCGTGCACTTCTCCGCGATCCAGGCAAAAGGCTTCCGCAGCCTTGCCGAGGGCTCCGCGGTCGAGTTCGATCTCGTCCAGGGTCCGAAGGGACTGCAGGCGTCGAACGTCGTCCCGATCTAACCCCAGTCCGATATCGATGTTGAGAAGGACGGCGTAAAGCCGTCCTTTTTTCGTTTCCGGGCATCCTGAGTACCGCGGGCCTCCGGCCCGCCGTATCGCCGGCTTCCAGCCGGCGCGCTACAATCCAACCTCCACACTGGCCGCCGTTTCACGCGCGCCCTCCTCGGCACCTCACATCATGCCGAGCAAATTTCTCACTCACCCCGTCACCGTCCGCAACCGCGGGCGTCTTCCCCACTTCGAGCAGCCAGACGCGGTCTACTTCATCACCTTCCGGCTCGCTGACTCGTTGCCGCGCCACGTCGCGGCCTCGCTTCGTGAAGAGCGTCTCGCACTCCTGCGCCACGCGCGAACCGCTGCCGACAGGATCGAAATCCAGCGCGCGTTCTTCTTACGAGTCGACGAAGAGCTCGACCAGTGCCGCGGCGAATGCCACCTTCGCGATCCTCGCGTCGCGCAACTCGTCGTCGACGCCCTTCGCCATTTCGACGGTGACAGGTATCGCCTGATCTCTTACTCCGTCATGCCGAATCACGTACATGTCATCGCGCAGGCTCTCGGCGCGCAGAGCCTCGCGCGGATCGTTCATTCGTGGAAGTCGTACACGAGTAATGAGGCGAACGCCTTGCTGGGGCGGGCGGGAGCGTTCTGGCAGGAAGAGTCCTTTGATCACATCGTGCGGGATGAGGAGGAACTGGCGCGGACGATTGAGTATGTGCGCGCGAATCCGGCGAAGGCGGGGTTGAAGGGGTGGCGGTTTGTTTTTTGAGCGCCGGCTGGAAGCCGGCGCTACGGCGGGCCGGAGGCCCGCGCTACACAGACCGCGATCCTCTCGTCGTCGATCCGGTTGGCGACGCTGCGGATCGCTGTCAGCGTGGACGTCAGCTTGTCCGACGGCACATGCATTGTCAGCTTCGCCCGCAGCAGCTCGCCTTCGCGCCAGAGATGCGAGCCGGAAACATATCCGCCGTTCGCCTCGACGGTCTGCGTGATCGCGCCGACGGCTGTCGCGGTGTCCGCGACGGTGATCTTCACGTCGGCGGTGCGTACGATCGTCCGTTCGTCTCTGCACGCGAACGCGAGCATGACGACCAGCAATGCGATGGGCTTCCACACGCATCGTTGGACGCTCACGGATCACGCGAAGAAACCGAGCGCCTCCTGATACGCGGCGCAGACGTCTTCGCCGAAGCAGGTGAACAGCACGCGATCGAGCGCGTCGTCGTGCTCTTCGAGAAAGCGCCGCGTCTCCGAGACCGCGATTTGCGCGGCGCGCGCGACGGGGTAGCCGTACACGCCGCAACTGATCGCCGGAAACGCGATCGTGCGCACGCCGTTCTCGATCGCGAGTTTGAGACTCGATCGATAGCACGACGCGAGCAGCTCCGCCTCGCCGCGATCGCCGCCGTGCCAGACCGGACCAACCGTGTGAATGACCCATCGAACGGGAAGCCGGTAGCCGCGCGTGATCCGCGCCTCGCCTGTCGGACAGCCGCCGATCGCGCGGCACTCGTCGAGCAGCTCCGGCCCCGCCGCGCGGTGAATCGCGCCGTCCACGCCGCCGCCGCCGAGAAGCGACTCGTTCGCGGCGTTCACGATCGCGTCGACCTCGAGCTTCGTGATGTCGCCGCGATGAATTGTCAGCTTCGTCATGAGTGATGTAGCGCCCGACCGGCTAAAGCCGGTCGCTACGTCCCAGCTTCACCACGATGTCGAACTCGCTCTTCGTCACCGGCTGGACCGACAGGCGCGAGCCCTTCTTCGTCACGACCATGTTCTCCAGCCCGCGGGTCTGTTTCAGCGTCTCGAGCGGCACGACGTGCGGAAACTTCTCGACGAAGCGGATCTCGACCGCGACCCACGCCGGATCCTTCTTCTCCGGCGTCGCCTCCGCGCTCACCTCGGCGATGCCGGTGACGCCCGATGGCTCGGCACTCGACGCGTAGAACAGCACCCGGTCGCCGATGTGCATCTCGTCGCGCATGTAATTGCGCGCCTGAAAGTTCCGGACGCCGTCCCAGCGCGTCGACCCGTCACGCGCGAGTTGATCGATGCTATAAGCGGTGGGCTCGGATTTCATCAGCCAGTACTTCATGGGCGAGGATTGTAACTGGCAGCTTTATTGAAGCGAGTTCATCCGAATGGTCACGTTCGAGAAAGCGCCGCCTGAGGCGCGGCTGGTCCTGCCGGTTCCGATCCGGGAGCTCGGACTCTCGCTCGAGCAGTCGCCGGTCGCGCCATACGTGAACGAGCTCTATCGCGAGCTCGAGGAGAAAGGCCTCCATCACTTCCGGCCGCGCTGCTACCTGTCGGACGAATGGGGCTGTCCGTCCGAGGAGCCGGTGATCGGGATTCCGTTCTACCTCGGCGATCCGCGCGTCGCGAACATCGAGGCCGTGGTCAACGACGTCGAGGACGAGCGCGAGATCATGAGGTACCTGCGCCACGAGGCCGGGCACGCGTTCAACTACGCGTACGAGCTCTATCGCACCGACGAATGGCACGCGCTCTTCGGCTCGTTCCGCCGTCCGTATCGCGACGACTACCCATTCGTTCCCTTCTCGCGCGACTACGTCCGCCACATCGCCGGCTGGTACGCGCAGAAGCATCCGGATGAAGACTTCGCGGAAACGTTCGCCGTGTGGCTCGATCCCGACTCGCACTGGCGCGAGCGCTACGAGGGCTGGGGCGCGATGCGCAAGCTCGAATACGTCGATCGCGTCGCACGCGATCACGCGGACAAACCGCCGCAGAGGTCGGCCGGCCAGACCGACGTCACGGTGGACGAGATGGAGCACACGGTCGAGGAGTTCTACCACCGCTACCACGTCGATGAATCGCCGTACATCAGCGACCTCGCTCTCGATGCCGACCTCACCGACATCTTCGTCTCGCGCAAGCGCACGCGCAGCGAAGACGCGCGCCCCGCGGCGGACCTCCTCGCCGAGCATCGCCGTGCGATCATCGACAAGACTCACTACTGGACCGGCGTGCGGCGAACGCTCGTCCGCGCGCTCGTGGTGGCGATCGAGAAACGGCTCGCGGAGCTCGATCTCGTCACCGTCCCGAAGCGCAGCCGCGAAGAGATCATCGAGCTGACGGTGTACATCACGACGCTTTCGATGACGTTTCTCACCGGCCGGAAACGCGTGCGCCACCGGAGGCCGCAGCGATGAAGGTGGCCATTCTCTACAACACGTTCGAAGGCTACGAGGAGTACCCCGGCGCGAACGCGGAAGCGGCGTCGAAGCGCAAGCCCAAAAAGAAAAAGAAGACGGACATGGAGGCGATCTCCGACGCGCTGCGCGCGCTCGGTCACGAGCCGGAGACGCTCGCCATCGACGGGCGGCCGCAGACGCTCACGCATGTCGTCCGCTCTCCGGCCGATCTCTTCTTCAACCTCGTCGAGTCGTACGCCGGCGACGACTCGATGGAAATGCACTTCGCCGCGTTCCTCGATCTCGTCGGGAAGAAGTACACCGGCGCAGGGCCGCACGGCTCGTGCCTGGCGATGGACAAGTCGATCGCGAAGATGATCTTTCGCTATCACGAGCTCCACACGCCCTTCTCCGCGCTGGTGAACAAGGGGCTCGTCGAGCACGCGCAGGACATCCAGTTTCCGGTGATCGTGAAGCCGGCTGCGGAAGACGCGTCGAAAGGAATCGATGCGGCGGCGGTGGTGAGCTCGCTGAAGGAGCTGCTCGAGCGCATCGCCTACGTGCACGAAGAGTTCGACTCGCCCGCGCTGATCGAGGAGTACATCGAAGGACGCGAGATCTACGCGGCGATCATCGGCAACGACAAGCCGGAAGCGCTGCCGCTGGTCGAGCTCGATCTCTCGAAGCTGCCCGAAGGCATGCCGCGCATCGCCGGCTACGAGGTGAAGTTCGATGTGAACACCGAGGCGTACCGGAAGACGAAGTCGGCGCCGGCGCGCGATCTCGACGAGGAGACGATCGAACGGATTCACCAGACCGCGCTGACCGCGTATCGCGCCGTGAAGCTGCGCGACTACGGCCGCATCGACCTGCGCCTCGATGCGCAGGGACGGGTGTACATCCTCGAGGCGAATCCGAATCCGTGGCTCGACCCGGCGGCGGAGTTCGCGATGGCGGCGAAGGAAGGGGGGCGGTCGTATACCGAGGTGATCGGGGAGATCGTGGAGCACGCGATGAGGCGCTATCGATGATCGGAGAAGGCGAAACGATGACAATGAACGATGAACGATGATCGATGACCGATGAACGATGAATATGAACGAATCGCCGATGATTCATCGTTCATCGTTCATAATTCATAATTCATAATTCATAATTCATCGTTCATCGTTCATCGTTCATCGTTCATCGTTCATCGTTCATCGTTCATCGTTCATCGTTTCGCGGATACACCACGAGCGCACGCCGTAACACGTCCACCGCCGCCCGCAGGTCCCTCTCATTCAACACATACGCGATCCGCACTTCGTCCTTCCCGAGGTCCGACGCGTAAAACCCGTTCGCCGGCGCGAGCATCACCGTCGCCCCGTCGTGCTCGAATTCCGAAAGCAGCCAGATCGCGAAGTCCTCGGCGTTCTCCACGGGGAGCTTCGCGATGCAGTAGAACGCGCCTTCCGGTTTCGGGAGGAACACGCCCGGAATCGACATCAACCCTTCGTGCAGCACGTCGCGGCGGTGCTGATACTCGGCGAGCACGTGCTGCGTGTACTCCTCGCCGAGGGAGTCGGCGCCAACGGCGATGAACTGCGCGAGGCCGGGAGGCGACAAGCGTCCCTGCGCCATGCGCAGACACGCGTCGTACACCTCGGCGTTGCGCGTCACCAGCGCGCCGAGGCGGATGCCGCACGCGCTGTAGCGCTTCGAGAGACTGTCGACCACGACCACGAAGTCGTCCGCGTCCTCGAGCTCGAGTGCGCTGATCGCCTGTCGCCCGTCGTACACGAACTCGCGATAGACCTCGTCCGCGATCAGGAACAGGCCGCGCTCGCGGCAGAGATCCGCGACCATCTCCAGCTCTTCGCGCGAGTACACCGTCCCCGTCGGATTGTTGGGATTGCAGAGCATCACGATGCGTGTGCGCGGCGTGATCGCCCGCTCCCACACCGCCCGCGGCGGCACGTGAAATCCCTCGCGTCCGCGGCTCGTGACGGGAACGATGTTCAGTCCCGCCATCGTCGTGAACGCGCGATAGTTCGCGTAGAACGGCTCGACGACGAGCACGTCGTCGCCCTCGTTCGCGCACGCCAGAAACGCGAACAGGATCGCCTCGGAGCCTCCCGTCGTCGCGAGGATCTGCGACGTGTCGAGCTGCAATCCGAGGCGGCGCTCGTAGTAGCGCTGGAGCGAGAGAAGAAACTCCGGCGTACCGGTGGACGGCGAGTACTCCAGTACCCGCGCATCGAGCGTCCTGAGGCGCTCGAGCATGCACGGCGGCGTCTCGATGTCCGGCTGGCCGATGTTCAGGTGATACACGCGCGTGCCGCGCGCCTTCGCCGCCTCCGCGAACGGTGCAAGCTTGCGGATCGGCGACGCCGGCATGCGCTGCGCGCGCCCGGACACGGTGAGCGTATTGCTTCTTTCCAGTTCGTGGAGCGACGCCATTACTTTTTCTTTGCCGTTCGCTTCACGTTCTTTTCCGCCGCGGCGAACTTCGGCTTCTCATGGATCACCTCACCGCGATCGGGCCCGTCCGACTGGGCGCGGCCGCCTATCTTGTAGGCCATCTGATTCGGGTTTTGCTTGCTCATGGGCAGGAAAGACTGCGAAGCGGCTGCCAACAATCGCGCTCTACCGCAACAAATTCCTCCTGATGAAGTCGAGCACCAGGCTCTGCATGTGAGCGACGGTCTTTTCGTCGGTCACGGAATGCTTCGTCCGCGGGTACATCATCAGCTCGAACTGCTTCCCGGCGCGCTGGAGCTCGTACGCGAGCTGGATCGTGTTCTGCGGATGCACGTTGTCGTCGGTCGTGCCGTGGATCAGCAGCAGCCGGCCGTGGAGGTCCTTCGCATTGAAACGCGGAGAGCTCTTCCGGTAACCCTCTGGATTGTTCTGCGGCATGAGCATCAGGCGCTCGGTGTAGATGCTGTCGTAGTCGCGCCAGTCGGTGACCGGCGCGCCGGAGACGCCTGAGGAGAACGTCGTGCTGTGCGTCATCGCGTAAGCCACCATGAAGCCGCCGTAACTCCAGCCGTGAAGCATGATCCGCGAGCCGTCGATGTACGGCTGCTGCTTCAGCCAGGCGATGCCGTCCTCGACGTCGCGCAGTTCCGACTCGCCGAAATTCTTGTACGCCGGCCACGCCGACACGGCGCCCTTCCCGCTCGCCGTGCGGTTGTCGCAGATCCAGACGATCACGCCCTGCTGCGCGACGAGGTGGTGAAACAGCCCGCGGGTCACGGCGCGGTCCCACATGTTGCGCACGCGCGGCGCGTGCGGGCCGCCGTAGAGCGGCTGATAGACGGGATACTTTTTCGACGGATCGAAATTCGTGGGCTTGATGATCATCGCCTCCATCACGAACCCGTCGCGCGTCTTCACCTGCAACAGCTCGGGCCGCGGGAGGTCGTACTGCGCCAGCGCCGCGACGCGATTCTCATCGACCACGTGCGCGAGCTTTCCGCCGGCGCGATACACGCGCACCTGATCGGGCGTGCGGAGGTCGCTCCAGCGGTCGGCGTAGTGCACCATCGCGGGGCTGAACGTCGCGCTGTGCGTTCCTGTCTCCGAGGAAAGACGCTGCAGACCGCTGCCGTCGAAGCGGATGCGATAGACGTCCTGTCCGATGTGACTCCGCTCGGTTCCCGAGAAGTACGCGAAGTCTTTGTCCGCTCCGTGGAGCTCCCGCACTTCCCATTCACCATTCGTGACCTGGCGGATCAGCGTTCCGTCGCTCTTGTAGTGATACAGATGCCGCCATCCGCTGCGCTCGCTCTGCCACAAGAACGAGCCGTCGTCGAGAAATTCGGGATTCGCGAGCGGATCGACCCACGCCTTCGTCGTCTCGCGCAGAATCGTGGAGGACAGGCAATCCTGCCTGTCCCGGACAGGCGAGATCGCCTGTCCTCCACAGTTGGCGAAGACGAGCTCGAGCCACGACTGCTCGCGGTTCTGGACCTGATACGACAAGCTGTCGCCGTTCCACGCGACGTTCACGATGAGGAACTCGCCGCTCAAATAGCGTTCGTTGTCGATCGTCACGAGCGCGCCGCCGCTCGCGCGCGCGACGAGCAGCTTCACGCGCGGATTCGGATCGCCCGCCTTCGGGTAGTCGTAGACCTTCACGTCGGGGCGGTACGCGATGTCGTCGACGATCGTGTACTCCGGCACCGGGCGCTCGTCGAGCTGCAGGAAGGCGATCCGCGCCGAGTCGGGGCTCCACCAGTAGCCCTTCCAGACCCCGCGCCCGTAGACCTCTTCCTGATAGACGTAGTCGAGCTTGCCGTTGAGGATCTCCGCGCTGCCGTCGGTCGTGAGCTGCCGCTCGCGTCCGGCGAGGTCGACGACGAAGAGATTGTGATTGCGCACGAACGCGACCTTCTGCCCGTCGGGACTGAACGCCGCCTCTTCCTCTTCGCCCGGCGCGGAAGTGATTCGCACGGCCGTGCCGCGCGTGAAGGAGTAGACGTAGAGATCGTCGGCGACGCTGAGCACGACCGCGCTCTTCTTCGCGTCGAAAGTCAGCTCGTCCGACTCCGCGGCGTCTTTCGCCGCATCCGCCGTGAGGCCCGCGCCTTCGAGTGCGCTCTGCAGTTTCGCGCGGTCGAAGAAAGGGCGCTGCTTGCCGGTGGCAACGTCGAAGACGCGCCACTCGACGAGCTTCCCGCGCTCATCTTTCTTCGGCCAGAGGAAGGCGTTGTCGTCGATCCAGACGAAGTCGCTCTGGACCGCGCCGCTGAAGGAGATCTTCGTGGTCGGGTCGTACAGCGCTTCGAACGTGAGCTGTTTCTTCTGGGCGAACAGCGGCAGGGCGAGAAGGGCGTATGCGAGCAGCCTTCGGATCATGGCGCGCGAGTCTATACTCACCAGCCGTGCGACGAATCGTCCTCCTGACACTGCTTTTCACATTCGCAACGAGCGCGCAGCTCTCGCCGAAGGAGGCCGACGCGATCGTGCCGGTGGTCGGCTCGACGCGGGGCCAGTCGAACGCGAATTTCAAGACCGAGCTGCAGCTGCACAATCCGACGAGCCAGCAGATCACCGGCTGGCTGATCTTCCATCCGATGGGCCAGCCGGCCGCGGAGACGGATCCGGTGCTGCGCTACGACCTGGCTGCGCACGCGACGCGCGCCTACGCCGACGTCCTCGCCCACCTCGGCGCCACCGGCCTCGGCTCGCTCGACGTCTTCGTCGACCGCGGCACGCTTCCCACCGTCGTCGCGCGCGCCTACGACGATCAGACCACCGGCACCACCGGCGTGACCGTCCCGCTCGTTCCGTCGTCCGCCGTGCTCGCGCGCGCCGCAATCGCGTCGCTCATCGCTCCGCGCGACACCACCCGCTTCCGTTTCAACGTCGGCGTCCGCTCCCTCGGCGACGGCGCGACGCTGCGCATCGTCACGCGCAACGCGGCCGGCACGCAACGGCACTTCCGCGCGGTCACCTACGCGTCGAACTTTTTCGAACAAGCCCCCGGCAACGTCTTCGCCGGCATCGCCCTCGACGCGAACGACTCGATCGCGATCGAGATCACCGCCGGCAGCGCGATCGTGTACGCGACGAGCGTGGACAACCAGACGAACGACTCGAGCCTGCAGCTGTTGAGGCGGTAACGCCGACATCCTGTCGGCCGGTCCGCCGACTTCCAGTCGGCGGTTCTTGCGCCGATCGGAGATCGGCGGACCGGCCGGCTGAAAGCCGGCGTTCCGTTACGCCGCGCTCATCAACTGCCGCAGCACGAACGGCAGGATCCCGCCGTGCACGTAGTAGTCGACCTCGATGGGCGTGTCGATGCGCACGATCAGCGGCACTTCGTCCGTCGTGCCGCCGCTGCGATGAATGCGCAGCGTGGCCTTCTGCATCGGGCGCAGGTTGCCGGTGATGCCCGTGATGTCGAACGTCTCCGTGCCGTCGAGGGCGAGCGTCTGCGCGTTCGTCCCTTCCTCGAACTGCAGCGCCAGCACGCCCATGCCGATGAGATTCGAGCGGTGAATCCGCTCGAAGCTCTGCGCGACGACCGCGCGGACGCCGAGGAGCTTCGTTCCTTTCGCGGCCCAGTCGCGGGAGCTGCCGGTGCCGTATTCCTGTCCGGCGAAGACGACCAGCGGCACGTTCCCGCTCGCGTAACGCATCGCCGCGTCGAAGATCGGCAGGCGCTCGCCGGACGGATAGTGAACCGTCACGCCCCCTTCGACGCCCGGCACCATCAGATTCTTGATCCGCACGTTCGCGAACGTGCCGCGCGTCATCACCCGATCGTTTCCGCGGCGTGAGCCGTAGCTGTTGAAGTCCTCGACCGCGACGTCGTTCTCGATCAGATACTTCCCCGCCGGCGAGGTCGCCTTGATCGATCCCGCGGGGCTGATGTGATCCGTGGTGACGGAGTCGCCGAAGATCGCGAGAGGGCGCGCGTTCGTGATGTCTTCCGCCTTCCCCGCGCTCATGCCGAAGTTCTCGAAGAACGGCGGCTCCTGAATGTACGTCGACGCCGATTCCCACGCGTACAGCAGCCCCGGCGTCGACGGGATCTCGTTCCAGAGCGGATTCTGATCGGCGAAGCTCGCATACAGCCGCCGGAAGTCCTCGGGCGAGAGCGCGCTCTCGGTCGCGGCGCGGATCTCATCGAGCGTCGGCCAGATGTCGCGGAGATAGACGTCTTCGCCGTTGCGGGCGCGGCCGAGGGGCTCGTTGTGCATGTCGATGTCGATGCGGCCGGCGATCGCGAACGCGACCACGAGCGGCGGCGACATCAGGAAATTCGCGCGGATCGACTGATGCACGCGCGCCTCGAAGTTGCGGTTGCCGCTGAGCACCGACACGCCGATCAGATCGTGGCGGTTGATCACCTCTTCGACGAGCGGATCGAGCGGACCGGAATTGCCGATGCAGGTCGTGCAGCCGTAGCCGACCGTGTGGAACCCGAGCGCGTCGAGATACGGCGTGAGTCCGGCCTTGCGGTAGTACTCCGTCACCACGCGCGAGCCCGGCGCGAGCGAGGTCTTCACCACGCGCGGCACGCGCAGCCCCTTCTCCACCGCCTTCTTCGCGAGCAGGCCCGCGGCCAGCATCACCGACGGATTCGACGTGTTCGTGCACGACGTGATCGCGGCGATGAGCACGTCGCCGTGATGCAGCTCGACGACCGCGAGCGGGAACTCTTCCAGGAGCTCGCCCGCGTCGACGCGATCGGGCGACGGACGGTTGTTCAACATCTCGTACTCGCTCACCTCGCTCGTGTTGCGCGTGTCATGCGGGCCCGGAGCGGACATCGGCTCCTGCCCGCCGCCGCCCGCGACTTCCTGCGACTCGCGCGCGACGCCGACCATGGTCTTGACCGTCCGGTCGATCTCCGTCGCGCTCTTCCCGTAGCCGTTCGGCGGCTCGGCCTGCAGCATGTTGATGAACGTCGCCTTCAGCTTCTTGATCTCGATGCGATCCTGCGGGCGCTTCGGACCGGCAACGCTCGCGTCGACGGTCGAGAGCTCGAGCTCCAGCTCCTTCGTGTACGCGATCTCGCCCTTCTTCGGAATGCCCAACATGCCCTGCGCGCGGTAGTAGTTGCGGAAGACGTCGATCTGCTCGTCCGTGCGTCCGGTGAGCGCGAGGTAGTCGCACGTCTTCTCGTCGATGGGAAAGTAGCCCATCGTCGCGCCGTACTCCGGCGCCATGTTCGCGATGGTCGCGCGATCGGCGACGGGGAGCGATTCCGCGCCCTCGCCGAAGTACTCGACGAACTTGCCGACCACTTTCGCGTGACGCAGCAGTTGCGTGATCGTCAGCACGAGATCGGTCGCGGTCACGCCTTCGCGCAACTTGCCGGTGAGATGCACGCCGACGACGTCGGGCGTGAGGAAGTACACCGGCTGGCCGAGCATGCCCGCCTCTGCCTCGATGCCGCCCACACCCCAGCCGACGATGCCGAGGCCGTTGATCATGGTCGTGTGTGAGTCGGTGCCGACGAGGGAGTCGGGATAGAAGACGCCGTCCTTCTCCACGACGCCGCGCGCAAGGTACTCGAGGTTGACCTGATGCACGATGCCGATGCCGGGAGGGACGACCTGGAATCCGTTGAAGGCCTGCGTGCCCCATTTGAGGAACTGATAGCGCTGTTTGTTGCGCCTGAACTCGATCTCCATGTTGAGCTGGAGCGCGTCGGCGCGCTCGGCGAAGTCGACCTGCACGGAGTGGTCGATGACGAGATCGACGGGAACGAGGGGCTCGATGATGCGCGGATCTTTTCCGGCGCGCTGCGCGGCCGAGCGCATGGCGGCGAGATCGACGAGCAGCGGCACGCCGGTGAAGTCCTGCAGCAGCACGCGCGCGACCATGAACGGGATCTCCGCGGTCCGCTCGCCGCTGGCGCTCCAGTTCGCAAGCGCGCGGACGTCGTTCTCGGTGATCTTCCTGCCGTCGATGTTGCGCAGCACCGACTCGAGCACCACGCGGATGCTCACCGGGAGCTTCGAGACCGCGCCGACGCCGGCTTCCTCGAGCTTCGGGAGCGAGTAGAACTGTCCGGTGTTTCCGTTGCCGAGGTCGAAAGTCGAGAGCGTGGAGAAGGTGTTATGAGGCATTGCGGGGCGAGTCTATAAAAATCAGAGGGAAAGGAAAAAGGTAAAAGGAGGGGAAAGGTAAAAGGTAAAAGGTAAAAGTGGCTCCGCCGAGCTCCACACTTTTACCTTTTACCTTTTGCCTTTTACCTTTGACCCCTTAGACTGCGCCAAACACGGCAACGGAGGCTCAGGAATGGACACCATCCAGACGATTGACGATCGTATCTCGTCCCGTCATCTGCTCGATCACCCGTTTTATCAGCGCTGGACCTGCGGCACGCTGACGCGCGAAGAGTTGCGCGACTATGCCGGGCAGTATTTCCACTACGCGATGGCGTTCCCGACGTTCATCAGCGCGATGCACGCGCAGACCGAGGACATCGCCACGCGCCAGCTCCTGCTCGAGAATCTCATCGAAGAGGAGCGCGGCCCCGAGAATCACCCCGAGCTCTGGCTCCGCTTCTGCGAGTCCCTCGGCCTCACCCGCGACGAGGTGAAGGACGGCGCGCCGAACGACGCGACGCGCAATCTGATCGCGACGATGAAGTCGCTCGCCCGCGAGGGCGCGCTGCACGAAGGCCTCGCCTCGCTCTACGCGTACGAGTCGCAGATCCCGGCCGTGGCGAAGGCGAAGATCGAAGGCCTCGCGAAGAATTACGGCATCTCCGCCGAGCGCGACATCGCGTTCTTCTCCGTGCACATGGAGGCGGACGTCGCGCACTCGCAGACCTCGCGGGAGATCCTGCGCGATCTGTGCGACACGCCGGCGAAGTCGGCTGCGGCCGAGAGCGCCGCGAGCCGCACGCTGGACGCGCTGTACGGGTTCCTCGATTCGGTGACCGCGCAGGAGTAGCGCGGACATCCTGTCCGCCGTCGCGCCGGCATCCTGCCGGCGCTCAGCGGCGGCTGGAAGCCGCCGCGACGGCGGGCCGGAGGCCCGCGCCACTCCGCTCGGGCCATCCTCTTCGCTTCA
>DATLFB010000021.1:0-56462 GCA_035525285.1 Thermoanaerobaculia bacterium
CCCGCGCGGGCGGCGGCCCCCCCCCCGCCCCCCCCCCCGGCGGGGGGTGCGCGTGTGGGGGCGTGGGGCGTCCCCTCATCCGGCGCTACGCGCCACCTTCTCCCCGCAAGCGGGGAGAAGGGACTGATTACGCCACCACCCGGTTCCGTCCCTGCCGCTTCGCTTCGTACAACGCCGAGTCGGCGTAGTGCACGAACTCTTCGACGTTCGAGCCGTCGCGCGGAGGGATGAGGCTGGCCACGCCGATGCTGACCGTGACGCGGCCGAGCGGCGCCTCGTGATGATCGATGCCGAGGGACTCGATCTGTTCGCGCAACGCCTCGGCGATCTTCACCGCGTGCTCGCCGTCGGTCTCGGGAAGGAGAATCGCGAACTCCTCGCCGCCGTAGCGCGCGACGAGATCGGCGGCGCGGTGCACGGAGCTGCGCAGCGTCTGCGCGACGCGGCGCAGAGTGTCGTCGCCGGCCTGATGTCCCACCGAGTCGTTGAACGCTTTGAAGTAGTCGATGTCGAGCATCAGCAGCGACAGCGGATCGCGGCTGCGCGCCGCGCGCCGCCACTCGAGCCCGATGGTCTCGTCGAAATGCCGCCGGTTCGACACGCCGGTGAGTCCGTCCTGCGTGGAGATGCGATGCAGCGTCTCGATCGCATTCGCGAGATGCGCGTTCGCCTGCTCGAGATCGCGCGTCTTCTGCTCGAGCTGCACGGTCGTCTCCGCGAGGCGGTCGTACATCGACGCCAGATGGATCGCGCCCGCGACCTGGTCCGCGAAGGCCTCGAACGCGAGCACGTTCGCGGGGCTGAACGCGTCCGGCAGCGCGCTCTCGAGATTCAGCACGCCGACCAGGCTGTCGCGGAAGCGGATCGGAATCACGACTTCCGAGCGCACGCGCGCGTTGACCTTCAGGTACTCCGCATCGGCGGCGACGTCGGGAACGATCTGCGTCTGCCGCGTGCGGATGCAGCGGCCGATGATGCCGTCGTCGATCGTCCAGCGCGTGGCGGGAGCGACGAAGATGTCGCCCGCGCTCGCGGTCTGCACGAACTCGCGACGCGACGATTCGTACATCACGATCGCCGCGATCTCGAGCGGGAAGTGATCGTGGATGTAGCGGACGATGCGATCGAGGAGCTCGCGCAGGTCGGTCGCATCGAGCGCGGTGCGCGACACTTCGCTCATCATCTCCATGAGCCGTGCGCGCTGGCGCAGCTCTTCGTACAACTGCGCGCAGGCGATCGCGCCCGCGATCTGATCGCCCACCGTCACGAGCAGCGGAAGCTGACCGTGAAACGCGCCGTGGCGCGTGCTCTCGAGGTTGAGAATCGCGACGAGCCGGCCGTGATGCTTCACCGGCACGCAGAGCTCCGACATCGCGCCCGGCATCGTCTCCACGTAGTTCGGCCACGTGCGCACGTCGTCGATGAGCACGGGCTCGCACGACGCGGCGACCTGTCCGACCACGCCGCTGCCGAGGGTGCGGCCGTAGCCGACGTAGACGGAAGTCTCGACCGTGCTGGTCACGGCCTCGCAGCGAAAGGCGTTGCGCTCGCGGTCGACGGTCATCAGCGCGACGAACTGCCAGTCGAACTTCTGCGCGAGCGTGTCGGTGATGCGCTGCAGCATGGGCCGGAGCTCGAGATCGAGCGTGGCGATGCGCGCGACTTCATTGAGCGTTTCGAGCTGCGCGGTGCGTGGATCCGCGCCCGCCGGAGTGGTGACGCGCAACCGCTCGGGCTGGATGTCCATGAAGACCTGTTACGCGCCGGCGTTCGCGGCGGATTGCTCGCCCGGTTCGATCATGTCCGCCGCGAGATCCGCGATGGCCGTGAACGAACGCTGTTCGGCTTCATTGAACAGCCGCGGCTCGCGGAAGCTCCAGCCCGCGGCGCCGATGACGATTCCGTCGCGCAGCAGCGGAACCGCGGCGAAGGCGCGGCTCTGGTACTGCTCCCACACCGGCACGAGCAGCGGATACTCCGGCTGCGCGAGCGTCAGGGATGCGAGCCATACCGGCCGCGCGTTGCGCATCGCAGCGCAGATCGGCATGGCGGACGAGAGCGGCGCCGGATACCAGCTCTCGGCGACTCCGGGCGCGTAGCCGTACGAAGTCACGAGATCGACGAAGTCATCGTGCCGCCGGACGACCACTCCGGCCTTGGCGCCCGCGCAGATCGAGCGGCGGCAGAACTTCTCCGCGCGAGTCACGGCCCGCGGTCGAGGCCTCGCCGCCGATTCCGCGAAACCGAAGATATCGGCGAGGTCGAACGGTTTGCGCAGCGTGCGCACATCACTCCACTGCCGGCGTACGTTCTCGATGATGTGATCGGGTGCCGAGGACATCACGACGACTTTCGGCACCGCGGCGGGACGATACTCCGCCAGCCAGCGCAGCACATCCTCGCCGCTGCCGCCGGGAAACAGGAGATCGAGCAGGATGATGTCGTAGTCGATGATACCGAGGAGGAGGACCGCGCCCGCGCTGCCGCTTACGAGATCGACGTCGAAGCCCGCTCTCGACAGCACGGCATCGAGCAGCTTTCGCGTGCCGCCATCATTTTCGACGACGAGGGCCAGGGGCTTCATGGATGTCGAGGACCGTCCCCAGAATACGCCCGGCGGCCCGGCACGTCTACGTGCAACTACGGTGTGTCGATCCGCACTTCCACCCGCTGCCCGAGCTTGAGCGGCGTCGCCTCGGCGAAGGCGACCTTCACCAGCAGCACGCGCGTGTCGATCGGCTTCGACGGGTCCTGCGGCTTGAGCCTCCGGTTGACGACCGTGTCGGGGATCTCTTCGATCGTGCCGCGCCAGCGGCGGTCGAAGCCTTCGGCGAGCACCGCGACCGGCGCGCCTGCGCGCACGCGCGCGGCGTCGAACTCGTCGACCTCTGCTTCGACGCGGATCCTTTTGAGATTCGCGATCGTGACCACGGGGTCGCCGGCGTCGATGGTCTCTCCCGCGTGCACGGAGCGCTCGACGACGACGCCGTCGATCGGCGCGGTGACGATCGTCTTTTGCACGAGCGCCTCAAGTCGGCGCACTTCCGCGGCCGCCGACGCGCGCCGTGCGCGCGCGGCATCGACGTCGCGCTCCGCTTTCTCCGACGCCTGCTTCGAGCCGACGTCCTCGCGCCACAGGTTCCGCGCGCGCTCCGCCTCCGCCGCGAACAGGCGGATGTCCGCGTCCGCTTCGCCGAGGCGCGCGCGGGCTACGCCGAGCGCGGCGCGCGTGTCGTCGGCTTCGATGATCGCGAGCACGTCGCCTTTGCGGACGCGCTGCTTTTCGTCGACGTTTAGTTTCGCGATGGTTCCGGTGGCATCGCTGCCGACGGTCACCTCGGCGCCGGGGTAGGCGACGACGCGGCCTTCGGCGGCGATTTTGGGCCCCTCACCCTGGCCCTCTCCCCGTGCGGCGGGGAGAGGGGACTGGGGGCGGGTTGCGCGCAGCTGCGCAACGGTTGCGATGATGATGAGCAATCCGAGAATGGGGTACAGAAAGCGGTTCATACCAGTGCTCCGTCCTGAATCTTCGCGACACGATCGGCGATCGTGCGCACCTTGGGATCATGAGTGACGATGACGAGCGCGCGGTTCTCCTGTTTGGCCAGCGTGCGGAACATTTCGAGGACCTGCGTGCCGGCGGCGGAGTCGAGGTTCGCGGTCGGCTCGTCGGCGAGAAGAATCGGCGCCTTGCCCGCGAGCGCGCGCGCGATGGCGACGCGCTGCTTCTGCCCGCCGCTCAGATCGCGCGGCAGGAAGTTCTGGCGATCGCCGAGGCCGACCGCCTCGATTACGCGCTGCGCCTCGACGCGCGCCTCGCGTCCGCGCACGCCTTTCACGTTCAGCGCGTACTCGACGTTCTCGATCGCGCTGAGCGAGGGAAAAAGATTGAACTGCTGGAACACGAAGCCGAGCGAGCGCCTGCGGATCTCCGCGAGATTGCGCTCCGCGACCGCCTCCCCTTCGATGACCACTTCGCCTCGCGTCGGCGTGAGGATGCAGCCGAGAATCGAGAGGAAGGTGGTCTTCCCCGAGCCGGACGGACCTTCGAGCGAGACGATCTCCCCGCGCTCGACACTGAAGTCGATCCCCCGCAGGACGGGGACGGTCTCGCGGCCCTCGGTGAAGGTTTTTTCGACGTGTCTGGTGGTGAGGATGGTCATCGTTGCTCCTTGCTTACGTAGCGACCGGCTTCAGCCGGTCGAGGGCGGGCTGAAGCCCGCCCCTACGTTCTGAAAACCAGCGCCGGATCGATCGACGCTACCTTGCGAAACGAGATCATCGCGGCGGTGAGGCAGAGTGCGATCGAGCCGAGGAGCACCGCGAGATAGAGCTCGTTCGGGATGATGAGCTTGAGGTCGATCTTGCTCATGACGGGCCGCAGCGCGAACGCCTGCAGCGCTCCGAGCGCGAAGCCGGCGATCGCCGCGATCGTGGCTTGCTTGCCGAGGATCGCGTAGATGTCGCGGTTGCCGCCGCCGATCGCCTTCACCGTGCCGAACTCGCGGATGTGCTCCATCGTCGAGGTGTAGAGCGTCTGCGCGACGACGACGATGCCGACGAGGCAGCCGAGGAAGACGGTGATGTACATGTTCAGGCCGAGGCCCGTCGAGTCGATCCAGTAGTTGCGCGAGCGCTTCGCCCAATCGGCTTTCGTGTAGACGTCGTTGTACGGCAGGCGGCGGCGGATCTCGGCGCCCACGGCGTCCGCGTTCGCGCCGGGCGCCAGCTTGATCAGGATGTACGTCGTGTTGCCGCGCAGCTCGCTCTCGTTCAGGCTCTGCGCGAGGCGGTAATCCATGAACGTCAGCGGCGTCGTGGTGAACGACTTCGCGTCGATCGTGCGTCCGATGATCTTCAACCGCCGGCCGAGCACTTCGCGATAGTCGTTCACCGCGAACGCGCCCCAGCGCTTCTTCGCCGAGTCGTCGAGCACCATGTACGGCCCGCGCCGCAGATCGCCGAGGTCGCCTTCCGTGACGCCCTGCGGGAAGCTCCATCGCGAGAAGTCTTCCAGCGCATACACCTCGGTTCCTTCGACCGCGCCGGTGGGCAGGCTCACGTTCATGAACCAGACGATCAGGTTGTCCGCGCGCGACGCCCGGCACCGAGCGCACGCGCTTCACGTACGTCTCCGGGAACGTGTGCGCGAAGTCGACGTTCGGCGTGTTGCGCGACGTGACCCAGAGATCGGCGTCGATCTGATTGATCGTGAGCGACGCGTTGTCCATCAGTCCGAGAAACAGACCGACCTGCACGAACACGAGCGTCACCGCGAACGCGACGCCGGAAACGGTGATTGCGAAGCGCAGCTTGTCGTGCAGGAGCGAGCGGGTGGCGAGATCAACGGCCATGACGCACCAGGCCATTCACCAGGGTGTCGACCATCAGCCGCGCGCGGTCTTCGAGCCCGCGCCACTCGACCCACGTGTCGTTGCACTTCGCGATGTGCAGCGACACCACGCCGTGCATGCCCGCCCACATCGTCTGCGACACGAGCTCCGCGTCGGTGAGGTCCGGGCGGAAGCGTTTCTCTTTGATCGCCTGCTCGACGATGCTCTTCAGAAACGCGTACGCATCCTCCTCGGGATTGCCTTTCTCGACGTCGTGATCGTCGCCGAGCGGCGGATGCGGCGTCATGAACATCAGCCGGTAGTGATTCGGAAACTCGACGCCGAAGCGGAAGTAGGCGAGGCCCGTCTCCTTCAGCTTCTCGATCGGATCCGCGATCTTCGCCGCGTCGCCGAACTGCTGCGCGAGCTCGAGGAAGTCGGCGTCGCAGATCTCGTGGAGCAGCGTTTCCTTGTCGCGGAAGTGAAAGTAGATCGCGGTCGGCGAGTACTCGATCCTGTCGGCGATCCGGCGCATCGTGACGGCCTCGTAGCCTTCGGCGACGAACAGCTCGCGTGCGGCATCGAGGATCAGGGTGCGGATCTCTTCGCGCTCACGCTCTCGACGTTCTCTCGGTCCCAAAACGCTCCTCCGAAACTTAACAGTGTTAAGTTGAGTCGGAGTGTTTGGTTTGTCAAGGGCGTTTTGGACATTCGGCGAGATTCAGTCGGCGAGCGACTTCATCAGCTCGTTGACTTGGCGGTAGACGCTGTTCGCGGTGTTTTCCACGGCTCGCGTGTTCGCGTCGAAGACGGTCTCCTCGACATGGATCATGTCGAGTAACTCATCGGTAGCAAAGAGGATATCGGCGAGCTTGTCGAGGACACGCTCGCTGACGGGGAGGTAGACAGCAGTCATTACATCGTACTCAACGGCTTTTTGCACTCTGCATAGGAGTGATTTATGGCACGAAATCCCTACCCTCTTTTTCCTGTGACGTTTTGGTTACGGCACTAGTGCCGGCGGTCGTACGCGATTCCGCGCTCGACTTCGTCGATCGCGCGATTGACGTGATCGAGTGCGCGCTCGCGATGGCCACCCTTGTCGGCAGACGCCTTGTTCAGGCTGGCCCGCGCGGCGCGAAGCTGCTTGAGCGCTGCATTCATGTGCGGCTGCGCGGCGCTGAGCTGGCCGGCGAGGAAACCAACGGCGAGAACGACGATGAGCAGAATCCCCCTGAGAAACGAACGGCGCATTCCTGATCCTCCTGTGCTGGATTCGATTCGCTCAACCGATTGTTGGTGCGGGACATTATGACGCGAATCCTCCTGACGTTTCTCCTCGCGCTGCCGCTCGCGGCGCAGGATGTCCGCCCTGAAGCCGTGCGCGCGCACGTGAAGTTTCTCGCCAGCGATCTGCTCGAAGGCCGCGGCCCCGGCACGCGCGGCGATGCGCTGGCCACGAGCTACATCGCGGCGCAGTTCGAGGCCACGGGCCTCGCTCCCGCCGGCGACAACGGCACGTACTTCCAGAACGTCCCGCTCCTCGGCATCACGACCGATGAGGCGAAGAGCAGCATCGCGCTCGGCAAGCTCGGGCCGCTGAAATTTCGCGACGAACTCGTCGGCAGCAACCAGACGCAGGGCGTGAACGAGACGCTCGACTCGGAGATCGTGTTCGTCGGACACGGCGTCGTCGCGCCGGAGTATCGATGGGATGACTACAAGGGTCTCGACACGCGCGGCAAGACGCTGGTGATGCTCGTCGACGATCCGCCGGCCACCGAAGCGGAGCCCGATCTCTTCAAAGGCCGCGCGCGTACGTACTACGGGCGCTGGACGTACAAGTACGAGACCGGCGCGGCGAAGGGCGCGGAGGCGGTGATCCTCATTCACACGAACGCCGCCGCGGGTTACGGATGGCAGGTCGTGCGCAACTCGTGGACGGGCGAGCAGGCTTACGTGCGCAACAAGCCCGGCCAGCCGGCGCTGAAGCTCGCGTCGTGGATCTCGGAGAAGGTCGCGCAGGATCTCTTCCGGAACGCGGGACTCGATCTCGCAGCGATGACGAAGGCCGCGGGCTCGCGCAATTTCAAGCCGGTCCCGCTCAACGCGCGCCTGCGCGGCAACATCACGAGCACGATCCGTCCGTTCGAGACGGCGAACGTGCTCGCGAAGCTCGAGGGAAGCGACGAGACGCTGAAGCAGGAGGCGGTCTTCTACACCGCGCATCACGATCACCTCGGCATCGGCTCGCCTGACGACGACGATCCGAACGACACGATCTACAACGGTGCGATCGACAACGCGAGCGGCACGGCGACGATGCTCGAGATCGCCCGCGCCTGGAGCGAGACGCGCCCGCGTCCGAAGCGCAGCATCTACTTCGCGGCCGTCGCGGCCGAGGAGCAGGGGCTTCTGGGATCGCAATACCTCGGGCAGCATCTGCCGATCGCCGCGAAGGACGTCGCGCTCGCGATCAACCTCGACGTCGTGTACCTCTTCGGCAAAGTGACCGGCGTGACGATGCTCGGCGCCGAGCGCATGACGTTTCTCCCGACGGCGGAGAAGGTGACGAAGGCGATGGGACTCACGATCGTTCCCGACACGGCGCCGGAGCAGGGCTCGTACTACCGCTCCGATCACTTCAGCCTCGCGAAAGTCGGCGTGCCCGCGTTTTCGGTGAAGCAGGGCGTGGAGGGAAGTCCGAAGGCGAAGCTGTATCGCGAGAAGGACTATCACCAGGCGAGCGACGAATACGATCCGGCATGGGACTTCAGCGCCGCGTCGCAGATCGGAGAGCTCTCGTTGCGCCTCGGGGCCGAGGCCGCGAACGCCGCGCAGAAACCGGATTGGCTTCCGGGCGACGAGTTTTTTGGACTGCGGCAACGCTAGTTGCCGCTTTCCGGGCCGGCGGCAGCGCCGCCGGCAGCCGCAGCTTTGCTGCGGCTTGGTGCACGATTCGCTAAATTCGACTACGCGGCAACAGGAACGTCTGCCAACTTGCTGAGCAGGCGGTGAAGATCGCCGCGAGTAAAGCGCCAGGCAAACGGGGTGGCCCGGGCGGAGTATCGCTGCTGAAAGGCGAGGATCGTTCGGCGCAGTTGATCGAGTGATTCGAAATCGTTTGGTGTGAGCACTTTCCTCTGCAGAATCGAGAAGTAGATTTCGATCTGGTTGAGCCAGCTCGCGTGAATGGGTGTGTGGACGAGAATCGTGTTTGGATATGCGCTCTGAAGCCGCGTACACGAAGCAGCACCACGATGAGACGAGCCGTTGTCGACGATCCAGAAAACGCGATCGGCGGATCGATACGGCTCCTGTTCCATGACCTGTTCGACCAACTTGCCGAACGGCTCGATGCCGGTCGTGGCCTCGCAACAGCCGAACACTTGCGCCCTGTGAACGTCGAGTGCTGCCATGTACGCAAGTGCTCCCATGCGTTCGTATTCGTGCTCGACTTTGCTTGAGCGATGTGGTCCGGGTGGTGTTCGTGCGTGAATTCGTTGGCGTGCCTGAATGCTGGTCTTTTCGTCGGCTGAGATCACGAAATCGCCGTCCCCAAGCGGGTTTCCTTCCCAGATGCGTTGGTACAAGTCGAGAACTCGAACGGCCTTCGTTTCGAACGCTGGGTCCCGTGGGAAGATCCAGGTCCGATGCGTCCACGGTCTGATCCCGTCTTCATGCAGCCACTCCCACAACGTCGTGGTGCCGATTGACTCGACGATCTTCTTTTCGATCACGTGCTCGCGAATCTCGTTGATGCTGAATCGAGAAAAGGGAAGATCCAGTTGCGCGGGTAGTTCACACGCTACCGCCTTGACCGACGCCACTACGCCGGGGGGAAAAGCGAGCCGGTCGCCCGCTGCGCGGATGTTCGTTTAGTGCCTTGAGCCGTTCTTTGAAAAACCGCTTGCGCAACTCGCTCACGAATGAACGGCTCACATCCAACCGTCCGGCGATCAAACTGTTGTCCAGCCCTTCGGCCAGATACAACACGATCCGCGCTCGCATCACCTGACGAAATGGCCCGTTTGACGATCGTGCCCGTCGCGCAATCACCGCCCGCTCTTCTTCGCTCAATTCGATCGGATACGGACTCTTCCACCCCACACGCACCCTCCCTGATCGAACCCAGTCTACTCTGTCGTCAAATTTAGCGAATCGTGTACTTAGAAAGCGGCAGCTGGCGCTGCCGCAGTCCATATAGACATCATGCGCGTCCAGGCCGCGGCGCAGCCGCGGCTTCCATCGCCATCATCGCCGCGCCTTCCACCGGTTCGCGCTGCGGCGGTTGCAGCGTTGCGCCGGGCGCTTCGCGCAGAAGCCGCAATCGGATCGGATTGAGCAGCAGCTCGCCGGCGTGGAACGCGCCGCCGACGTACGCGACGGGGAAGTCGGTGTCGGCCATGTGCAGTCTGCGCGCGACGGCGAGCACGCATTCGGCGAGCTCCGAGCCGCCGCGCGCGAGGATGTCGCGCGCCACGTCATCGCCCGCCTCGGCACCTTCGATCACGAGCTTTCCGTAGCGCGCGATGTCGTCGGCCTGCGTCGTCGCCGCATACACGAAGCGCGGCAGATCCTCGGGACTGCACATGTCGTATTCGATGCAGAGCAGGTCCGTCATCTTCGTCGCGTAGCCGCGGCCGTCGTGCGCGCGCACGATGGCGGAGAGCCCTTCGCGCGCGATCCAGAAGCCGCTGCCTTCGTCGCCGAGGGTGGGGCCCCAGCCGCCGGCGCGGGCTTCGTCGCCGGCGGCGTTGCGGCCGAATGCGACCGAGCCGGTGCCGGCGATGATCACGACGCCGTGGCCGAAGCCGACGGCGGCGGTCAGCGCGATGCGCGCGTCGGTGTCGACGATGAAGTTCCCGCGCGGGAAAAACACGTGCAGCGCGTCGACCATCTTCTGGCGGTGGACGGGATGATCGGCGCCGGCGATGCCGCACCAGGCGTACTCGATCTCGCGAATGGCCACGCCTGCTTCGACGAGCGCGCGATTGACCGCGTGCTCGACGTTGCGCGTCGCCACTTCGATTCCGACGCGAAGATGATTGGACGGGCCCGCTTTTCCGCGGCCGAGAGTTCGTCCGTTCTCGTCGACGACGAGCGCGGCCGTTTTCGATGCGCCGCCGTCGACGCCGATGTAGTACTTCATGCGCGCTCTACAGCGTTACACACGGTGTGCCGCTTGCACCACTTTCGAGGACGGCGGATGTCTCGTCCGCCACTGTGGCGGACGGGACGTCCGCCCTCCAACAAAGGAGAGCCCGAATGAAACGTAAACACGTTTTCCCGATCGCGGTCGCCGCGATTCTCGCCCTGACGCTGCTGTCGGCGACATCGTGCAAGACCAGCGGCATGGCCGTGACCTCGCGAGGCCACATCATCAATCTCGACATCACCGCGCCGAAGGATCTTCCGAATGACGGCGTGGACAACCTCGACGTATCGATCGGCAACATGGGCGTCAACAACATGCAGGACATCCTGCTCGAGGTGGAGATGCCGCCTCAGCTCATCGTGATGGATCAGACCAGCGACCGCGGCGTCGACGTCTTCCACACGCCGGGCACGAACATGTATCGCTTCACGTTCGGCAACATCCAGGCGGGCGAGCGCTCGACGGTCCGCTTCCGCGTGCAGACGGCGTTCGGCTCGATGGAAAAGACGAGCGTGAAGGCGACGGCGTGGCAGGAAGCGCTGCCGGGCGACAAGCTCGTCGAGTCGGCGATGATCAAGCTGCGGCACTGACGTAGGGGCGGGCTTCAGCCCGCCCAAATCGCCCGGCTGAAGCCGGGCGCTACGTACAATGCGCCCTCATGGCGCAAGAACCCACCATCCACGTCCCTCCCACGACGCGCGAGGCGCTCGAAGACCGCACGCTCCTCGACCGTCCCGGTCGCGCGGAGACGCTGCAGAGCGACTCGTGGCGCGTGCTGCGGATCACGAGCGAGTTCGTCTCCGGCTTCGATCATCTCGCCGACGTTTATCCCGCGGTCTCGATCTTCGGTTCCGCGCGCACGCCGCTCGCGGATCGCTACTACGATGCCGCGGTGCGCACCGCGGAGCTGCTCGGCCGCGCCGGCTTCGCGATCATCACCGGCGGCGGGCCGGGGATCATGGAAGCGGCGAACAAAGGGGCGCGGCAGGCGGGCGCGCTTTCGATCGGCTGCAACATCCAGCTGCCGTTCGAGCAGGAGCTCAATCTCTTCGTCGATAAGGCCATGACCTTCCGCTACTTCTTCGTCCGCAAGACGATGTTCATCAAATATTCGGAGGCGTTCATCACGTTTCCCGGAGGCTTCGGAACGCTCGACGAGCTGTTCGGCGCGCTCGTGCTCATCCAGACGAAGAAGATCTCCGACTTTCCGGTGATCCTCTACGGCAGCGAGTACTGGGAAGGGATGGTCGACTGGCTCCGCAAGCGCGTGCTCGCCGCGAACAACATCACCCAGGAAGACGTCGACAGCATCCACATCGTCGACGAGCCCGAGCG
Organism: Thermoanaerobaculia bacterium; assembly: GCA_035525285.1. Classification (GTDB taxonomy): domain Bacteria; phylum Acidobacteriota; class Thermoanaerobaculia; order Gp7-AA8; family Gp7-AA8; genus QHVT01. The sequence continues at coordinate 11,827 of DATLFB010000021.1, forward strand.
CGTGCGCGACATCGTGGTGGCGTATCACGACAAGGCCGAGCGCGGCGGGACGTGAGTGGCATTCCGCTCGCAACTCTGACGAGGAGGGCGGACGTCTCGTCCGCCAACGGCGGGGCGGACGAGACGTCCGCCCTCCTCGGAAGGAGATCAGAGTGCGAATCCAGGAAACCGATCGGATCTTGAAGGAATCGCGCGTGGCGCGTCACGGAGCCGCGCAGGAGCATCGCGAGCAGGGCGTGCTCGCGCGCGTGTGGCAGAAACTCTCGAGCCTCTTCGGGAGAACGTAGGGACGGGCTTCAGCCCGTCCTCGCCCGGCTGAAGCCGGGCGCTACGTTGCCTCTTCCTCGACCTCTTCCGTTGCCGGCATCTTCGTCTGCGCCATCACCCAGCGCACGCGGTAGCGTTCCGCTTCGAGCACGCTGATCGAGAGCTCGCCCAGTTCCACGCGATCGCCCGGCGTGACTTCGCGTCCGAGGCGCGCGGCGACGTAGCCGCCGATGGTCTCTTCGTCCGGCTCGCCGAGATCGATCTTCAGCCGGTCGGCGAGATCTTCGATCAGGTAGTCGCCGCGCACGCGATAGCGACCGTTGCCGAGGGGCTCGATCTCCGGCCGCTCGCGATCGAACTCGTCCTGAATCTGCCCGAACAGCTCCTCGGTGATGTTCTCGAGCGACACGATGCCCGACGCGCCCCCGTACTCGTCCAGCACGACCGCCATATGGGTCTTTTGCTCGATGAACTGCGAGAGCAGCGAGTCGACCGTGCTGTTCTCCGGCACGAACAGCACGTCGCGCTTCAGCTCCTCGAGGCGGCGGCCCGGTCCGCGCAGCTGCGCGAGAAAGAGATCCTTCACGTGAATGAGGCCGATCGTCTGATCGAGCGAGCCCTCGCAGAGCGGATAGCGCGTGTGCCGCGTCCGCCCGATCTTCTCGAGATTCTCCGCGATCGAGTTCGTGGTCGAGAGCACGACGACGTCCGTGCGCGGCACCATGATCTGCCGCGCGGTGCGCTTCGAGAACTGGAAGACGCCTTCGATGATCTCCCGGTTCTCCTCGGAGAGGATGCCTGCTTTCTCGGAGCTCGAGAGGATGAGCCTGAGCTCGTCCGCGGAATGCGCTGCTTCGGCATGTTCGCCGGCCGGCTGGATGCCGATAACCCGCAGGATCGCCTGGGACACGCCGTTCAGCAGCCAGATCGCGGGGTAGGTGATCGCGTAGAAGGCGTGCAGGGGGTGCGCGATCCACAACGATGTAGCGACCGGCTTCTGAATGGCGATCGACTTGGGCGCGAGCTCGCCGAGGACGATGTGAAGGACCGAGATGATCACGAACGCCGTCGTTGCCGCGATCGACCTCGCGTAGTTCTCGGGAACGTTGAATCGCGTGAAGAGGGGCTCAATCAAATGATGAAACGCCGGCTCGCCGATCCATCCCAGTGCCAGCGACGACAGCGTGATGCCGAGCTGCGTTGCGGAGAGATAGGCATCGAGGTGGCGGGTGAGCCTGCGCGCCATCTTCGCGCGCACGCTTCCGTGCTCCGCCAGCTCGGTGAGCTGCGTCGAGCGCACCTTGACGATGGCGAATTCGGCCGCGACGAAGAATCCGTTCGCGACGACGAGCAGAAAGGCAAGGAACAGATACCAGGCGTCCATGAAGGGACCGCTATTTTAGGACCTCTTCGAGCGTGCGCCAGAAACGGGGGTACGACTTCGAGACCACCTGCTCTTTTCCGATGGTCACATTCCCTCGGGCGAGGCCGGCGATGGCGAAGGCCATGGCGATGCGATGGTCGTTGTGCGTCTCGATGACGGCCGGCTCATCGCTCCAGCCCGGCTGGATGAGCAGCGAGTCGGCGCGTTCGTCGACGGTCGCGCCGAGCCGGCGGAGCTCGCTCGTGACGGTGGCGAGGCGGTCGGACTCCTTCACGCGCAGGTTCGCGACGTTCACGATCTCCACCGGCGAGGCGGCGAGCGGCGCGATCGCGGCGAGCGTAGGAACGATGTCGGGCGTCGCGTTGCAGTCGAACGTGCCGCCGCGGAGCTGGCTCGGCCCGCGCACGATCACGTGATCGGGACCGACTTCGACTTCGCAGCCCATCGCCGCGAGGATGTCGACGAAGCCGGAGTCGCCCTGCGCCGTCGGGACCGCGAGGCCGTCGACGCGGATCTCGCCGCCGGTCGCGGCCGCGGCGGCGAACCAGTACGAGGCGGAGGAGTAGTCGCCTTCGACGCGATACGTGTCCGGAGGGCGGACGTCCCGTCCGCCCGGGCGGACGAGGACGTCCGCCCTCCTTCGTTCCACGCGAGCTCCGAAGGTCCGCAGGATGTCGGCGGTGATGTCGATGTAAGGCCCCGACGCCATCGATGAGATGCGCAGGGTGATGCCGTCGGGCAGCGTCGCGCCGCCGAGCATGAGCGCGGAGACGAACTGGCTCGAGGTTTCCGCTGAGATGGAGACGTCGAATCCGCCGCGCATCCGTTTGCCGCGAATACGCAGCGGCGGGTAGCCCTCTTTCTCGACGTACTCGACTTCGCCGCCGATCGAGAGCAGGACGTCGACGAGATCGCCGATCGGCCGCTCGTGCATCCGCTCTTCGCCGTGCAGCAGAAAGCGTCCCGGCGTGAACGCGAGCCAGCCGGTGAAGAAGCGCATCGCCGTCCCCGCGTTGCCGACGAAGATCGGCACCTCGTTCGCCGACATCTTCGTCCGCGGGCCAACGTGCAGCCCGCGCTGAAACGAGCCGGTCGCGTCGAACCCGATCGCCTTCAGCGCCGCGAACGCGTACCGCGTGTCGTCCGCATCGAGGCAGTTCTGAATCGTCGTCGTGCCCTCGGACATGGCGGCGAGGAGAAGGGCGCGGACCGAATAGCTTTTGGAGGGAGGGGCGGTGACCGTGGAGTGGAGGGGGGCGGATTTTGGGATGACTTTCATAGATGAAGGCAGAAGGCAGAAGGCAGAAGGCAGAATGCAGAATGCAGAATTAAGAATTTAAGAATTGAGAATCAGGAGCGTGGGGTCTTTCTTCATCCTCACTTCTGCCTTCTGCCTTCTGCCTTCATCCTCCAAACTCCAGCACCAGCCCATCGTGCGCCAAATGAACGCCCTCCGGCAACGTAGCCCCAAAGCTCTCATGCTCCACATCATGTGTGAGATGAATCAGGTACGTCTGAGCCACGCCGATCCGGCGAGCGCACGCAATCGCTTCGTCGATCGTGAAGTGCGTGGGGTGCGGCGGTGCGGGGCGCAATCCGTCCAGGGCTAGCACTTCGATTCCTTCGAGCAGCTTCATCGATGCCGGTGGGATGCCGTTCGTGTCGGTGATGTACGCGAAGGGGCCGAGGCGGAATCCGAGAATCGTCCAGTCGCCGTGCGTGACGGGCACCGGCACGATCTCGATGCCCTCGTGCACGAACGGCTCGTGGATCTCGTGCAGCTCGAGCTGCGGCTTGCCGCCGCCGGGCTGCGAGTGGTCCCAGATGTAGCTGAACGCGCGGCGGATCGCCTTCGCGGTATTCGGACTCGCGAACGCCTGGATCGGCTCGCGCTGCCTGAAATTGAACGGCCGGATGTCGTCGAGACCCATGATGTGATCCGAGTGCGAGTGCGTGAAGAGGAGGAAATCGAGGCGCGGAATCGGATCGCGGAGGAGCTGGAAGCGGAGATCCGGCGTCGTGTCGATGAGAAAGTGCTTTCCCTTCGCCTCGATCTTCACTGACTGCCGCATGCGCTGGTTCCTCGGATCGCCCGACGTACAGACGCGGCAGCGGCAGCCGACGACGGGAACGCCGGTGGAAGTGCCCGTGCCGAGGAACGTCACCTTCATCGCTAAATCACCGCGAAGTCGAACGCGCCGGTGGCGGGATCGATCACCATCGCCTCGCCGGTCTCGTACCACGGCGGCAGCACGATCACCGTTCTCTCGCCGGGGATGACCGTCTTCTCGTGAAAGTGGCCGAGGACGACGTGCGTGAAGCCATCGGCGGCGCGCCGGCGGGCGTAGTCCTGGATGCGTTCGACCGGAACGCGCGACTTGTGTTCGAAGTTCGTGTTCGAGATGTACGACTCCGCGGAGTCGACCAGCCGCCGCGCGCTCTTCTTCGGAAAGAGGTTCACGCCGAGCTTCGTCAGCGGGTTCTTCGACGCGCGGCGCCAGAAGCGATAGGTCCAGTCGCGGTCGTTGATCAGATCGCCGTGCGTGACGAGAAACTTTTTGTCGCCGGCAACGACCGCGAATTCGTCCGCGATGTCGGTGACCGCCTCTTCCACGAACGAGCCTTTGATGAAGAAATCGCGGTTGCCTTCGACGTAGTGGACGGCGATGCCGCGCGCGCGCAGCTCGCGGAACTTGTTCAGGACCGCGTCGACCGCCGCCGTTCGGAACGTCGGATGGGCGATGAGGTAGTGAAAGAGATCGCCGTTCAGATACAGCGCCTTCGGCGACTGCGCGGCGAGACGGTCGAGCCAGGCATTGACTTCCGTTTCGCTGCCGTCGCCGAGTCCGATGTGAGAGTCGCCGATGACGACGATTCGTCCGGGATCCATCAGCCGTCGAGCTCCTTCAGCGCGCGTTCGAAGGCGTCGAACTCCTCCTGTCCGAAGAGGCAGAAGAGGGCGCGCTGCAGCGAGCGTGCACGCGTGCGGAAATCGATCGCGGCGCCGATCATGACGCGCGCGCAGCGTTCGAGGTCGCCCTTCCCGAGCAGCGGGAGGCCGACCGACGCGATCGCCAGTTCTTCCGCGCGCTCGAGCGCGTCGGTCGTGGCGGCGCGCAGCTTGGCGTCTTCATCGCCGTCGCCGGGCTCCGGGACGGGAACGTGGATCACGAAGCGGCAGAGAAAGTTTCCGCTGCTCGTGACGACCGCGCCGCCGGACTGCGTCTCGGCCGGGTAGACGAGCGCATCGACTTTCAACGACGTCCTATCGGCGCGAAGCAGGTGGATCTGCATGATCAGGAGGGCGGACGTCTCGTCCGCCATGGGCGGGCGGGACGCCCGCCCTCCTAGCTTATAGCGCGGTCTTCAGATTTGCCCGTGGATTTTCGCGATACGACCCCTCGACGGCGTCGACCGCTTCCGCGGGCGCCTCGGGCGGCACGTGCACCTGGATGCGGCAGTAGTGATCGCCGGCGCCGCCCGCCTTTTTCTTCACGCCTTTGCCGCTCAGCCGCATCGTCCTTCCGGTTTGCGTGCCAGCCGGAATGCGCATGCGGACGTTGCCGTGAATCGTCGGCACGTCGACCTCGGCTCCTCGGATCGCTTCACCGACGGTGATCGGCAGATCGATGTGAATGTCGTCGCCGCGCCGCTCGAAGAGCGGATGCGGGCGCACGTGCACGGTGATCTCGAGCGGCGGCTCGCCCTTGCGCGGAACCCGGATCTTCTGCCCATCGCGGACGCCTTCCGGGATCTTCACGCGAATCGACCTGCCGTTGACGGTCACGGCCATGGTCGTGCCGAGAATCGCATCGCGGAGCTCGATGGTCATCTCCGCCTGCATCGCCTCCGGCTCGGCGGTGAATCCGCCGCGTCCGCCGCCGCCGCCGAACAGGTCGCCGAAGATGTCGGTGAAATCGATCGTCGTGCCGCCGCCGCGCCGCGCGCCGCCGCCCGCGCGCCGTCCGCGCGCGCCGCCGCCCATGAACTCCGAAAAGTCGAAGCCGGCGAATGGATTCGCGCCCCCCGGGCCGAAGGCCTCGCGTCCGAGGCGGTCGTACTGCTCGCGTTTTTCCTTGTCGGAGAGGACGGCGTAGGCCTCGGAGATCTCCTTGAACTTGTTCTCCGCGGTCTTGTCGCCCTTGTGTTTGTCGGGATGCCACTTCTTCGCGAGATTGCGGTAGGCCTTCTTGATCTCGTCGTCGTTGGCGCCCTTCTTCACGCCGAGGATTTCGTAGTAGTCCTTTTCGGCCACGGGCAGGAGTATAGACAACGTAGGGGCGGGCTTCAGCCCGCCCTTCGCCCGGCTGAAGCCGGGCGCTAGGAGTCTGCGCGGCAGAAGTGGAGGACAGGCAATCCTGCCTGTCCTTGAAGGCCGGACAGGCAGGATTGCCTGTCCTCCACAACACCATGGTGCCGGCTACGTCATTCGATGCATGGCGAACGATTTGCTTTTGGCTGCTCGGCTGCAAAAGAATCGCGCACACCGACATGTACGGAATCCTTTCGCGACGAAACGTCCTCACGATGATCCTTGCCGGCGGAATGGGCGAGCGCCTGTTCCCGCTCACGCGCGACCGCGCGAAGCCGGCCGTGCCGTTCGGCGGGCGCTATCGCATCATCGACTTCGCCATCAACAACTTCATCAACTCCGGCTTCTTCAAGATCAAGGTGCTCACGCAGTTCAAGTCGAACTCGCTGATCGAGCACATCACCCGCACGTGGCGGCTCGTCCCGGAGATCGGGCAGTACGTCGACGTCGTGCCGGCGCAGATGCGCAAGGGTCCGTTCTGGTTCCGCGGAACCGCGGACGCGGTGTTCCAGAACCTCGAGCTGATCTTCGATGAAGAGCCGGATCTCGTCTGCGTCTTCGGCGGCGATCACATCTACAAGATGGACGTCAATCAGATGCTGCAGGAGCACATCGCGAACGACGCCGATCTGACGATCGCGACGATTCCCGTTCCGGTCGAGGAAGCGCATCACTTCGGCGTGGTCGAAGTGGACTCCGACTTCCGCGTCACCGGCTTCGTCGAGAAGCCGAAGGAAGGCGCGAAGACGATTCCGGGGCGCCCGGACACGATCCTGGCCTCGATGGGCAACTACATCTTCAAGGCGAACGTGATGATCGACGTGCTGCAGCGCAACGCGCTGCGCAACTCCGGAGTCGACTTCGGCAAGGAGATCATCCCGGAGATGTATCCGAAGATGAAGGTGCACGCGTACGACTTCGCGAAGAACTTCATCCCGGGCGAGGACGAGATCAATCAGGGCTACTGGCGCGACGTCGGCACGATCGACTCGTACTACGCGGCCGCGCTCGATCTCGTGGCCGTGACGCCGCTGTTCAATCTGTACAACCCGCTGTGGCCGATGGTCTCCGCGCCGATGCATCTGCCGCCGGCGAAGTTCGTGTTCGCGGACTCGAAGTCGCAGCGCATCGGCATCGCGACGGACTCGCTCGTGGCCGAGGGCTGCATCATCTCCGGCGGAAACATCAATCGCTGCGTGCTGCATCCGCGCGTGCGCATCAACTCGTTCGCGGACGTCGACGAGTCGATCCTGATGGACGGCGTGGAGGTCGGGCGGCACTCGCGCATCCGCCGTGCGATCGTCGACAAGGGGGTGAAGCTGCCCGCCGGAACGACGATCGGCTACGACCTCGAGCTCGACCGGCAGCGCTTCACGGTGACGGATTCAGGAATCGTGGTCGTGCCGAAGGGCGCGTCGATCGAAGAGCGGGTGACGGCATGAGCGGAAAACCGCGGAAGGACGGGCGCGCCGCCGATGAGCTGCGCCCGGTGACCATTCACACGAACGTGAACAAGCACGCCGAGGGCTCGACGCTGATCGAGGTCGGCGACACGCGCGTGATGTGCACGGCGTCGGTGCAGGAGAAAGTGCCCCCGTTTCTCTATCGCACGGGGCGAGGCTGGATCACCGCGGAGTACGGGATGCTGCCGCGCGCGACGACGGATCGCGTGGAGCGCGAGGCGGCGAAGGGAAAGCAGGGCGGGCGGACGATGGAGATTCAACGTCTCATCGGACGTTCGCTGCGCGCCGGGGTGAATCACGAGTTGATGGGCGAGCGGACGATCTGGATCGACTGCGACGTGCTGCAGGCCGACGGCGGCACGCGCACCGCATCGATCACCGGTTCCTACGTCGCCCTCGTCCTCGCCCTCGGTCGCCTCTACGTCGACGGTGCGATGCAGAGCTGGCCCGTCATCGACTTCGTCGCCGCCGTCTCCGTCGGCATGATCGGCGGCGCCGCAACGCTCGATCTCAACTACGAAGAGGACTCGAAAGCCGGCGTCGACATGAACGTCGTCGCGACCGACAAAGGCCGCTTCGTCGAGCTGCAGGGCACCGCCGAAGGCTCGAGCACCCCGCAGGCCGCGAGCTTCAGCGAGGAAGAAATGCTGGCGATGCTGGGGCTGGCGAAGAAAGGGATCGGGGAGCTGGTGGGGAAGCAGAGGGAGGCGCTGGCGGGGACGTTGGGGAGGGTGGATGGGGTGGCGAGGGAGAGGTTGAACAAGAAGTTCAGGTGAATTAAGAATTTCGAATGAAGAATTAAGAATGAAGAATTGCGAGCTTCTCAATTCTTAATTCTTCATTCGAAATTCTTAATTCTCTTCCCAATCACGATCAGCGCAACGACGGTCAACCCCGCAATGATCGCCCCCCACCGATACGTCCACGGCTCATACCAAACCCGAACCTCCAGCTCCCCCTCCGGCACCGCAAACCCCAGAAACCCCCCATTCACCTGAATCGGGTCCACCTCCGCTCCGTTGCGCGATACCTTCCAGCCCGGCCACCACGGGATGCTGCTGACGATCAGCGAGTAGCGGGGGGAGCGGACGTGCAGGCGGTAGGACGTGGGCTTTGCTTCGATGATCTCGGACGTTGCGATGGGCGCGTTGGCGGGGCGGGGGTGGAAGAAGTCGTCGTGCTGCTGCTGGTTCTCGAGCTCGAGTTTCTCGAGCACCGCGGTCAGAGGCCAGTCGTCCATCGTGCGGAGGCGGCGGTAAAACGTGTCGTCGTTGAAGTCGATGATCACGTTGCGCACGGGGTAAAAGCGTGGGAGGACGGCGGTGTTCTCGTAGATGCGGCCGTCGTTGCCGTCGTAGACGAGCCGGAACTTCGGCGGGAGCGCGCCGCGCCATGAGGTCATCACGTAGCGCACGTTGAGATAGTCGAGGAACGGTGTGTCGAGATCGTTCCAGCGCGCGAAGTACTCCGACGGATCGTATTTCGCGACGTTACGCAGGATGCCGATGTAGCGGCCGTTCGCCATCGGATCGTGCGGCCGGATGTCCTCGTAGCCGTAGATCGCGGAGAGGTTCGGAAAGAACGCCGGCCCCGCGCCGGCGATGCGGAACGGCGCGCCGGGCGGCGCCTTCGCGTGCAGCTCGTCCATCTTCTCGAGGATCGGCGTGCGCGGATACATCCACTTCCCGTCGACCACCGGATTCCAGTCGCGTCCCGCGATCCACAACTCCGCGACGAGTGCCACGAGCACGGCGAGCAGCGCGACGTCATGGCGCCGAACGCTCGCCGCGAGCGTCGCGACGGCGAGCACGACGACGCTCGGCAGGATCGCGAGCACCGCGGTGTCGTAGCGGAATGCGTTCGCGAAGTGCGTCGAGTAGAGAACGAACAGCAGCAGCGCGCTCGCGGCGGCGATGCCGCTCAGCACCGCGACGCGTTTGCCGCGCTCGATGAGATCGATCAGCGCGGCGGTTTGAATCGCAAGCAGAAGCGCGAGGATGAGGCGCAGTCGCGCGTTGGCGGCGAGGCGAAAGACGAAGTGGAACGCTTCGTAGACCCCGGGCCACGACATGATGATCCCGACGACGAGCAGGGTCGCGGCGACGAAGAACGCCTCGCGCGAGCGCCATGCGCGCGTGGCGATGACGTTCGCGAGCAGCGCGAACCATGCGGCGACGCCGAGGAAGCCGGCGAAGGCGGTGATGGACTCGGGATGTGCCGGCCCCCACGGTTTTTCCTCCGGGACCTCGCCGAAGAAGTGCGGCTGCAGCAACGCGATCGCGGATTGCCAGTCGGAGAACGGCACGACCGCGCTGTTCGGCACCGCCGTCAGCTCCTGGTATCGCTTCGACTTCTGCAACGCCTCGGCAAACGGTCCGAGCAGCGGCGCGGACAGCAGTCCCGCCACGGCCATCGCGCCGAAGAACGCGGCAAAAAAGTGGAGGAGGGCGGACGTCCCGTCCGCCCTCCTCCGCGTCGCCGCACTCCACACCGCATAGAGAAACACGAGAAAGAACGTGTGCGCGGCGGTCTCCGGATGTCCGCCGAAAAGCAGCACAGTCCACGCCACGGCGAGCGTGACGAAGCGCGCGTACGTGACGCGCTCGAGGAGGAGATCGACGGCGTAGAGCACCGCGGGGACGAGGCATGCCGAGGTCGCGAGCGGGAAGTGCAGCCAGACGATGAGAAACATCGAGAAGCCGAAGGCGACCGCGCCGAACGTGCTGGCGAGCTCGGAGTAGCCGCGGCGGCGGCAGAAGAGATACGTGAACGTGAGCGCGATGAGCACTTTCATCGCGGCTTCCGCGGTCATCGCGTGCCCGAGCGAGAGCGGGAGCGTGAGGATGCGCAGCGGGGAGAACGCCGCGCTCTGCGGATTGGCGAGGAGCGGGTAGCCCGAGGCGGAGAGGTGGTTCCAGAGCGGCGGGGTGAGCGAGCGCCACGAGTCGCGCACCTGATCCGCCCACGGCATGATCTGCAGGACGATGTCGTTCATCCAGCCGTTCGCGGGGCGCCAGGGATACCGAAAGCGATGCGCCCACGGCGGCAGCGTCTGCAGAAAGTCCATCGGAACGTTGACGTAGTCCTGCGTCAGCGGAAGGTAGAAGAAAACGAAGACGAGCGCGTAGAAAAACAGGGCGACGCGCAGAGGAATCCCGACCTGCGCGCGGCGCGCGAGCCACACCGCGCCCGCGTAGACCGCTGCCACGAAAAGCCAGGTCGGGTTGAACACGGGCGCGGAGGATACCAGTTGAGTGGGCGCGCGGTTACGCGGTTACGCGGTCGCGCGGTTGGCCGCCTCTCACCGCGAAACCGCGAAACCGCGCAACCGCGAAACCGACGACGGTCGCCAGCGCCAGAATCACGCCGATCCGGAACGACCACGGCGCATACCGCACCCGCACCAGCCCACTCCCTTTCGGCACCGTGAACCCGAGGAACGCGCCGTTCACGAGCTGCGAGCGAAGGCGTTTGCCGTCGTGCGTGATGCGCCAGCCCGGCCAGTGCGCGACGCTGCTCGTTACGAGCGTTTCCTTCGCAGCGTCGATGTGCAGGTCGTACGCGCCGCTGCCGGTTTTCGCGATCGACATGAATGCGTCGCGCGCGTGGAAACGCGGGCGGGCGCGCGTGTTCTCGTAGATGCGGCCGTCGGCGCCGTCGTACAGCAGTCGATAGCGCGCGCGGTCGGCGAGCTCGACGCCGCGCTCGGTGAGGAGCCACTTCACGTTGAGCTCGTCGAGCAGCGGCGTGTCGGGATCGCTCCATTTCTCGTAGTACGCCTTCGGATCCCATCCCTTCGTCTGCCGCAGGAGCCGCATGTACTCCGCGCTCGCGAGCGGATCTTTCACGCGCGCGTCCTCGAATCCGAAGAGCGCGTTCGTGTTCGGAAAGAGCGGCGCGCCGATGCCGGCGATGCGATACGGCTCCGGACCGCGCTGCCGCTGCAGCGCCTCGATCAGCGGCGTGCGCGGATAGAGCTCCGTGCCGCGCGAGACGGGATTCCAGCCGTGCGCGGCCTGCCACAGCTCCGCGTAAACCGCGATCGCGAGCAGCGGTACGGTGATGAATCGCGCGCGCCGCGTGGAAAGAAGGAGGGCGAGCACGATGAGACTCGGGACCAGCATCGCGATCGCGAAGTTCCGCGCCTCCGCATTCGGAAACGGCGTCCTGATCATCACGAACGCGATTACCGCGAGCGCGCCGCCGATCGCCGGAACGCGGTTCCGGCCGGATTGCACCAGCGCCGCCGACAGCACCGCGAGCACGAACGACAACAGCAGTCGCAATCGCGCGTTGAGGGCGATCGAGAAGAGCGCGCGAAGCGGCGCGCTGACGAACGGCGCGTCGGCGATCCAGAGAAACAGCAGCACGGCCGCGATCAGAAGGAACGTCTCGCGCTGAGGAAGGCGGACGTCCCGTCCGCCTTCGTGGGCGGCGGACGGGACGTCCGCCCTCCGGATCGCCCGCGCGATCAAACCGAAAAAGGCGGCGATGCCGAGAATCCCGGCGAAGCCCGAAACGGTCTCGGTCACGGTGTTGCCCCAGAGCGGGCCGGGTCGCTCGCCGTAGATGCGCGGATGGACGAGCAGCGCGAGCGAGTGGAAGTCGGAGAAGGCCGTGCCGCCGGCGTGCGACTCGGCGCGGCGCTGCTGATAGGAGTCGCCGAGGGGGAGGGCCTCGAGAAACGGCAGAAGGATCGGCGCGGCGAGGAGCAGGGAGACGGCGGAGACGGCGAGCAGCGTGCGCAGCAGCTTCACGCGCTCGGCGAAGATCACCCAGGCCGCGTACAGCAACGCGAAGAAGACGATGTGCGCGGCCGTCTCCGGATGTCCACCTGCGAGCAACACTGGTCCGAGGACGGCGGCGAAGGCGAATCGTCCGATCGTCACGCGCTCCGCGAGCAGATCGATCATGTAGAGCACGGCGGGCAGGAACGCGGCGACGGTCGCGTGCGGGAACTGCAGCCAGGCGATCATGAACGTGCCGAAGCCGAACGCGATCGCGCCGACGAGACTCGGCCAGACGTCGTAGCGCCGCCGGCAGTAGAGAAAGGTGAACGTCAGCGCGACGAGAATCTTCATCGCCTCCTCGGCCGTCCACGCGTACGCAAGCGGCAGCGGAAGCGCGAGCAGCCGCAGCGGCGAGAACGGTGCGCTCTGCATGTTCGCCATCAGCGGCATCCCGCAGCCAACGAGATCGTTCCACAGCGGCACCTCGAGCGCGCGCCACTGTTCGCGCACCTGGTGCGCCCACGGGAGCAGCTGAAACGTGACGTCCTGCAATTCGAAGTTCGAGACATCGAACTTGTCGAAGCCCGCGGGCGCCGATGCGGACCATGGCGGAGCGAGCCGCAACACTTCCGGCGCGGTGTTCACGTAGCGCCCCGTCATCGGCCGAAAGAAAAACGCGAGGACGAGGAGGTAGAACACGCCCGCAACGCGCCAGGGGAGGTCGATGCGTGCGCGCCGCGCGAGCGCGACGGCGATCGCGTAGACGGCGGCGATGTAGAGGAAGGTGGGGTTCATGGGGTTGCCCGGTTTCCCGGTTGCCCGGTTTCCCGGTGTTTGCCTTCCGCTGGGTAACCGGGCAACTGGGCAGCCGGGCAGCCGCTCACGAAGGTGGGGTTCATGGGGTTTCCCGGTTTCCCGGTTTCCCGGTGTCTGCCTTCCGCCGGGCAGCCGGGCAACTGGGCAACCGGGCAGCCGCTCACAATTTCCTCCATACCCTCTGCGCCCTCTCGAACGCCTCCTCCCCATCCCCCTCGAGAATCTCGCGCACGATCCGCGCGACTTCCTCCGCGTGCGGCGCTATGTTCGCGCGATTCGCGTCGATCACCGGCTGCCACACGCTCGCGTCGCTCCCCGCGAGACGGAGAAACGTCGACAGTCCGCTGCCTGCGAATCGGAGCATGTCCTCGTGCTCGCTCAGATGCGCCGCGAGCGCGGTCGAGAGGATCTGCGGCAGATGGCTCGTGAGCGCGACCGCGCGGTCGTGCTCGCGCGCATCGACGATCTCCGCGATCGCCCCGCAGTCGCGCACGAGCGCCTCGACCTCGTCGTCGTGCGCATCGAGAAACCAGCGCTTGCCTTCGAACAGATCGCCGCGCGCGGCGGCGAGGCCGTGCTCGTGCGAGCCGGCCATCGGATGTCCGGCCACGAATCGCGTGCGCGCGGCGTCGCGCAGCGGCTGCATCACGCTGCAGACGGACGTCGTGAGCCGCGCCTTCGTCTCGCGCAGCAGCTCGACCGCGACTTCGACCGTCGTCGCGAACAGGACGAGATCGCCGTCGATCGCCGCCGCCCGCTCGTCGGCCGCGCCGCTCAGGCGTGCTGCGTCTTCATCGACGTGAGGATCGACGTAGCGGACGCGCCAGCCGCGCGATCGAAGCGCGATCCCGGCGGAGCCGCCGATCAGGCCGAGACCGACGATCAGCAGCTCGCGCCGCATAGCCTCATCCGCGCGACATCAGAATGAGCGTGCGATCGACGACCTGCGAGGTCGTCGCGTCCCAGTACGGACGCTGCACGATCACACGCGGGCGGTTCGGACGCGGCGTGATGTCGGCGGCCTTGTACATCCCGCTGGCCTTCGTCACGTCGGCCGGCACGTTCATCTTTTTCAGAATCTCCTCGACGCCTTTCGCGTCCGCGGCGAGGTCGCCCGTGCGGTAGTAGGCGGGCGGCTTCGCGGCGCTCAGGTTGTTCGTCGCGTCGGGCGCAACGCCGTTGTAGCCGTACTCCTTCGCGTAGAACTCGGCCACCTGCTCCATCGGCGCGTCGGTGTCGTACACCGCGGTGGGCGGCGGCTCGGTATCGGGGCTCATCGTCTTGTGGGCCTTCTTCGCGAGCTCGGTGAGCTGGCCGAGATAACGAGAACCGGGATACACGACGAAGCTGAACGCGTCCGCCTCGGCGTACTCCTCCTCGCCCTTGCAACCGGCGATCAACAACGCCGCGGCGAGAAGCGCGGCCAACACGACACGTAGATTTCTTGACAACGGGATGTCCTCCACAAAGTTTTCGCGCGGATTATACGAAGCGTGGCGCGCCGGCGTCGCCGAGATAATCGGGAAGCGAGCGCCCGACGGCATCCTCGAAGCGCTGCGACCAGGAACGGATCGCGCCGGCGGGCTCATCGAGAAAGATCCGCTCGACCCGGAACAGTGGCACGAACATGGTGATCATCTCGATCTCCGAGTCCTCGCCGTGCGCGATCTGATGGATCCAGTCGTCGAACGAGTCGAGGTTGATCGCGCGCATCGTCACCCCCGCCGGCGAGAGCGAGTGCAGCAATCCGAAGAACTTCTCCTTCGGATTGACGAGATTCAGGATCACCAGCGAATTCGGTTCGAAGCCTTCGGTCATTCGGTGGCGGACGGGACGTCCGCCCTCCTTTCGCTCAGCTCGATCAGCACGCCGTTCCCCGCGGCGGGATGCAGAAACGCGACGCGGCAGCCGTGGGCGCCCGGCACCGGCGCCTCGTTGACGAGCCGGAATCCCTGCTCCTTCAGCCGCGCCAGATGGGCATCGAGATCGTCGACGCGGAGGCAGATGTGATGAATCCCCTCGCCGCGCTTGTCGATGAACTTCGCGATCGGCGAGTCCGCATCCGTCGGCTCGAGCAGCTCGAGATTCGCGTCGCCCACGGAGAGAAACGCGGTCTTCACGCGCTGTGTCTCGACGGTCTCGACGTGATCGACCGTCAGGCCGAGGGCGTGGTAGATCGATGCCGCTTCGATGGAGCGGACGGCGATCCCGATGTGGTCGAGCACCGGCTTCATTCCTCAATCCTCAATCCGCAATCCTCAATCCGCGGCGTCGTCAGACGCCGCGTACGTCCCCCCAGATGTGCTTGTGCAACTGCGTCTGGAAACGCGCCGGCACGCGGTCGGCGAGCATCCATTCGGCGAGCGCCTTCATGTCCATTGTGCCCCACACCGGCGAGAGCAGCACCGTCCAGCGATCGAGCCCGCGCTCCTCGATGATGCCGCGGGCCCAGTCGTAGTCGGTGCGATCGGCGATCACGAACTTGATCTCGTCGTGCGGCCGGAGGTGCTCGAGGTTCTCCCAGCGGTTCTTTTCGACTTCGCCCGAGCCGGGGCACTTGATGTCGAGAATGAGCTTCGCGCGCGGATCGACGGGCGTGATGTCGATCGATCCGGAGGTCTCGATCAGCACCTCGAGTCCCTCATCGCAGAGACGCTTGACGAGATCGAACGACTCCGCCTGAGCGAGCGGCTCGCCGCCGGTGACTTCGACGAGCTCGCAGCCGTAGCTCTTCACGCGATCGACGATCTCATCGATCGACATCCGCTCGCCGCCCGTGAACGTGTACTCCGAGTCGCACCAGACGCAGCGGAGATTGCAGCCCGTGAGACGCACGAACACGCAGGGGCGGCCGGCGTGGGAAGACTCGCCCTGGATGGAGTGGAAGATCTCGGTTACGCGCATGATGAGGAGAAGCAAAGATGAATGATGAACGATGAATGATGAACGATGAATGATGAGCGATGAGCGATGAACGATGAACGATGAACGATGAACGATGAATGATGAGTGATGAGCGATGAACGATGAACGATGAACGATGAACGATGAGCGATGAACGGTGAACGATGAACGATGAATGATGAATTTCGCCTCGTTCATCTTTCATAATTCATCGTTCATCGTTCATCGTTCATCGTTCCGCATACGTCGTCGGATCTCCGACATCCCCGCTTTCATCATTCATCGTTCCGCATATGTCGTCGGATCCCGCACCCCAGTCTCTTCGAATCCTTTCCTCCTCAACAAACACGAGTCGCAATGCCCGCATGCGCGGCCTTCCTGATCGGGGTCGTAGCACGAGTGCGTCAGCGCGTAGTCGACGCCGAGGGTCACGCCGCGGCGGATGATGTCCGCTTTCGTCAGGTGCAGGAGAGGTGCGACGAGCTTCGGCTGATGGTGCTCGACGCCGCTGCGCGTCCCTTTCCAGACAACGTCCTGGAACGCGTCGATGAACTCCGGACGGCAGTCGGGATAGCCGCTGTAGTCGAGCGCGTTCACGCCGATCCAGATCTCCTCGGCCTCGCGCGCCTCCGCGAATCCCAGGGCGAGCGACAGGAAGATCGTGTTGCGCGCGGGGACGTACGTGACCGGGATTCCCGGCGCGCCGACGGAGTCCTTCGGAACGTCGATGTCGCCCGTGAGCGCGCTCGCACCGAAGACGCGCAGATCGAGCGGCAGCACGACATGCTCGGTGACGCCGATGGCATCCGCCACGCGCCGCGCGGCCTCGAGCTCGACGTGATGGCGCTGGCCGTACACGATCGAGAGCGCGTGACAGACGCGGCCTTCGCTGCGCGCGATGGCGAGAACTGTCGCGGAATCGAGACCTCCGCTCAGGAGGATGACTGCGCGGACCATTTCGCGCGCATCGTAGCGCGAACGATCAACGATGAACGATGAACGATGAACGATGACAGGCATCCGCAGATTCATCGTTCATCGTTCATCGTTCATCGTTCATCGTTCGCCTACAATCCCCGCCATGGCTGACTATTCGGTGTACGAGCTGCTCAACAAAAAACGGCGTGGCGGGCCGCTCGATCCGCGCGAGATCGAGTTCTTCGTCGGCGGATACACGCGCGGCACGATCCCCGACTACCAGATGTCGGCGCTGCTGATGGCGATCGCGATCAACGGCATGACGGCCGAGGAGATGGCGACGCTGACGCAGACGATGCTGAAGTCGGGCGAGCAGTGGCATCTGCGCGACAGCTACGACTTCATCGCCGACAAGCACTCCACCGGCGGCGTCGGTGACAAGGTCTCGCTCGTGCTCTCGCCGTGGGTCGCCGCATGCGGCGTGAAGATCGGCATGCTCTCCGGCCGCGGCCTCGGACACACCGGCGGCACGCTCGACAAGCTCGAGGCCATTCCGCGCTTCAACGCGCGCCTCTCGCGCGAGGAGTTCGAGCGATCGGTCGCGGATGCGGGATGCGTGATCTCGACGTCGACCGAAGGCATCGCGCCGGCGGACAAGAAGATCTACGCGCTGCGCGACGTGACGGGAACCGTCGAGTCGCTGCCGCTCATCACCGCATCGATCATGTCCAAGAAGCTCGCCATGGGCGCGTCCGCGCTCATCCTCGATGTGAAGACCGGCAGCGGCGCGTTCATGCGCCACTACCAGGACTCGAAGGCGCTCGCGGAGAGCCTCATCGCCGCGGCCGCAGGCTCCGGCACGCGCGTCGAAGCGCTCATCACGGACATGGACCGGCCGCTGGGCGTGGCGGCGGGCAACGCGAACGAGATCATCGAGACCATCGAGTGCGTGAAGGGCCGCGGCCCCGCGGACGTGATGGAAGTGACGCGCGCGCAGGCGGTGCGCATTCTGGTGATGTCCGGACGCTTCGACGAGAGCTCCGCGAACGCTGCTCTCGATGACGCGCTCACGTCCGGCCGCGCCGTCGAGCAGACACGCAAGTGGATCGCGGCGCAGGGCGGGGACGCGAACGTCGTCGACGACTACTCACTTCTCCCGCAGCCGCGCACCGTCGTCGAGGTGAAAGCGCCGCAGAGCGGATTCATCACGCACATCGACACCTATCAGGCCGGCATGTTCACCGTCGACCTCGGCGCGGGGCGAAAGAAGGCCGACGACGTGATCGACTACGCCGCGGGCGTGATGTTCGACCGGCGCACGGGGGACGAAGTGCGCGCGGGAGAGGTGATCGCGCGGATTCAGCTTGGGGCGGCGCAGCGCGATGCCGAGGAGCTGCGTTCGCGGTTTCTGGGGTTTGTGACGATTGGGGACGGCGCGCCGGAGAAGAGAGCGCTCGTTCATGAGCATCTGACTTAGCGATGAACGATGAACGATGAACGATGAACGATGAGCGATGAACGATGAGCGATGAACGATGAGCGATGAACGATGAACGATGAACGATGAACGATGAGCGATGAACGATGAGCGATGAACGATGAACGATGAGCGATGAACGATGAACGATGAACGATGAACGATGAACGATGAATATGAATTATGAATCGTGAGTTGTGTGATCGGACGAAGGCGTTCGCGCTGCGGATCATTCGGTTGTCGTCGGCGATGCCGCGTGGTCGCGAGGCGACGACGATGGGAAACCAGGTGCTTCGCGCGGGCACGTCGGTGGGGTCGCATTGTCGTGAGGCGTATCGCAGCCGGTCGAAGCCGGAATTGATCAGTAAGCTCGAAATGGCGCTGCAGGAGCTCGACGAAACGAGCTACTGGCTCGAGCTGATCTCCGATTCGAAAGTCGTATCTGCGCGGCGCCTCGCACCGCTGCAAAAAGAGGCAGATGAGCTGACCCGAGTCCTGGTCGCCTGCGTCCGAACGATCAAAGGCCTGAAAGCTCCGGCGTCTCGAGATTCATAATTCATCGTTCATAATTCATCGTTCATAATTCATCGTTCATCGTTCATCGTTCATCGTTTCATCGTCACAAACTCGCAGACTCATCGTGCTTCCCCTCGTTCTCACCGATAGCGCTTCCACACCGCCCACGCTCCCAACCCCACCAGCACCACGATCGTCGCCAGCAGCAACGAGTGCTTGAACCGCGACGCCACCGACCCCACGGACGCGATCGTGCCCAGCTCCAGACCGCGCAGCTTGCGGCCGATCATCGCGGCGATCGAGAGGTTTTCACCGTAGTCCGCGATCGCGGCACCGAACGGCAGCAGCACGAGCCAGTGCGGCGCGTTCACGTAGCGCAGCAGCAGGACGGTGGCCACCGCGAAGCCGATGCTGTACACGAGGGGAAAGATCAGGTCCGCGGTCAGCTCCTGCATGCGATACACGCGCAGTTGATGCTCGTTCATCGCGTCGAGCCTCGTCTTCGCGTCGTCCACCGAGAATCCCCACGGATCGACGTCGAGCGTCGGGATGTCTTTGTAGTGCCGTTTGAAGGCCGGGAAGATCCCGAGGAGAAAGATCAGCGAGAGCACGAAAAAGCCGGCGAACACGGGAAGACTCGCGAAGGAGTCGATCTGTCTCCAAACCCAATCGGCCATAATCCCTCCCATGACAAAGTCTCGCGCCATTGTGATCGTTTGCGACTCTCTCGGCGTCGGAGAGTTGCCGGATGCCGCCGAGTTCGGCGACGAGGGCTCGAACACCCTCGGCCACGTCCTGGACTCGCAACATCCGCACCTTCCGACCCTCACGCGCCTCGGATTGCTGCACACGCTGCCCTCGCCCGCGACGACGGAAAACCCCGGCAGCGCGTTCGGCCGCATGGCCGAGGTTAGCGCGGGGAAAGACACGACGACGGGGCACTGGGAAATGATGGGCCTCATCGTCGAAGATCCATTCCGCACGTACCCGAACGGCTTTCCGCGCGAGGTCATCGAGGAGTACGAGCGGCGGATCGGACGCCGGACGCTCGGGAACAAAGCGGCGTCGGGAACGGTGATCCTCGACGAGCTCGGCGAAGAGCACATGCGCACCGGCGCGCCGATCGTCTACACCTCGGCCGACTCGGTGTTCCAGGTCGCGGCGCACGAGGACGTGATTCCGGTCGAAGAGCTGTGGCGCATCTGCGCGATCGCGCGCGAGCTGATGCGGGGCGAGCACAACATCGGCCGCATCATCGCGCGTCCGTTCGTCGGCCCGCAGCGCGGCGCGTTCAGGCGGACCGCGAATCGGAAGGACTTTTCCGTGCGCCCCACCGGCGAGACCGTTCTCGAGCGCGCGCAGAAGGCAGGCCGCGAGGTCATCGGCCTCGGCAAGATCGCCGACATCTTCGACCGCGTCGGGATCGGCACGGAGATCCGCACCGAGTCGAACTCGGACGGCATGCGCAGGACGATCGATCTCATTCGCGAGTCGAACGCCGATCTGATCTTCACGAACCTCGTCGACTTCGACTCGAAGTACGGCCATCGCAATGATCCGGTGGGCTACGCGAAGGCGCTGGAGAGTTTCGACGGCGAGCTGGCGCACCTGCTGGAGTCGATGCGCGAGGATGATCTGCTTTTCATCACCGCCGATCACGGCTGCGATCCGTGCGATGTCTCGACGGATCACACGCGCGAGTACGTGCCGCTGCTCGTGGCAGGGCCGCGCGTGCGCGGCGCGCTGCCTCTCGGCACGCGCGCGACGTTCGGCGACCTCGGCGCGACGGTCTGCGACTACCTCGAGCTTCCGTTGGACGGACTGGCGGGGACGAGCGTTCTCGGCGAGTTGGGGGTGAAGCGATGAAGCGCGTGTTGGTGCTGCTGCTGTTTGCAACGAGCGCGCTCGCGCAGGTGCAGCGCGTTGCCGATGACGCGCTGGTGATCGATCGCGTGGCCGAGGCGAGCAAACGGGATCTGCCGGCGGATTTGCTGAAGCGGATCGTGAGCGAGGACATCGAGCTGCTGCGCGGCAAGCGTCCCGACGGCACGTACGAGCATGCGACGTACGAGCGGCTCGAGGCGAGCCGCACGAGCACGTCGTTCTCGGTGCAGCCGCGCAGCGACAAGATGCAGACCCTCGAGATGCGCGGCGCGTTCGTCTACCGCGTCGTGCTCGATGTTCCGTCGCGGCGGCTCGTGGTGCGGAAGAACCGGCCGGTTTGGGTCGAGCGCGTCGACTTCGAGTACGTCGGCGTCGGCTCGCCGCAGACCGAGCGGAGCTCCGTCGAGGTGAAGGCGTGGATCCAGATCGGCGAGGTGAAGCCGGTCGATCTGCCGGCGGTGGCAAGACAGGCGACGATTCGCGTGATCGCGACGGCGGATCCGAAAACGGGCTACGGCAATCTCGACGTCACGCTCGTGCACGCGAAGATCGTCGACAACGCGGACAGTCCGTACGCGAGTGCGGTGGCGAGCGCGAAGGCGATCCAGCGCGCGCTGGAGAACAACGACATCGCCTCGATCCGCGCGAGCGCAAAACGGATGGGCGAGGCCCTGAGTGGAGGACAGGCAATCCTGCCTGTCGTCCCGACGGGCGAGATCGCCCGTCCTCCACTCGACCGCGCGAGCGAGCTCGAGCTGCAGACCGAGCTGCAGGTCATCGAGGACCTGCTCACGGGGACGGAGGCGGAGCGGCGGGAGGGGCTGGACAAGCTGCACCAGCTCATCCGCCGGATGCGGCGTTGACAACGTAGCGGCGGGCCTGAGGCCCGCCGGTTCGACCGGCTGAAGCCGGTCGCTACGTTCGGTCGCTACGTTTATCCGTGCGCTCTCGCACCGACGCGTGACAGATTGTCCGCGAAACTCGAAAAACGGCGTATTTCGGCCGGTTTTTCACGCTTGGTGGTTGCTCATTCAACGCCGGTCGCGTAAAATGCCGCTCCCTCAAGTAGTAGCCCCTAACGCACGCATTCCCGAAAGGAGCCTCACTTGTCGTCAATGAAACTAGGATTCAAGGTCGGGGACAAGCTCGTTTATCCGAACCACGGTGTCACGATCGTGGAGCATATCGGCGAATCGCCGATCATGCCGGCGGGAGAGAGCTACTACCACCTGCGCCTGCTTGCGACCAGCTCGCGGCTGGTGGTGCCGATCACGAACACGGACCGCGTAGGTCTTCGCCGTCTTTACCAGCAGAAGGAGATCAAAGGTCTCCTGAGCCTGCTGGAGGAGAAGCTGGTGAAGAGCCACACGGACTGGAAAGGCCGCTACCGCGAGAACCTGGAGAAGATGAAGACCGGGCGCCTCGAGGACGTGGCGGAAGTGCTCAAGAACCTCAACGAGGTCCAGAAACGGAAGAGCCTCTCGTTCCGCGAGAAGAAGATGTACGACCGCGCGAAGTACCTCCTCGTCTCCGAGGTCGCGATCGTGAAGAACATCCCCGAGCCGGAAGCGGAGAAGCTGATTCACAAGTGTCTGGAGAAGTCGCTGGCGACCAGCGGACACTGAACGCCGGGGTCAAGCCGGGTTGAATGAGTGCCGCCTTCGGGCGGCATTTTTTCTTCGGGGGCGAATTGAAAATTGAAAATTGAAAATTGAAAATGGGGAGCGTCCTGGCGTTTTTCAATTTTCAATTTTCAATTTTCAATTCGATGACACAGCGACTTCCTCCCTGGATCCGCTCCAAAAAGCTCGACCTGGCGAGCCTCCGCGAGGTCAAGACTCTCCTCCGCGCCAGCGATCTCCACTCCGTCTGCGAGTCGCTCGCATGTCCCAACCGCACGGAGTGCTTCTCGCGCGGGACCGCGACGTTCATGATCCTCGGCGATGTCTGCACGCGATCCTGCGGGTTCTGCAACGTCACGACGGCGCGGCCGTACGGGCCGCCTTCGCCCGACGAGCCGCGGGCGGTGGCGGAGACGGCGCGGCGGATGGGGTTGCGGCACGTCGTCGTCACCTCGGTGACGCGCGACGATCTCGCGGACGGCGGGGCGCGGCACTTCGCGGAGACGATTCGCGAGCTGCGCGTTGCGCTGGCGCACGCCGCCGTCGAAGTGCTCACGCCTGATTTTCGCGGGAACGCCGACTCCGTGCGCGTCGTCGTCGACGCGCGGCCCGACTACTTCAACCACAACGTCGAGACCGTGCCGCGGCTGTACGACTACGTGCGTCCGGGCTCGCGGTTCGAGCGCTCGCTGGCGGTGCTGCGCCAGGCGCACGAGGGCGGCATGGTGACGAAGTCCGGACTCATGCTCGGTCTCGGCGAGCGTCGCGACGAAGTGCTCGACGTCCTGAAGCGCCTTCTCGACGCGCGCGTGGAGATCGTCACCATCGGCCAGTACCTCCAGCCGAAGCGCGAGAAGCTCGACGTCGTCGAATACGTGCATCCGGACGTGTTCGACGAGTACCGCGAGCTCGGCGAGAGACTCGGATTCCGCGCCGTGTTCTCCGGACCGTTCGTGCGCAGTTCCTACATGGCGGACGTGGTGGCCGAACATGCGCAAGCCGCGGGCGACTGATCCCGAGAAGCGCGCGACCGGCGCGTATTTCGTCACCTATCTGCCGATCTTTCTCGACTATCTCGCGGTCGAGAAAGGTCTCGCGAAGAATTCGCTCTCGGCGTACGCGACCGACCTCCGCCACTTCGGCCACTGGCTGAAGGACCACGCCATCGACGTCGATCGCGTGGAGCGCATTCACATCGTGAAGTACTTTCAGTCGCTGCGCGCGTCCGGCATCTCCGCGCGCTCGGTGGCGCGCGCGCTCGCGGCGATCCGCGGGATGTTCCGCTTCCTCGTCGCGGAGCGGCATCTGAAGAGCGATCCGACGGAGAACCTCGAGAATCCGAAGCTCTGGTCGACGCTGCCGAAGTCGATTCTGCCCTCGGAAGTCGAGGCGTTGCTCGCCGCGCCGGACCGCGGCACGCCGGACGGCCTGCGCGACGCGGCGATGCTCGAGCTGCTCTACGCGACGGGACTGCGCGTGAGCGAGTTGATCAAGGTCCGGATCGACGAGGTGGTGATGGACGCCGGCTTTCTGCGCACCATCGGCAAGGGCTCGAAGGAGCGCATCGTGCCGTTCGGCGAGACGGCGAAGGCCGCGATCGTCGCATACGTCGAGAACGGCCGCGCCGAGCTCGACAAGCACGCCGATCCGCATCTCTTCCTCTCCCGCCGCGGCCGCCCGATGTCGCGCCAGTCGTTCTGGATGAAGATCGTCCGCTACGCGAAGGCGGCCGGGATCAAAACGCATATCTCGCCTCACGTGCTCCGCCACTCCTTCGCCACCCACCTGCTCGAGAACGGCGCGGATCTCCGCTCGGTGCAGATGATGCTCGGCCACGCGGACATCTCGACGACGCAGATCTACACGCACGTCTCGCGGGCTCGGCTGCAGAGGATGTATGAGGAGTTTTTTCCGAGGGCGTGAGGGCGGGGGTGCCCGGTTACCCGGTTGCCCAGTTACCCGGTGGGCGGGTGGGACCGGGCAACCGGGCAACCGGGCAACCGCTCCTCGGGCATAATCGTCCCAACGAAGCAGTTCAAAACCGCGCACCATGAAAGCTCTTCTCGCCGCAATCCTCACCCTCTCGGCCGCCACCGCGGCGAGCGCGAGCATTGCCGTGTTCAGCGACGGGCGGAACATGAAGATCGAGGCGTACGCGGTCGAGGAGGACGTCGTCCATCTCACGCTGCAGAGCGGCGGGAAGATGTCGATCGCGTTGACGCGGGTCGAGCGCATCGTCGACGACGAAGTCTCGACACCGGAAGTCGTCGAGGAAGTGAAGAAGATCGTCGAGGAAGGCGGCGTCTTCCCGCGGCGCTCGTGGAATTACGACGAGCACAGCAAGCCGCTGTGGGAGTCGAAGTACAACGACATCATCATCGAGGCGGCGAAGCATTTCGACGTCGACGCGGCGCTCGTCTCCGCTGTCATCAAGGCCGAGTCGGACTACAACCCGCGGATCGTCTCGCACAAAGGCGCGCGCGGTCTCATGCAGCTCATGCCCGCGACGGCGAAGCGCTTCGGCGTCACGAACTCCTTCGATCCGAAGCAGAACATCCACGCCGGCACGCGCTATCTGCGCTGGCTGCTGAAGACGTTCGACGGCAACGCCGATCTCGCCGTCGCCGCGTACAACGCCGGCGAGGGGAACGTCTGGAAGTACGACGGCGTGCCGCCGTTCCGCGAGACGGTGAACTACATCCACCGCATCGCGAAGCACATTCACAAGGCGATCGAGACAGATGTCATCCCGAGTGGCGGCGCTACTCGCGCTTCTCTCCACTAACGTCTTCGCATTCGAGTCGCGTCTCGTCGACGCGAAAGGCAAGCCCGTCGCCGGCGCGCAGATCTCCGTTGTCGGACAGACCGGCTCCGTTCGCACCGATGCCGACGGACGCTTCGCGATCACGCCCGATCCCCGCCTGCCGGCGACGCTGATCGTGATCGGCAGCGCGGGGCGCATCTATCCTCCCGTGCGGATCGCGCAGTTCGCCGCGGCGATCACGCTCGAAGCAGCATTTCGCGAGACGGTCACCGTCACGACGGGAGCCGCGCCGAACATCGAGGCGCCGCCCGCCGCGGCGCCGGTGGTCGTCGGACAGGAAGAGCTCGAACAGCGGAAGCCGGCGCATGTGGCCGAGGCGATTGCGGCGACGCCGGGAATCGCGCTGCGGGGGGAAGGTCCCGCGGCGGTGCCGGTCGTGCGCGGACTCGCGGGCGGGCGCACGCTGCTGATCGTCGTCGACGCGCGCATCGTCGCCGAGCGCCGCGCCGGCCCCTCGGCCACCTTCCTCGATCCCTTCATCCTCGGCGCGATCGAGATCTCGCGCGGTCCCGGCTCCGTCGCTTACGGGTCGGATGCGATCGGCGGCATCGTGCACATGCGTCCGCGCGATCCGATTCCGGGACAGCCGGACTTTCGTTACGACGCCTGGACCGCGTTCGGCGCCGAAAACGGCCGCAGCGCGGCGGTCGAGGTGTCGGCGGATGCATTCGGCGGCGCGGTGCTCGCGTCGGTGCACGCGCGCGCGGCGGATGATGCCGAAGACGGCGACGGCCGTCGGATCGACAACTCGCAGTACCGCGATCGCGGCGCGCTGCTGCGCTTCGTGCGCGACGCGTCGTGGGGACGGATGCGCGTGGGCGTGATGACCAGCGTTGCGCGTGACACCGGCGCGCCGTCGAGTGATGCGGTGCTCACGATCTATCCGAACGAGCGCGCGACGCTGCTCACGTTCGGCCTCGACATGACGCCGAAGCGTCTCTGGTCCGCCGCCTCCGTGCGCGCGTCCCTCGGCTCGTATTCGATCACCACGAACCGCGTGCGCGCGACGGGCGTCGAGAGCGCGGAGGTGAAGGCGCGCGATGCGTCGTTCCGTGTTTCCGGCGAGCGGACGAGCGAGCGCTCGCGGCTCGTGACCGGCGCCGATTTCGTGAGCCGTTTCGATCTCCGCGCGCCCGGCTCGATCGAGGATGCGGCCAAACACGACGCCGGACTCTTCGCGTCGTTCGACACGCGTGCCTCGCAGTCCCTGCAGCTCGCGGCGGGGATTCGCGGCGATCACATCCGCGTGCGCAACCGCGGCGGTTTTTTCGGCGATCGATCCCGCAGGGACTTCGCGCTTTCGGGACACCTCGCCGCGACCGCGGGACCGTTTCGCAATGTCACCGCGACCATGCAGCTCGCGAGCGGCTATCGCGAGCCGGTGCTCTCCGATCGCTTCTTCCGGGGCGTCAGCGGCCGCGGCTTCGTCACCGGCAATCCCGACCTCGAGCCGGAGCGCAGCCTGCAGCTCGATGCGGCGGTGCGATGGAGCGGCGCGCGCTCGACGGTCGCGCTGTTCGCGTACGGCTATCGCATCGAAGATCTCGTCGAGCGCTATCGCAGCGGCGCCGACTTTTTCTTCCGCAATCGCGGCGAGGCGGACATTCGCGGCGTCGAGCTCGAAGTGTCATCGCGTCTGCCGCGCGATTTCGAATGGCAGCTCGGCGCCGCGCTCGCGCGCGGGGAAACGGAGACCGGGTCGTACCTCGACGACATCGCGCCGCCGAGTCTGCACTCGTCATTGCGCTGGGCGGCGGAGCGGGCGTCGGCCTTCGTGACGTTGTCGGCGTATGGGCGCGACGAGCGGCCGGGGCCCGTCGAGGTCGAGCGCGCGGGTTACGCGAGCGTCGACGCGGGCGCGGGCTGGCGGATCGCGCCGAAGTTCGAATTGCGCGTCGTCGTCCGCAATCTGATGGACGCGCAGCATTTCGGATCGTCCGACGCGACCGCCGCGTTCGCTCCGGGCCGCAGCGTCACGATCGGCGTGAACCGGTAACGCTTTTTGTAGCGCGGCCTTCCAGGCCGCCGTATCGCTGGCTTCCAGCCAGCGAAAACGCCGGCAGGATGCCGGCGTTACGGCGGGCAGGATGCCCGCGCTACAACTAACCGGTAGCGCTAAACCAGCGCTTCTTCTGCCGCTCGCGGTTCGGCGGCGACGCCGATGTTGTCGAAGCGCAGCGCCATCACGGTGCGGTCGTCATCCGCGGGTCGCGAGCCGGAGTGCCGCGCGATCGCATCGAGGATCGCGTCGCGTATGTCGGACGGCGAGCGGTCGGTCTGGCGCCCTAGCAGCGCCTCGAGCTGGTCGAAGCCGAACGGATCTCCGTTCTCGTCCTGCGCCTCGACGATGCCGTCGGAGAGATAGACGACCGCATCGCCTTCCCGCAGATCGACCTCGACCGTGTGCGTGACGATGCTTTCGCGAACGCCGAGGGGGAACGAGGGCGACTCGATCGGGATCGGCGCGCCGGCGCCTCGGCGCAGCAGGTACGGATAGAGATGACCCGCGTTGGTATGGCGGATCGTGCCGCGCTCGAGATCGTAGATCGTGAAGGCGAGAGTCATGAACGCGCGGCGCTCGGTCGAGCGGAACACGAGCTGGTTGAGGCGCTGGAAGAGCGAGGTCTCGTCGGCTCCTTCTTCGACGAGCGTGGTGATCGCAGCCTTGACCATCGCCATCACCAGGCCGGTCGAGAGCCCGTGGCCCGAGACGTCGCCGATCGCGACCGCGAGCCGCGTCTTGTCGAGATTGAAGACGTCGTAGTAGTCGCCGCCGATCGACGCCGTTGGCTCGAAGTGCGCGGAGAACGACACGCCGCGGAACTTCGGCCCTTCGCGCGGCAGGAGATTGCGCTGGATGGTCGCGGCGATCTCGATCTCGCTCTGCAGCCGCTCCTTCTCCGTCACGCTCTGCAGGAGCGAGGCGATCGACTCGGTCATCCGATCGAACGACTGTGCCATCGCGCCGAGCTGGTTGGCGCGTTTCATCCGGATGCGATACGAGAAGTCGCCGCGCTCGACCGCGCGCGTCCCTTTCTCGATGCGATTCACCGCTCGCGAGATGGAGAAGATCAGCACCGCCGCGAACGCGGTGGCGACGAAGTAGGCGAGCATGAGCGCCGAGGCGAGACCGATGATCACGGAGAAGATGATCCGCATCAGCCACGAGTTGGTCGCGCCGCCGAAGTAGAACTGGATGAGGTTCGACATCGGGTTCGAGATCACGGTGAAAAGGCGCTTCTCAGGATCGGGCGTGCCGTTGTTCCAATCGATCAGGCCGCCCTTCTCGGTGATGTCGTAGAAGACGATGCGGTCGACGTCGACGGCGCGCTTGCCGAAGTCGCCGAAAGCGTCCTCCTCGCGGACGTTGATGCCCCCCGCCTCGTGCGTGGCGATGCTCGAGGCGACGATCATCCCGCCGCGCTCTTCGATCTGCTTCGCCCATTTCGCATCCATCGGCAGCACGAGCACGACCGAGCGCAGCGCGCCGTCGTTCGGATACTGGCGCGCGGAGATGAGCAGGGGCTGTTTGTCTCGCAGGGCGAGGCCGCTGTAGGTCTTCGTGCCCAGCCACTCCGGGAGCCGCCGGTCGCTGCCGCCGAGCGAGTCATAGACCTCGATGCCGTCGATGCGCGGCTTACGTCCCTGCAATGCGTAGTCGGAGTTGAGCGACTCGAGATGTCCGAGGCTGGCCTGGCGCTCGGCTTTGAAGCTGGCCTGGCTGGCCACGCCCGCGATGACGTAGAGAATCGCGATGAGCAGGATCGCGAAGAGGAAGAACGGCAGAACGCCGATCATGATGTAGCTGAGGAAGAGCCGCCGGCCGACGGTCCAGAAGAGCTTGCGCAGGATCCAGCGCGCGGCGACCGCGAGCCCGTACAACGTGAGGCCGATGACGAGCAGCCACGCGAAGAAGGCGAAGAAGTTGACGACGAGCGTGCTGCGGTCGAAGCGGCTGAGGATGCTGTCGAT
Source organism: Thermoanaerobaculia bacterium (assembly GCA_035525285.1). GTDB lineage: Bacteria > Acidobacteriota > Thermoanaerobaculia > Gp7-AA8 > Gp7-AA8 > QHVT01. Next base: position 40,916 of record DATLFB010000021.1, read on the forward strand.
GTACTCGAGGATGATGATGAAGGCGACGCCGACGAGCCAGACCACGAACGCCGGCGAGATGCCGCGGCGCCTGTTTCCGGCCGGATCGTCCATCGAGCTCATGATGACATGTAGCGCCCGGCTTCAGCCGGGCGAAAGGGCGGACCGGCTGAAGCCGGTCCCTGTGTCGTGTACGTCGGAATTTCTCTCAGGGTTGCGTTTTTGTGAAGCGGCAGCAGGGTCCGATCATGTCCAGAGTCCTCGGGGTTACATTGTCTTTTCTCGTGCTCGCCGCGCCGTTCGCGTCGGCGGCGCAGTGCGTCAATCGTTTCGTGAGCCGCAGCGAAGGTCCGCGCCAGGTGGTCACGCTGCTCACCGGCAAGCTGACCTTTCAGGAGGCGCAGCAGCTCGCGAAGACGATTCAGTCGAAGCAGGGGCCGCCGCTGGAGTGGATCGACGACGGCGGCAAGGTGATCGCGAAGCAGTTCGGCGAGCTGAAAGTCGTCCGGCCCATGCCCGTCGGCTGCGACGGCAAGACCTCGGGTGTGGTGATGATCGTGACCTTCCCGACGAACAACATCCCGTCGAAGAAGATGAACGTGAAGCTGAACGCGGAGACGACCGTCGCGTTCGACCAGCAGGCGGAGTAGCGCGGGCTTCCAGCCCGCCGTAACGCCGGCTTCCAGCCGGCGACGAGCGCCGGCAGGATGCCGGCGCTACGGCGGCCAGGATGGCCGCGCTACTTGCCCACCCACTGCGGCTTCCGCTTCTCCATGAACGCGTTCAGTCCTTCATTCGCGTCGCTCGTCACCATCAGCTCTTCGAGATAGAGCCGCTCCACGCGCGCGAGGCGCTCTTCGAAGTTCTCCCCCTGCGCGAGACGGAAGGCTTTCTTCGCCATCCGCACGGACGACGCGCTGTGGCGATAGATCCGCTGCATCCACTCTTCCGCGCGCGGCGCGAACTCTTCCGCGGCGAAGACGGCGTTGACCATTCCGATCCGCTCCGCGGTCGCGGCGTCGATCGCGTCGCCGGTCAGCATCAGCTCCAGTCCTTTACGCGGTGCGATCTGGCGCGAGAGCTGGTATGCGGCGACGGGCGGAAAGACCCCGAGGTTGATCTCGGGCTGGCTGAAGCGTGCGCGGTCGGAGGCGAGGACGAAATCGCAGCCGAGGGCGAGCTCGCAGCCGCCGCCGAGCGCGGCGCCGCGGACGAACGCGACGGTGACGAGATCGAGGCGGGCCAGCGTGCGGAAGCAGTCGTGAAAGTTCGCGAGCATCGTGGCGACGCGGTCGCCGAGGTGATCGGCCACACTCGCACCGGCGGAGAACGCCTTCTCGCCCGCGGCGTCGATGATCAGCGCGTGGCGGTCATCGCGCACGCCGCCGAGAGCCTCGCGGAGCTCGCCGAGCATGTCGATGTCGAGGATGTTCAGCGGCGGATCGTTGAGCGTGACCCGATACGCATGCGCATCGGACGAAACGGTGATCTTCGACATGGCGGCGCGATCTTAGCGCGCCGAGCGCCGCTTCGTCGGTGATGCCGGCGTCCCGGTCATCCACACTTCGAGCGAGTGGTCGGTGAGGAAGTAGAGCCGGCCCGGCTGCATCGCGATCGATCGGATCGTCGAAGGCACCTCGATGGTCGTGTTCGTGGTCCACGACGGGAGCGCCCACAACTCGGGATGCGGCGTGCGTCCGGTGAGAATCGCGCAGTTGCCGTCGATGATCATGTGCGCGTCGGGCGCGGTGATCGCGTTGAGATGCTCGCCGGCCGGGGCTAGCGACTCGCTGAACGCGTACACCTTCTCCGCGAGGACGTAGACCTTGCCTCCCGAGAAGCCGATCGACGTCGCCGACGCGGGCGCCGCGGCCGTGGCGAGCTGCGAGAGCTGCGGTTGCGAGATGTCGTACACGCGGACCTCGTCGGGAAGGGAGAGGAGCACGTAGGCGCGTGAGGCGGTCGTTGCGACGTCGACCACGCCGCCGCTGAATGACGTCGTGACCGCGAGCGTCTTCGGATCGAGCGCCAGCGTCTTCTTCTCGCACGTCCCGCTGAGGCATCCCTTGATGACGGAGACCCACAGCGCGTTGCCGGCGGCGAAAATCGAGAGCGGCTGTGCGTCCGAGCCCTCGTTGATCGTCATCTGCGCGAGCTGCGCTCCCGCGCTCGAATGCGTGGTCACGGTTCCGAACGCCGAGAGCATCGCGAAGGTCGATTGCGGAAGCGCGGCGACGTCGGTCACCCCGGGCGCGCTCACGTTCGTGCCGAAGTTCGGCGCGGTCCCGAGCCCGGTCCAGAAGACGTCGACCTGGTTGTCGCCGAAGAGATAGAGATCGTTTCCGTTCGCGGTTGCCTTCGCGTAGTAGCGGTTCGTCAGGATCGGAGCTCCGGTGGGCAGCGTCGCGGTGAAGTCGATGAGCGTCGAGCCCGAGCCCGCGATTGCCGCGAGGTTTCCGGCCGCGTGCATCGACACGCCGTCCGCCGGCAACGCGTGCTGGCGCACCTGCGCGCCGCTCGGGACGTCCCACACCGCAAGTGAGGAGTTGCCGAGAGCCAGGAGGTTGTTGCCGGCGATGGAAAGCTGCTTCGGAATGACGCGGTGCGACTCGGGAAGAACGCGCGTCGCGCCGCTCGCGAGCTCGATCACGCTGATGCCTTTGAACGTAAACACCGCGAGATGCGTCGCGCTCAGGCCGACGCCGCCGATCAGTGCGCCGTCGACCTGGAACGTGCGCGGCTGCGAGGCCACGTCCGCGAAGTAGCGGATCACCGTGTTGCCTGCGTCGGTGATGTGCGCGATCGCAATCGCTGCGCCGTCGCGCGCGATGCTCCACGCGGTCCCCGCGCCGAGGTTGACGCGTTCCGGCGCGCCGCCGAGCGTCGACGCGCGCCAGACGGAGCCGTCGAGGAGCACGGCGACGATCGTGTTGCCGGAGAGCACGGCGGAGCGCACCGGCGCCGGGAACGTCACGCTGAACGTGATCGACGGCGTTGGCGTTTCGACCGACCAGATCTTCACGTCGTTGCCGCTCGACGCGACCAGTTTCGCCGTCACGTGATCGTGCAGCAGCGACGGAGCGGGCGTCGGCCAGGAGCGCAGGAACCCCATCGCGAGGCCGTTGTTGTCGACCGCGAGCTCGTACATTTTTTCGGCGTCGGTGAAGTAGGCAGCTGTTCCGATGAGCCGTGTGCTCGACCGTCCGCCATCGGCGTAGCTGACGACCGGATGCCGCGTGAGCAACCCGCTGACGTCGTAGGTCACGAGTCCGATGTCGCCCGCGGCGACGTACAGCGTGTTGCCGCTGCGCGTCATCGAGTAGATGCGGTTGTTCGTGCCGCCGAGAGGCGCGAGCGCCTGTTCGAAGATCTCGGCGATGCGCAAGGTCGACGTGATGTCGATCGCGCGCAGCATGCGGTCGCCGCCGACGAAGTAGCTGTTGCCGCTGAGCGGCGCGAAGGCGTTCGAGCCGTACGCGAAACGCGCGATGCGCGCCGTTCCCGAGAAGACATCGGTGTTCTGGCCGAGGTCGTCGGAGACGAAGAGCGAGGAGCCCGCGACGTGCACCGTGACCGAGCGCGCGTGCGAGGTGAGCGTGCCGGTTTTCTGCGGCAGCGCGGGATTGGCGATGGCGATCAGCTCGACGCTCGAGTCGCCGTCGGCGGCGTAGAGCGTCGGCCCCGAGACCGCGAGCGAGGTCACGGTGGGCTTCGTCGTGCTGATGAGTTGCGTCGTGCGGACCGGCGCCGCCGGATCGAACAGATCGAAGTGGGCGATGCCGTTCGACGTCGCGACGAAGAGGTACTTCGCGGTATTGAAGACGATGTCGTTCACCGTGCCGCCGGCTTCGACCGAGCTGACGATCTCGAGAAGGCGACCGTTGCGGCGGAGCACGTACACGCGCGTCCCGCTGCCGGCGAACGCGTAGCCGTTGCCCGCGGCGACGACGCGCGTGGAGCCGGGGATGCCGGTCCGGCCTGCGAAATCGAGCGCACCGCCGGTGCGCGGCTCGAATGCCTGCACGCCGTAGCCGGTGGCGATCCAGACGATGTTCTGCGCGTCGACGGCGACGTCGAAGACGGTCGCGCGCGTTTGCGCGCTGTAGCGCGGCGTCCAGGAGCACTGAGAGATCGCCGGAGAGGTGAGGGAGAAAAAGAAAACGAGGAGTAGGGTCACACGCCCGCGCATTCGAGGGGTAGTTTAGCGCGATCAACGTAGCGGCGGGCTTCAGCCCGCCGTCCCGGCGACGCCCGGCTGAAGCCGGGCGCCAGGAGACCGCGCGGCAGAAAACAGTGGAGGACAGGCAATCCTGCCTGTCCTTGAAGGCCGGACAGGCAGGATTGCCTGTCCTCCACTACACCATGCCGCCGGCCGTGCCGGCTACGTTTCTTCGCGGCCGCACCACAGCCGCAGAGCCTTGGCCACATACGACGGATGCGGCACCTCGCTCATCGCCTCCGGATCGATCCAGACGTACTCGCGGCGCTTCGGATTGCGCGCGTTTGCCGCGTACAGCGCAAACTCGATCCGCCGCGTGGTCACCGTGTGCCGGAACGTGCCGAGAAGCGCTTTCGCAGTGACCGCGAGCGGGCGGCCCGTAAGAAGCGACGTATCGCCGTGCGGCAGGTGGAGCATTGCGTTCATCAGGGGTCCCGACTCGCGGCGCATGAGCACGCGTCCGCGGCGATCGGTGATCAGGTAGAGCGGGATGCGCATTGCGCGCGTGGCCTTCTTCTCCTTCGCGCGCGGAAGATGATCGCCGCGCGTCGCGCAGTGCGCGCGCACGGGGCAGGCGAGGCACGACGGGTTGCGCGGCGTGCAGATCAGCGCGCCCACTTCCATCAGCCCCTGATTGAAGTCGCGCGGCTTCGTGCACGCCGCGACGAGCTCCTCCTCGCGCGCCCACGCTTCGCGCATCAGCGCGGGCGACGCGAGCGGCGCATCGATGGCGAAGAGGCGCGAGAGGATGCGCGCCACGTTCCCATCGACGATCGGCGCGCGCCGGTTCCATGCGACCGACGCGATCGCGCCCGCGGTGTAGCGTCCGATCCCGGGCAGCGCGAGCAGATCGTCCACGCTCTTCGGCACCCGTCCCTCGAAACGCTCGACGACCGCGATCGCTCCCTCGCGCAGCATCCGCGCGCGCCGGTAGTATCCGAGCCCCGACCACGCCGCCATCACTTCGTCTTCCGTGGCCGCGGCCAGCGCGTCGAGCGTCGGAAACCGCTCGACGAAACGCTCAAAGTACGGCAGCACCACCTCCATCCGCGTCTGCTGCAGCATCACCTCGGACACCCAGACGTGAAACGGGTCGTATCGCTCGCGCCAGGGGAGGGGACGTTGATGGCGCGCGAACCATCGTTCGATCGCGCGCGCGATGGAGTGGCGGTCTGAGCCTTGCAAGTCGGACTATTGTATTCTTCGGTCGATTCAGGAAAGGCGCGACTCCATGACGACGGAGCAGGTTCAGGGCATGCAACCGGAGACTGAACAGGGCAAGTACGTCTACTGCATCATCAAGACCGAGACGCCGCGCGACTTCGGATCGGTCGGCATCGGCGTGCGCGGCGACAAGGTGTACACGGTCCACTACCGCGAGTTCGCCGCCGTCGTTTCCAACTGCCCGCTCATCGTGTTCGATCCGACGCGCGAGAACGCGCTCGCGCACGAGCACGTGAACGAGCTCGTGATGAAGGACTTCACCGTCCTGCCGATGAGCTTCGGCACCGTCTTCCGCACCGAGAACGACATCAAGGAGTTCCTCAAGGGGACGTACGAGGCGCTCAGCGACGTCCTCCAGAAGATGGAAGGGAAGATCGAGTTCGGTCTCAAGGTGAACTGGGACAAGGACTCGGTGATCCGCGAGATCGAGATGGAGAACGAGGAGATCCGCCGCCTGAAGGAAGAGATCTCGTCGAATACGTCGACCTCGACGTACTTCTCGCGCATGCAGCTCGGCCGCGTGGTCGAGTCGGCGCTGCAGGCGAAAGCGGACGCGTACGTGACCGACATCTACGAAGCGCTGCGCGACGCCGCGATCGCCTCGCGCTCGAACAAGCCGATCGGCGACAAGATGATCATGAACGCCGCGTTCCTCGTCGAGCGCGACAAGACCAGGGCGTTCGACGATCAGATCTCGGACATCGCGAAGAAGTATGAGAACAAGCTGTCGTTTCTGTATACGGGGCCGTGGCCGCCGTATAACTTTGTGAATATTCGGTTGAAGCTGGAGAGAGCTGAAAGATAGGTTGCCCGGTATCCCGGTTGCCCAGTTGCCCGGTCCCACCCACCGGCGCCGGGCAACCGGGCAACCGGGCAACCGGGCAACCAAGATGGCCTTCCTCCTCGACGACATCCTCCTCCTCCCCATCACGGCCCCGATCGCGGGCTTCAAGTGGGTGATGAACACCATTCAGAAGATGGCGGACGAGGAGTTGATGAACGATCAGCCCTGGAAGGAGCGGCTGATCGAGCTGCAGATGCGGCTCGAAGTCGGCGAGATCAGCGAAGAGGAGTACACGGCCGAGGAGGCGGTGGTGTTCCAGGCGTTGCGGGACATTCGCGCGCGCAGGGAAGAGCTGGCGCGGCAGTACGCGGCCGAGCGCGGCGAGGACGAGGGCGGCATCGGCGTCTACACTGGGTACGGTGATCGATGAGCTCGCGCAACTGGCGTCCCGCCGCGTCGTTCTCTTCGGCGGCAAAGGCGGCGTAGGCAAGACCACGCTGGCGCGCTTCGCCGAGCAAACGCTGAGCGAGTCGCGGCGCACGATCCTCTTCGCCATCGAGTCGCTCGACGCAAACGCGCTCTACGCGCGATTCCTCGAGCGCCACCTTGAGCCCTTTCTCGAGATCGCGGATCGCGGGACGTATCTCGATCGCGAGGAGCTGCGCCGCTTCTTCGAGCTCTCGCTGCCGGGCGTGGACGAGCTGATGGCGTGGATGCACATCGGCGAGCTCGCAGAGGAGAACCCCGACGCGCTCGTGATCGTCGACACCGCGCCGACCGGACACACCCTGAGGATGCTCTCGTCGTCGCAGCACTTCCGCCAGCTCGCACTCGCGCTCGACGCGATGCAGGAGAAACATCGCGCGCTGGTCCGGCAGTTCACGCGTCGCGAGTCGCACGACGCGCTCGATGCGTTCATCGAGGACTTCGACGCGCGCGCGCAGCGCCGCCGCGAATTGCTCACCGATCCCGCGCGAACCGCGTTCGTGCCGGTGATGCTGTCGGAGCCGTGGGTGGTGGAGCAGACGCTGCGCCTGATGGAGGAGCTGGGCGGGATCGATGTGCCGTTCGTGGTGCTGAATCGCGCCGTGCTGAAAGTGGACTGCGCGCTCGATGAGCGTCGCGTGCAACGCGACGCGGAGGCAAGAGCGCGCATGGCACCGCGAAGAGTCGTCGATTTCGAGAGGTGGTGTAGCGCGGGCTTCCAGCCCGCCGTACCGCGGGCTTCCAGCCCGCGAGAGCGCCGGCTGGAAGCCGGCGCGACGGCGGCCTGGAAGGCCGCGCCACTCCTTTTCTTCGCCGGCAAGGGCGGCGTGGGTAAGACAACCTGCGCCGCCTCCCTAGCGCTACAGCTCGCGCAGGAAAACCCGCAGCAGCGCTACACCGTCATCTCCGTCGACCCTGCCCACTCCCTCCGCGACGTCTTCGCGCACGAAGCGCCGCCGCCGAACCTCGAAGTCGAGATCGCCGACACGCGCGCTCAGTGGCGCCGCTTCCGCGACACGATCGGCGAGGAGATCACGCGCGCCATCGACTCGCTCACGCCGCGGGGCATGTCGCTCGAGCACGACAGCGAGGCGATGCGGCGTCTCGTCGAGATCGCGCCGCCGGGCGCGGACGAGCTCTTCGCCGTAACGAGACTCGCTGATCTTGCCGCTGGTGACACGCGCGTCATCGTCGACACCGCGCCGACCGGGCATTTCCTCCGCCTCCTCGATCTCCCGAGCGTTGCCGGCGCGTGGGTGCGCGAGTTCATGCGCATCCTCCTCCACTATCGCGATCTCATTCCCGCCGGTTCCCTCGGCGAGGAGCTGGTCCGCGCCTCGCGCGCGCTCAAGGATCTCGACGAGACGCTGCGATCGGATCGCGCGGCCGTCATCGTCGTCACGCGCGCCGAGGCCGCGGTGGTCGAGGAGACGTTACGCCTGATCGCGGAACTGGAGAGAAGGCAGATCCGCCTCGGCGGCGTGATCGCGAACTACCTCACGCCGGAGAACGAATGCGCGTGCGATCGCACGATGCGCGCCTCCGAGCTCGCGGCGCTGGCGCCGCTCGACGTCAGCGTCACGATCGAGCGCCGCGATGCGCCCCCGACGTCGCTCGCGGAGTTGTCATCTATAGTTAAGCGGTGATCTACGTCTACGCGATCACGCGCGAGCCGGTGACGCCCGATGCCGAGGCAATCGATCAGACGCGCCGCTTCGGCGCGGCGGCGGCCGGCGGGATTTGCGCCGTCTACACGACGGTGAAGGACGAAGAGTTCTCGCAGGACACGATCGACCGCCGCGCGGCCGACCTCGAGTGGCTCGGCGCGATCGGCTATCGCCATCAGGCGGTCGTCAGCGAGTTGATGAAGACCACCGGCATCGTGCCGCTGCGCGCGTTCACGCTGTTCAGCAGCGAAGAGGCGCTGCGGGACTACCTCGGCGAGAACGCGGAGATGCTCCGCCAGATGCTCGACCGGCTCGATGGAAAGCAGGAGTGGACGCTGCGGGTGGAGCTCGAGCCGCAGCGGTGGAGCGACTCGCTCGTCACGCGCGTCGATTCGCTGCGCGAGCTGCAGCAGCAGATCGAGTCGGCGCCGGCGGGAAAGGCATTTCTGCTGCGCAGGAAGCTCGATGAGGAGAAGAAGCGCGCGTCGAACACGGCGGAGGAGTCGCTGGTGACGGAGATCGAGCGGGCGCTGCTCGACCGCCTTCGCTGCGAGACGCTCGCCGAGCCGCGCGAGCGGCGCGAGGGCGCGCACCCGCAGATCAATGTGCTCATCAACCGCGATGAGGAAGCAGTGTTGCAGGAGCTGCATGTTGGGTTGAACGAGCGGTATGCCGGCGAGGGAGTCTCGTTGGCGTTGTCGGGGCCGTGGCCGCCGTATACGTTTGCAGGAATCAGCGATGAACGATGAACGATGAACGATGAATCGTCCCGTTCATAATTCATCGTTCATCGTTCATCGTTCATCGTTTCTCTCTCATATGCCTGATCAAACCGAAGACTTATCCGTTCTCGAGGCGCTCGATCACCTCCTCGACCGCGGTGTCGTCATTGCCGGCGAGGCGGTGATCTCGATCGGCGACGTCGATCTCCTCTACCTCGGCCTCAACGTCGTGCTGGCGAACGTCGACGCGGTCATTCGCGTGTCGAGCGGCAAGAAATGAAGCTCGTCGCGATCGGCGCGCATCTGCGGCGCGAGGATATCGAGCCGCTCGCGATCGCCGTTCCCGCCGGCGCGCTCTTCGTCAGCGCGCTCGAAGTCGCGGGCGATCAGCCCCTCGGCGATCGCGAGCTCCTGCTGCGCGCCACGAACGTACGCGCGCAGCTCCTCGCGCGCGCGACGTTCATCGCCATCCGCTACGGCTACACGTGGGAGGGCGGACGTCCCGTCCGCCTGGCGGACGAGACGTCCGCCCTCCGGAAGTGGCAGCGCATCCTCGAAGAGAATCGCGATCGCGTCGAGATGACGCTGAAAGTCGCCGCGGCCTCGTCGCGTCCGCGTCCCGATCGCCACGACTTCGCGAGCGGCGCCGATTACCTGCGCGCGCTGCACGAGGCGACGCAGGCGGCGAACATCGACCCGCACTTTCGCGCGGAAGTCGAGCGGCTGATCGTGTCGCGGGCCGTGAGGCATCGCTGGATTCATCGCGACGAGAAATCGATCGAGCTCGCCGCGCTCATCGCTCGCGATGCGGTCGATGATGTGCGACGGCGCGGCGAAGAGCTGCGCGCTGGCTGTCCTGAGGTACCGTTTCTGCTTTCCGGTCCGTGGCCGCTCGAGGTGTTCGCCGATGATGATCACGAATGAAGAAGACGAGCTGCGCGAGGCGCTGACGTTCACGGAGTCGATCGTGCCGGAGCGGATCTCCGCCGATCCGGAGATCGTGGAGAACGGACTGGCGAAGCTCGTCCTCTCGATCATCGAGCTGATTCGCCGGCTGCTCGAGAAGCAGGCCATCCGGCGGATGGACGGCGGGAATCTGTCCGAGGAAGAGATCGAGCGCCTCGGCAACGCGCTGATGAAGCTCGAAGAGAAGATGGCGGAGCTGAAGCGCGTCTTCGGCCTCTCCGACGAAGACCTGAATCTGAAGCTCGGTCCAGTGAAGCTGATCGAATGACGCGCATGGCAGCAAACCTGCTTCAGTTGACTCACGGTCATGAATCGTTTACACGTCTCCGGCACAACGAAGACATGAGAGGGGAGGCGCGGTTTGCCAGTCGATGATCGAGGGGCGCTCCAGCGCCAGCCGCAAGGGCTGGTCGACATTCTGGACAAGATCCTCGACAAGGGGCTCGTGATCGCGGGCGACGTGAAAGTGTCGCTGGCCAACGTGGAGCTCCTCACGATTCAACTGCGTCTGGTCATCTGTTCCATCGACAAGGCCGAGGCCATCGGCATCAACTGGTGGCGCTCGGACCGTTTTTACTCGAGCGATCCGCAGTCGCTGAAGGGCTCCGAGGAGTACGAGCAGCTGCGCATCCGCATCGCCGAACTGGAACGCCAACTGAGCGCTCGTGAGCTTCCCGCCGGGAAGCCGGGAGAGAGGAAAGGCAGGTAAGTCATGGCTGTTGAACGCGCCCCGGGCGGAACCAGTCTGATTGACGTACTCGACCGGATTCTCGACAAAGGCATCGTCATCGACGCATGGGTGCGCATCTCCCTCGTCGGCATCGACCTGATCACCGTCGAGGCTCGCGTCGTCATCGCGTCGATCGACACGTACCTCAAGTACGCGGAGGCCGTCGGCATCACGTCCACGGTCGCGCGTCCGGCCCTCGGACCGGGCGAAGGCGGCGGCGGAATCGGCGCGGGCACTCCGGCCGGCGTCACCACCGGCGTTCCGCGCACGTAGCATTCGATCCGCTCACCGGATGTAGCCGAGTGAGCGGAGATTCTCGTAGTACTCCTCGTTCACGCCTTGCGCCGGAGCGCTGCTCCGGCGCGCGCCGTAGCTCGCGATGCGCGGCTCTTCGTTCGCGCGAAGCAGCGAGCGGCCGGGCATTTCCTGCGACAGGGGAAAACCGAGCAGGTCGAGGAGCGTCGGCGCGACGTCCCACGCGGTCGCGTCGCTGCGCAGCGGAAGGTTCGATGCGATGACGCCATCGCCGTTCTGACCGTCGCCGGGCAGGCCCACCACCACGACGTCATACCCACGCCTGCGCGCCTCGGACACGAGCGCCGTGATTCCATCGAGTGCGCGCAGAGACTGCGCGAGCTGCGTCGTGCGATCGATCTCGAGCCGGTTCAGGATCACGTCGAGCGCCGGAAGATACACGGTTGCGAAGCGCGGAAAGCGTCCGATCTCGCCGAGGAACTTCTGCGCGGCGATGCTGTCGATGCGCAACGGATCCGCTCCGGCGCTGGTGAACACGACGGCAGGACTGATCGAGGCCAGTCCGCCTTCGCGCTCGTCGGCGGTGGCCCACCAGTTCACGGCGGCGCTCGGCAATCCGCGCCGCGCGAAGATCTCCCAGACATAGTCGCGCCGCCTGACGGTCGGCGGCAGCGGCTCGCGACGTGCGATCCCCAGCAGCGGCGCCGCGCGCATCAGCACGACTTCGGCCCGCGAGACTCCCTGCAGAACGTGACGGCCGGCGCGAAAACGAACGGCGTCGATCGCGCGCACGCCGTGCGCTTCGGTGCGTACGCCCGTGCCGAGGGATGCCCAGCGTTCGGTCGTGGATGCGGCGGGGATGGATTCGACGCGAATCAGCGCGAGATCGAGGCGCGACTGGAGAATCTCGTGCGTCAGGCCGTCCACCGCGATCAGTGCGACACGCCGCGAGTTCGGCGTCGTCACCACCATCGGCTCGATCGCGCTTCGCTCCCGTTCCGCATACGCGGGAAGGAACAGCAGCGCGATGAGCGCGGTGGCGGCGACGCTCATCGGCACGCCGCGCGGCTTCTGATGAATCGCGGGGACGCGTTGAAGCTCGTAGATCGAGAACGACAGCAGCGCCGCGGAGACGACGATCGTTGCCACCACGAAGAAGATCGCCGTGAGGGCGGCACCCGCGAGGAGCTCGCTCAGCGTGGGCGCGGCGTCGAAGCCATACCACCAGACCGCGACCGGCAGCACGAGCAGCGCGCTCGCCGCGAGCGAGATGGCGAGCAGCGCCCGCGGCGTGTCGATCGGCAGCGCGGGCCGCAGTTTCAGGATGAGGGCGACGACCACGACGAACGCGAACGCGATCGCCAGCCACGCGAGGGCATAGGTCAGGAACAGCGCCAGCGTCTCGAACGCGGTCAGCGGCGCATTGCGAAACAGCATGATCGCGGTCATCGGCAGGGCCGCGAATGCCGCGATGAGCGTCGCCGCCTTCAGCGCGACGAGCGTCAGCTCCAGCCAGAACGCGCGGGAGGACCAGGGATCGAGGGCGAACCAGCGCTCGATGGCGTGGGAGAGATAGCCGCGGTCTTTGAGCTGTTGGCGGAGTGAATCGACTTCGGACACGGCGGGAATGCTAATCGATGAACGATGAACGATGAACGATGAACGATGAAACGATGAGCGATGAACGCGACCTGTTCATCATTCATCGTTCATCGTTCATCGTTCATCGTTTCGGAATAGTGCCACTCTTACGGCGTTGTAGCGGCCGGTCCATGGATTCATCGAAATCTCCACGCCGCACCCTCCCCAAACTCCTCTCCGGCCTCATCCTCCTCCTCGGCGTCTGGGCCTTGAAGGCGAAGGGGCTGCTGCTCCTCTTTTTCGAGAAGATCCGCGTTCTTTTCGTCAATCCGTTCGAGGGCTTTGGCGCGGCGCAGTATGCGATCGCGGGCGGCTCGTTCGTCGTGACCATCGCCGCCTACGCCCGGCAATGGCCGCTCGCCGTCGTCGTCGGCTTTGTCGTCATCACCCTCATTCACGAGATCGGACACGCCGTCGTCATCCGCGCGAAGGGATTGCGAGCGGGGTATATGGTCTTCATTCCCTTCATCGGCGGCGCGGTCACGCTCAAGGACCAGCCGCACAGCGTCTATGACGACGCGCTCATCGGACTCGCGGGACCGGTCGCCGGCACCTGCGCCTCGCTGATCTGCCTCCAGCTCTACAAGTGGCTCGGCGATCCGTTGTGGCTGCTGATCGCGTTCCTCGGCTTCGCCCTCAACCTCATCAACCTCCTCCCCCTCGGCATGCTCGATGGTGGACGGATCTCCGCCGCGGTGACGAAGTGGATGTGGGTCTTCGGCGGCGCCGCGGTGGTCTACAAAGTCGTCCAGCAGCCGAATCCGCTGATCATCCTCATCGCCGTCCTCGCCGTGTTTCAGGTCTACGCCTCCATTCTTCGCGAGAAAAGCGATCCTCGCTTCTACGAGATCACGCCGGCCCAGCGCGCGGGCATTGCCACCCTCTACTTTGCGTTGGTCATCTTTCTGGGCCATCAGACCTGGATGACCTACGGCCGCCTGGAGCTGCTGAGGCGGTGAACGTGGAGGGCGGACGTCTCGTCCGCCACCCTGAAGGCGGACGGGACGTCCGCCCTCCAGATCGAATTTGATAAGGTTCGTACAGACATGATCAACAAGATCCTGACCACGATCTTCGGCTCGAAGCACGAGCGTGACGTGAAGGCGATGCGCCCGATCGTCGCGGAGATCAACGCACTCGAGCCGCAGATCAGCGCGCTCTCCGACGAACAGCTTCGCGAGAAGACCGCTCAGTTCCGCGAGCGCCTGCGCCCGGTGGTGCAGGTTCTCGAAGAGGCGAAAAAAGAGGTTCCCCGCGAAGAGAACGACATCAAGGCCGCGCAGGCCGATCTGAGCGCCGCGCTCGAAGATCTGCTCCCCGAGGCGTTCGCGGTCTGCAGGGAAGCGGGCAAGCGCGTGCTCAACATGCGGCACTTCGACGTCCAGCTCATGGGCGGCATCGTCCTGCACCGGGGCAAGATCTCGGAGATGAAGACGGGCGAGGGAAAAACGCTCGTCGCCACGCTCGCGGTCTACCTCAACGCGCTCACCGGCCGCGGCGTGCACGTCGTCACCGTCAACGACTACCTCGCCCGCCGCGACTCCGAGTGGATGGGCCGCATCTACACGTTCCTCGGCCTCACCGTCGGCGTGATCCAGAACCCGCACGGCGACCGCGAGCGCCAGCTGGCCTATCGCTGCGACGTCACCTACGGCACGAACAACGAGTTCGGCTTCGACTACCTCCGCGACAACATGCGCTTCAGCCGCGAGGAGATGGTCCAGCGCGAGCACCGCTACGCCATCGTCGATGAGGTCGATTCGATCCTGATCGACGAGGCCCGCACGCCCTTGATCATCTCCGGGCCGACCGAGGACAATTCCGATCTCTACATCCAGGTCGACAAGCTGATCCCGGCGCTCGCCCCCGAGGATTACGAGAAGGACGAGAAACAGAAGACCGTCACCCTGATCGAGCCCGGGCAGGAGAAGATGGAGGGGCTGCTGCGCGAGCACGGGCTGCTGACGGGCGGCGGGCTCTATGACATCCACAACGTCTCACTGGTGCACCACGTCAACCAGGCGCTGCGCGCGCACAAGCTGTTCCAGCGCGACAAGGACTACATCGTGCGCAATGGCGAGGTTGTCATCATCGACGAGTTCACCGGCCGCATGATGCCCGGGCGCCGCTATTCCGAGGGGCTGCATCAGGCGCTGGAAGCGAAGGAGCACCAGCCGATCCAGCCGGAGAACCAGACGCTCGCCTCGATCACCTTCCAGAATTACTTCCGCATGTACGAGAAGCTCGCCGGCATGACCGGCACAGCCGTGACGGAAGCCGATGAGTTCATGGACATCTACAAGCTCGAGGTCATCGAGGTCCCGACCAACCTGCCGATGATCCGCGACGACCAGGACGACGAGGTCTATCGCACCGCGGGCGAGAAGTATCGCGCGATCCTGAAGCTGATCGAGGAGTGCAAGATCAAGGGCCAACCGGTGCTGGTCGGCACCACCTCGATCGAGAAGTCCGAAACGCTCGCCGAATTGCTGCGCAAGGAAGGCTGGGAGCAGCACGACTTCACCGACCCCAACGCCTTCGCCAAGCTCTACAGCGGCGACGAGGGCGCCACCAAGGCCAAGGTGTTCGCCATCCTCAACGCCCGCTACCACGAGCAGGAGGCCTATATCGTCTCCCAGGCCGGCGTGCCGGGCGCGATCACCATCGCCACCAACATGGCCGGCCGCGGCACCGACATCCAGCTCGGCGGCAATGCCGACATGCGCATCCGCCAGGAACTCGTCGCTCTCGAGCCCGGCGCGGAGCGCGATGCCACGGCGGCCGAGATCCGCGCCCAGGTCGCGCGCCTGAAGGAAAAGGCGCTCGCCGCCGGCGGGCTGTTCGTGCTCGGCACCGAGCGCCACGAGAGCCGCC
>DATLFB010000038.1:0-17018 GCA_035525285.1 Thermoanaerobaculia bacterium
ACAGAATGTCGGCGTTCCATGTCCGTTGCCCAAGCGGAGTAGCGCGGGCATCCTGCCCGCCGTAACGCCGGCATCCTGCCGGCGAGCTCGCTGGCTGGAAGCCAGCGATACGGCGGCCTGGAAGGCCGCGCTACAAAAAACGGAACGCCGACTTTCAGTCGGCCGGTCCGCCGATCTCCGATCGGCGTCAAAACCCGCCGGCTGGAAGCCGGCGTACCGGCCGACAGAATGTCGGCGTTCCATGTCCGTTGCCCAAGCGGAGTAGCGCGGGCATCCTGCCCGCCGTAACGCCGGCATCCTGCCGGCGAGCTCGCTGGCTGGAAGCCAGCGATACGGCGGCCTGGAAGGCCGCGCTACAAAAAAACGGAACGCCGGCTTTCAGCCGGCCGGTCCGCCGATCTCCGATCGGCGTCAGAACCCGCCGACTGGAAGCCGGCGTACCGGCCGACAGAATGTCGGCGTTCCATGCCCGTTGCCCATGCGGTGTAGCGCGGGCATCCTTGCCCGCCGTAACGCCGGCATCCTGCCGGCGAGCTCGCTGGCTGGAAGCCAGCGATACGGCGGCCTGGAAGGCCGCGCTACAAAAAAAGGAACGCCGACTTTCAGTCGGCCGGTCCGCCGATCTCCGATCGGCGTCAAAACCCGCCGACTGGAAGCCGGCGTACCGGCCGACAGAATGTCGGCGTTCCATGTCCGTTGCCTAGGCGGTGTAGCGCGGGCATCCTGCCCGCCGTAACGCCGGCATCCTGCCGGCGACCTCGCTGGCACGCCGGAAGATCCTTCGCCGTCGGAGCCTGCCCTGAGCGCAGTCGAAGGGCGGCTCAGGATGACACGGGCGACACTTCCACCAGATTGTCGAAGAACGTCGCGCCGCCGCCGATGTCGGTCAGAGCCTGCGAGGTCGTGTGATTCGCGTTCGCGCGGTCTTCGGTGAGCTTCGCCCACCACACCGAGGGGGCGCAGACGACGCCGGGGCGCACGCGGTCGGTGATGACGGCATCCGCCGTGAACGAGCCGCGGTCGTTGTAGATCGTCAGCTTCGCGCCGTCGCGGATCCCGCGCGCGCGCGCGTCGTCGGCATGAATCTCGAGCGTCGGCTTTCCGGCCGCGCGCCGCAGCGAGGCGACGTTGACGAACGTCGAGTTGAGGAACGAGTGCGCGGGCGGGCAGATGAGCGCGAGCGGATAGCGTGCGACGAGCGCGGGATCGCGTTCCTCCGACTCGTACGGCGGAACGTACTCGGGCAGCAGGTCGAGTCCCTGCGCCGCGGCGCGCTCCGACTCGATCTCGATCTTCCCGCTCGGCGTCGGGACGCGGGTGCCGGTCCGCCACGGCAGATGCGGCGAGGCGACGTCGAGACGGATCGATCCGCGCTCCCGCAACTCCTCGAGCGTGAACGGCATGCCGCGCAAGGCCTCGCGCATCATCTCTTCATCGCTGGCGCGGAACACGGGATCGTCGAGGCCCATGCGCGCGGCGAGGCGGCGGAACACCTCGGAGTTCGGCAGCGCCTCTCCCAAAGGCTCGATCGCGCGGGGGTTGTACATCACGTACAGATGTCCGTACGCCCTGTGCAGCTCATCGTGCTCGAGCTGCGTCGTCGCGGGAAGAAGCACGTCGGCGTAGTCGGCGGTGTCGGTCTGGAAGTGCTCGAGGACGACGGTGAAGAGATCCTCGCGGCGCAGGCCGGCGATCACCTTCTCGCGATCGGGCGCGATCGCGCCGGGATTCGAGTTGTAGACGACCAGCGCCTTCACGGGAGGATCATTCGTCTTCGTCAGGGCCTCGCCGAGCCGCGTCATGTTGATCGTGCGCGTGCCGGGAGGGGAGAGGTCCTTGCGCTGCAGCGCGGTGAAACCGAGGTCGGAGAACGTGCCGGATGTCGACAGCAGAGCGCCGCCGCCGATGTCGTTCCACGCGCCGGTGATCGCGGGAAGGATCGAGATCGCGCGCACCGCCGATCCGCCGCCGGCGTGCCGCTGCAATCCGTAGTTGAGGCGAATGAACGACGGCCGCGTGGTGCCGTAACGCGTCGCGAGGCGCTCGATCGTCTCGGCCGGGATGCGGCAGATGCGCGCGACGCGCTCCGGCGCGTAATCGCGCAGCACGCGCTCGTGCAGCTTCTCCCATCCGTGGGTCATCTCCTCGAGATAGGCGCGATGTTCGAGGCCGTCGCGGAAGAGGACGTGCATCATCGCCAGCGCGAGCGCGGCGTCGGTGCCGGGGCGGATGGCGATGTGCTCATCGCACGCCGCGGCGGTGCGCGTGCGCAGCGGATCGATGCAGATCGTCGTCGCGCCGCGTTCCTTCGCCTTCCGCACGAACGGCCAGAGATGCGGATTCGAGGTGAGCGTGTTCGTGCCCCAGAGGAGGATCAGCTTCGCCTCGCCGACGGTCTCCGGATCGGTTCCCATCCGCGTTCCGTACGTGACATTCAGCGCCTCGGTACCCGCGCTCGCGCAGATCGTGCGATCGAGCAGCGACGCGCCGAGGGCGTGGAAGAAGCGGCGATCCATCGACTCGCCCTGAATCAATCCCATGGTTCCCGCGTACGAGTAGGGAAGGATCGCCTGTGGCCCGTCGCGCTGGATCACGTCGCGCAGCCGCGCCGCGATGAGATCGAGCGCCTCATCCCACGTCGCGCGCCGGAACTTCCCCTCGCCCTTCGCGCCAACGCGGATTTGCGGGAACTGCAACCGCCCCTCGTGGTACGTGCGCTCGACATACTTCGCGACTTTCGTGCAGAGAAAGCCCTGCGTGAACGGATGGTCGGGATCGCCGGCCATGCGAACCGCGCGGCCGCTCTCGTCGACGGTGACGAGCATCGAGCAGGTGTCGGGGCAGTCGTGGGGACAGACGGAGCGAATGACGGGCATTGGGGGGGATTTTAGCGGAGGCGTGGTTTCGAAGCCGGATCATTCACGAGAGGGTCCGCGCCCGGCAGCGCGAGTGCCGACGCTCACCGTGATTCTGAAACTCGCGCGAGCGCTCGACGTGGACGCTTGCGATCTTGTCGCCGAGTTCACGCGGGCAGCGCTCCGCCACATGAAGCTGTAAGGTACGCTCACGAGGCCGCTCGCCTCGCCTGCCGGGGGCGAGTAGGATGCCCTGAAGAATGCGAAAAGTCGGACAAGTTGTCGGTGGCTCCATCGGCGCCGGAGCGGTTGTGCTACTAGGGGTACGGGCGGCATTTGCCGCATTTGGCGATGTCGGAAGCTTCGTTAAGCTCCTACCTCT
Organism: Thermoanaerobaculia bacterium; assembly: GCA_035525285.1. Taxonomy (GTDB): domain Bacteria; phylum Acidobacteriota; class Thermoanaerobaculia; order Gp7-AA8; family Gp7-AA8; genus QHVT01. The sequence continues at coordinate 3,238 of DATLFB010000038.1, forward strand.
CCCGTTCGTCAAGTTCATTAGCACACCGGAGGGCACGCTATTTCTGCTGCTATTCGGCTTTGGCCTTATTTGGTGGGGCGTTCGCCACCCGAGGGAGGCGCCTGACGTGGCGGCTGTAATATCGGATCTGAGAGCCGACATAGTAAGACTTGGCGGAAGAAGCCTGACGTTGGAACAACGCAGCATCGTTCTCAGGCGCTTACGCGCACCAATCGAGAACCGAGATACATACGAAGCCGACAAGCGCAGAATGCCTGTATATATTACGCGTGCCGTAGGCGCGCTGGACGCTGAGGCACTTGCGGAAACGTTATGCCAGCTAATAGCAGCCGCTGGTGGCATGGACCCGCGCAACCTGACTACTGGCGGTGCGCCCGAGATGCGAGACGACGACCTTAAACGCGGCATATGGGTTTGTCGCGGAGCAGAGTGGTGCGACTGGATGCCTCGTTATGACAGGCTAATTGTTGAAGGGTTGCGCGATGCGGGTATTGAGGTATCGGAATACACGAAACGACCGGTCATGAGCGGCATTACCATCGTTATTGGGGTTGCTTAGGGTGTCTCTTTACTGGCTCATGCTTAGGAATATCCCGCTTATCGACTCGAAACAGCGCTCGCGCGAGCTTACGAGGCGTGAAGCTACCGTTTCCACGGCGCTGACGCTTTCACGCTCTGCTCTGGTGAGATCCTTGTACGTGAGACGGTTCTCCAAGCTGACAGCCCATCATCGTCACGTCCGAGCCACTTTCTCTACCGTACTCATGGCCGCCTTCCGACTCCGGGCGACCGTGGTGCCCCGGTGGAATGCTAGCATCGGGAGCCGTCGGCTAAACTCCAGCTTGCACCGGACGCGAACCGCTGCTTTACTGCGTTCCAAGGTTTCTCACTTTCGGCGCGCGGTCCGCGCCGGTGAAGCTTGAACCGTTAGACGGCATGAATTTCGACGAACTGCTGGCACCCGTTGTTGGTGAGCCTCACATTGACGACGCCCTTGCGTCTTGGGAATGGCTGGTGCCGCGAGGCGTCAAGCCGCTGCTCGCTACCCCGTTCGGTGATTTGTTCGTTGTGGAGAACTCGGCGGCTGTGTCGTTCCTCGACATCATCGCAGGCACATTCGAACGCGTGGCGGAGTCGGTCTCCGCTTGGGAGCAGTTGCTGCGAGATCAGAACTTCCTGGATCGTCACTTCATGCCAGGTTTCGTGTCGCAGCTGCGAGAATCAGGCATGGTGCTCGCGCAAGGCGAGTGTTACGTCCCTAAGCTCGAGCCAATACTCGGAGGCGCGTGGGAGACCCAAAACTGGTCAGCTGATCACCCAGAAAACTATGACGGCGATAACGATGGCAACAATTATCCATACGCCTTTGCCGCCGGCAGCCGGCTTGGGATCGTATGTGCCCTTTCTGATGTCCATCGCGTCGATAAATTTGCTACAGGCGGGGCATGTCCGTTCCCGACTGCCAAAGGATACGAAGCCGCCCGCTTCACCGGCGATGTAATCCTGATCGGACTTCTGAAGGAGGCGGTTGCAGTGCGGGCAGTGAAAGTGCGTTGATGGCATGGCGGTAGTGTATGACAAACGCTAGGCATAGTCCCCTTCGAGAGAGGGCTCGGTGTTTCGCAAGTGAGGCCCAACTCTGCGCTACGGACGCCGGCCGCGCCGCGGTTGTCCCGAGTGCGATACTCTTTTCGCGTGCGGTCGGCGCCGGTGAGCGTCAGGCCGTTAGGTGCTGAGTCATGGGAGAAAGGCTCCGGAAGTTTCTTGCCTTTGTAGCCAAGCAAGATGGCATTTCGCTGCGTTTTCCATTTGTGTCTTTGGACCCATCGAAACTCGCGAAGCGGGCGAGTCTGGCTGCCGGTACTGCTCGGCTCACGGTTTTCCCGACGGCTAGCATCGAGCTGCCAGGATCGGGATCAGCGGTCTCGCACGCTGTCGAGGTTTGCGGCACTGTCTCTCAAATGCCAGAGGGTCAGCAGCTATGGCTTGCTGTGGTCCCTGACGGGGGTGCCTTACACCCATGTCGCGGTCCGGTCCATGTTCACGGTGATAGATGGTCAGGTGTGGCATATGTGGGCACCCGTACGCCTGGAGCTTCCGAGGGAGATCAGTTCCAGCTACGGCTGATCCTTCTTCCGGAAACGGAAGCTCTCAAGTGGCATGAGTATCTTGACGAAGCAGCGCGGGACAACTCGTGGTGTGGAATTCCTGTTGGCGACTATCGCGTGCTCGCATGGGTGAACGTCTATCGGCATGATCGACGCGCTCAGCAGAACCGCACCTAACTTCGCACTCCACGTGGACCCGCGTCGCAGGTGTCGGAAGAGCTACAATCTCGGCGTGCGGGTCAACGCGGGTGAGTGCTGATCCGTTGGGCGACGCAGCTATGACGCGCATTCTTTATGTTCACAGGTCTCGTCGTCATGATGCTCGCATGCACGCCCCGAAACGCCAAGCAAGCCACCGGCGCATACGAAGCAAACCGCATCCGTCCCGGACGTTCCAAAGTACTGGAACTTAGACGCGCCGCTCCCCTCGCGTAACGTTCCGGACTGCCCACCAGACACGGTGACGGCCGAAGCGATTGCATTGTTGAAGAACGATGTCGAGTTCGAGTTCATCGTTGACGTTGACGGCACCGGCAAGGTTCACCACGCAAAGATCGCGCGTAGCAGACCGCCAGATGGCCACCTGCGCCTGCTCAATTACGCGCAGAGGTGCGTCGAAGCAATCTCGTTCGCAGCACCCCCGCATCAGCCGTATCAGATGAATACGATCGTGAAGTTCTCAGCACAGAAGCGTGCATGGCCAGAATGAAAACGTCGCCCGACTCTGCGGTGCACCGGACGTGAACCCGCGCCGCGTGAGCTCCAAGTGCGTTACTCTTCCGCGTGCGGGTTCACGCCGGTGAGCGCTGAACCGTTAGGCGTCGGTGCACGATGACGGAGTACACCTCGTTTGGGTTCGGCGACAGGCAGCGCGCATTCCAAGACCGCCACACTTCTTTCTTCGAACGATTTGAACGGCTCCGGGAAGCCGTGAACGACGTGTTCAACCGTACGATCACGGCTGACGAGCTCGTTGATCCAATCGTTTTCTACCTCGGATCCCGAGCCGTTGATGATTTCTTAGGTGTTCTGATTCTGTCGGCGAACGACAACGCGCTCTCTGCGACGGCGCTTCTCCGCGGGATGTATGAACGCGTCGTGACGGCTCGATACCTCCACGACCATCCAGGAGAAACGCTCGCTTTCTTTGAGTTCGGTGTCGTGCAGCAGCGCCGGACCGCGCAACAAATCCGGCGGACCTTCCCGATCACTTCGGCGGACGAACATGAGTTCGAGCAACTAGAGCAGCGGTATCAGGCTGTGAAGACAAAGTTCCTCGTCGCATGTGAGAAGTGTGGTCACCAGCGCGTAGGGGCAACGTGGTCCAAACTGGATTTCGTCAGCCTCGCCAGCAAGACGGGTGATCTCGGCGACCTGATCGTCCCGGGTTACTACTGGCCGACCGCACAGGCACATGCGACGTTACGATCGGTCGAATCTCTCTTGGAGCAGCGCGCAGGCGAACCGCCGACGCTCAAGTCGAAACACATCGACGAATCTGATCGAGCGTTTCAGCTCGCATATCTCCTTCTCATCCATGTCCTTCAGATCCAGTGGGACCATTTCAAGCTGCCCCTCCTCGAGAAGGCCCTTGAGATCGCCGCGGGTGATTACCAGATCGTCTACCCACCGAAGGACGAGCAACCGCTCGACGCCTAACGCTCAACCGGACGTGAACCCGCGCCGCGAGAGTTCCAAGGAAGGTAGTATTCGGCGTGCGGGTCCACGCCGGTTAGCGTGGGTCCGTTAGGCGCCGTCAGGCGGCGGAAGCCAAGTCGTCGCATGCGGGTCGCCGGGCCAACGAGCATCGAAAAAAGCGGGGGGGCGGGGGTGAAGGGCATCGTTGCTGGTAAACCCCAGCGCCGGTACTCTTACGTAATGCGACCCCTTCGGTATTCGATCAACGTCACATTGGACGGGTGCTGCGATCATCATGCAATGTCCGCGGACGAAGACTTGCATCGTCACGCGGTCGAGAACCTCGACCAGGCCGATGCCCTCCTCTTTGGCCGGGTGACCTACGAAATGATGGAGGCAGCGTGGCGGCCGCCGGCGCGGACCGGAGCGAGGCCTGAGTGGATGGAACCCTTCGCCCGGACGATCGACGCGGCAAAGAAGTACGTCGTGTCGAGCACCCTGGACCGGGTCGATTGGAACGCGGAGCTCGTGCGCGGGGATCTGGGGAAGGCCGTTCAGCAGCTCAAGCGGGAGTCGGGTAAGGGACTGTTCGTGGGAGGCGTGAAGCTCCCTCTGGCGTTGGCGGAGCTGGGATTGATCGATGAGTACGAATTCGTGGTGCAGCCCAGGCTCGCGGGCCATGGGCCAACGTTGTTCGCGGGGCTATCGAAGCATGTCGACCTGAAGCTCGTGGGCCGGCTGGAGCTCGGCTCGGGGGCGGTGGCGATGCGGTATGAGCCGAGAAGGTAGCCATTCCTTCTATCGGGCCGGTGGCTTGTATGCGAATTCGCGCCGCCTGACTGATAGGACTCTTTACCGCATCCCTCCAGCGCGAAGGCGAGGAGGCCAGTCTCGATGAAGAAGACCGTACTGACCTATGGACTGATCTCGGGCGTGATCGCCGCCGTGCTCATGCTCGCCCACGTGCCGTTCATGGATGGAAGCAGCAAGGCACTGATCGTCGGGTACACAGGGATCGTGCTGTCCGCGCTTCTCATCTTCTTCGGCGTGCGCTCGTACCGCGAAAACGCCGGCAACGGGAAGATCTCGTTCGGGCGGGCGTTCGCGGTGGGGATACTGATCGCGCTCATCTCCGCCGCGTGCTACGTCGCGGCCTGGGATGTGGTTTACTACAGCTCCCCGGGGATCGCGGACCACATCTTCGACAAGCAGGTCGAGGAACTGAAGGCGACCGGGGCGCCGCAGGAGAAGATCGACGAGACGGCGCGGGAGGTCGAATCGTTGAAAAAGCTCTACGCGAACCCGTTCGTCAACGTCGCCTTCACGTTCATCGAGCCGTTCCCCGTCGGACTGCTGATGACGCTGATCTCGGCCGTCATTCTTCGTCGAAAATGACTCCGATCTCTCACCGTAGTCGAGCGAAGGAGCGAATCGCGTGAACCTCAGGATCTTCGTTGCGCTGGTCTTTTTCACTCAGGGCTGTGCGACTCTGCACAACGGGCGTCACCAGGAGATCAGCGTCGTCAGCGATCCAGCCGGTGCCGACGTCGAGGTTCGCTGCGGGAAGATGCAGCCGGCGGCGGTGACGCCGGCGACGGTTCGTCTGCCGCGCGGCGCCGAGCCGTGTTCGCTCATTCTGACGCGGCCCGGTTTTCATTCCGAGACGGTGGTGTTCGATTCGGTCCCGAGCGTCTGGGTCTGGGGCAACTTCGCCGGGCCGATCGCCGGCGGAGCGATCGGTGCGACCCGGCACTCGGACCAGGCGTTCGTCGATTTCCTTTTCGGTGTCCTTCTCGGCGGAGCCGGATTCGGCATCGACGCCCTGACTGACGCGATGTGGGAGCTGGAGCCCGCCAAGGTAGAGCGCAAGCTGGTGCCGAAGTGAGATTCATCCGGACAGTTCGACGTTAGACGTCACAACGAGCGATCGCCAGGGAAAGACAATCATGCCGGACGCATGCAGCAAGACTCTTGAAAAGCCCAAACGACGGAGTGTTCGCTGGACCTCTTTCGTCGCGAGCATTCGCCGCGGTCGAGTCGTGCGCGGCCTGGAAGAAGAAGGGAATCCCGATCACCGCGTTCGCGTGGAGCACAACAAAGACACGCTGCTGGTCCACATTTCCGGAGAGGATGGTCACGGCTGGACCACGCTTGCAATCGACAGGGCCACCCGGGAGTGGTCAATCGCACAGCGTCACCGTCAGTCGGATGCAGCGACGGCGGCGTATTCCAGCCTTTACAACTGAGTCCCGTCCTTCTGCGTCAGCGGCACGAGCCGCAGCAGGCTGACCAAACTGGCTGTTGCAGCGGACTGGGTGTCTTCTCTTGAATCCTGGATTTATCAGGCTTGCCGCGGCGTGACGTATAGTGACTGTGTTGCAAGAGATCGGGCATGTCTGCGAACTCGTGCGGTATCCCGTCAAGTCGATGGCTGGTACCGTGACCGAGTCGGCATTTCTCGGGTGGCACGGTCTCGATGGAGATCGGCGTTTCGCCTTCCGGCGCGTCGGAGTTGACAGCGGCTTTCCCTGGCTTTCCGCGAGCCGCGTCCCTGAGCTCCTTCTGTACCACCCCGTCGGTCTCGACGAGAGTTCAGGCGAGCCGCTGCCGACTCACGTACGCACACCGGACGGAGCACACGTGGGGCTTCGCAGCCTGGAGCTCCAGAGCGAGGTCGCCGGGCGTTTTGGGAGCGGCGTGGAATTGATGCAGCTCAGGCACGGGATCTTCGATGAGGCCTCGGTATCGGTGATCAGCCTGGCGACCATCGACGGCATCGGTGTCGAGGCGGGAGTGAGCCTCGATCGCAGGCGCTTCCGAGCCAACATCGTGCTCGAGACTCGCGACCGCGATTTGTTTCTCGAGGATGGGTGGGTTGGCGGGACACTGGTATTCGGCGACAGCGAGCCAGGACCGGCCGTGAGCGTGACGGCGCGCGACCTGCGCTGCATGATGATCAACCTCGATCCCGACACGGGCGCTCGAGACGCGCGGGTGATGAAGACCGTCGTCCGGCTCAATGAGAACTACGCGGGCGTCTATGGAACGGTGGTGCAAACCGGCACGATCCGCATTGGCCAGTCAGTGAGTCTGATTGTGGACGCGCGACGCTGAAGACGGACTCGTGAAGACAAATCATGCCAGACGCATGCAGCAAGACTCTTGAAATGCAGACACGTTGTTGGTCCGTGGTCAGTTCACAAGCAAGCGGTTCTATCTCGCGGCATGAACATCTTTGCTCGCGCGGTAAGGGTTGTCAGCACGCGAGCCAGGAGTCGTTAGCTCGCGTGCTAAATGTCCTTCAGGATCTCCGCGCGTTTCTTGTCGTACTCATCCTTCGTGATGAGTCCCTTCTTCAGAAGCTCGTCGAGCTTTCGCAGACGCTCTTCCACGGAGTCCGCGCTCCCGCCCTGCGCGCCGCTCGCTGCGCGGCCGCTCGACCATGCCTCCTGCAGTTGCGGGTCGGACACGACGTTGGCGAAGGCTTCCTTGAGTGAGTCGCTCAGAACTTCATTGCAGTTGTCGGCGCTCCGCGCGCGGCCGTACCGATGGGCACTTCCCGAAGCCGCTCCTTCCATGAGCTTCCTGCCGGCAGCGTCGGCGAGCACGTAGGTGAGCTTGACTTCCGCGGCGTAAACCGAGCCGAGCGCCTTGTTGCTCTCATCGACGAAGAAGCGTGCCACGCGCAGCGTCAGGACGCGGTCCGGCTTCGCCGCCAGCTTGATTCCCCATCCCTCGGCAACCTGCCTGAGCGTATCGGTCAGATAGGGAACGACCTCGGTCGACGCTCGAATCGTAAACGCCTTGTCATCGTCGTTCGTCCCCTGCCCGATGTCGAGAGCATCCTCACCGCCGCGTGCATCCTCGATCCGAAGGTCGATGGTGCGCTCGAGAATCGCAGGCGTGAGATCGGGCGAATTCGCCTGCACGCCTTCCTGCGGCGCGAAGCGAAGGTTGACGGTGAGCTCTTTCCGCGTATCGCGCGCTGCGGCGCTCGCGGTGATGACGAATGCGATGACGATCGTGATGAGGCGCTGGTGCATCCTTACCTCCGTACTGCTGGGGGGATTCTATGCTGGGTGGACGCGCGTCTCGAACTGTTCGATCGTGCGACCCCGAACAGGTCTGCAATCGAAGGAGCCACCGAGGTATCCTCGGGGCGCGTGAAGGTCCGTGAAGTACTCCGGCTCCTCGAGGAAGATGGTTGGCAGTTGGCGCGAACGACGGGCAGCGTTCCTCCCGGAACCTTGAATCCTCAAGCAGGCGGGGCTGAAGAAATGAACGCTGAGTACGTCGTAGTGATCGAGAAGAGCGATACGGGATTCGGCGCGTACGTTCCCGATCTGCCCGGCTGTGTTGCCGTGGGCGAGACTCGCGACGAGACGCTCGCGTTGATTCGAGAGGCAATCGAACTTCATGTCGAGTGCCTTCGGAGCGCCGGCGAAGCGGTACCAGCACCCACATCGACTGCCGAACGAGTCGTAGTGCACGTCGCCGCATAACCTCCGCGCATCGCATCGTCGCTCCCTTCCTCTGACGTCCCGACACGGCGAGTTTCTCGCGATGTGACATCCGTTCGCGGGACCGGCTGGTGCACAATCTCACGGTCCATGAAACGAACATTCATCATCCTCATTGCCGGACTTGTGCTCGCTCCCGTCGCGCATGCCGCGAACTGGCCGGAGCGGCCGGTGTTGCGTGCGGTGCGTGTGGCCACGCCGCCTTCGATCGACGGCGATCTTTCCGATGCCGCCTGGCAGGGCGCGCCGGAGTTCACGGACTTCACGCAACACGATCCGGAAGACGGGGCGCCGGCGACGATGCGGACGAGTGTGCGCGTCGTGTACGACGACAAGGCGATCTACTTCGGCGCGCAGATGGACGATCCGCAGCGGCCGACCGCGCTGCTCGTGCGCCGCGACAACTTCGGCACGTACGACTTCCTCTCCATCAACATCGACTCGCAGCACGACCGGCTGTCGGGCGCGGCGTTCACGATCACGCCCGCGAACGTGCAGATTGACTCCGTGCTCTACAACGACATCGGCGAGGATGGGAACTGGGACGCGGTGTGGGAGTCGGAGGCGAAGATCGTTCCCAGCGGCTGGGTTGCCGAGGTGCGCGTGCCGTTCTCGCAGCTGCGCTTTCCCGACAAACCGAGTCACGTGTGGGGCCTCAACATCACCCGGCGGACGGTGCGCAACAACGAATGGGTGCGCATCGTCAACACGCGCAAGGGAGAGACCGGCTTCGTCTCGCACTTCGCGGATCTCGAAGGCATCGAAGGCATTCATCGCGAGCGGCCGCTGGAGATCGTGCCGTACGCCGTCGCGCGCAGCGACGTGCGCAGCCGCTTCGACCGGAGGAATCCGTTTCTCGATCAGCGCGCGCAGCGCATCGATGGCGGACTCGATCTGAAGTACGGGCTCACGTCGAGCCTCACGCTGACGGGAACGATCAATCCCGACTTCGGGCAGGTGGAAGTCGATCCGGCGGTGGTGAACCTCAGCCAGTTCGAGACGTTCTATCCGGAGAAGCGGCCGTTCTTCACGGAGGGGCTGAATATTTTCCGCTTCGGCGACTCGCCGGCGTCGGCGCACTTCAACTTCTTCTTCCCGCCGAGCGTGTTCTACTCGCGGCGCATCGGGCGCGCGCCGCAAACCGCGATCGACGCCGAGTTCGCGGCCGCTCCCGCAGAGACCACGATCCTCGGCGCCGCAAAAGTCACCGGCAAGGCCGGCGACGGATGGACGATCGGCATTCTGAACGCGCTCACCGATGCGGAGCGCGGGCTCTCGACCGCGGGCCGCAGGCAGGTCGAGCCGATGACGAACTACTTCATCTCGCGCGCGACGAAAGAGATCGGCGCGAATTCGCGCATCGGATTCGTCCTCACGTCCGTCAACCGGCGGCTGACCGAGGAGCTGTCGGAGCTGCTGCGCGAGAACGCGGTGACCGCGGGCGTGGACGGCTTCACCTGGTTCAACGCGAAGTCGTGGATCGTCGAATGGAGCGCGGCGGGATCGCGCGTGTCGGGAAGCGAAGCGGCGATCGCGATTACGCAGGAGGCGCCGGCGCGCTCGTTCCAGCGGCCCGATGCGGGACATGTCGAATTCGATCCGACGCGCACGTCGCTCAGCGGATGGTCGGGCCGCGCGATGGTGTCGAAGCAGACAGGCCTCTGGCGGCCGATCGTGCAGGTGCAGGCGTACTCGCCGGGATTCGAGACGAATGACGCCGGCTTCATGCTGCGCACGGACATGATCTCGTCGCACGCGCTGGTGCAGTACGTCAATCAGCAGCCGTCCGGGCGCTTCCGCGAGCGCTACCTCTGGACCGGCGTGTGGAACAACCGCAACTTCGACGGCGACAACATCGAGAACGGCGCGTTCGCCGATGCGTTCGGCACGCTGCAGAATTACTGGACCTATCGCGCCGCGGTGTTCCTCGGCAGCGCCGGCATTTCCGATCAGGCTACGCGCGGCGGTCCGGTCGTTCGCGCGCCGGCCAACTGGAGCTCGGACCTCAGCTTCGGCAGCGACGATCGCAAGCGCTTTTACTTCAACGTCAACGGACATTTCGGGGGGAACGAGGAGGACTCGTACGCGCGCTCGGGCGGCGTCACCTTCGCGTTCCGCCCGGCTTCGAATCTGACGCTGAGCGTGTCGCCGTACTACAGCCGCTCGCACGCGTTCAACCAGTTCGTCACCAGGATCACGGACGCGGCCGCGACGGATACGTTCGGCGCCCGCTACGTGTTCGCCGAGCTCGAGCAGCGCTCATTCGAGCTAGCGACGCGCGCCGACTGGACGCTCAGCTCGCGCCTCTCGCTGCAGTTGTACATGCAGCCGTTCCTCGCCGCGGGCGATTTCCACGACTACCACGCGCTCGCCCGCGCGCGGACGCGCGACTACGAGCCGTACGCGGTGCCCTTCGCCGATCCCGATTTCAATCTGCGCAGCGTGCGTGGAAGCGCCGTGCTGCGCTGGGAGTTCCGCCCCGGCTCCTCGCTGTACGTGGTGTGGAACGAGAACCGCGCCGCGGTGGAGCCGATCGGCGACTTCCGCTTCCGCCGCGATCTGCGCGCGATTCCGACGGCGCCGTCGCATGACGTGTTTCTGGTGAAGGTGTCGTACTGGCTGCCGTTGTGAGGGTTGCTGGGTTGCTGGGTTGCTAGTGCTAGTTTGTCATCCCGAGCGTGAGCGAGGGACCTGGGGGGGAGGGTGGCACGAAGCCCGCGCGTCGCGCCGCCGCCCGCCCAGGTCCCTCGCTCACGCTCGGGATGACAAGGCTGGCAATGCATGCTTTCAAGGTTGAAGGTTCACCAGGTTACCTGGGCTAGCAACCCAGCAACCGGGAACCTCACTCCCTCTCCAGCACCATCGCCACGCCCATCCCGCCCGCGGCGCAGACGGTGACGAGGCCGTACTGCTCGCCGGTGCGCTGCAGCTCGTTGCACACGGTCGTCACGATGCGCGCGCCGGTGGCGCCGAAGGGGTGGCCCAGGGCGATCGAGCCGCCGGTGCGGTTGATCTTTTCGGGATCGATCTCGCCGACCGGCTCGCTGCGGCCGAGTTTCTCCTGCGCGATTTTCTTCGAGCCGAGCCACTGGATGTTCGAGAGCACCTGCGCGGCGAAGGCTTCGTGCATCTCGATCACGCCGATGTCCTCGAGCTTCAGCTTCGCGCGCTCGAGCGCGGTCGGCAGCGCGAACACGGGTCCCTGCAGCAGCTGATCGAACGGATCGGTCGCGGCGTACGCGTAGCTCTTGATGAAGCCGATCGGCTTGAGGCCCAGCGACTTCGCTTTCTCTTCCGACATGAGCAGCACCGCGGCCGCGCCGTCCGTGAGCGGCGAGGCGTTGCCCGCGGTGATCGTGCCGTACCTGCGATCGAAGACGGGACGCAGTTTCGCCATCGCCTCGTACGTGGAGTCGCCGCGCACGAGGTTATCGGTCTCGACCACGTTGTCGTACTGCGGCGGCACGACGACGGTCATCACTTCATCCTTGAATCGCCCGCTCTCCGTCGCCGCGGCCGCGCGCTGATGGCTCTGCAGCGCGAAGCGGTCCTGCGCCTCGCGCGTGATGCGATTCTCCTTCGCCATCTTCTCGGCCGACTGGCCCATCGTCAGTCCCGTGGTCGACTCCGCGATCGCGGGAGCATCGGGGGCGAGGTCTTTGATGCGGATGCGCCGGAACGCGCCGAGCTTTCCGCCGAACGATTTCTGTTTCGTCGACGACACGAGCGCGTCGGCGAACTTCTTCGAGAACAGAATGGGCACGTCGGAGAGCGACTCCGAGCCGCCGGCAATCACCGTGTCGGCGTAACCGCGTCCGATCATGTCCGATGCAGCGGTGATGGCCTGGTTCGCCGATGCGCAGGCCTTGCCGACGGTGTAGCCGGGGATTTTGCGCGGCAGGCCGGTGCCGAGAACGATCTCGCGGGCGATGTTCGGCGCCTTCACCGATGGGATGACGTTGCCGAAGACGACTTCCTGCACTTCCGAGGGCTCGATGCCGGCGCGCTGGACGAGCTCCGCGACGACGAGCTTGCCGAGGTCGAGGGCGGAGAGGTGCGCGTAATGAGTCCCCGATTTGGCGAACGGAATGCGCAGGCCTCGGATGACGGCGACGCGGGGGGTGTATTGCCAGGTCATAACGGCGGGAGCATAGCAGAGGGGGCGTGCGGCGAATGGTGCGTGCGCTCACTGCGGTGCGGTTGCCCGGTTGCCCGGTTGCCCGGGGTCGCCCGGTGGGCCGGGCGACATCGACGACCATCACTTCGGATCGAATTGCATCGATGCGCCCACCACCGGCATCGTCCATCGTGTCGTTCTGACTCCGCAGACGTTGTTCGCGGGTCCGGCGTCGCCCTCCACATGCTGATCGAGCACGCCGAGGAAGCGAGCCGCATTCGCGTTCGACATGGAGGGCACGAAGTGCGACGTCGTCTCTTCCTTCCGGAAGAAGTCGTCCCAGTGCGAGACGATGACGTGTCGCGGCTTCAGCGCGGCGAGCAGGTGGCGCGGGTAGTCGTCGACGTAGTTCCACTGCGCCATGCAGAGGATGGCGAGATCGAAGTCGCCGGTGGTTTGTCCGGCCGGAGAGCCGGCGGAGGAGTCGTTGTAGTAGATGCGGTAGCGAACCTTACCGGCGTCGAGCAGCTCGATGACGAACGCGTAGGTCTGGCCGCCTTTGAAGCACCATAGAAGATGCCGCGTCCAGGAGTTTTCCGGCCAATCGTCGCGGACCTCTCCCGGCGCGTACCTGCACCAGCGCCACTTGCAGAGCTGCGGCGCGTGATCGCTGAGAACGGGACGAACGTGAATGCGATCGCTGACTTCGATGACCTCGCCTTCGTGCATCTCTTCGGTGCGGTCGTAGAGATCGGGCTCCGAGCGGAGCATTTTCTTTCCCGATGCATTCACGTGAATCGGAACCTTCGCGAGCGCGGGACGGCGCGCGACGACGGGAAGATCGCCGATGTGATCGTAGTGTGAGTGTCCCGCGAGAATCGCACGGACGTTCGTGAGATCGAGGCGCTCGAGCGCGCGGTCGATGCGGCCGTGATCGAAGGCCATCCGCCACACCGCGGCGCGCCACAGCGGCGGATTCGAGAACGAGGGTCCAATCAGAATCGCCTCGCCGCGCCATGCGATCCAGACCCCGCCGGAGCCGAGATAGCGCACATCGACTCTGTCGCCGGCGGGCGGCGGCTGCTCGTACTGGTGAGGTTGGGCGAAATCGAAGCCGTCGATGACGTGCCCGCAGGCAGTGAGGAAGAGGAGCGCAGCAAGTGCGAGACGCATGGGAAGGAGTGACGTAAGTATACGGTGGTGCGAGGTGCTGCGTGCTGCGTGCCGGGGATTCGAACGCGCCGTCGCCCACGCGGAGTTGTAGCGCGGGCATCCTGCCCGCCGTAACGCCGGCATCCTGCCGGCGAGCTCGCTGGCTGGAAGCCAGCGACACGGCGGCCTGGAAGGCCGCGCTACAAAAAACGGAACGCCGACTTTCAGTCGGCCGGTCCGCCGATC
>DATLFB010000063.1:0-1022 GCA_035525285.1 Thermoanaerobaculia bacterium
CTAGTTGTAGTTCCCAGACACGTTGTTGACGCTCTGAGATAGCAGAGAGCCCTCCTAGGGTGCGGCTTGTCCAAGTCACACCCGAAGGAGGGCTCTTGTGGATCTTCATGCAAATGCGGTCCTGACCGTCAGACAGCGTCAGCGTGTCTGCGATCTCGTCGCGACTGGTCTGACGATCACCGCGGCCGCGCTCGTCGTCGGCTGTTCGCGGCAGACGGCATCGAAGTGGGTCAACCGCCGGCGGCGAGGTGAGTCGCTACGCGATCGCTCGAGCCGGCCGCACCGCTCACCGAGGCGCACACCAGCGTCGGTCGAGCAGGCGATCCTGCGCGCACGGCAGGAGCTACGCGAAGGCCCACATGTGATCGGCTGGGCGCTCGGCCTCGCCGCCTCGACCGTTCATGCCGTGCTTCGCCGCCATGGTCGCTCGCGTCTCGTCGTTCGGTCTGCGCCAGAGGAGATCGTCCGCTACGAGCGCTCTCGTCCCGGCGAGCTCGTGCACGTCGACATCAAGAAGCTGAGCCGGATCGTGCGGCCGGGCCATCGAGTGACCGGCGATCGTTCGAGGCGATCCGCCGGCGCCGGTTGGCAGTACCTGTACGTGGCGATCGACGACCACTCGCGCCTCGCCTTCGCGGCCGTGCATCCCGACGAGACGGCCGATTCTGCACTCGCCTTTCTCGAAGAGCTCGTCGCCTTCTACTGCTCGCACGGGATCGTCGTCGAGCGTGTGCTGACCGACAACGGAACCTGCTTCAAGCGCCGCTGGGCCGAAGCGTGTGCCGCTAACGGGATCGCGGTCAAGAAGACGCGCGCCTATCGCCCGCAGACCAACGGCAAGGCTGAGCGCTTCATCCGCACCCTGCTCGAGCGTTGGGCGTACGCGTACTCGTACGAGCATGAGCGCGAACGTCTCGCGGCGCTTGCTCCAGCACTCGACTTCTACAATCGCTTCCGTCCTCACCGCGCGCTCGGAGGTCTCACGCCGTTGCAGCGCGTCAACAACCTCCCTGGGACATACA
>DATLFB010000076.1:0-27810 GCA_035525285.1 Thermoanaerobaculia bacterium
ATGGGAGCAGTATAGCACGATTACTCTTGTTACAAACTCATTTACATGGGAACACTCGACGGAGCAGTAAGACGCTTAATCTCTTCAGAACTCAGCACTTTCAGGAAAAATCGGTAGGATTCTCAGGGGAACTTCGGTTTAATTAACGCCGATCGGAGATCGGCGGACCGGCCGGCTGAAAGTCGGCGTTCCGTTTTGTGTAGCGCGGCCTTCCAGGCCGCCGTCTCGCTGGCTTCCAGCCAGCGATGTCGCCGGCAGGATGCCGGCGTTACGGCGGGCAGGATGCCCGCGCTACAACCGCTGCCGCGCGCGACCGCGTAACCACACCGCTACTCGGTCGTAATCCTGATCTTCACCTTCGGCTTCGTGACCTTCTCGATGCGCTTGAGCTCCGCGTCGACCAGACGCTGCGTGCGCCATGCGCGGCGCGGCGTTGCGATCGGAGTGCCGAGGAGGGAGAAGGCATCGGGCCATTCGCGCGTGACCCCGAAGCGCGTTCCCGCCAGCGGCGCCATGATCGGCAGGTAGTTGAAGCGCCAGCGCGTGCCGATCGCGCCGAACTCGACGGCGCCGACATGGAAGCGCATGTTGCTGTCGCGGACCGGCTGCTCCTTCCCGTCGACGAACAGCTTCATCAGCGTGTCGCGCGAGTAATCGGGGCGCGTCGCCTCCTGCGCGAGCGCGCTGCCGGCGGCGAGGAGAAGGACGAACAATGCTGTGGCCGTCTTCATCATCTCTCTGACGATTGTCCTTGCAAACGGGTTACCGGACGAATCTTAACTCTCGCAGCAGATGCTCGAGATGCTCGCGACCGAGATGTGACCAGACGTTGTAGAGGCAATCCTGTCCCTGGATCCGCAGATAGGCGAGCTGATTCGGTCCCGATCCGCCCTCCGGGCCGTACTCGGCCTTACTGCCGTCGTCCCAGATCTGCACGTACGGCCACTTCGCATAGGACTCATCGGTGGGCTTCACGCCGGCGCCGGCGATGCCGAAAGCGCTTCGCCGGGCGGGCAAATCGTATGCGACCGCCCATCCGCCGGAGAACCGGGCGGAGCGCGGCGTGGCACCGGAGCCCGCGCCGAGGGAACGGGGAGCGATGAGGGCGCAGCCGTCGCGGTTCTCCGCCTTCTCCCACTCCGTGATGTACACGGGCGGAACATCCGCGCGCGAGAGCGGTGTGCCGCGCCACGGCGCGCCGTCCGGCAGCGGGGCGGTCGCCGTGCGGCAGGCGACCAGGAGGAGAGCCAAAGCGGCGGCGCGCATCATTTCAGGTGGCGCGCCAGAAACGCCCACATCTCTTTCCTCGACTCCTTCGCCAGCGCGGTGTCGATGCGATTGAAGCGATGCCCGCCGGGCGCGTTCTGGTAGATCTTGTATTCGAACTGCTTGCCCGCCGCCTTGAGCGCGGCGATGAGGTGCTCGACTTCGAGCACGTGCACGTCTTCGTCGTTCGTCGTCGTGTGGATGAGCAGCGGCGTTTTGAGCTTGTCGGCGTGGTAGACGGGCGAGCGGCGCCGGAACTCCATCACGTTGTCTTCCGGCTGCTTGCCGACGAAGCCTTCGAAGATGTCGCGGTAGTTCTGACCGGTGTAGCCCATGCGCGCGACGAGATCGCTCACCGGGACGCCGGCGTAAGCGACCTTGTAGTCGTCCGGCCAGTTGAAGATGTTCATCAGCGTGTGAAATCCGCCGTGGCTCCAGCCGAAGATGCCGACGCGATTGCGATCGACGAAGGGGAGATTCTCGACCGCCCAGTTGCGGGCGTCGTGCGTGTCGTCGATCTCGGCGCCGCCGTAGTCGATCTGGTTGTAGAGATCGCCGCCGTGTCCGATCGAGCCGCGATACTCCGGCGAGACGATGACGAAGCCGTGCTCGAGCGCCTCGCGAAAGATGTGCGCGTAGTTCGACGTGAGCCGCCCGTGCACGCCGCCATGCGCGAACACGAGCATCGGAGCCTTGCCCTTCAGATTCTTCGGCGAGAAGACGTAGACGGGAAAGATGACCGAGTTCCCGGCATTGATGTCCGTCGGATTCGTCTCCCGCCGAGGCTTCGAGCTCGCGATCTCGAACTTGTCGATGTTGGCCACGTCGCCGAGCTTGAAGTACCACAGCGCGTCGTCGACGTAGCGCTGCGTGTCCTCGAAGAGGCGGGTGGTGCCGCGGTTGTGGGAGTCGAGGGAGGACTGTGTCGCGGGGGGCGTTTGGGCGGAGAGAGGGAACGTGAGGAGGAGGAGGAGCGTGAAGCGTTTCATGGGGGGATTGTAATGAAGGCAGAAGGCAGAAGGCAGAAGGCAGAAGTGAGAGCTGCTGCGGTCTTCTCTTTTCTTACTTCTGCTTTCTGCCTTCTGCCTTCTGCCTTCATCAGTGCAAGAACATCGGCATCCCCATCACCTCCATCACCTTCGGCCTGTACTCCTTCACGTCATAGAACCGCGACACGTCCACTCGCTTCTTCGCCTGTCCCGTCACGGACAACGGAACGGACGCGTATCGCCCCTGCACGACGGCGGTCATGCAGCCGGGCTGTTTGCGGCGGATCAGGTCCGCGGCGAGGGCGCCGTAGTTTTTGGCGACGATGAGGTCGAGGGAGTCCGGCGCGCCGGAGCGCATCAGGTAGGCGAGGCGCTGGTAGATCACTTTGTCCCGGCCGCGTTTCTCGAGGTAGTCGGCGAGCATGCCGCCGATGCCGCCGAGCTTGCGCTGGCCGACCGCGTCGGGATCGCCGGTCTGGATCGTGATGCCGCCGGTCGTGCGCGCGCCTTCGGAGATCGCGACCACGGAGTAGTTGCTCGGATTCTCTTCCTTGTCGCGGCACAGCATCTCGTACATCGCCTCCGGATCGAACGGCACCTCGGCGATGATCGCGCGGTCGACGCCGGCGAGATACGACGCGAGGAGACACGTCTCGCCGGAATTGCGGCCGAACAGCTCCACGACGAGGAAGCGCTCGTGCGATCCCGCGCTCGTGCGGAGATCGTTGATGAACATGACCGCGCGCGAGACGGCCGTCGAGAATCCGAGACAGTAGTCGGTGCCGAAGACGTCGTTGTCCATCGTCTTCGGGATCGCGATCATCGGCACGCCTTCCTCGCACAGGCGTCGTGCGAAGGTCAGCGTGCCGTCGCCGCCGAGGGCCACGAGGTAGTCGAGCTCGAGAAACTGCACGACGCGCAGCGCGGCGCCGGTGAGATCGTGGCGGCCGCGATGATCGGGCGGGCCCTTGTCGTTCGCGAGATGCAGCGGGATGTGCTCCGCCTTGCTGATCTCGGGATTGATGCGCGACGTGTGGAGGATCGTGCCGCCGGTGCGATCGATCGCCCGCGTGTTGATCGTGTTCAGGGGCATGATCCACGCGGAGTTGTCGGCGTCGCGATGGGGAATGATGTTCGTCAGCGACGCCCAGCCGCGGCGCAGGCCGAGGATCTCGCAGTCCTCTTCCATCATCCGCCAGACGAATGACTTGATCGCGGCGTTGAGACCGGGAACGTCCCCGCCGCCGGTGAGAATGCCGATGCGTTTCATCGCAGCCGCTGTTGTGCCGCGCTCTCTCCCTCGGGGAAGAAAACGACTTTCAGCGCTTCGTGCCGGTCGAACTTCGCGATTCCTTCGTGGAAGTCGTGGAGCGAATCGTACGTCGCCTGCACGACCCATTCGACATCCAGTGCCGCGCGCAGCAGCGCGAGGGTTCGCTGCCACGTCGAATACATCCGGCGCCCGATGATGCCGTGCATGGTCACGCCCTTGAAGATCACGTTCCGAGTGTAGTCGTCGATCGTCACCGCGTGACCGGCGGGAAGTCCGAGGAGCGAGAGTGTGCCGCCCATGCGCACGATGTCGAGGCCGAAGTTGATCGCGGCGGAGGAGCCGGACATCTCGCAGACGACGTCGACGCCGACGCCGTCCGTGATCGCCTCGATCGCCTTCTTCACTTCCTTCGGATCGGTCGTGCGCACGTTGAATGCGTGGAGATTCGAGAAGTTGCACGACGCCGCCCAGCGGCGCGCGGTCTCGAGCGCGTGATCGCTGACGTCGGTGACGATCACGACCGAGGCACCGCTGTGCTCCGCGATCGCGGCGGACATCGCGCCGATCGGCCCGAAGCCGGTGATGGCGACGGTCTTGCCGGCGAGGTCGACCACCTGCGTCGTGTGCACGGCGTTGCCGAGGGCGTCGAGGAACGCGCCGACGCGCAGCGGAACGTAGGCGGGAAGCTTGACGACATTGGAGGCCGGCACTTTCACGTATTCCGCGAACGCGCCGTCCTCGTGCAGACCGTAGATGCGCGTGCGGATGCAGATGTGGCCGTTGCCGGAGCGGCACTGCGGGCACTCGCCGCAGATCACGTGCATCTCGGCCGAGACGTAGTCGCCGGCCGAGAGCGCGCCTTCGTGTGCGCGCGCGCCGCCTTCGCCGATGGCCTCGACAAAGCCGCAGAACTCATGTCCGTAGATCCGCGGCGGCGTGACGGAATCCTGGATCGACGGATCCCAGTGATAGATGTGTTTGTCGGTTCCGCAGATTGCGGCCGCGCCGACGCGGATCAGCACTTCGCCGGGGCCGGGCGTGGGGGTCGGGCAGTCGCGGACTTCGGTTCCCGCTCGCCCGTCGGAAGCGGAGGATTTGACGACGGCAATCATCAGAGGTGAACGTAGCGCCCGGCTTCAGCCGGGCGAACAGCGGGCTGAAGCCCGCCGCTACGTCGGGCGCGGATGCTATCACGCCTGCTCGGCGGTTCTCTTTCGCAGCAGACGGCGCACAACGCGCAGCGCGGTGTCGGTCCACTGCTCGATCGCCGGCGACTCTTCGACCGAGAACGTGCGGTGGGTGCGCGGCGGCAGTTCGGCGATGAATTGCGAGATCGCCCAGATGATCGAGTCGGGATTGCGGACGAAGAGATCCTTGTGCAGGCCGCCATCGACGCAGTGAATGCGCTTCGGAGCCTTGCACGAATCGAAGAGGCGATGGGCCATCCAGCACGGACACACTTCGTCGTCCGTGCCGTGCAGCACGAGGAGCGGCACCTGCAGCTTGCCGATCACGTCGAGCGTGTTCATCACGTCGCTGCCTGCGACGAGGTGGATCGGCATGCGCGGCCAGGTCACGCGCGCGAGATGCGGCAGATTGGTGAAGGTCGACTGCAGGATCAGCGCGTCGAACGGGTGGCGGCGGATGACCTGCGACGCGACGGCGCCGCCGAGGGAGAAGCCGTAGAGCACCGAGGGAAGGGCGTGCGGGCGGATCTTGTCGTGAAAACGGGACGCCGTGACGCCGTCGGAGATCACTCCCGCGAGCGACGGATATCCGCTGCTCTTGCCGTAGCCGCGGTAATCGAAGAACAGCACGTTGAAGCCGGCGTTGAGGAGATGTGGGATCACGTCCGCGCTGATAGTGAGATTGCCGGTGTTGCCGTGACAGAACACGCCGCTGGCGACGGGCCTCTCCGCGCGGCAGTACCACGCGTACAGCGTTTCGCCGTCGGGTGTTTCGATCCAATGCTCTTCGACCGCGCCTTCCGGGATGCCGTAGTCGGCAGGATCCCAACTCCGCAGCGGCTCGTGTGAGGGGCAGAACATCTGCGTGTGGCGGAAGAGGCGCCGTCCGACATCGGCCGCCGCGAGCGCGGCGCCGGCGATCAGCAGGGGAAGGCCGGCACCTTCGAGCTTCGCTTTCCGTTTGCGCCTGTGCATGGCCAACTATACCCCTGAGCGAGAGTTTTGCCGTGCTACAGTCTGTTTGCTTGAAGCACGTCGAGTCGCGAACGCGCGTGCGCTACGCGGAAACGGATCAGATGGGGATTGCGCATCACGCAAACTACCTGGTCTGGTTCGAGATCGGGCGCACGGACCTCTGCCGCGCGACCGGGTTTCCCTACACCGAGATCGAACGCCGCGGCTCCATCCTCGTGGTGACCGAGATCGGCTGCCGCTATCGCACGCCGTTCCGCTACGACGACGAGGTGGTGATCCACACGTCGCTCGCGGAGGTCGGGAGCCGGGCGATGACGTTCGCATACGAGCTGTACGACGCGGGGGCGACGGAGTTGCGGGCGAGCGGCTTCAGCTCGCACCTCTGGCTCGATGCGAAGTCGCGCAAGCCGGTGCGCGCGGATGCGGACGTGATGAAGGCGTTCGCGCCGTTCCTGCCGGAGTGAGTTGCCCGGTTGCCCGGTTGCCCAGTTGCCCGGTTTCCACGGATCGCTTTTCACTGGGCAACCGGGGAACCGGGCAACCATAAAGCCCGCGCTACAGCTTCATGAAGCCGCCTTTGAGCGCGACTTCCGGGTTGCCCATGAACATCCGGCGGTTCGCCTCGTTCGAGAAGTAGTAGATCTTTCCTTTGTACTCGAACGTCGGCGTCGTGGCGCGGATGGAGATCTTGCTGCCGTCGATCGGATCCATCGCGATCGCGGGGGAGAAGGGGAGCGCGGCGCGGACTCTCTCATCTTCCGGCGAGAAGACGATCGCCTTCGGCTCTTCCCACGGCATCGCCTTCGGCTTCGGCGGCGGCGCCTCGTCGCTCAGCATCGGCGGAGGCTCGAGCTGCGCGGGCCGCGGCGGCGTGGAGTTGATCGTTCGGAGCTCGGCTCGCTGCGCGGAGGTTTGCTGCGGAGGGGGCGCGTCAGCGCAGGCCGTTGCGATCACGGCGAGAGCGAGAAAGCGTCGCATCGAGACAGACTGTACTGCCAATGGCGGGCCAGGTAGGAATTGAAAATTGAAAATTGAAAATTGAAAAAAAACCCGGACGAACCGCCGTCCGTTTTTTCAATTTTCAATTTTCAATTTTCAATTTGCCACCTGGTGCCCGGGACTGGAATCGAACCAGCACTCCCGTGAAGGAACAGGCTCCTGAAACCTGCGCGTCTACCAATTCCGCCACCCGGGCTCGAGGTTGGGGGATTCTAGTGGCACCTTGAGGAATGTCAATCGCGAAATCGAAATTCCATCTGCAGTGCTTCCAACGCCCGAGCGAAACGACTATTCTGAGCCGCGGATGGTAGCCACTCCGCAGGCCGCGCCGGAGGTCGTCGAGCGGCCCCAGGCAGTCCACCGCGAGAACGTTTCGACCGAGATCTGGAACCTCCCGAACTCGCTCACGCTCCTGCGCATCTTCCTCGTCCCGTTCCTCGTCGTGGTGCTGCTGACGAAGTTCACGGGCCGCGAGATCGTGGGTCTGACGATCTTCCTCGTCGCCGCGATCACCGATTTCTTCGACGGCTGGATCGCGCGGCGCCAAGGCAAGATCACGCGCCTCGGCACGCTGCTCGATCCGATCGCGGACAAGCTGCTGATGTCCGCCGCCTTCATCTCGCTCGTCGAAATGGATCCGGTGCACGTGCCGGCGTGGATGGTGGTGATCATCATCGGCCGCGAGTTCGCGGTCTCGGGCCTGCGCGCGATTGCCGCGCAGCAGGGCGTGACGATCGCCGCCTCTCCACTCGGCAAGGGGAAGATGATCTCGCAGGTGATCGCGATCTCCCTGCTGATCCTCGGCGCGACCCTCGGCGAGCTGCGCCTCACCGGCAAGATCGCGCTCTGGGGAGTCATGCTCTTCGCGCTCGCGTCGGGTGTGGACTACTTCATCAAGTTCGCGCGCGGGGTCGTGTTCGGCTATCCGACGAGCAAGCGGTAGACGTCGTTCTTCCGCATCCCGAATTTCTCCGCCACCGCCTTCACCGCGTCGTTGCGTCGCATGCCGCTCTCGCGCAGGCGTTCGAACTCTCCCCGAATCGTTTCCGTCGAGACCTCCTCCGCGGCTCGTGCGGGCGCGGCGAGCACCATCGTGATCTCGCCATACACGCGATCGCGCTCACGAAGCGTCGCAAGGACCACGGAAATGGCGCCGCTGACGATTTCCTCGTGGAGCTTCGTCATCTCGCGCGCGACCGCGACCTCCGTATCGCCGAAGACTTCGAGTGCGTCCTCGAGCGACGCGATCACGCGCTCCGGCGACTCATAGACGATCACCGTGTGCGCGAGCTCCGCGGCGCGGCGATAGAAGTCGAGCCGCTCGCCCTGACGGTGCGGCGTGAAGCCGAGGAAGGTGAAGGGAAGCGGTGCGATGCCGCTCGCTGCGAGCGCGAGCACGCCCGCGAACGGGCCGGGAACGGGCTCGACGCGCAGGCCGCGATCGCGTGCGAGCCGTACGATGCGGAAGCCGGGATCGGAAATCACCGGCATCCCCGCGTCGCTCACGAGCGCGAGCGTCTCGCCGCGCTCTATGCGATCGACGAGCGCGCCCGCCTTCGCATCCTCGTTGTGCTCGTGATAGCTGTCCGTCGGCCGGTCGATGCCGAAGTGCGTGAGCAGCTTGCGCGTGTGCCGCGTGTCCTCACAGAGGATGAGATCCGCCGACTTCAGCGCCTCGACCGCGCGCGGCGGCATGTCGGAGAGATTCCCGAGCGGCGTTCCGACGATGAGGAGCTTGCCCGGCATGCGCGCGCGAGTTTATCGCCGCGCGGCGTAGCTGCGCGACAGCAGGATGGCCGCACTCGCGGCAACGTTCAACGATTCGACACGGCCGGACATCGCGATCGAGATCGCGCGCGCCGCGCTGCGGATCTCTTCCGACACGCCCGCGCCTTCGCTGCCGAACACGAGCACCGCGTCGCGCGCCGGCGGATCGATCGACTCGCCATGCATGTCCGCGACGAAGAGAGGACGCGCGAGCAACTCGCGGGCGGTGACGCTTGCGACGGGCACGCTGAGAATCGCGCCGGCCGACGAGCGAATCGCCTTCGGCCCGAATGCATCCGCGCAACCCGGCAGCAGCAGCACGCCCGCGGCGTCGAATGCCGCCGCGAGCCGCACGATCGTGCCGACGTTGCCCGGGTCCTGCACGCCGTCGAGCGCGACGGCGACGGTGTCGCGCCGCCCGAGAATCTCGCTCGCGCTCGCGCGCGGACGCTCGAAGAGCGCAATCATGTTCTGCGGCGTCTTCGTTTCGGCGAGCGCGTCGAAGAGATCGGCGGTGAAGGTGACCTCCAGTCCCCTCTCCCCGCGAGCGGGGAGAGGGGACTGGAGGTCGCGCGTGGCGACCGCGATCGGCGTCCACCCCGCGCGAAGCGCGTCCGCGACCTGCTTCGGTCCTTCGATCACGATCTCGGCGGCGTGATCGCGAATCGCTTCGCGGATCCGTTTGAAGAGCGGATTCTGGCGGCTGCTGATCGCTTTCTTCATTAGAATGCGCCGCCGATGATGACACTGAAGCTCATCAAGATGGCGATGGCCACGTTGATCGCGGCGCGGCGGCCACCGCCGGCCTGGGAGGCGCTGAAGAAGACCTGGACCTCGCGTTTCGCGGCCGTCCCTGAAGGATAATGGCGTCTTCGATGCCCGCCACGACCCGTCCGACGATCCGCTTCGCCGAGCGCGTGACCGCGATGCAGGAATCGCCGACGCTGGCGGTGCTCAACCGCGCAACCGCGCTCGCCGCGCAAGGCGTCGACATCGTCGACCTCGGTCCCGGCGAGCCTGATTTCGCGACTCCGCACGCGGTCGCGGAGGCGGGGAAGACGGCCATCGACCGCGGCTTCACGAAGTACACGAACGCCAGCGGGACGAAGGCGCTGCGCGAAGCGATCGCGGCGCGCTACAACCGCCGCTACGGCACCGGCCTCACGCTCGGGAACGTCATCGCCGGGTGCGGCGGAAAGCAGGAGCTCTTCAATCTCGCGCTCTCGCTCGTGCGCGAAGGGGATGAAGTGATCATCCCGTCTCCGTACTGGGTGAGTTTTCCCGATCAGGTCGCGTTCGCCGGCGGGAGACCGGTGTTCGCGGAGACGCGCGCCGACAATCTGTTCCGGCCGGCGTTCGCCGGCATCGAGGCGGTTGCAAGCGAGCGCACGCGCGGGGTGATCATCAACTCGCCGTGCAATCCCACCGGCGCCGTGATCCGCGAGGCGGAGCTCGCGAAGATCGTCGAGTGGTGCGCGTCGCGCGACGCGTTCCTCGTCTTCGACGAAACGTACGAGCTGTTTGTCTACCAGGGCAACGAGCACGTCTCCGCGATCCGCTGGTTCGAGCAATATCCCGAGACCGTGATCGTGGTGAACTCGATGTCGAAGACGTTCGCGATGACCGGCTGGCGGCTCGGCTACGCGATCGCGCATCCCGACGTCATCAGCGCGCTGGGCAAGATTCAGAGCCACTCGACGTCGAATCCGAGCACGATCTCGCAGCAGGCCGCGCTCGAGGCGCTCAACGGCGCGAGCGAAGACGTAAAGAAGATGTACGACGCGTACTGCGAGCGCCGCGCGTGGCTCGTCCCCGCGCTGAATCGCATTCCCGGGATCTGCTGCACCGATCCCGACGGGGCGTTCTATGTGTTCCCCGAGGTGCGGGCGTTCTTCGGACGAGGTGGCATCACCGACTCGCAGTCGTTCGCGGGATACCTGATCGACGAAGCGCGCGTCGCGGTCGTGCCCGGCGGTGCGTTCGGCGCGGATGACTTCGTCCGCATCAGCTATGCGACCTCGATGGAGCGTCTGCGCGAGGGCGTGGCGCGCATCGAAGCAGCGCTCGCCAGGCTGTAAACGTAGCGGCGGGCTTCAGCCCGCCGAATCGCCCGGCTGAAGCCGGGCGCTACATGATTCATGGAATCTACGTTCTGTTCCCTCCGTTCCGACTCCCGGTCAAACGCACACCAGAATTGAAGGAGATCCCGTGAAAAAGACGATTGCGACCATCATGGCGCTCGCGCTTTCGGCCACGATGGCCGTGGCGCAGGAGAAGGTAGCCGACCCGATCGTTGTCGCCGCAGGCGACCTGTCGATCCGGCAGTCGGAGTTCGAGGACGCGCTGAAGACGCTTCCGCAGGAGTACCAGCAGTACGCATCCGGACCCGGCAAGAAGCAGTTCGCCGAGGACTACGTGCGCATGAAGCTCCTTGCGTCGGAAGGGATGAAGGCCGGACTGGACAAGGATCCGGAAGTCATCAAGCAGCTCAACCTCATGCGCGAGAATCTCGTCGCCAACGCGCAGCTGCAGAAGATCGAGAAAGCGATCGCGCTGACCGATGCCGAGCTGCAGGCGAAGTACGACGCGAAGAAGAACGAATACGAACAGGTGACGGCGCACCACATCCTGATCGCGTTCAAGGGCAGCCCCGCCGCGCAGGAAGGGAAGCCCGAGCTGACCGAGGAGCAGGCGAAGGCGAAAGCCGAAGAGCTGCGCAACTCGATCGTCGGCGGTGGCGCAAAGTTCGAAGACGTCGCGAAGAAGGAGTCCGACGACGCCGGCTCCGGCGCGAACGGCGGAGACCTCGGCTCGTTCAACCGCGGCCAGATGGTCCCGGAGTTCGAGAAGGCGGCCTTCGAGGCGAAGGTGGGCGAAGTCACGCCCGTCGTTCGCACGCAGTTCGGCTACCACGTCATCCGCGTCGATGCGCACGACGTCACGCCGTTCGACCAGGTGAAGGCATTCATCGAGCGCAACGAGCGCCAGGAGAAACTGAAGGCGGCGATCGAAGCGATGAAGACGAAGGCGCCGCTCACGTACAACGAGGCGTACTTCGCGCCGCCGCCCGCACCAGAGGCGGCCCCGGCGCCGGAAGCGAAGCCCGAAACGAAGCAGTAATTCGCGAGAACGAACGATTCCGATGAGGGCGGGCTAACAGCCCGCCCTTTTTCTTTGCTATCGTTCGGCGCATGGAGATTCCATCGAAGGTCTCGATCTTCAACCGCACGTTGGAGGTCAAAGGAAAAGCAGGCACGCTGATCGCGATCAACGAGGACGCGGGCTACTACGAAGTCGTCCTCGAAGTGCAGCAGCGCAATCACACCGTGCTCTTTCCGATCACGGAGACGGTGGTGATCTTCAACGAGGCGCTGCCCACGGTGGCCGCGGAGTTCGAGATCGAGCGGTAGTTTCGGTTTCCCGGTTTCCCGGTTTCCCGGTTGCCCGGTGATGTTGCAGCTGGCAAACCGGGAAACTGGGCAACCGCGCGCTACTCCACCTTTTTCGCGAACAGGAACGCTACCAGCACGCCGATCAGGTAGAGCAGGATCATCGGGATGGCGAGGGCGGCCTGGGTGACCACGTCCGGCGTCGGGGTGATGATCGCGGCGATCACGAACGCGAGCACGACCGCGTACTTGAACTTCTGCATCAGGAACGCCGGCGTCACGATGCCGAGCCGGGCCAGGAAGAAGATCAGGATCGGGGTCTCGAAGACCGCGCCGGTGGCGAGGATGATCGTGCTCGAGAACGAGAAATAGTCGTCCACCGTCACCATCTGCTTGAACTGCTTTCCCGTCTCGACGAAGAAGCCGCACGTCGCGGGAAGCAGGAAGCGATAGCCGAAGTAGCCGCCGGCGATGAAGAAGATCGAGCCGAAGATGATGAACGGCGCGGCGAGGCGGCGCTCGCGTTTGTACAGACCGGGCGCGATGAAGAGCCAGAGCTGGTAGAGCACGAACGGCGCGGCGACGAAGATGCCCGCGAAGAACGCGACCTTCATGTAGAGGAAGAACGGCGCCGTCAGGCGCGTGTACGCGAGCTTGTCGCCCGGCGCGAGGAATTGCGTGAGCGGCTCCTGCAGCTTGCCGTAGATCTTCTCGGCGAACGCCCAGCAGACGAAGAAGCCGGCCGCGACGGCCATGAACGAAAGCAGCAGGCGGCGCCGCAGCTCCTCGAGGTGATCGAGAAATCCCATCTTCGGCAGGTCGCGCTCGGGATCTTCCTGAAGTTCGGCGGCCATTCAGCGTGCTTAGGTCGCGGTCGGTTCGTCGGGCGGAGGCGGTGTCGGGCGCAAATCGGTCTCGGGCGGCGGAGGCGCTGGCTCAATGGCTGGCTCACTCCTTGATATCGCCTCGAAAGGAGCCATGGCTTCCGGCGTGATCTTCTTCAGCTCCTCGAGCCGGACCTCGCGCTCGATCGTGCCCTTGAGGTCGTCGGTCGCTTTGCGGAACTCGGCCAGCGCTTTTCCGAGCGTGCGCCCGATCTCGGGAATCCGCCGCGGCCCGAAGACGATCAGGATCACGGCGAAGATCATGATGAGCTCAGGGACTCCAAGAGAACCGAACATGATGTCAGCGGGTCACGGAGTGGAAGACAGGCAATCCTGCCTGTCGATCGGAAATCGAAGGACAGGCAGGATTGCCTGTCCTCCACTTGCGGTGACAGCGGGGTGAACAGGACCTCGAAAGCGAATACTCCGCACCTATAATCATGTTCCGACGGCAGTATAAGGTCGCAAACGACATGGCCAAACTGATCAGAACGCAAAAGTGGACTTTCTCGCTCACCATCCTCGTCGCCGTCGCGGGAGCGACGCTCCTCGGCGGCCTGTACGGTAATCGCCTTTTCGGCGCGCCGATGCAGAGCAGCGAGCTGCACAAGCGGATGAAGGAGTACACCGACCTCCTCAACGCGGTCACGACGTGGTCGGCCGAGGACATCGGGTCCGACAAGTTCGTCTATGCGTCGATCGACGGCATGCTGCGCACGCTCGATCCGCACACCTCCTTCCTCGAGCCGAAGGAGTACTCGGACATGCAGGATCGCCAGAAAGGCACGTTCTACGGCCTCGGCATCCTGGTCACGAAGCGCAACGATCAGGTCACCGTGATCACGCCGCTCGAGGGCACGCCCGCGGCGCGCCTCGGCATCCGCGCCGGCGACGTGATCTCGGAAGTCGAAGGCGTCGCGACCGAAGACCTTTCGCTCGATGAAGTCGTCAAGCGCCTGAAGGGACCGAAGGGCACGACGGTCCACATCAAGATCCAGCGCATCGGGATCAAGGAGCCGATCCCGCTGACGATCGTGCGCGCCGCGATTCCGACGAATTCGATCTCGAACGTCCTGATGATCCGTCCGGGCGTCGGCTACATCCGCATCAAGGACTTCACGTCGACGACCGTGCGCGAGCTCGATGACGCGATCGACAAACTCAACGATCAGGGCATGCAGAAGCTCATCCTCGACCTGCGCATGAATCCGGGCGGCCTGCTCGACGCGGCCGTCGGCGTGGCCGACCACTTCCTCGAGAAGGGGCAGATGGTCGTGTACACGAAGGGCCGCACGCCCGACTCGGCACAGGAGTACACCGCGCCCGGCAAGCATCAGCGATTCGATCAGCCGATCGTCGTGCTCGTGAATCGTGGCAGCGCATCGGCGTCGGAGATCGTGGCGGGAGCCATTCAGGATCACGACCGCGGTCTCGTGGTCGGTGAGACGAGCTGGGGCAAGGGACTCGTGCAGAGCGTCTACACGCTGCAGTACGGCGCGGGACTCGCCCTCACGACGTCGAAGTACTTCACGCCGGCGGGCCGCAACATCCAGCGCGACTACACGTCCGTGTACGACTACTACATGGCCGATGAAACGGAGGGCGGCCCCGAGGTTCCGCTCGCGCAGCGCGAGAAGTTCAGGACGGACACGGGACGCATCGTGTACGGCGGCGGCGGCATCACGCCCGATCATCTGATCAAACAGCCGGAGCTCTCGCGCACGACGCAGCTGCTCGAAGTGCGCAGCGCGATCTTCAACTACGCGGTCGAGTACGCCGCGAAGCATTCCGAGGTGACGAAGGATCTGGCGGTCACGCCGGCAATCGTCGAGGAGTTCGTGCGCTACTCGGTCGAGAAGGAAGTGGCGCCGGAAGACGAGATCCGCGAGGCGCTGGCGAAGCCGGCCGATCGGAAGTTCGTCGAGCGCGCGCTGAAGTCCGAGATCGTCGCGGCAAAGTACGGGTTCGACGCGTCGTATCCGTACCGGTTGCAGGGAGACGCGCAGGTGGAGAAGGCGCTGGAGATCTTCCCGGAGGCGCAGAAGCTCGCCGCTCTCGCCGCCGATGCGCGCGCGAACGGCAGCGGCCAGCGTCCGGGCGAAGCGGGCACGCGCGCCGCACAGGCGAATCCGAAGACGCGTTGACGCGCGCGTGGAGGACAGGCAATCCTGCCTGCCCTCGCGTTCCGGGACAGGCAGGATTGCCTGTCCTCCACGTTTTTTTGTGCTAGGCTCTCGCCGCTTTTTAGGGGGAGTCACCGAAACGCATGCCTGATCTCGGACGAAAGTACACCTGCTATAGCTGTCATACGAAGTTCTACGACCTCGGCAAGCCCGTTCCTCTCTGCCCGAAGTGCGGAGCGGATCAACGCGATGCCGAGGAGGCGCCCACCTACACGCCGAGCCGCAGCCGCGCGGCGGCGGCGCGCGTCGCCGTCGTGGAAGAGCCTCCCGTCGACGAAGAAGAAGTCACCCCGGCCGCGGAACCCGCCGAGGGTGAGGAAGAAGAAGACTTCGCCGTGGCTCGGGAAGAAGAGCCCGAGGACGAAGAGGAAGAAGAAGAGTACTAACCATGCGTAATCTCGGTCTGCTCGGTTGCGTGGGCGCACTCGTGCTCGCGTTGCTCCTGTTCGGCGGATACTTCATCAGCGTCCGCAACAACCTCGTCGGCCTCGAAGAGACCGTCAACCAGCAGTGGGCGCAGGTCGAGAGCCAGTATCAGCGGCGATACGACCTCATCCCGAACCTCGTGCGCACCGTGCAGGGCGCCGCGAACTTCGAGAAATCGACGCTCGAAGCCGTGGTCAATGCGCGCGCGCGCGTGGGACAGGTGCAGATGGCCGCGCCGGCGGATCCGGCCCAGATGGCGCAGTTCGAACAGGCGCAGGGAGCGCTGAGCAGCGCGCTCTCGCGGCTGCTCGTCGTCGTCGAGCGCTATCCGGAGCTGAAGGCGAATCAGAACTTCCTCGAGCTGCAGTCGCAGCTCGAAGGGACGGAGAATCGCATCGCCGTCGAGCGTATGCGCTTCAACGAGTCGGCGCGCGGGTACAACACCGCGATCCGGCGCTTCCCGGCGTCGCTGGTGGCGAGCATGTCGGGATTCAAGGCGCGGCCGTACTTCAGCACCACCACGCCCGAGGCGAAGAACGCGCCGGCGGTCGACTTCCCGAGCTTCGGCACGACGACGGCGCCGCCCGCAACGACGACGACCAATCCGTAAGGGCGCACGACCGTGCGCCCAATTCGATTCGTCGCGGCCGCTCTCCTGCTGGCGATCGCGCCGGCATTGCTCGCACTCGAAGTTCCTCCGCCGCCGAAGCAGTGGTTTACCGACAACGCCGGCATCGTCGATCCCGCCGCGGCCAGCGGTTTGAATCAAAAGCTGCAGGACTTCGAGCAGCAGTCGGGCGCGCAATTCATCATCTACGTCTTCCGCTCGATCGAGAACGAGGCGATCGAGGACTTCACCATCCGCTGCGTCGAGCGCTGGAAGGTGGGGCAGAAGAAGTACGACAACGGTCTCGTGCTGTTCGTCTTCTTCGAGGAGAAGAAGGTGCGCATCGAGGTCGGCTACGGCCTCGAGGGCACCGTCACCGACGCGTTCTCGTCGCGCGTGATTCGCGAGCACATCGCGCCGTACTTCCAGCGGCAGGATTACGCGGGCGGCCTGACCGCGGCCGCGAACGCGATCATGACGAAGATCCGTACCGGCGAAGAGCCCGTGCCGCCGATGCAGCGGCGCGGGGGCTCGCAGGCGCAGGAACGCGATGACCTGAATCCGTTCGTCGTCCTCGCCATCCTCTTCGTCATCTTCTTCGTCGTAGCGCCGATGCTCGCGCGCCGCCGAGGCGGGTGCAGCGGATGCATCTTCCCGCTCTTCCTCCCGGGCGGCGGAGGGGTCACGTTCGGCGGCGGTGGATTCTCGAGCGGCGGCTTTGGCGGCGGCGGAGGATTCTCCGGAGGCGGCGGAGGTTTTGGCGGCGGCGGCGCGACAGGAGGCTGGTGATGAAGCACAAGGAGTTCGTGGCAGCGATCGATCAGCAGCGGATCGTCGATGCGATCAGCGCGGCGGAACAGATGACGTCGGGCGAGATCCGCGTGCACATCCAGCCGAAGTCGCACGGCGACATCCGCAAGATCGCCGAACGAACCTTCGAGCGCCTCGGCATGACGAAAACCGATCTGCGCAACGGCGTGCTGCTCTTCATCGCCTCCGAGGAGCAGCGGTTCGTGATCCTCGGCGATCGCGGGATCGACGAGAAAGCCCCGGCGGGATTCTGGGACGAGATCGCGGCGACGCTGACCGCGCGCTTCCAGCGCGGCGAGTTCACCGACGGCATCGTGGAAGCGATCCACAGTGCGGGGGAAGAGCTGAAACACGACTTCCCGCGCGCCGAGAGCGACCTGAACGAGCTAACGAACGAGGTCAACATCGAGCATTAGACGTGCTGCGTGCACGGTGCTGCGTGCTGCGTTGAAAGCGTCGCACGCAGCACGCAGCACGCAGCACGCAGCACCGTCATGCTCCACACCGTCGTCATTGCCCTCGGCTCGAATCTCGGCGACCGCCGTTATCACCTCCGTCGTGCGGTCCATGCCCTCGGCGCATTCATGCGTGTCGTGCGCGTCAGTGCGATTCGCGAGACGGCGCCGGTCGGCACGCCTCCCGGGTCGCCGCACTTCCTGAACATGGTCGTCGCCGGCTACACGACGCTCACGCCGCACGAGCTCCTCGAAGGGCTCCTCGCGATCGAGTCACGCCTCGGACGCACGCGCCGCGGCGTGCGCAATGAGCCGCGGGTGATCGATCTCGATCTGATTCTGCACGGCGCGCATCGCGTGCGCAGTGCGCGGCTCACGCTGCCGCATCCGCGGTACCGGGGGCGTCGATTCGTGATGGAGCCGCTCGCGGAAGTTACCGCGTTCCCATCGCCGAGCCCGACTCCACCGCCACACGCGCACGCTTGACCGCGCTGGCGCGGGTGAGGATCGGGTAGGGGTTCACCATCTCGTCGTTCTGATTGATGGCGAAGTGGAGGTGCGGTGGGGTGGTTCTCGCGTTGCCCGTATTGCCGACGTAGCCGAGGAGATCGCCGCTGCGGACTTCCATCCCTTCGTAGAGGCCGGCCGCCCAGCGATCGAGGTGCGCGTAGTAGAACGACGAGCCGCTTTCGGTCGTCAGCCAGAGACAGTGACCGCCTTTCGGCTGGTCGCCGATGAAACTGATGATGCCGTCGGCGACGGCCACGACTCCCGTGCCGCGCGGAGCGAAGATGTCGATGCCGCGGTGCTTGCGCCGTCCGCCGTCGCGCGGTTCGCCCCAGCTGTTGGAGAGATCGAACGGCTGCACGCCGACGACAGGCATGAAGATCCCGCGGCCGGAGAGCGGGGCGAACAGCGCGGAGGCGCGGGCCGAGAACTCCTTGTTGCGCTCCTTCGTCGTCGTCGCCGTGGCGGTGAGCGTCGGCGTACGGGCGATCTGGCGGCCGTTGTGACGGTTGAGATCGACACGCAGCTGCGCGATCAGCTCGCTGAAGTCATCGTCATCCGACGCCGGGGGCGGCGTGGCCACGACGACGGTGGTCGTCGAGCAGCCGACGACGAACATGGTGAGTGCCAGCAGAGCCATCAACCTGCTAACCCACCCACTTCGAGCACGTTTGGAGTTCATGGCTGTTCCGGGACGAGACGAAAGGCAGTTTAGACAGGCTCGGCCGGTATGTAAAGCCGGCGGCCCGAGCTGGAACGCGATTTCGGAAAACGGAACGCCGACTGGAAGTCGGCGAACCGGCCGACAGGATGTCGGCGTTCCATGACCGTTGCCCAGGCGGTTGTAGCGCGGGCATCCTGCCCGCCGTAACGCCGGCATCCTGCCGGCGAGCTCGCTGGCTGGAAGCCAGCGACACGGCGGCCTGGAAAGCCGCGCTACAAAAAACGGAACGCCGGCTTTCAGTCGGCCGGTCCGCCGATCTCCGATCGGCGTCAAGGTCCGCCGACTGGAAGTCGGCGTACCGGCCGACAGGAAGTCGGCGTACCGACCGCCGCTATGTTTCGAAGAGGACGTTCATCAGCTCTTCGATCCGGCGCACGGGGAGCACCTCGAGATCGGCGCGGATCTCGATCGCGTTCGACTGTGGAACGACCACGCGCTTGAAACCGAGCGCGGCTGCTTCGCGGGCGCGCAGATCGGGTTGCGAGACGCTGCGGATCTCGCCGAGGAGGCCGACCTCCCCGAAGAGCGCGA
Source organism: Thermoanaerobaculia bacterium (assembly GCA_035525285.1). Classification (GTDB taxonomy): domain Bacteria; phylum Acidobacteriota; class Thermoanaerobaculia; order Gp7-AA8; family Gp7-AA8; genus QHVT01. Next base: position 18,973 of record DATLFB010000076.1, read on the forward strand.
TGTCGTGCGCGAGCGGCACATTGCGATGAGAGGAGAGCACGGCCGCGACCACAGCGAGATCGAGCGCGGGCTCGTCGATCTGCAAACCACCCGCGAGATTCACGTAGATGTCGTGCTGCGCGAATCCCGTGCCGCCTTTGCGCTCGAGCACGGCGAGCAGCAGCGAGACGCGATTCGAGTCGATGCCCATCGCCATCCGCCGCGGCGAGGGGAAATGCGTCGGCGACACGAGCGCCTGCACCTCCATCAGCAGCGGTCGCGTCCCTTCGAGCGCGGCGAGAATCGCGGAGCCGGGCGACTGGCTGCGCTGCGAGAGCAGCGCGGCCGAGGGGTTCGCGACTTCCTCGAGCCCGCTGTCGTGCATCTCGAACAGCGCGACCTCGTTCACGGGGCCGAAGCGGTTCTTGTACGCGCGCACCACGCGGTAGTTCTGAAACTTCTCGCCCTCGAAGTAGAGGACCGTGTCGACGATGTGCTCGAGCGTTTTCGGACCGGCGATCGTCCCTTCCTTCGTGATGTGTCCGATGAGAAAGACGGGAAGGGAGAGCCGCTTTGCCGCGGTCATCAGCACGCCCGCGGAGTCGCGCACCTGTCCGACCGATCCCGGCATCGAGTCGTTCGCGCTGGTGTGCACGGTCTGGATCGAATCGATGATGAGCGCGACGGGACGGAGCTTCTCGACTTCCGTGAGAATGCGATCGATCGAGGTCTCGGGAAAGAGGCGGATCGCGTCGCTCGTGGTGCCGAGGCGCCGCGCGCGCATCGCGATCTGCCGCGGCGACTCTTCGCCGGACACGTAGAGCACCGGACCGTTGCTCGCGAGTTTCTCCGCGACCTGCAGCAGCAGCGTCGACTTGCCGATGCCCGGCTCGCCGCCGACGAGCGTGACCGCGCCGAGAACGAGACCGCCGCCGAGCACGCGATCGAGGCTGGGGATGTCGGTGCTGATGCGAGGAGAGAGATCCGCGTCGACGTCACCGATCGCGAGCGGTGCGGTGGCCGCGCTCATCGCCGTGGGATGCTTCGAGGTCTCGGGCGCGTCTTCCTGCGCGTACGAGTTCCAGGCGTTGCACTCGGGACAGCGCCCGAGCCATTTGGAGGATTGCGCGCCGCAGTCGGTGCAGGAGTAGACGATCGACTTCTTTGCCACTGCGCTCGATTGTAGATGGCTTCCCGGTTACCCGGCTTCCCGGCTACCCGGCGTAGAGCAGCGCCACTTTCGCGATCGAGGACGCGATGTTGGGGCTCTCCGGATTCAAATCGATCGTCCGCGAACGCGGGACGACCACAAGATCCATGTCCTCCATCGGAATCGCGCCGAGCAATACCTGATCTCCCATGACCAGCGCTCCCGCAAAGCCGACTCGGTTTTTGAAACGCAGCTCGACGGGGCCGACATACGACACGAGCCTTCTCGAGCCGTCGGCCAGCGTCACCTCTTTCTGATCGATCGTTTCGAGCTCGAGTTGGATGCGGACGTGCTCGGGGATGCACAGATGAACGGAGCCGGTGTCAGCGAGGGCGACCACGTCGACCGGCGTCAGATCGGGCCTGCGCGGATTCCCAAGAGTCACCATGCCGTTCAAAACTCTATGTCATCCCGAGCGTGAGCGAGGGACCTGGGCGGGCGGGTGGCTCGATGATCGCGCCACCCAGCCCCCGGGTCCCTCACTCACGCTCGGGATGACAAACTTAACGGCCCGCGCCCTGAGCGCTCTACGTCAGGTAGCGGGCACTTCGTCCAATCCCCAGTTGCGCAGCACGTACGCGACTCCGTGCACCACGCCCTGACCCGTCGCGATCGTCAGCTTCCGCTTGCGCACGTCCTCGCGCCACGCGGCGAGCGCGGCATCGGCGACGCCGTTGGCGATCGCCACGCGTTTGTCGCGCTCGCTCGCGAAGGTCTGCGCCTGAATCTGCGTGCCGACGCTGCGGCGGATGCCTCCGTTCTGCACGTGCAGGTCGAACGCGAGCGCGACTCCGAGCTCCGAAGCAAGACCGTACTTGCGCGCGGTGGCCAGCGCGGGAGTGAAGTAGTTCTTCTCCACGTGCTGCTGCTGCAACTGCTGCGCGATCTCCGACTCTCCGAGCTTCGCGAATCCGCTCTTCCACGGCTCCGCGAGATTCCCCTTCGTCGTGACCGAGTTTGCCCACGCGAGCTGCTGTTCCCACGGCTCGGAGAGGATGCCGAGAAGCGTGTCGGTCTCACTGGTGCCGAAGCAGTCGCACACGAGCTTCGCATCGGCGGCGTGGGCTTCTTTCACGATCGCCGAGAGCTCGCCGCCTTTCAACGTGAAGCCGATGATGCCCCACGTCACTCCCGCGCCGTCGAAGTTCCCCTCGGCGAGCGTGTAGCCGTGTCCTTCGAACGTGGACGTCAACCCGAGACATCGTTCGAGCATCGACGGCATCCGCGCGCCGGTGATGGCGGTCCAGAGCGCGTCGTCGACGTCGCCCGTCGCCGTCAATCCGTGCTTCTGCTGATACGCCTTCACGGCGGCCGTCGTGCCGGGGCCGTAGCTTCCGTCGGCGCCTCGCGTGTCGAAGCCCGCGGCCGTCAGCCTCTCCTGCAGCGTGCGGATGCTCTGGCCATGCGCGCCGGGACCGAACAGGAGTCGCGTCATACGCTCAATGGTACGCGAACGGTCAGCTCGCCACGCAGATCGCGCTGAATCTCGCGCTTGACTCGCTCCGGCGTGAAGCCGCGGCTGAACAGGTAGTAGAGCTTCGCCAGCGCCGCTTCCGCGGTCATGTCGAATCCGCTGATGACTCCTGCGCGAGCGAGCGCGGAGCCGGCGGCGTATTCGGAGAGATCAACGGTGCCCTCGAGGCACTGCGTGCAGTCGACGATGACGACGCCGCGCTGCGTGGCACCGGCGAGGGCGGCGATGAACGCGCCGTCCTGATCGGGACCGTTGCCGACGCCGTACGCTTCGAGCACGAGTCCCTGCAGCGGCGGGCGGAGCACATTGCGCACGAGCTCGGGCGAGATGCCGGGAAAGAGGCGCAGCGCGCTGACGACGGGATTCGTGAGCTCCTGCACGTGCAGCCGGCGCTCCCGCGGCTTGCGCACGAGATCCCAGTTCACTTCGATGTCGATGCCGGCGTTGCCGAGGGGCGGGAAGTTTGGCGAGTCGAAGGCGGCGAAGCCGTCCGCGCTCACTTTCGTCGCGCGGCATCCGCGCAGGAGTTTTCCGCCGAAGTACAAACACACCTCGGGGATGTCGTAGCTCGCCGCGAGCATGAGCGAGGTGATGAGGTTCTCGCGCGCGTCGTTGCGGATCTCGCAAAGCGGAATCTGCGAGCCGGTGATGATGACCGGCTTGCGCAGGCCGCTGAGGAGGAAGGGGAGGGCGGAGGCGGTGTAGGCCATCGTGTCCGTGCCATGCAGGACGACGAAGCCGTCATGGCGGTCGTAGTTCGCCGCGACGTCGCGCGCGATCTTCATCCACTCGCGCGGGGTCATGTTCGAGGAGTCCAGGAGCGGATCGTATTCGTGGATCGTGTACGACGGCATGGACTCGTGCCGCAGCTCGGGCATCTGCGCCATCTGCGCCTGCAGCGATCCGGGCGCGGGGTTGTAGCCGTCGCGCGTGCGCTGCATGCCGATCGTGCCGCCGGTGTAGACGATGTAGACGCGCTGCTTCTTCTTCGTGGCCACGCGCGCGCGATAATACCGTTCATGCCGAAGAAGAAAACGCTGGAGGCGCTCGAACTGGAGCTGCGCGATTACGCGATGACGTTCCCCGAGGCGCACGAGGACTTCCCGTGGGGCCATCGCGCGATCAAGGTGAAAGGGAAAGCGTTCGTCTTCCTCGGCGGCGAGAAGAACGAGAAGGAGCTGAGCCTCTCGCTGAAGCTCCCGCAGTCGCGCGACATGGCCGTCGATCTCCCCTTCGCCGAACCGACCGGCTACGGCCTCGGCAAGAGCGGCTGGGTCTCGGCGAGCTTCACGAACGCGTCGAAGGTGCCGATGGACCTGCTCCGCGCGTGGATCGAGGAGAGCTATCGCGCGATCGCGCCGAAGAAGCTGGTGAAGCTGTTGGCGTGAACGGAACGCCGACATTCTGTCGGCCGGACCGCCGGCTTTCAGTCGGCGTTCCGTTTTTTGTAGCGCGGCCTTCCAGGCCGCCGTGTCGCTGGCTTCCAGCCAGCGAAGTCGCCGGCAGGATGCCGGCGTTACGGCGGGCAGGATGCCCGCGCTACAACTCCGCTACTTCGCGGTCGCCGTACCGATCAGGATCTTCCAGTTCTCCATCGGGGTTCCGTTCAGGTTGAGATTCGAGGCGATGTAGTACAGGCGTTTCGTCGCATCGCCTTTGCCGATCGTGAACCGGTCGCGCAGGTAGTACGGCGGGATGTTCTGGTAGTACAGCGACGCACGGACGCTGACCTTCGCCGGATCGACGTCGCGGGGGAGCTCGATGCGATACGTGACGCGGTCGTGGCCCTTGCCGTCGCGGTAGTCGGGATCCTTTTTCGCTTCGCCGTGCGGGAAGGTCGCCTCGAGGAACCGCCCGTTGAGCGATGGGTCGGGACCTTTCTCGGTCCAGCCGATCGGCAGGAGGCGATTGTCTTTCACATCCTGGTCGCGGCGGATGAAGCTCGTCGTGAACGCGCCGTCCGCGTTCTTCACGAGCTCTTCGTAGATCTGCACCTGATCGTCGGACGTGATGACGGTGTGATGCTTCTGGTAGAGGAGGGCGGACGTCTCGTCCGCCGTTTCCTGGGGCGGACGAGACGTCCGCCCTCCCAGGAACTCGGTCGGGAGCGGACGCCCTTCGCCGTCGACGATCACGCCGACGCTGTTCGTGCGTCCCGAGCTCCAGACCACGCGATCGCGTCCGTCCTGACTCTCGAGCACGAGGAGCTCGAGGAACGCGCGCCGGAAGCCGACACCGCTCGGGAGGCGGTGGCCGGTCTTGTTCGTCACCGTCACCTCGGCGGTCAGCGTGCGTCCGTCGATCTTCATCGTGGTCTCGACGTCCGCCGTGCGCTTGCGGGCCTGCTCGAACAGATTCTGCTGCGCGTTCTGCAGATTGTCCGCGGAGCCGGTCATGTAGTCGCCCTTCCGCACGCCGAGGATGTCGTTGAACTGATTGAACATCTCGAGCAGGAAGGCGTTCATGCCGAGAAACTCGTGGCGGCCGAAGTCTTTCGTGCGGAAGCGGACGCGGATGTCGTTCGCCGGCGCGCGGTGCTCGGCGGCGGGATACGAGTCATCCTCCACGATGGCGATGCGGGTCTGGATCGGATTCACGTCGATGCCGAGGCGCTCGTTCTGCTGGCCGCGCGGCATGTGGCAGTCCTGACACGACTGCGCGTTCTTGTTCGGAGGACCGAACTCGTTCTGATACTGGCTGTTCAGCCACTCGAGATACGTGGCCTGCTCGATCGAGTGCGTGCCCGGCGTGCTGTCGTCGACGACCGGCAGATCGATCGTGTGGCAGCTGCCGCACATCCGCGAGCTCTTGATGTACTCGTTGAACTTCGGCTTCACGCCGAGCGCGTTGTCCATCGGCACGGTGACGATTTCGTCGTCCCTGAACGGACCGAACAACTCATCCGGCTTGCCGGTCTGGAACAGACCGGTGATCGAGTTCTCGAGGAAGAACTCGAGCGCGCTCTTCTTCGATCCCGGCGGGACCGTGGTGCGCACGGTGTGATGACACGCCGCGCAGCTGATGCCGTCGCGCGAGAGCGCGCCGTACTTCGCACCCGGCATGCTGCCGGTGCGGAAAATGTACTCGAGCAGATAGTTCGATCCCGGATGATCGATGTCGTGCTGGCGCTTACCCATCACGCCGTGGCAGCGGAAGCAGGTGTTGATCACCGTGCGCTTCAACTCCTCGCGCTTCGCCGGATCGGGGAGCGTGTCGAGATACGCCAGCTCGCTGTCGAGCTGCGCGTAGAAGATCGGATCGCGTCCGGCCAGTCCCATCGGCGACCAGCGCCATTCGGTGTACGGCGAGACGTTGATCCCTTTCTTGTCTTTGTTCACGAGCCACATCGCCGGACCGAACGGACTGATGGCCGCGCTGTGGCACGACTGGCATTGATCGGAAGTCATGAACATGTGCGCCGGCGCGGCGGACGCCGGAACGTGATCCCAGGTTTCGTTCGGGATGCGTTGCACGTCGTTCGCGGCGACCGGCGGGATCGAGCGGAAGGTCTGCAGAAACGCGGGATTCGGCGCGACGACGGGCGCGGGCGGCGGAGCAGCGGGAGCGGCCGCGTGTCGCGGCTGGCGCGATGCTTCGTCGCGCCACGAGTCGTCGACGCGGAATGTGAGCGGTTCGCCAGGGAAGCCTTCGATGTTGCTCAGCGACGAGAAGGTCAGCTCCTTCTCCGCCGAGGCGTGGCAGCGGGTGCAGTAGATGCCGAAGCCGGTGTTCGGATACTGAAACGGCCACGCGTGATCGTCGAAGGCCATGCCGATCCAGAGCTCGCCCCAGAACCAGCCGTCGGCGGAGCCCTTCGCGTCCTTGATCATGATCGTCCAGTCGCTGACGGGCGGCGGCTTCGTGCTCTCCCAACGCGCCGCGGGCGCGTCGAACTGTTCCTTGATGATCATCGCGCCGTCAGGAATCGTTCCGGTGCGGCCGCCGGCGAGCCACTTCATGACCGCGGGCGAGTAGTAGATGAGCGCGGCCTTGTGCGTGCCGTAGTAGATGTCGTTGATCCACGGCCCGGTATCGCGGATGCCTTTGTCGCCGCACCACGCGAGCTCGGTCGCGTACTTGCGCGCCTTCAGCCAGTCGAGGATCTGCTGCTCGTACGCGGCGAGGTTCTCGGGCGCGATGGTGCTCGGCAGCGGAAGCGGCGCTTCGCCTTTTCCTTCACATGCCGCGGAGACGGGGTGAGCGGCGATCGACAGCAGCAGCGCGAACAACGCGGCGCGTTTGTGCACGGCGGACCTCCTCGCTTGCGGATGGGGGACTGGCGCTAAGGTAGCACGACCGGATTGACCGCCCAACTCCGATCGTTCTAACGTGATCCGCACTTCCGAATGCGCGTCCCTTTTCGGTTCCTCGCTGCACTGTCGCTTCTCGCGGCGAGTCATCTCGCCGCGCTGACGGCCGACCGCGCGATCACGCAGTACGTGCGCAAGGTGTGGACCGTCGAGCAGGGATTGCCGCACGGCACGGTCCGCGGTCTCGTGCAGACGCCGGACGGATACCTCTGGCTCGCCACGTACGAAGGACTGGTGCGGTTCAACGGCGAGGAGTTTCAGATCCTCGATCGCTCGACGTCGCCGGAGATGCTGAGCATCGCCGTGCGCATGCTGACGCTCGCCGGTAAAGACGCGCTCTGGCTGGGGACCAACGCCGGGCTGATGCGCTATCGCGGCGGCCGGTTCGAAACGATCGCGCTCGCCGGCGGTCCGGACATCATCGGCGGCATGGCCGTGGTCTCCGACGGCACGGTATGGGTCGGAACGGCGCGCGGAAAGCTCTTTCGCGTCGTGGGCGGACGCGCCGAGGAGATGCGCCTCGGGTTGCCGGTCAGTCCGATTACAGCGCTCGCTGCATCCGGCGACACGCTCTGGATCGGCACCTCCGCCGGTCTTCACCGGCATCGCCTCGGAACAAAGATCGCGGAACGGATCGAAGGACTGGCCAGCGATCGGATCATCACCCTCACCGCCGACGGCGCGGACTCACTCCTCGTCGGAACCGAAATCGGTCTCGAACGTCTCGTCCCAGGCCGCATCGAGCACATCGACGGACTGCCGGCGGATCAGGTCACCGCACTGCACCGCGATCGCGACGGCAATGTCTGGATCGGCACGTACAGCAACGGCCTGTTCCGCCTCGGCGGCAGCACTCTCGCCGCGTACGGAATCGACGACGGCTTGCTCAACCCCACCGTGCGCGCCATCTTCGAAGATGCGGAAGGCAGCATCTGGATCGGCTCCAACGGCGGGCTCGAACAGTTCCGCTCCGGCGCGTTCATCAACTGGGACGAGCGACACGGGCTCGACGACGACTACGTCCGCACGATCTTCGAAGATCGCGACGGCGTGCGCTGGGCCGGTTCCGCGAAGGGTCTGCATCGCTGGAACGGCAGCAGGTGGGTGCAGGAAGGCAAGGGCGGTCCGTCGGGCATCCTGGCGATGGAGGAGAGCCGCGACGGCACGCGCTGGCTCGGCACGTCGAATGGGTTGTATCGCGTGTCCGGCGGAACGACGACGCTGCTCACTGTCGCCGACGGATTGTCGAACAACGGCATTCGCGACGTTCATCAGGACCGCAACGGCGATGTCTGGGTGGCGACCGACTTCAGCGTCAGCCGCATTCATCGCGACGGACAGATCGAGAGCTTCGCCGGGCGCTCGAACATCGGCGGCTATGCGATCGCCATCGCCGAGTCGGGCGATGGCAGGCTCTGGTTCGCGACGGGCGTCGGACTTGCGGAATTCGACGGCACCACATTCAAACTGCACGCGGCGCCGAAGGCTCTTCCTTCGAATCGACTGTTCGGCGTCGAGGCGGATGCGGATCATGATTCGACGGTCTGGGTCGTCACCGACGGCGACGGCCTGATTCGGTTCCGCGACGGGAAGCCAGCGGTGATCACCGCGCGTCACGGCCTGGTGACGGACAAGATCGTGTCGGCGGCCGACGATCGCGATGGGCGTTTGTGGTTCGGCACGACGCGCGGTGTTTTCTGGGTGTCGGCAGGATGCCGGCGTTACGGCGGGCAGGATGCCCGCGCCACAACGGAGTCCGCGTGGGCAACGGTCATGGAACGCCGACAGGAAGTCGCCGCGGATCGTGGCCACGCGCAGCGGCGTCGCCACACTCCACATCGCCGACAGAATGTCGGCGGACCGGC